>CAYOHP010000024.1:0-69977 GCA_964403795.1 uncultured bacterium | reverse complement strand
CCGCGATCAACGTCAACGACTCGGTCACCAAGTCGAAGTTCGACAACCTCTACGGTTGCCGCGAGTCGCTGGTCGACGGCATCAAGCGGGCCACCGACATCATGCTCGCGGGCAAGGTGGCCGTGGTCGCCGGCTTCGGCGACGTCGGCAAGGGCTGCGCCCAGTCGCTCCGCAGCTACGGCGCCCGGGTGATCGTCACCGAGATCGACCCGATCAACGCCCTGCAGGCCGCCATGGAGGGCTACGAGGTCCGCCGCATGGACGACGTCGCCTCCCTCGGCGACATCTTCGTCACCGCCACCGGGTGCAAGGCGATCGTCACCGGTGCCCACATGGAGGCCATGAAGGACAAGGCCATCCTCTGCAACATCGGGCACTTCGACCTCGAGATCGACATCGCCTACCTGGAGAAGACCAAGGGCATCAAGGAAGTGAACATCAAGCCCCAGGTCGACGAGTTCGTGTTCCCGAGCGGCAAGAGCCTGATCGTGCTGGCCCGGGGCCGGCTGGTGAACCTGGGCTGCGGCACCGGTCACCCCTCGTTCGTGATGTCGACCAGCTTCTCCAACCAGGTCACGGCCCAGATCGAGCTGTGGCTGAACCACAAGAACTACGAGAAGAAGGTCTACATGCTCCCCAAGAAGCTCGACGAGAAGGTGGCCCGCCTCCATCTCGCCAAGCTCGGCGTCGACCTCACCGTCCTCACCAAGGACCAGGCCGACTACCTCGGGATCCCGGTGGAGGGGCCCTACAAGCCCGAGTTCTACCGCTACTGAGCGTCAGGCAGGCCGAGGAGGGTCCCCGCACGGGACGCCCCCACGGCCACCGACCGCCCGGGCCCCGGTCGCGACGCAGCCGCGTCATGACCGGGGTCCGGTCGCGTCATGGCCCCGGCGCCCGGTGGACCGATCCCGTCCCCCCCATGCCGGGCGGTCGGCCGAATGAGGCCTGCGCCTAGCGACGCTGGGTCCCCCTGCTCGGATCGCTGCAGGAGAGGAGATCGACCTCGTAGGTCGTGGCCGCGGCCAGCCTCATGAAGACGATCCGCTTCCAGACCTCCCCCTTGGCCCGGATCCTCTGCAGACGCCCCAGGCCATCCAGGACCAATTCGCCGCTGGCCCGGAATCCCCTCCGTTGCGCCCTCTCCTCCGGCGTCTCGGTGATCTCCATGCGGTAATGGACCTGGCCGGTGCCCGGGTCGAGCCGTCGCTCCGAATAGCGGATGTCCACATGCATCCGGGGGACGCCGAATCCCGAGTCGTAGAAGTAGAACCACTTCCGCTCCTCGAACCCGCTGCCGTCCGGGAACTGGTTCCGGAGGTCCCGGAAGAGCTGGGAAGCGTTGGCGAGTTCGATCGATCCGGGTCCAGGCTCGGCAGGGAGGCGACCTCCCCGGTCGTCGAGCCCGAAATCACCCCAGTCGAGCGCTACTACCGGAAGGGTCCTGCCCTCGGCCGTGGAGGTCACCTTGGTCCGCACCCGATACCCGGTCTCGTCGAGGCCCAGGACGTAGAACTCGGGCAGCGATTCCAGGGTGATGGTGCGGCCGGAGGACAGGAAGGGGATGCGGGGCGGCACCACCGTGGTACGTATCCGGTAAGACAACATGGCGCCCGGACCCAAGACGAGCCGCGTCCCCGGTGATCCCTCCGCTTCCCTTGCCAGCCTCTCGCCCTTGCCCCGGTCCCAACCTCCTCGGACCGGCGACGACGCCTGCGCCAGGACCATGGCGACGGCCGTCACCCCGAGAAACCTGCCTCTCGCGGATCCCGACCTCTGCCGAACCTCGCTCCTGCGTGCCATCCGACCTCCCTCCGATGCCCTTCCCCTCCTCGTCACGGCACCTGGATGAAGACGAACAGCCGCAAGAACGCAGCCAGGAATCGTTACGGTTCCCGTAAGCTCCGAAACCCGGCTCCTGCGTTCCGAGATCCTCCCTCGGCCGGGAGGGCCTCCGGAATCGGCTCAGGGAGCGCTGGGCGCCTTCCCCCCCTTGACCAGCGCGACCACCTCGCGGGTAGTCCCGTTGGGGATCGGGAAGCTCATGCTGTAGTGGACGATCCGCCAGCGACCATCGGTCCGACGCAGGACGCCGGTGCCGCGCAAGCGGCCGTAGGCCTCGTTGTCGAGCTTCTCGTCGAGCCAGGCCATCGACCGGTCGGCCGAGACCATGACGTGACGGTCCCGGGCCAGGTAGGTCCAGCCCTGGCCCTTGGAGAAGTACGGTTCGGCATAGGCGCGGAACTGCTCCACGGTCCAGCGTTCCGAGTCATCGGTCCCGAGGAAGACGCCGTCGGGGGCGAAGTGCCCGAAGTACCGGGCGCCGTCCGCCACCGAAGCGGCCTGGTGCCAGTCGTCCATGACCCTCGAGACGATCGCGACGTCGAGACGGGACGTGGGAGGAGAGTTGCCCCTGGGCTCCTCGGCAGGGGACGCACTGGCCAGGACCAGGGCGACGACCGCGCCGAGCCAGGGACGAAAGGAGTGCGGGGGACGCTGCATGGAACCTCCCGGCGACCAGGCGCCGGTCCGAGGGTACTCTGGCTCCCGAACCCCCGGAGGTACCCATGCACTCCCACTACTACGACTCCCACGACCTCCCGAAGTTCGGGGAGATCGGCAAGAACCGTCCCGAGCTGGCCGAGAAATTCTTCGCCTGGTACACCGCGGTCTTCCAGGACGGGGCGCTGACGGCCCGCGAGAAGTCGCTGATCGCACTGGCCGTGGCCCATGCCGTCCAGTGCCCCTACTGCATCGACGCCTACTCCCGGGACGCCCTGGAGAAGGGCTCCGACCTCGACGAGATGACCGAGGCGGTACACGTCGCCTCCGCCATCCGGGGTGGGGCCTCACTGGTCCACGGCGTGCAGATGCGCAACCATTGCGCGAAGCTGGGCATGTGAGTCCCGACGCCAAGGCGACCCGGCGCACCTCGATCTCGCTCGCCGGACGGGGAGAGCCGCTGGCCGACCCTGCGACCCAGGAGAGCCTGCTCCGCCAGGTTCCGCTCCCTCGCGAGTTCCCCGAGGCGATGGCCTCGGCGGGACTCTGGCCGCTCGTCCCGACCAGCGTGAACACCCTCCAGATCAATGTCGGGAAGCTCTGCAATCAGGTCTGCCGCCACTGCCACGTCGACGCCGGTCCCGACCGCACCGAGCGCATGACCCGCGAGACCATGGGGTACTGCCTGGCCGCCCTGGAGCGGTCCGCCATCCCGGTGGTCGACATCACCGGGGGCGCGCCCGAGCTGAATCCCGACTTCCGATGGCTGGTGGAGCGCTGTCGGGCCCTGGGCCGGCACGTCATGGACCGCTGCAACCTGACCGTGCTCGAGCTCCCGAGCCAGCGGGGCCTCGCCGAGTTCCTGGCGGAGCACCGGGTCGAGATCATCTGTTCGCTGCCCCACTACCGGGCGCTCAGCACCGATCGCCAGCGGGGCGAGGGCGTGTACGAGACCTCGATCACGGCCCTGAAGCGGCTGAACGCCCTGGGCTACGGCGACGGCCGCTCCGGATTGCGCCTGGTCCTGGTGACCAACCCGGTGGGCGCCTTCCTCCCGGGCTCGCAAGCCTCGCTCGAGTCGGAGTGGAAGCGGGAGCTGCACGCCCACCATGGGATCGTGTTCGACGCCCTCTACTCGATCACCAACATGCCGATCTCCCGCTACCTCGAGTGGCTGGCCTCTTCCGGCAACCTGGAGGAGTACCTGCAGCAACTCGTCCAGGCCTTCAACCCGGCGGCCGCGGCCGCGGTGATGTGCCGGACCATGCTGTCGGTGGGCTGGGACGGCCACCTCTACGATTGCGACTTCAACCAGATGCTCGACCTGCGTCTGGAACCCGGGGCCCCCCAGCACATCCGCGACTTCGACCTGGCGGCCCTGGAAGCCCGCTCGATCATGGTCGGGCGCCATTGCTTCGGGTGCACGGCCGGCGCCGGGTCGAGCTGCGGCGGCGAGACGGTGTGAGGATCGGAGGGGGCTCCGAGACTCCCGAGACGCCCCGGGAAGTCGCAGACCTGGATCAGCGAGACCCGAGGCATCGTCCGGTGTCCGGCCGACGCCGCTCCTGAAGCGACGTCCAGGCCGCGCCTCACGATGGCCCAGGTCTTGCTTCGTGCAAACCGCCCACGAATCCACCTCGATCCCACGGCCCGCCGGCTCGGGAGGCCCTCGCACCCAGCCCCCGGCGCTCCGTCCGATATCGAACAGGAACGGAACCATGGCTTCTCGCCGCCTGGCCTTCGCCCTCCTCCTCGGCCTTCCCCTGGTGCCCGCCTTCGGACAGTCCACCGACGCGCCTCTCGGGCAGTCCCCAGGTACCGGTACCGGAGTCTCGCCCGGCTTCGACCCCTGGGAAGGGATCGCCCGGTCCATCGGGATTTCCCGCTCCGATCCCGACGCCGGGTTCACCCGGCCGCTCTCCGCTCGGCTCGAGGTGATCCTGGTCCGACCTGCCAAGGAGGGGACCGGCCGCGTCTACCAGGTGGACTGCAGCCACACCAAGCCCTCGCAGCGCGCCTCCTTCGTCTCGATCCCCTGGCTCTCGCCCGTCGAGTGCATGGACGAGACCACCCTGGCCGAGACCCGTCGCCTCACGGGCAGCCGGGGCCTCCGGCGTCCCTTCGCCACCGCCATGTATGGCGAGCTCAGGCGGGCCATGGCCTTCGGCACCACGCCGACGGTCGAGCCCGGGAGCCGGATCAGCCTGGAGGAGACGGCCAAGCGGGTCCTCTCGCTCACCGAGCCGGATCGGACCTGGCCGGCCAAGAGCCCGCGCTGGCTGCTCCGGGAGGGAGCCCCGGGCCAGGCCGGAGCCATGCAAGGCGTCGACGGCGGCCTGGTGGCCGGGTTCTTCGACTCGTGGCTGTTCCGGATGCAGGACTGGAAGGTCGAGGGCAGTGCCATGGACCAGGCCTCGGCGACCCGATGGCAGACCCTGCAGAACTCCTTCGCAGACCACTTCACCGGCAAGTCCCGGGGCGACTGGGACCTCGGGCGCGAGGGCTTCCTGAAGATCCTCCACGCGGCCGTCGACGAGGGTTCGGTCCAGGCGATCGAGACCCCGAGGGATCCCTTCGAGGACGCCTGGTTGCTCACCGACAGCGCCAAGTGGGGTCCCGCCTACAAGGACTTCCACCGGGTCCCGATGCACCAGGTCTGGCCGCTCGACCTGCGGAACGTCCGGCCCGCGGTCCAGTAGCCGTCGACTCGACCTTTCGCCCGGAGCCCACCCCCTCGGGGTGGGTTTCCTCGTCCCCGAAACCCGGTGGTAACGTTCGGCGTGGGGGCGAAGGAGTCCTGGACCATGATCGAGTGCATCTCTCCCACCCAGCTGGCAGCCGAGCTCGATGCCGGTGCCGCCGAAATCGTGGACGTGAGGGAGCCTCTCGAGTTCGGCTCCGAGCACATCGCCGGGGCCCGCCATATCCCGCTCGGCGAGTTGGAACGGCGGATCGGCGAGCTCCCCTGCGAGGCCAAGGTGACGCTGGTCTGCCGGAGCGGCATCCGGGCCACCCAGGCCGCCGAGACCCTGAAGAGCCGCGGCCGCCCGGCACGGGTCCTGGAAGGCGGGATGCTGGCCTGGACCGCCGCCGGTCTTCCCGCGGTCACCGGGAGGAAGCGACTGGGCATCGATCGGCAGGTCCAGATCACGGTCGGGACCTCGATCCTGGCCTGCACCCTGCTCGGGGTGGCCCTCCACCCCGGGTTCCTGGTGGTGCCCGGGCTGTTCGGTGCCGGACTCGTGTTCGCCGGGGTCACCGGGACCTGCCCGCTCGCCATGGTGCTCGCCCAGGCCCCCTGGAACCGCACCGAGACCCCGGGCGCGGCCGCCTGCGGTACCGCTCCGTCTGCTTCCCGGACCTCACCGGCGCAGGCGAAGCCCCAGGACCGCGAGCACGGGTGCTGCGGCGGGCACTGAGGGCCTGACCCCGACGACTACCCGGCGGCGAGCTTCTCGAGGGTGGCGGTGAGGCTCCGGATCGCGTCCAGGTACTCGTCGGTGGCGATCTCTTCCCGGACCGGATCCTCGGGGCAACCATCGGCTGGCCCGTAGGCCACCACGGGTACCCCCGGGCACCACGAAGCGGCCCGCGCCATCAGGCTGGCCGCCGCCGAATCATCGTCCTCGGGGCGGATCCCCCCGGCCGCGAAGGCGTGGACCAGGGCCCCCCCATTCGAGCCCACGACCGGGAGTTCGAGGTCGCGGATCTCCACCCTTCCCCCGAGTTCCCGGGCGAGCAGCAGGGCATCGGCCTGGATGCGGTCCAGCTCGACCCGCTCCGAGGTGGTGACCTCGGCTTCGAGCACCGCCTCGTCGAGGAAGGGATCGGACCCGCAGGCCACCGAGAGGAGGCGGGTGCGAACCTGCTCTTCGTCCCGGGTCCGGGCCGCCACCAGGCGCTGCCACCAGCCGGTCGCCCGCTCGCTGGCCGAGACCGCCACCACTCCCCGGCGAGGTCGGGGCACGTCCACATGGAAGCGCAGGCGGACCCGCCCCCATCGGGAACAGCCGATCCGGGAGGAGCCGGTGGGCTCGCCGACCACCACGCCGACGAGCTCCCCCGGGCACTGGAAGCTCGGGGTCTCCCCATCGAGCAGTCCCACGACCACGATCCGCAGGCTGCGACGAGCCCTGGCCGAGACCCGGGTGGCGGCCTCGATCATCATGGCGAGCGGCCCCTTGGAGTCGGTGACCCCTCGTCCCGAGAGGACCTGGCGATCGACCCGGCTCGGGAACCACCCCATCGAGCTGCCCAACCGGGCCATCAGCAGGACGGTCCGCTCGCCCTCTCCCAGCGACCCGAGAAGCCCGAAGGACGTCTCGGCCACATGCGAGAAGCCACGGGCCTGGAGCGCCTCTCCGACGACCGAGGGATAGGAACCCTCGGCGCCCGAGGGGGCGTAGAGGGCAAGGCTCGACGCCAGGAGATGAACGGCGCGCTCGTCTTCGAGGGTCCAGGGTCCCCCGACTTCCTCGCGCCCCGGGAGAACATGCAACGCATTCTGCGCTCCGCGTGCCATGAAGCAGACCTCCGGTGCTGCGGCGTCATGCGACGCCGGCCGCTACCGGTCCCTGGAGGGGGTGGTGCGCGATCCTGCGGGGGCCCTGGTGCCTCCAGGGCGGGGAGCGGGTCCGGGACCGGTCCGGGGGACGCTCGCTCGGCTACAGACCCGCGGGATCGCGCACTGGTTTGGGGGGTCCCCAAAGGTGCGCCCTGGTACTCCCTGCGAAACCGCGCACGCACAGCGAGAGACCCGAGAGGGCCCGACGCGGGGGGCGGCCGGTACGCATGGAGAAGGCCTGCATGATTCCATTGTCGTCGCCGACACCCGGTCGCGTCAAGCGCATGCAGGCGTTTTCTACTCGAACACCACCCGGGTCCAGATGGCATCCGCCTGGGCAGAGATCTCGAGTTCGAGGGAGTCGAACGAGGTGATCATGCGATCGAGGGGCGATCCCGGTACCGGCGACGCCTCGGTCTCGGCTCTGGTGACTCCATGGAGCGTGCAGGCGATCGTCCCGGCCCTGGTCTCCAGCCGACCTCCTGCAGGACAGGCCGCATCGGGAGCCAGGAACGGCTCGCCCTGCGGCCACGCCACAGGACCGGCTGGCCAAGGAAGACCGAGGTCGATCAGGTTCTGGACCGAGGCCCGGAGCTTCCGGCACTGGGGACCCAGGAGTCCTCCCGCCAGGCTCCGGTAGTTCCCGCCGGCCTCCCAGAGGCGCGCCGGCCGGATCCTCGCCCACGCGCTCCCGTCGGGGAGGACCCCGCTCGAGGGCGCAGCCGCCACCAGGGTCTCGAGTCGCTCCGGCGCGGTCGCCAGCACGACCCCCCGGTTCCCCACCGCGGCGTGCAACCACCGGCGTCCGAAGACCCGGAAGCCGTAGGCCGTCCCGCCCCCTGCCAGAGTGCGATGACCGCGCCCTCCCACCAGGGTCTCCAGGTAGGCCCCGGCGCGGGCGGGATCCGACACCTCGCGCCAGGCCGCCACCGGGGGAGGCGTCTCGTCCTTCCAGAGGCGGTCGGGGGACGCCAGGAACCCCGGGTCGCCGGGCATGAGCACGAAGCCGGCCGCCTCCCCGAAGGGATTCGGTTCGAGCGCCGAGTCCAGCTTCCACAGCGCCGGCTCGCGCCAGTAGTACCGTCGGAACATCCCGGACCAGGAGCGCCAGGCGGGATGGCGATCGGTGGGCAGTCGGACCGCCACGGCGGCCATCGCCTGGTCGGTGCCGGGCGGCAGGCCCAGGGTTCCCGAGGCCACGGGCTGCTCCTCGGACACGGCCCGGAGGCTGCGGTAGAACGGCAGCCGCGCCACCGGGAGGATGGCGGTCCGGAGTTCCACCCTGCGCTCGCCCGCAGTGATCCCCACCGAGATCGGGTCGATCCAGGTCGAGTAGAGCGACTGGTACCGCCACTGGAAGTTGCGGTAGCCCTGGGCTTCCTCGGGGTACACGCCCTCGATCGCCGCATCGTCCAACGGTTCCGGCTTCCGGCGGTCGCCATGCAAGGAGCAGCGAGGCAGTCCCTCGGGCGAGGAGCCGAGAGTCCCGCCGGACCGGCACGGGACCACGTCCCGGATCCACTTCCGGTGCAGGGCCTCGGTCCGGGCCTTCCCGGCCTCCTCGGGAAGGGGTCTGCCGCTGCTCCTCCCGAAGGCGATGGCCGCCTCGAGATCGGCGAGTTCGGCCAGGCAGTCGAGGCGTCGGTTGGTCGCCACCCACGACCGGTACGAGATCAACCTCCGCACTACCGCCTCGGACACGAAGAGCCGGCCGTCGGGGCCCGGGAGCGGGAGCAGGCTGGCATAGCGGAAGTCGGGTTCGTGGGAAAGGGCCTCCCCGGAGGGTGGGCGCCCCACGAAGTCCGCGATCCTGGCCACCCGGCTCGCCACCGTCCCGATCACCAGGAGCTCCCGGTCCCGCTTCAGGAGCCCGGCACCCACCCGGCCCGACAGCCCGGAGTGGGCCTTCCCGGCGGCGGCCTCGTCCGGGAACTCGAGCACCACCACCAGATCGGGAGCCAGTCCCAGCGCCGGGTCCCCGAACACCAAGGCGCCCCTCCGGCAGCCCGCGGCGGCCTCGACCAGGCCCACTCCGGTGGCCCGCGCGAACGCCGTCCCGGGATCGGGAAGGGCGAGCCCGGGAGCCGTCACCGCCAGGATCGTCCGCCCCCGCTCCCGGTAGAACGCCAGGATCCGGGCCAGGGAGGCGGCGCCCTCGAACCGCAGATGGAAGAGATCGGCAGGGACGTCCTCCAGCCGATCGCCGGCCCGAGGGGGGAGGACCGGGGACCCGGGAAGGCGACGTGCCAGGCCCGTGAAGTCGAGACTCCGGGGCGCCACGTCCCTCTGCCACCCGAGACGATCGCTGGCCCTCGCCCGGGCCGGCACCTCCAACCGTAGGGGGGTCGCCACCAGTTGCAGCGCAGCGGCTGCCGAGGCGATCCCGCTCAGGGCCGAGAGGTGCTCCTGGAGCCGCCTCCCGAGCACCTCTCCCGACGCCTCGGGAGGCACCGTCCAGCCCGAGGCGGCCAGCACCACCCGGATCATCGGATCGTCGGGATTGGCGGCCCCGAGGGCCTCGACCCGCTCGCGATCCAACCGCCGCCGCACCGGCTCGCCGCCCGCCACCCCGGCCAACGCCAGCAGACACACCAGGGCCCCGGTCTCCTTGCGCGAGCGCGACCCGGCCCAGAGCAGCACCAGCCCGAAGACCACCACCACCAGCTTGGCCATCACCTCGCCCTGGCCGACCCGGATGGCCGCCGCGAGCACCGTGCCCGCCAGCCCGAGTCCTCCCGCCACGGCCACACCGAGGTCGCTCCGGTGCAGGCCGTCGAAGAGCAGGCAGCCCCCGATCACCAGGCCCCCGGTGACCAGCCAAGGCAGCATCCCGGGCGCCTCCCGATACGAGAGCGCCAGGATCACGAAGGGCCATGGGAAGGCGGCCAACACGGCTCCGATGCGACCCAGGTTCGGATACCGTCCGGTGGCCCGGGCGTGGAACAGGCACTGGAACCCCATCACCACGGGAACCAGTTGCAGGTACCACTCGGGGGGCGCTTCGGGGCGCCAGATCCGGACCCCGGCCAACAGGTAGGTGGGAGGCGCCAACAGGTGGGCCGCGGCGGCCAATCCCTGCGCAGCCCAGCGCAAGGATCCCGAACGCAGCGCCAGGCCGGAGGCCACCAGCACCAGGGTCAGGCACCCGAAGTACCCGGCATAGGACTCGAACCAGATCTCGGCGGGACGGAGTCGAGCCACCAGCGAGACGAGTCCAGTGACCAACGGAATCCCCGCCCCGTAGCAGAACAACGGGATCGGAACCTGGCCTCCCAGGTAGGCGATCCCGGAGGCGGCGAGCAGGCCCGAGACCGCCAGCCTGTCCAGGGCGGGATCGAGGCGCGACAGGTAGAAGACGCCGCGCTGGATCTCGGCCCAGGCTCCCCCCATCGCCTCGGGTGCCAGACCCGCCACATCGGGGATCCGGAGTCCGGCGATCCGGGAGACCAGCAGGGCGAGCATGGTCCCGTCCCCCACCACGGCCGCCAGCAGCAGCGTCAGGGCCGGCACCGAACACCAGGGATCGAGGCCCCGGCGACGCTCGGCTCCCCGACGTCGGGTCCGCTCCAGGGCCAGGAGGGCCAGACCCAGCGCGGCCGCCAGCAGCCCGAGCGAGCCGTAGTCCACCGAATAGCGGTGGAAGACCTCCTGGAACAGGAAGACGTGATAGGGCACCAGCAGCAGGAGCCCACGCAGGTCCGAGACCAGATAGGCAACCGCCGCCACCGTCCCGCTGCCGGCCACCGCCACCGCCAGCGGCAGCCAGGGGGCGACCTCGGGACTGGAGGAGGCCAGGGCGCCCAGCGCGATCACCGGCGAGACCATGGCACAGACCAGGAGCGAGCTGGTACACCGGTGCGCCCGGGAGGCAGGGTCCGTCCCGGTCCAGCGCGCCATGGCCAGGAACCCCGGGCCGATCACCGATGCCACCCAGGCGAGCTGCTCGACAGGCCAGCGGAACTTGTCCCCCATCAGGAGGATCGAGGCCAGCAGGCAGGGCGGAGTCATCCATCCGAAGGTCCGGCTGCCGGTCCGGTTCACGAGGAAGGCACCCAGCACGGACAGGGCCCCGAAGAGCTGCCACGCCGACCGGGTCGAGTACCCCAGGATGTAGACCTCGTAGAACCAGGCGTCGATCGGGATCATCCAGAAGCCCAGGCAGAGCAGACCGGTCCCCAGCAGGTCCTCGCTGGCCACCCGGATCCGGTATCCGGCCACCAGCAGCGCCAGGGTCAGCACCATCAAGGCGGCGAGCTGGATCCGTCGCTGGAGGGCCTGGTCGGCCACCAGGTCCCCGAGGAGCCAGAAGAAGCCCCAGAGCGCCAGGAAGGCGCCGAGCACCCCGACCAGCCGGAGGCCCTGTCGGGCCAGCACGGTCGTCAGCCGGCCGAACAGGCCTTCGTCGGCCCCGGGTGTGGCGACCACGACCGGTTCCTTCTTCCCCACCCCCAGGAGGGAGATCCCGCTCCGCCAGAGGAAGGAGTAGAAGAGCCAGAGCAGGTGGCCGGTCCCGGCCCAGAACAGGCTGGAGAGGAAGATCGCGAACAGGACCCAGACCGATTCGAAGAGGAACATCGCTCCCCACTCCGGGGGTCGCCGGGCGCCGACCCACCCTGGCCCGACCCCCGGACCAGGGTAGGCCAGAGTCGCCCCCCGGTCGAGGGCCGTAGGGCGTGGGTTTCCTCGCAGGACCATGGGCTCGACGAACGTCGCCGCGTCCTTAGACTGGTGGGGCACCGCACGCCCGCCGCGGCCGGACCGCCGGCCGGGAGGAGCCCCGCATGCGACGCCGAACCGGGAGCTGGACCTGCCTGCTGGCAGCGCTCCTGCATCTGGCGGCACCGGCGGCCCGGCTCCTGGCCGAAGGCGGGAGCGCCCCGGCCTGGGCCGAGACCGCCCGCAAGGTGGGCGAGAATGCAGGGGGGTGGGCCTTGGCGACCCCCTTCCTGGTTGCGGGCTCCCAGCTCGCCCTGCAAGCCGCCGGCGAGGACCGTCTCGAGGTCGAGGACCTGGTCAACCGCAAGGTCGTCGGCGGCCTGATCGGCGACTTCGTGACGGTCGGGATCGTGGCCCACCTCGTCCCCCTGCTCCCGCTCGGCCCGGTGCTCGGCCAGGCCGCCTTGATGGCCGCCGGCTTCGTGGGCTGGGAGATCGGCTCCGGCAACCTCGCGAACGCCGACTGGGCTGCCATCGGAGTGCAGGTGGCGACCGCCACCGCCCTCAAGGTCACGCTCGCCGCCATGGGCCTCTCCGGCTTCCCGGTGGCGGCCCTCACCATCGCCGGGACCCTCACGGTAGCCCTGCTGCTCCAGCATCTCAGGGAGGGGATGGAGGCCGACGCCGAAGACCGCCCCCAGGCGGCGTCCGTGGCGGGCGCGGCTTCTCCGGGCACGTCCCGGATCGACCCGGGGCCTCTGCCCCCCGAGGGCCCGTTCGCCGCGCCGCGGCCCGCACCTGACGCCTACCGCCACCTGGTCGAGACCCTGACCGACGACCAGCGCGACCACTTCGACGAGGCCTACGCGGCCTACCTGACGAAGAGCTCCACGCCAGTCGCGCCCGCCCGCTGACAGGGTGCAGACCTCGGATGCGGGGGGTGCCCCCTCCGGACTACTCGTGGTCGTGCGTCCAGTCCTCGTAGGACTCATCGGCGAGTTCCTCGAGTTCGCTGCGGGGTGCCGGCATGATGCCGCGCAGGGCCATGGACTCCTCGAGGCGGTCCTCGACCGCGAAGGTGCGGATCACCCCGCTGGGGTCATGGGGCCGGATCTCGGGCGAGCCGGCGGGATGGCTCCCCACCAGCTCCTGGGACCAGTAGCGGTAGCGGTCGGGGTTGGCAGCGGCGTCCTCGGGCAGGGCGTCCTTGCCGTCCTTCCCGATGTGCCGGGCAAAGGCCCAGATCGGCGCCGACCCGTCGGTCTCGATGGCGATGTTGTCGGTCAGGGTGTTCACGTTGGTGAGGTCGTCGTTGAAGTCGGTCCGCCACAGCGGGATCGGCCAGCGCCGGCGCCGCCGGAACACCCGGGCCGCCGACTGCGAGTAGCGGTTGCGCTCGGCGTACCCGTCGACCGGCTCACCGCGCTTCCTGGCCAGCAGGTCGGCGTGGAAGAAGAGCGAGTGGAGTAACGCCCGGGCCTTGGGATGGTGGCTGTTCATGTTCCAGAACAGGGCCGAGAAGTCGGGCAGCGTGGAGCCGGTGTAGTTCTTGTCGTCGGCCGAGATGATCCCGACGTTGGGATCCACCCGGAGCACGAACCCGAGCGAGCCCGAGGTGAACGAGCCGTGGTGACCGAACACCAGCACGTCGCTCTTGAGGATGTCGATCCCGGACTCGGCCTTGATCTGGTCGGCCACGTCGAGCATGTGGCGCTCGCCCCGCTTGGCCCACTGGCTGCGGTCCTCGGGCGCCAGGTAGTCGAGGAACTCGTCGGAACGGAGCACGAACCCGGCGAGCAGGTTGGCCAGCGAAGGGTCCACGTAGAAGACCCGCTCGGTGATGTTCACCAGGTTGGTGATGGTGTAGACCGGCTTGTCCCAGATCAGCCGGAAGCTCTTGCCGTCCTTGTCGAGCCGGGGCTTGGCGCCCTTCAGCCAACCCAGGAACCGGTTGCGCAGCGACTCCATCTTCTGGCGGTTCAAGGCCAGGTCCTGGTGGAGCCGGAGCAGCCGCTCCTTCCACTCGGGATGCACCGTCTCCCGCCGCTTGCCGCCTCCCTTGGCCCACCCGATGATGCCGTCGGGGACGTCGCCCGGGCTCTCGAACTTCTTGGCCTTGATGGTCCATTCCTTGTCGCCGTGGGCGACCTCGAGGTCTTCGGGGGTGACCCGGTCCAGCGTGACGTACCCCGAGTCGAACAGCTCGAGCATCTCGGCGCCCGCCATCACGTAGCGCTCGAACCCGGGGAGCAGGGGCAGACGTTCGCCTTCGGGGCGGTCCATCCGGAGGTAGCTGGCCATCTCCTCGGCGGTGTAGGCGTCCTCGTCCTCACCGGTCCCGAACAGGTCGGCCAGGTGCAGCATGGACGAGGGGCGCTTGTCGCGACCCTCGGCATCGCCGGGAACCATGATGCTGGTGGCCTTGTAATGGACCCGGATGGCGACCGAGCTGTCGTTCAGGTCCGCTTCCCGGTAGTAGGGAGTGGAGGCCCGGTAGCTCTCGTCGTGGACGTTCTCCGGATCGAGAGCCGCCACCGTGTCGCCGTGGAGGACCGTGAAGCCGCCCTCCCGCCCCAGCGCGAACTGGGTGCCGACCGGGAGCACGTCGATCGGCATCACTCCCTCGACGAACTCGGGGTCGAGCTTCTTCAGGACCCGCTCGTCCTTGATCAGCTCGTTCACGGGAACCTCGACGGGTTGCGCCACCTGGTCGGGCCCGAAGGGGAAGCGTACCTTCCCTTGACCCTTCCTGGGGTCGACCTTCCCCTTCAGGTACCCGGGGAGGAAACCTTCCACCAGCTCGTACTCGTCGAAGGGCTGGCCGTCGCGGGGCTGGTCGAAGCCGTTGGGATACGGCAGGGCCACCACGTAGTAGCGGCTCTCCAGGCCCCGCTCGCGGGCGGCCAGGATCTCCTGCATGGCGGAGACCTTGAAACGCGCCAGGTAGCGGAGGTTCAGGATCTGCTTCGACTCGATCACGTTGCGGACGTCGAAGCTCTCGAAGACCGCGATCGCCCCGTTGAAGTGGTCCTCGTGCGGATGGGAGAGCACGAAGTAATCGATGACGTCGCCCTCGAAGCCCTCGGAGGCCGGCTTCAGGCCGACCGTTGGCGAGACCAGGAAGCTCACCATGTCGTTGTCGGTGCCGCTCGACTGGCCCTTGCCGGTGTCGTAGACGATGCGCCAGGGGCGACCTTCGGGGCCGCCGGGCAGCTCGAAGTACATCCCCAGCCCGGTGCCCACGTCGACGGTGAAGGCCCGCATCCGGTCACCGGAGGCCGGCGCCGAGGGACCACCGGGCGAGGCCGTGGCGGCGAGTGCCAGCCCCAGGCCGACCAGGAACCTCTGGGCGGTCCGGCAGACGATCCGTGCCATGGTGCGCCCTCCCTGCCTTCCCCCCGACCGCCTCACCGGGGACCGACCAGACCGGCGAGCGCCGAGGCCGCGGCCACGGTCACCCGGAGGCTCTGGTCGATGCGCTCCGCCGAGATCTTGTCGAAGGTGTCCTTCAGAGTGTGGATGTGGGGATTGAAGTTGTCGAGCTCTTCCGAGATCAGCACCGCGGCGTAGCCCTTGCGCCAGAACGAGCTGTGGTCGGAGTACCAGAACTCGGGCTTCACGGTGGGGATGACCTCCAGGCTGGTCACCGGCTGGCCCACGGCCTTGATGCGGTTCACGAGCTCGGTGGAGGGCCCGTCGCCGATGACCTCCATCTTGCCGCCGCCGTAGCCGAGCATGTCCATGTTGAGGACCCCGGCGAGCTGGTCGCCCCGGGCCGCCACCATGTCGGCGTAGGCCTTGGAGCCGATCAAGCCGACCTCCTCGGCGTGGAAGGCGAGGAAGCGCACGCTGCGCTCGAACTTGAACCTCGCCATGGCCCGGGCCACCGAGAGGAGCGCCGAGCTGCCCGAGGCGTTGTCGTCGGCCCCCGGGGCCTTGTCGGTGCCACCCCAGAGCCGGATCGAGTCCATATGGGCCGAGATGATCACCGCCGGCGCCGCCGGGTCCTCGCCGGGCAGGGTGGCGACCACGTTCTGGAGGTTCACGCCCCGGTAGACGAAGTCGTGGAACTCGGCGGCGAGCCCGGCATCCTGGAGGCGCTGCTTCATGAACTGGGCCGCCAGCCGGCCTCCCTCCTGGGCGTAGTGGCGGGTGCCGAGGTTCACCAGGTACTCGTGGTCGAGCTTGCGCCGGGCCGGCTCCAGGGCCGCCAGCACCGGGGCGGGATCGGCGACCTCGAGCGGATCGGCGGCCCAGAACCCGAGGGTCTCCTGGCGCCGGGTGGAGTAGGCGGCCGCCGGTGCGCCCGAGGTGCGGGCTTCGAAGAGCTCGTACCCCGACTCGTGGAGCTCGTGGGCCCGTGCCTCGTCGAGGCGCAGCACCGCCCGGTCCCGGTCCTGGAAGACGGCGGGTCCGAAGCCGGCGGGGAGCTGGCCCGGCTCGGCGGGTGCCAGATGGCGGAGCGAGCGGGAATGCAGGCCCCGCCCCTGGAGGTCGACCACATACCAGCGCAGCGCCGGGTCGTCGTTCGAGTCGAGGACTTGCACGGCGACGCCGCCCGACTCGAGCCGGGCGCGCTCGGCGTCGTCGGCCACCGCCAGCACCGCCTCGTCGACCGCCACCTCGTAGCCCGAGAGCACGGTGGAGGCCCGGGCCCAATCGGCCTCGGCCACCTTGACCATGTGGAGCGGGGCGGCCGACAGCCCGGAGGAGCCGACCAGGAAGGACGCGCCGAACGAGAGCACGAAGGCGCGAAGGGGCATCGGACGGAGCTTCTGCATACTCGACTCCTCGATCCTCTGCGGGCCCGCAAGGCAGGCCCCGAGGGTCGAAACTAGCATGCGGACGCGTCCGACGGGAAGCCCAGCGACCCGCTCCGGACAAGGCAGGGGAAGGCCGCCAGCGGAGCCCCGGGGAGGCTTGCCAGGATCCCCCTCAGACCAGCCCGCGCCCCAGCGGCGGACTACCCGCGTACACCGTCTCGCCCCGGGCGCCCTTGGGGTGGAAGTCGGCGTAGTTGTTGGGGTCGACCGGAGTGCCCTTCCAGTCCCCGTCGTCGATCAGGACCTCGAAGTGGCAGTGGGGGCTCGACACCTCTTTGGCGCTGACGCTGGCGATCTGCTGGCCGGCCCGGACCTGGGCGCCTTCCTGGATGCCGGAGGCCACGTCGACGTGGCCGTAGAGGGTGTTGTAGGTGCGGCCGTTGGACGAGCGGTCCTGGTGCTTCACCACGATGTACCAGTGGTAGCCCCCGCCGTCGTACTTCACCCGTGACACCACCCCGTCGGAGACCGCGAAGATCGGGGTCCCGGCCTTGGCGTGGAGGTCGTTGCCGTGGTGGGGACGGGTGCAGCCGCCGCCCCGGCAGTCGTAGAAGTGGCCGTTGGGACCGACCTTCCAGGAGCCCTGGGGGAGCGGCAGGTTCTTGAAGAAGGAGCGTCCGTTGGTGGCCGCCGCTCCGGGGGTGAGCCCGGTAGTGTCGAACCCGGGGATCCCGCCCGGAACTCCCGAGGTGGAGGGACCGAAGCCGGGGACGTTGGACCCGGGGAACCCGCTGGGGGTCATGCTCGACCCCGGGATCATCGAGGTCGGGGTCATGCCCGGCTGGCTCATCCCGGCGTTGCCCGAGGAGGCCGCCGCCAGCTGGGCCACGATCATGGCGATCACCGGCAGGATCTGGGCAGCGTTGCCCTTGCAGCCTCCCAGGGGGAGCCCGAAGACGAGGAGGAAGACCAGGAGCCGGGAGCGGACTCGCGACCGACGCCGGACGCGGGCGACGAACGGGATCGGGGTGCCGGAGCTTCGGGACGCCAAACAACTCCCTCGGGTCCGGTCTCCCGCATGCAGGGATCATGCCCGAGTGGAATTCTCGATAACGATGCGGGTTCACGGGTCCGGGCGCGAGCGGCGGGAATCTCATGTGCAGTGCCCCCGACACCCGCCGAGACTCGGGAGACTTCCGATCTCCTGGCCCGGCCCGGCCCCCGGCTGCTACCTGGACCGGGCCTTCGGCACGACCTCGACCAGCTCGCCCACGCCCTCGACGCGGTAGCCGGGCAGGGCCGCCAGGCTGCGTCGGACCCCGGTCTCGGCCAGGGCTTCCCACAGGGCCGAAGTCGCGGGATGGTCGGCGAAGGGCGACGGCACCGCCAGGTCGAACCTCACCTCCGCCAGAGGCACGAAGCCGAGCCCGTGCAACCGGGCCAACGACTCGACCGCGATCCCTGCATCCGCCGCGCCCAGCGCCACGGCCTGGCACACCGCCTGGTGGCTGTCGAGTCCGGTCCCGGTCGGCAGGAGACTCCCCGGATCGATCCCCTCCCTCTCGAGGAGCAGGTCGAGGAGCCGCCGGCTCCCGGTCCCCGGGGGCCGACTGGCGAACCGCAATCCCGGACGGAAGAGGTCGGCCACGCCGCGGATCCCGAGGGGGTTCCCCGGCGCCGTCACCAGGCCTTGCTCCCAGCGGGCGAAGGCGTGGATGCGCCCGCCGGTCGCGGCCAGGGCCCGCCGGGCCGGCGAGAGGTCGGGGGCTCCCCCCGGATCGACCAGGTGGGTCCCGGCCAGGTGGGCCAGACCCGAGGCCAGCAGCTCCAGCGCCCGCCCGCTCGAGGCGTTCACGCTGCGGATCCTCACATCGGGGCGGCGGCGATCGAGATGGCGCTGCACCAGGTCGAGCGCCGGGTCGCACCCCAGGAGCAGCACCGTCCGCTCCACCTCGCCCGGGTCGATCCAGCACTCGGCCCGGGTCCCCGAGCGGAGGATCCCGTCGGCCTCCCGCAACCCCCCGGAGGCGGCGGAGGGGTCGTCCACCGGGTGCCCCACCAGCCGATCCCCTACCCGGGCCAGGACCAACCGAGCCCCCGGGGACGCCTCGCCGGCCAGGCAGACCGGGTGACCAGGAGCCGGATCGTCGCCCAGGGCGAAGAGCTCCTCCACCCGGCAGCCCAGGGCGCCGGCCAGGCGCAGCGCTACCGCGGTGTTGGGGAGGTAGCGACCCGCCTCGATGGCGGAGAGCGCCTGGCGGGTCACCCCGCCCCGGCGTGCCAGGTCGGCCTGGGTCCAGCCGGCCCGCTCCCGTCGCTCGCGCAGCCGGGAGACGAGGAGCCCCTGCTCGGAGGAGCGATCCTCCGGGGAGCGGGTCCTGGAGCGGGAACGGCCTCCGGTCAAGGGCGGCGGACCTCCACCCCCAGGGTAGACCCGCCGCCGCTCGCTCTGATCCGGGCGGCATAAGCCCGGGCCAGCCGCACCGACAGCAGGAGCTTGGCAGACGCCGCCACGGCGATCGCCACCGACAGCGGCACCAGGGCCCGGGCCGGATCGAGGAGCAGCATGAAGCAGGCCGCCAGGGCCCCCCCGAGCCGGAAGCAGAAGGTGTCGACCAGTCCCTTGAACACCATGCGGGCCTCCGGTTCGCAGGGCACGAAGAGGAGCTCCCGGGAGGACTGGAAGATCGAATACGACACCGCCATGTGGGCCGCCAGGTCGAAGTAGACGACCCCCAGGGTCGGACTGCCGTGCACCAGACCGGCTCCGAGCACCAGGAGCAGGCTGTGCAACGCCAGCCCGGGAAGCGGTCCCCAACGCATCTGGACCGGGCCGGCCACGATCCCCCCCAGCACCACGCCCACCAGATTGGTCGTGAAGTAGAGGGAACCGAAGAAGGCGGTCCGGGCGTCCTGTTCCGCGACCGCAGCCTCGATCACCCGGACGCAGCGGTAGTCGTCGAGAGCGGTGGCCAGGATGGTCAGGACCACCAGCAGCGCCAGATCCACCAGGTAGGGATCCCGGGTGGTCCTGGCCAAGGCATCGGTGGAGCCGGCCCCGTCCCCCTTGCGGGCACCACCGGCCGTTGCCAGGGGGGCCGTGCCGCGCACCAGGCGGGCCCCCAGGCCGAGCAAGGGCGAGAGCAGGACCGCGGCCAGCAGCAGGAGCTGGAGGGTGCCGATGCGCTGGGCCAGCAGCCGGGTGAGCAGGCCTCCTGCCATGGCACCCAGGATCCCGGCGGCCGCGATCCGGCCGTAGTGGCGACTCCCCTGGGCGGGCGTGAAGCGGGCCGAGCACAGAGCCCAGAAGAGCGAGGTGGCGAAGGTCGAG
This sequence comes from uncultured bacterium, assembly GCA_964403795.1. Taxonomy (GTDB): domain Bacteria; phylum Muiribacteriota; class UBA6191; order CAZXTJ01; family CAYOHP01; genus CAYOHP01. Next base: position 50,161 of record CAYOHP010000024.1, on the reverse strand, counting down.
AACAGGCTGGCCCACACGAAGTAGGCACCGGCCAGCACCGGGCGCACCACCGGGTCCTCGCCCACCACCATGGCCACGATCCAGAACCCGACGATGCAGGAGAGGAATCCCCCGTTGACGAGCCGGACCGCGGCCGGACCCGGGAGCGTCCGCACCCATCCGGCGTAGATCCGGAACGCGAACAGGGTCACCGCCAGGACCCCGAGGTGGGCCACCGGCAGGTTGGCGCTGCCATGGGACCCCAGGAACAGCGACTCCCGGATCGGCTTGAGCACGTAGTAGCCGAGCATCAGGAGGAAGAAGTAGCCCTGGGCGACGCGGGCCAGCCCGGCGACGTCGTCGTCGGCATCGGGTCCGGGCTGCGGAGGGGCGCTCACTCGGGGCGAAGGTACCCCGGCGAACGCTAGGGTCCGATCACTTCCGGAACAGCTCGTTCAGGATGATCAGGCCGGCGCCCACGTTGCGCTGGCGGACCTTGTCCTTCTTGTCCTGGTTCATGATCTGGCTGGCCGCGGTCAGGCCCAGCAGGGTGTTCCGGGTATGGGTCTTGCCCCGGCTCTCCTTGCGGGGAGGAGGCTCCGAGATGGCCACCGGCTGCACCGTGGAGGTCTCCCAGCGCCGGGGAGCCGGGGGCCGGGCCACCGGCACGTAGACCGGCGCCGGCTGCAAGGTCTCGAGGGCCGGAGGTACCGAATGGGGCAGGAACTTGGCGTAGAGCACCTTCTCGGTGGTGGCGACCGAGGGGGAGTAGGCCGCGAACTCCTTGCGCTCCCCGGTGCGCACACTTTCGAAAATCACCCGATGCGCCCCCGGGACCACGTCCTTCAGGATCAGAGGGGTGTCGCCCAGGTACTCGTCTCCCAGGTAGACCTTGCACGGCTCGTCGGAGCGCACGTCGAGGTTCAGTCCCGCGGTCAGGGGCGAGGCCAGCAGCAGAAGGGCGAGCCAGCGGCTCGGGCGAAGGGGCGACATGGGCATCCTCCTCTACAGGATGGTCTTGCCGAAGGCGCTCTGGACCAGCTCGACCATGATCTCCGCGGTGCGGTTGTTCATGTCGAGCAGCGGGTTCACCTCGGTCAGCTCGAACCCGAGCAGGCCCTCGGTCTCGGCCACGATCTCCATCATCAGGTGGGCCTCGCGATAGCTGATGCCGCCCTTGACGGGTGTCCCCACCCCGGGAGCGATCTCGGGATCGAGGGCATCCGCGTCCAGCGTCACCACGAACCCGGCGGTGTTCTTCCGCACGTGGCGGAGCGCTTCCCGCATCACCTCGGCGACCCCGCGTTCGTCGAGGTCGCGCATGGGATAGGCCCGGACCCGGCTGGCCCGGACGTTCCCCTTCTCGGGATCATCCACGTCCCGGATCCCGATCAGGGCCACGCTCTCCGGGTGAACATGGGGACTCGGGGCGCCCAGTTCGGTCAGCTCCGGGACGCCCTGGCCGATGGCGACCGCCAGCGGCATCCCGTGGACGTTCCCCGAGGGCGTGGTCTGGGGCGTGTTCATGTCGGCGTGGGCGTCGATCCAGACCAGCCCGATCTTCTCCTTGCGGGGCCCGAAGACCCGCTTGTAGGCCGCCATGGTCCCGGCGTTGATCGAGTGGTCGCCGCCCAGGATCACCGGCATGCGGCCCCGCTCCAGGGTCTCGGCCACCATCTCGCAGAGCCGGCTGCACGCGTCCACGATGCTGCGGAGGTAGCGGCAGGACTCCCGCCCCATCTCCTGGGTCTCCACCACGTCGACATCGACGTCGCCCCGGTCGACCACGTCGTACCCGAGCGCCTTCAGCTTGGCGCCCAGGCGGGCGGTGCGCAGGGCCGAGGGTCCCATGTCGACTCCCCGGCGTCCCGACCCGAGGTCCATGGGGACACCGAGGATGTCGATCCCTCGCTTGGCGATGCTCACGTCGCGGACCTCCAGCAGAAGTCCCTTCCATGGTACCGCGGGCGGGCGAGCGCCACAGGCCACGGACCACGAATCCCGCCTCCCGGCCACCCCCCGGGACCTACTCGGTCCAGAGCTCCTCGGCGGTGGCCACGGGAACATAGCGGAAGCCGAACCCCGGCCCCTCGATCAGGTCCCCCGCGCAGAGCGGCCGGGGGCCTTCCAGGAGGTCCCCCCCGGCCGTGACCGGGGCCGTCCCGGGGCGGATCGCGAGTCCGGCTCCCGTCCACTCGAGCACGAAGGCGGGCTCCCCGCCTTCCACCCGGATCCCGGCACCCACCCCGCTCCCGGCCTCGATCGTCTCCTCCATGAGCACCCAGTACCAGAGACCCTGGACCTTGGCGGCCGCGGTCCCCGGACGGGCCTCGAGCGAGAGGCGGAGACCACCGGAGCGGCTCCCCTCGACCCGGAGCGAGAGCACGCCCCGGACCTCGAGCGCGGTGCCCGGAACGAACTCGTGGCGGCCCGGCGCCAGCTCGCTCCCGGACCGCAGGCCGACCCCGGTGGTCTGGTCCGGCTTCGCCTCCAAGAGCAGCCGGTAGCCGCCCGCGGTCCAGACCACCTCGCCGAGGCGGCGCGGGATCCGGGGCCTGCCCGGGTCGTCGGGCAGGAAGAGCGGGCAGGAGGTCCGGCGTCCGATCTCGAAGCGGTCGCAGCGGACCACCAGGATCTCCGGGTCGTGCCTCTCGAGCGAAGGCCCGACTGGCCGCAATCGGGCCAGCAGCGTCGCCCCCGGGCGCACCGCATCGCGCCCCCCGGGGTCCGAGCCGGCCGGATCGACCCCGGCCTCGGCGGCGACCACGGTGTCGGCCACCGGCGAGATCGGGTTCCCGACCTTGGTGGCCGCGGCCTCGATCTCGACGAGGGGCGCGGCAGCCCGGATCCTGGCCACCGCTGCCGCCAACTCCGAGTACCCGTCCGCGCCGCGGGCCGCGGGATCCTTGGCGAGAGTCCGGTCGATCCGCTCCGCCAGCTCGGCAGGGATCCCCGGCACCCGGTCCCGGAGCGGCCCCGCCGGTTCCCGCACATGGGCGGCCACGATCTCGGCCACGCTCGGGTGATCGAAGACCGGCCGACCCGAGAACAGGTGGTAGAAGGTGGCCCCGAGCGAGTAGAGGTCGGAGCGCCAGTCGAGCGGCTGGGCCTTCACCTGCTCGGGGCTGGCGTAGAGCGGCGTGCCCACGAACACGTTGGCCGAGGTCAGGTTCGACGAGAGGTGGGCCAGCTTGGCCAGGCCGAAATCGACGATCCGCACCTGGCCCTCGTCGTCGAGCAGGATGTTCCCGGGCTTCAGGTCCCGGTGGATCACCCCCTTGCGTCGAGCCGCCTCCAGGGCCTCCAGGCACTGCTGCAGCCAGCCCGAGCCGGTCCGCCAGTCGACCCGTCCGGCATCCTCGAGCCGGCGCTGGAGGCTCACCCCCGAGACCAGCTCCATGGCGAAGTAGGGCGCCCCCTGCCACTGGTCCTGGTAGTAGACCGTGACCACGTTGGGGTGGCGGAGCTGGGCCAGCACCCGGCACTCCCGCTCGAAGCGGGCCCGGAACTCCTCGTCGGCCCCGTAGCGGGGGTCGATCAGCTTGATGGCGACCGGTCGCCCGAGGTTCTCGTCGACGGCCTTGAGCACCACGCCCATGCCGCCCCGGGCCAGGAACGACTCGACCCGGTAGGGGCCGATCCGCGTCCCGGGATCGAGGCGCAGGCTGTCGAAGATCTCGTCCGGGCTCTCGGCCGCCATCAGCGCCCCCCGACCAGGCTCAGGGGAACGAGTCGAGCACGTCGTTCAAGGCCTCGACGTCCACCGGCCGCTTGCTGGCGACCCGCGCCAGCTCCCGGCTCATCGACTCGAGCCTCCGGATGTCGGCCGCCGAGAGGCCGAGCCGGTGCTCGAGGTCCTCCAGGAACTTCCGTTCCTTCTTCTGGACATGCCCGTCGGCCCAGGCCGCCATGACCGCGTACTGGGCCACGGTGACCCGGTCGTCGTGGTCGAGCCGCTTGCGGAGCTCGTCGATCCCGAGCCGCTTGGCGTCGCCGATGGCCTCGTCGAGCTCCCCGTCCTCGAGGTCGAAACGCTCCTTCAGGAAGGCCAGCATCTCCCGCTCGCCGGCCTGCAGCTCGCCGTCGGCCATGGCCATGGCGATCACGCCCTTCAGGATCCCCCGGGTCAGCTTCGTCAGCATTCTCTTCCTCCGTTCACGAGATCCTGGCGCCGGGCGGCAGGCTCTCGTCCACCGCCACCAGTCTCGCCTTGTGGTCGCCGGGATCGGTCGCCGCCAGGATCATCCCCTGGCTGACCAGCCCCATCATGGTGCGGGGCGCCAGGTTGGCGAGCACGGCAACCTTCCGGCCCTTCATCTGCTCGGGCGTGTAGGACTCCTTGAGCCCGGCCAGGATCTGCCGGGTCTCCAGCCCCAGGTCCACCTGCAGCTTGAGCAGCTTCTTCGACTTCGGCACTTCCTCGGCCTCGACGATGCGGCCGACCCTGAGGTCGAGCTTGGCGAAGTCGTCGTAGGCCACCGTGGCACCGAACGGTTCGAGGGAAGGCGGGGAGGGCGCGCCCTTGTCAGTCTCCACGGGGTCCGCACCTTTCGGGGTCGCCCGGGCGGCCTTGGCCTTGCGGGCCTCCAGCGCCTCGACCTCGGCGCGGATGGCTTCGTCCGGGATCTTCTCGAAGAGGGGGGCGATGGTGCCGATCTTCTGCCCGGTGGGAAGGTCGAGCCGGCCGGCCCCGGACCACCCGACCGCGTCCATGGCCTCGGGGGCGAACCCGAGCTGCTGCCACAGGCTCCGCGAGGTGCCGGGCATGAACGGCTGGCCCAGGATCGCCAGGCCCGCCAGGATCCGCCCCGTGACATGCATGGTGGTCTTGCAGTCCTCGGGATCCGCGGTGCGGGTCTTCCACGGGGTCTTGTCGTTGAAGTACCGGTTGGCGCGGCGGGCCAGCTCCATGAACTCCTGGGCGGCGGCCCGGATCCTGAACTCGGAGAGCCTCTCCCCGACCAGGGCCGGCCACTGGGCCAGGGCCTCGAGCTCGGCCGCGTCCCGCTCCCCGATGGGCCCGGGTGCCGGGAAGGCGCCGCCGAAGTGGGCGTCGACGAACTTGAGGCAACGCTGGGCCAGGTTGCCGTAGGCGTCGTTCAGCTCGGCGTTCACCTTGGCCTGGAAGTCATCCCAGCGCCACTCGCTGTCCCCGGTCTCGGGGAGATTCCGAGCCAGGGCATAGCGCAATGCGTCGGTCGGATACTTGGAGAAGACATCGTCGAGGTCCAGGTACCACCCCTCGGAGGTCGAGAACTTCCCTCCCTCGAGGTTGAAGAACTCGTTGGCGGGGACGTTGGCGGGAAGGATGAAGGGCTGGTCCTGGGCCATCAGCATCGCCGGCCAGGTGAGGGTGTGGAAGACGATGTTGTCCTTGCCGATGAAGTGCAGCAGCTTGACCTCGGGGTCGTGCCACCAGTCCTTCCATGCCTCCGGCTGGCCGGTCCGGGCGGCCCACTCGATGGTGGCGCTCACGTACCCGATGGGGGCATCGAACCAGACGTAGAGCACCTTGCCCTCGGCGTCCGGGCGCGGGACCGGCACGCCCCACTCCAGGTCCCGGGTGATGGCGCGTGGCTTCAGGCCTTCCTTCAGCCACTTGTCGACCTCGGCGAGGACGTTCACCTTCCAGCTGTCCCGGAGCGGCGCCAGCCAGGCCTCGAGCTTGGGCTGGAGCTTCTGGAGCGAGAGGTACCAGTGCGAGGTGGCCCGGGTCTCGGGGGCGGTCCCGCAGAGCTTGCAGCGCGGCTCGATGAGCTTCTCGATCCAGTGGGCGCACTTGGGGCACTCGTCCCCCCGGGCCTTCTCGTAGCCGCAGCGGGGGCAGGTCCCGACCAGGTAGCGGTCGGGCAGGAACATGCGATCGACCGGGCAGTAGGGCTGGTCCTCCTGGCGGGTCTCCAGGTAGCCGTTCTTCTCGATCTCCAGGAAGAACCGCTGGGAGAGCTCCCGGTGCCCGGGCAGCGAGGTCCGGCTGAACTCGTCGAACTCGATCGAGAGGCGCTGGAAGGTCGACTTGATCACCGCATGCCACTTGGCGGTGAAGTCGGAGGGGCTCATCCCGGCGGCCCGGGCGTTGGCGGTGATGGGTGCCCCGTGCTCGTCGGTGCCGCAGATGTAGAGGACCTGGTCGCCGGAGAGACGCCGGAAGCGGACGAAGATGTCGGCGGGGAGGTAGGCGCCAGCCACGTGGCCGAAGTGGATCGGCCCGTTGGCGTAGGGCAGCGCGCTCGTCACCAGGTACTTGGCCAAGTCCGCCTCCCGGTCCGGGATCGTCACGGTACCGCGTCCCGGCCCGGCAGTCCCGCCCCCGGTTCCTGGGGGCCATGTGGTAGCGTGAACCCCTGGAGCAGCGCATGAGCGTCGCCAGCGGGGACCCATCGACCGTCGAGGCCAAGGACGCGCCGGATGCGGCGTCGGCGGTCGCCACCCCCGAGGCCGAGGACCATGCGGACGACGACCTCGACGCCGAAGACGAGGCGGACCAGGGCGACGCCAGGGACGAAGAAGACGACGACGAGCTGGAGTTCGTCGACGAGCCGCCCCCCGCCCCCCGCGAGGGCCCTCCGGCCGAACCGCCGGCCCGCGGCGCCCCGGCCAAGGGCCGCACGGCGTCGAGTTTCCGCCCGGTGGACGAGCGGGTGCTCTTCCTCGAGGAACTTTCCTGGAAGCAGCTCGACGCGGTCGACCGGGACCGCACCGCCATCTTCCTGGTGGTGGCCCCGCTGGACCAGCACGGGCCCCACCTTCCGATCGGGGTCGACTGCTTCTCGGCCCAGGCCTTCGCAGCCTCGGCGGCCCGCCGCCTGGCCACCGAGAACCCGGAATGGACCGCCATCCTCTCCCCGGTGATCCCGCTGGGGGCCCAGACCTTCGACTACCTGGGGTCGGTCCCGGTGCGGCGCAGGGCGGTGCGCGACCTGGTCGAGGACTACGGCGCCTCGTTCGCCGCCTACGACTTCCGGAACATCGTGGTGGTCACCGCCCACGGCGCCCCGGGACACCTGATGGCCCTCGACGAGGCGGCCTCCCGGGTGAACGCCCGCTATGGGTCGCGGATGGTCTCCCCCATGGGGCGGGTCCTGGGGAGATTGCTGGCCAACGCCCACCGCGACACCCTGCGCAAGCTGCTCTCCCGCAACGGCAACGACCTCGACTTCTCGACCGACCAGCACGCCGGCCACCTGGAGACGAGCCTGATGCTCTACCTCCGCCCCGAGCTCGTGGATCCCGGCTACTCGCGGCTGAAGCCCGTGATGGTCCCGGCCGACCGGATCGACGAGAACGCGGCCCGGGAGCTCGGCGACCGGCTCGGGTACTTCGGTACGCCTTCGGCCGCCGACCGGGAGCTCGGCCGGGTGGTGGTGAACCTGGTGGGCAAGGAGATCGCCGAGCTGGTGCTGCAGGTCCACCGGGATCCCGGTCTGCTCGAGGAGTTCGAGCCCCCGCTGTTCGATCCCATGGTCGTCTACCGCACTGACTTCCTGCGCTGGTGCCTGGCGGCCCTGGTGCTCGTGGCCGCGATCCCGACCTGGATCCTGTTCTTCCGCTGAGCCCGGGCACGGTGGCGCCCGGATGCACCGGCCCCGCTCGGCCCCCGGCGGCCGCCTATTCCCTGAGGGACGGAGCCACCCGGCTCCGGGCCTCTTCGAGCAGGTTCCGGGCCGCCTCGGTGAGGCCGACCTTGTCGGCACTCCGGTCGACCGCCACCATCCCGGCCCGCTCCGCCCGCTCCAGGAGCTGGCGGTCTTCGGGCTCGCCGAGGTTGTGGCGCCCGAAGTCGGCGATCGCCACAGCCACCTTCTCGTGGTCGAGCCACAAGATCCAGTCGGCGATCCGCAGGCCGACCGGGGGTGCGTTCCCGGCCGGGATCCAGCGATGGATCCTTCCCATGTTCCGGTCCCTGCGGTGGGAGAGCAGGAGGCCCAGGATCAGGAACGCCGAGGCCCCGAACACCTGGGCCACCAGCTCGATCCCGTAGCTCCAGGCCGTCAAGGCCACCACCCCGCAGGCGACCATACCCATGCGCAGCCGGATCTCCTCCGGGTGGACCGAGGACTCGGCTCCGAGCTCCTGGGCCACGATCCAGCCCAGGCGCCGTCGCGCCAGGGCTTCCCGGCGGAGGTCCATGGTGGTGCAGGCGGCCCGGGCTTCGCTCTCGCTCTTGCGGGCCGCTTCCCGGCAGGCCGGAGTGACGCACCCGCCGAGGTGGGTCCAGCACTCCTGGTGGGCGCCCTGACGACAGGTCGGGCAGATGCGGACGCCCTCCCCGTTCCTGGCCAGTACCGTCCCGCAAACCTGACAGGTCGAGCCCACTCCTTCCCATACAACATCATTCGGGTGCCCGGGTCCAGGAACAGGCCCCCGGAGCCGGCGCGTCCGCGAGAATCCGCGCCGGATCCGCGAGGCTTGGCCGGTCCGGGTCCGGCTGGTGCGCCGTCGCCCCGGGGTCGATGGCATGCTGGAACCATGCTCTACGACCTCGAGCTCGAGCGCCTGGCCCGGCGCCCCCCCCGGGACGAGGACGCAGGCACCGAAGGCGCACGGCTACTGGAGCTGGCGGCTCGCCAGGAGGCCCATCCCGAGCAGATCGCGGGCCTCGCCTTGGGCCTCATCCGGGAAGGCGGCCTCCCCGACCTCGACGCCCGGTTGGCGGTGCTGGACCGGATCGCCGACCGGAGCCCGGGTCAGGACCGTGCCGGACGCGCCACCGCCGAGTTCCTGGAGGTCGTACTCGACCAGGCCATGGCGAAAGCGCGGGTCGGGGATCTGGCCCGGCACGGCCGCCTCCTGCGCCGGGTGCTGGGCCAGGGCGCGGCCGCCACCGACCACCTCGAACGCTTCTGGGACCGGGCCCGGGAGGCGCTCCGCGACCGCCAGCCGGAGCGGTTCGCGGCTCTCCACCGCTACCTGGCGATCGGCCTGGCGCGGGGTGGGGCCGGGATCCGACCCGCCCTGGCGCGCTTCCTCGAAGGCTATCGCCTGCTCCGGATCTGCCTCGGCCTGGAGCCTGCCGCCGAGTGGCTGGAGCCCTTGCTCGGGAGCCTGGAACAGGCGGTCACCGGCCCCCGGGGCGCAGCCCTGCTGGCCTCGGAGCCCGAGCTCGTCTGCTGCTGGCTCCCCCCGCTCTGGTCGGACCTCGTGGACCTCGCGTCTGCCGGGGACGAGCCCAGGCTGCTCTCGGTGACGTCCCATCTCGCCGGCCTGGCGGGCCGCCTTCCACCCCGTAGCGAATTGCATGGGGCCTTCGGATTGTTGCCGCGGATCCTGGAAGCCGCCCCCGGAGGGGTGCGGGGAAGGCTGGCACGGGCGGTCCTCCAGGTGGCGGGCGAATCGGCCTCGGGGCCGGTCCCGGTCTGGCGGGAGTTCGAGGCCCGTCTGGCGTCCGCCATCGAGGACAGACGGTGGCGGCTCCGGGTGGCGGCCAGCCTCAGGCCCCGGCAACGGTCGCACCTCCATCGCTTCCTGGACGAACTGCGGGCCCACCAGGGGGACGAGCCGACCGTCGCCGCGCTCTACGCCTCGACCCGGGTCTTCCCCTATCCCCTGATCGTCCTCTACCACGGTCGCCATGGCGCCGGCCTGGCACGGAGGGTCGGTTCGGGTCCCCTCGACATCCATCTCCAGAAGCTGGGTGTCGCCTACCGGATGCGGGTCTTCCACCCCAACCTCGGGCTCGTCCTCTCCTCCCACAGCTTCCTGGACGAGGCCTCCACCGTGCCCTTCCGCCGGGCCCTCATGCGTTCCGGGGGGACCTACGCGGTGGCGCTGGTGGAACTCGAGACCTTGGAAGTCCGGGCGCTGCGCTTCCAGGCCGGGTACCTGGACTTCACCGGCGCCTACTTCCGGGGGATCGAGCACCTGATCGCCCAGGAGACCGAGCCGGCCATCCGGGAATTCGAGAAGGCCCTGGCCGCCAACCCGCGCCTCAGAGGCGTGAACTGCCACCTGGGAGCCTGCTACCGGAAGCTGGCCCGGAGCCGACGGGACCTCGACCGTTCCATCTCCTGTTACCAGCGCGAGCTCACCGTCGACCCGGCGAGCGGCGACGCCCTGAACAATCTGGGCGTGCTCTCCCTGGCCGAGGGGCGCCTGGACGAGGCCATCGAGTACCTGGAGCGGGCGGTGCGGGCCGAGCCGTCCCACCTGACCGCGCTCGCCAACCTCACCACCACCTGCCTGGCTTCCCCCAATCGGGCCGGTGGAGTGGACCGGGTAAGGGACCTGCTCCGACGCATGTGGACCCTGGACCCCGACTCCCCGACCCTGGCCAAGCTGGCGGGCGAGGCGAGCACCGCGTTCTCCCGCGATCTGCTCGGGGAACTCCGGCTCGACCCGGGGTAGCCACCACGCCATTCTGTCCTGGGCCCGGGACGAATCGTGTCGGCCGGTTCGATTCCTGGCTGGCGATCCCGCTCCTGGAGCGGGCCCCATCGTCGACGGGCAATGGCACGACGGTTGCTACCCTACGGAACGAGGAGGAGATCCCCATGATTCCCGTTTCGACCTCGTCCGACCGGGCCCGCGCCCGGCTCCGGCGTCCGGCTTCCCTGATGCTGGGACTGGCCCTCGGGATCGGATCCCCCACCCCGTCCCAGGCGGAAGAACTGCCGGGCTGGCAAGAGGCGGTGACCCGGGTGGTCGAGAAGGTCCAGGACGCGGTGGTCCACATCGCCGCCCTCGACGTCCCGAAGAGCGCGATCTTCTACGACCCGCAGTACGACCGCTTCTTCTTCGGCCGCCCCAACAACGTGGTGCCCCGCAAGCAGGGCGAGGGCAGCGGCTTCGTCTATCGCGCCGACGGCTACATCCTGACCAACGAGCATGTGGTCGGATCGGCCGACCAGATCCAGGTCACGGTCAGCGACGGCAACGTCTACAAGGCCAAGGTGGCGGGTCTCGACCCGGCCCACGACCTGGCCTTGCTGAAGATCGACGATCCGGCCTTCCCCGGGAAGTTCGCGCCCGAACAGGTCGCCAAGATCGGCGATTCCACCCGCATCAAGGTCGGCTCGTGGGCCGTCGCCATCGGCTCCCCGTTCAGCCTCTCGAAGACCGTCACCGCCGGGATCGTCTCGGCCCTGGGCCGCCATCTCCAGATCTCGCCCGAGCGCGAGTACTTCAACCTGATCCAGACCGACGCCGCCATCAATCCCGGCAACTCGGGCGGCCCCTTGCTCGACCTCCAGGGTCAGGTCATCGGGATCAACACGGCCATCAATCCCGCCGGCCAGGGCCTCGGGTTCGCGATCCCGATCAACCTGGCCCACAAGATCGCCGAGGACCTCCTGGAACACGGGGCGGTGCAGCGCACCTGGCTGGGGGTCGAGCTCCAGGACGTGACCCCCGCCATGGCCCGCCACCTGGGACTCAAGAGCCCCCAGGGCGTCTACGTCACCCGGGTCGTCCCCAAGGGCCCGGCCGCCAAGGTGGGGATCGAGGCCGGCGACGTGGTGCTCCGGTCCCGGGGCCAGGTGATCGACGACCAGCGCATCCTGGTCGAGCAGATCCAGGAGACCGGGGTGGGCCAGCCCATCCTGCTCGAGATCCAGAAGCAGGACGGCAGCCGCCGCTCGGTGTCCCCGGTGGTGGCCGCCTACGGAGCGACCGAGGGCAAGGCCGGGGGACGCAGCCCCGCCGGGAGCCGGAGCGAGGGCGTGCGCCTGCCGGACCTCGGGATCCGGGCCGCCGAGCGCGCCTCGTTGGGGCGAGGCCGAGGTCCCGACGTCCCGGGCGTGGTGGTGCTCGAGGTCGAACCCGGGAGCCGGGCTGCCGATGTCGGGCTCCAGCAAGGGGACGTGATCCAGAAGGTCGGGCGCGGCACGATCTCCAGCCTGCGCGACCTGCGCCAGGCCATGGAGGCGGTGGGGCCCGACCACAGCCTCTTCCTCACGGTGCTGCGGGGCGACCACTGGCTCTTCCTCGCAGAGGAGTAGGCGGGGGAAGGCCGGGAGGGCGCGCCCGGAGCGGCCTCCTCGGGTGACCGACGAGGCGAGGACCTCGGGGACCTCACCGGCTCGACAGCGGTGGGGTCTCCAGGGCGAAGCCCGTGGTCCAGATCGGATGGTGGGGCGAGGTGGGCTCCGGTTCCCCGGGCCTGAAGGCCGGATGGGGCGCAGCGCTCGCCTTCCAGGCGGAGACCGGCACCGGAGGCCCGCGGCGGTCCCGGGTGGACCACTCGGGAGCGGGAGCGGGGGCCTGGGCGGGAGCTGCCGGGCGCGGCGACGAGGCCTCGGTCGGGGCGAGCCTGGGGGGAAGGTCCTCGGAGACAGGTACGGGAGAGCCTTCGAGGGCGGCCGACACGGCCCGGGCCGCGGCGGCCGGATCCGAGGACGAGAGGGCGGCCCGGATCGCCTCGCCGGCGTTCTTGGCTGTACCCTGACCGGGAGCCGCCTGGATCCTGCCTTCCTGGGTGGCCGAGGCGGCCTGGCCGGGAGCGAGTTCGAGGCGATTGCCGCGCCCTCCCGGCAGGGGACCGACCACCACCTTGCCCGACGCCGCCCTCACCGTGGAGACGCCGTCCTTCACCGTGACCGCGTAGATCGCACCGGGCCCGCCCGCCACCGAGAACGAAGGCGCCAGCACCACCGAAGTCGGGCCGCCCGCCAACACCGCCAGGGTTCCCGACTCCAGGCTCAGGCTCTTCTCGTGGACCCTGAGCCCCCCGGGGCCCAGGTAGAGGGCACGCCCGCCCTGGTTGGCGGCCAGCAGGATGCTCCCCTCGCGGGCTACCCCGAGCCAACTGTTGGGATGGAGGTCCTGGTCGAGGTCGAGCAGTCCGACCTTGCTCTCGCGGGCATCCCGGTAGCGGATCACGCCGTGGGCCCTGGCCCTCGCCATGGCCTTGGTCGGCTCGGTCGGCACCTGGGTCGGAGCCGCCTTCGCAGGGACCCGGAACTGGAGGACCCGGGTCCGGCCCCCGGCCACCGCCTGCCAGACGCCGGCCGCATCGACCGTGTAGACCGCCCCTGGGTCGAGAGGCATCTGGGTCTCGTCATGGGCGATGAACACGGCTTCGACGTGCCCGCTGGTGCGCAGCTCGTCCCCCACGTCGACCCTGAGCGAGCGGGTCCCCCGCCGGATCTCGACGTCCTCGCCCCGACCCGAGAGGGCCGAGACCGCCCCGGACTGGAGGTGGACCGTCCCCGCCAGCGGTGCGGCCTCCGCCGGGAACGCCAGGAGCGACCCCAGGACCAGGGCGACTCCCGGGCGCCAGCGCACCCCGAGCCGTCCCCCTACCCCGGACCGAACGAGACCATGGAGAGAAGGGCCGAGCATGTCGTCCATGGGAACCATCGGCAGGATGGGAGGCGGGTCGAAGGAAGGCGAGGACTAGAAGGGAGCCCGGCGACCGATGACGGTCTGGGAGTCCATCTCGGCCTCTTCGGCCCGGGTGGCCAGCTCGTAGGCCACGGCTTCTTCCCGGCCGGCTTCCTCGTCGACGAAGAGCATGCCCAGGAACCCCACCACGAAGAAGCCCAGGGTGGCGAGGATCGCCGGGCGACGCCCCATCGAGGCCGAGAGGAACCCGAAGGCGAGCGGGCCGATGGCCTCGGAGAGCTTCCAGAACAGGCCCCAGAACCCGAAGAACTCCGCCGAGCGGCTGGGGGGACTGAACTCGCCGACCAGGGCCCGGGACCCGCTCTGGGTCGCCCCCAGTGCCAGGCCCGCGATCACTCCCACCACCCAGAACGTGGACTTCTCGGTCGAGGCCCACGCCATCAGGATCCCGATCATCCACAGGATCAACGTGAGGTTGATCGCCTTGCGGGCCCCGATCTTGTCCTGGAGGACGCCGAAGCCGAAGGCCCCGGCCGCCGCCACCAGGTTGATCACCAGGAAGAACGTCATGATCTCGTCGGGGGTGAAGCCGAGCTCCGCCTCCGCGTAGATGCTCGTGAAGTACACGACCACCGAGAGTCCGGCGTTGTAGGCGGTGAAGACCAGCAGGAACCGCGACAGCTGCTTCAATTGCCGGACGTGCTTCACGGTCTCGGAGAGGCGCTGCATCCCGACGCCCAGGTAGGTCTCCCCGTGGAGGAGAGGCCGGGCCGTCCCCCGCTGCTTCACGAACAGGAAGGTCGGGATCCCGGCCACCAGGAAGAATCCCGCCACCACCAGCGGGATCATCCGGGTGGTGTCGGCCTGGGCCGCATCGGTCAGGCCCGCGGTGTAGGGCCGGCACATCATCAGGCAGGCGATCCCGCCCAGGAACCCGAGCGACCAGGCGAAGCCGGAGACCTTGCCCATGTCCTCGGGCGGGGCGATGTCGGGGAGGAAGGCGGCCACCAGGTTCTCCCCGGTCGAGAAGAAGACCTTGGCGATCGCGAACAGCACCATGCCCAGCACCACGTCGCCGGGTCCGACGAACCAGAGCAGGGCGGTGAAGACCACGCAGGCCAGGTAGCTCGCCAGCAGGAACTTCTTCTTGCCGGCCGAGAAGTCGGCCAGGGCCCCGAGCAGGGGCGAGATCAGGATCACGACCAGCAGCGCCAGGGCACCGGCCACCGAGTAGTACCAGTCGCCGGTGGGCCCCGGGGCGACCACCTTGGTGAAGTAGACCGGGAAGAGCGCAGTCACGATCACGGTCGTGAAGCTCGAGTTGGCGAAGTCGAACATCGCCCACCCGAACACCTCGCGCCGATCGATGCGGCGGGCACCGAAGGGACGACCCATCCCCACCTCGGTCGCCTCGGCCATGGAATCGGGGCCCTTCACCGTCCCACCTCGGCTTCGCCTCCGCTCGCGGGCCCGGGTCTCCCCGCGGCCCGGATCTCGGGCCTCGCGGGGTAACCGGCCGGAGCCGGCGGAGCGTAGCATGCAGGACGAGGCCTCTCCCCCGGGGGTATCCTCCTCCCCCATGATCTTCCTCGCGGGGCGGAACGACCTTCCCGACCCGGACGCGGTCGTCTACCGGGGCTCGCCGGTGACGGTGAGCCGCCAGGTCGCGATCCTGGCCCGATTCGCGGCCCTTGCCCTGGTGACGGTGGCCGCCGCCCACTACCTTCCCCAGGTCGCCGGATTGCTGCTCGACCCCCTCGGCTGGCTCGGCGGGGCCGGGGTCGCGATGGATCCCGGAGCACCGCTGCCCATGGAACTCCGAGAACGCATCCTCAGGATCGCGGTGGCGGGACCGCTCGGTCTCCTGGTCCTGGCCATCGGCTTCGCCTGGGCCCAACCCTGGTTCGCCTACCAGGGACGCAAGGTGGCGCTGCGCAAGCAGACCTGGGCCCTCTGGCACGAGTTCCGCGAGGCGATGCTCTCCGAACTCGAGGACGGCGAGACGCCGCGGGCGATCCGGGCCGCCAACCCGCCCGAGCTCGCCACCAGCCTGCTGGTCCGGATCGTCTGCTTCGCGGGCTTCCTGGGCCTGGCTCTGCTGGCGGTCCTGACCGCCCTGGCCTTGCGCATCCACTGGCCGGAACGGGGCACGGCGGCCTGGTACGGGATCGCCGGGACCCTCTCGGTCCTGGGCCCCCTCACCCTGGCCGCGGTCCGGGTCCCCCCGGTGCTCCGGCTCCTGATCCAGGGCGGCATCCCTGCCCTCCACCTGGGGCACGCCGTGATCTGGAGCGGTTCGGCCTGGATCCCCGACCTGGCCCTGGGGGGCTTCGGCGGGTGGCTCGCCTACCGGGTCGGACAACGCGAGCGGGGTGCCGCCCTCTATCTGGTGACCGACCGGAGGGTCCTGGTCTTCGACGCCGCCGGGAGGACCACGAGGCTGCTGGCGCAGATCCGGGGCGTCGACCGGGCCGTCTTGTCCTCGCTCCCCGGCGCGGTGAGGCTCGAGCTGTCGGGCCCGGAAGGTCGCCTCGATCCGATCCACCTGGAGTCCCGCACCCCGGCCGACGAACTCATGGAGCTGCTGGCCCATCCGGGACTCCGGCGGGAGGAGTTCCCTCCCCGTCCCGGTCCGCTCCCGGTCCTGGCCCAACCCGGGTGGGCGGGCTGGTCGCTGGTGGCGGTCCTGGCGGCGGCACTCGGTCTCTCGCTCCACCACCTGATCGACTACCAGGTCCGCCTCGCGGTCCACCTGCTCCGGCACCTCCCCGCCTGGTCCGCCGGCGACCCCCGCCCTCTGGCCGCGGGCGCCGACGCATGCCTGAGAGAGACCCCCGGCTTCCGTCCCGCCGAGGTGTTCCGGGCCCTGGCGGCCTTCGATCTCGGCGAGTTCGAATCGGCGGGCGTGGCTCTCGATGCCCTGGGCCCGTCGGGGCGGATGTCGGGCTTCGCAGCCGTGGCCGTCCCCCGCTACCGGCGCCATTCCGAAGCCCTCGAACGGCTACGGGTCCCGGGGGAGGCCGGACGCCGGGAGGAAGCCCGCTACCTGGTGCTCGAGGTCGGCGGGCCGCACGCCGCCCGCAACGCCCTGGGCCTGCTCCCGGGCGAGACCCGGGACCCGGTCGCGGCAGCCCTGGCGAGCCTCGCGTGGTCCGAACTGGCGGGCTGGCCCGAGGCCCGCTTCGGGCCGGCCTCCGGGGATCCCCTGCTGGAGGGGCCGGCTCCCGCCGAGGATGCCGTCGATCTCCCCGAGCGGGACCGGGTGCTCCCGGCGCTGGCCCGGATCCGCCGCGCCCTCTCTCTCCAGGATGCAGGCGGTGCCCGGCAAGCCGCCCGCGGCCACGGTGCGGTGGCGGGTCGGGCCGGGGCGCTGGGCGCGGCCACAGCCTCGCGGATCCTCGCCTCGTGGATCGGCCCGGCCCTGTCCGATGCGGAGGAGAGATCCCGGGCCCTCGGGTTCCTCGACGGGGCCGTCGCCTCCTTGCCTTCCCCCGGACTCGGCTCGGCCCAGGGATGTCGGCTGGGGTACGCCGGGATCCCGTTCCTGCCGCGGGAGACCGCCCTGGCACGGCTCGCCGAGGTGGACGCCGGGTGTGCCGAGGTCGAGGACCTGTTCCGGATCCTGGCCGAGGAATCGGTCGGGAACCTCAGGCGGGCGGAGTTCTTCGCCTGGCACCTGATCGGGGCCGAGGCGGCCAGGGGTGTGCCTCCGGGAGCCATCCCGGCACTTGCTCCCCTGGAGCCCGCCCATGGCTACTATGTGGTCTCGTTGGCCTTGTCCGGACTGGGGAAGGCCGAGGAGGCACGGCTCGCCATGGAGGCGGCCGCCGCCCGACCCGGATTCGCCTGGCAGGCCTGGGCGAGACGTCGGTCGGAGAACCCGGGAGGAGCCGGCCGGTGAAGGTTTCCTGGAAACGCCTCGGCCTGCGCAACTCCCGCAGGCTGACGGCCGGGGGTCTGCGCCACGACGCCCCCCGTCCCATCGACGGCGGCCTCCTGGTGCATCGCATCCAGGGCGAGGGCGGCTCGGGCCTGGTGCTCACCGACCAGAAGGGACGCCTGGTGAAGCCGCTGGTCATCGACCGGGGCGAGCACGGACCGCCGAGCCCGCTGCCCGACGGCTCGCTGGTCTTCTACGCCTACCGCCAGGACCCCGAGTCGCGGTGGCAGATCCGCTCGGTGCGCCCCGACTCGGGCGAGGGGGGCATCCTGATCGAGGGTCCGACCACCTCGTTCCTGGACCCGGTGCCGGTGGTGGCCCGGGGTCTCGTGGTGTTCGCCTCCGACGAAGGGAGCGCCGGCACCTTCCACCTCTGGCAGCTCGATCCGACCGCTCCGGGACGCAAGCCGCTGGCCTCGTCCCCCGAGGGGAGCGACGACCAGCCTGCCGCCAGTCCTTCGGGGCGGTACCTGGCATTCCGTCGCCGGGTCGGTGAGGAGGCGCAGATCTTCCTCTACGATTTCGAGAGCGGCGAGCAGCGTCCGCTCACCGCGGCCCCCGGCTCGAGCGAGCGCCCCTGTTTCGTCGACGAGTACCGGATCGTGTTCCACCGCAACCTCCCGGGCGGGGATCAGGGCCTGCTCCTGCTCGACACCCTCGAGTGCCGGGAGCAGTGGATCACCGGCGTGGTCGAGAAGGCGGCCGATCCCGCGGTGCTGACCGGGCGCAAGGGGAAGGTCGTGCTCTTCCATTCCCAGCTCGGGGAAGCCGCGGGACCGGAGGCCGAACCCTCCCGGGACGTCTACCGGTCGCGACTGCGCGGCGTGGGGGCCGAGGAGAAGCGATGAAGGTCGCGGCCATCGACATCGGGACCAACTCGATCCACATGGTCGTGGTCCGGATCGACCGCACCCCCTCGTTCGAAGTCGTCGACCGCGAGAAGGAGATGATCAAGCTCGGGCGCGAGCGGTTGAAGGACGGCAAACTCACCAAGGGCGCCATGGACCTGGGGATCTCGGTCCTGACCCGCATGAAGAAGCTCTCGGTGGCCCACGGGTGCCAGTACCTGATCGCGGCCGCCACCTCGGCGGTGCGGGATGCCAAGAACCGCCAGGAGTTCCTGCGCCGGGTCGAGGAGGAGGTCGGGATCCGGGTCCGGGTGCTCTCGGGGGAGGAGGAGGCCGAGCTCATCTTCCGGGCGGTCCGGGACGGCACCGACCTCACCGACAAGAAGGCCCTGGTCATCGACCTCGGAGGCGGGAGCACCGAGTTCATCGTGGGCAACAACTTCGGCGCCCACATGCGGGAGAGCCTCCAGCTGGGCGTGATCCGGATGACCGACGAGTTCTCCGACGACGAGCGCGAGCTCTCGGCCAAGCGCTACAAGCTGCTGGCGAAGGAAGTGCGCAGGCTGGCCGGGGGTTCGGTCGAGCGGGCCCGCGCCATCGGCTTCGACGAGGTGATCGGGACCTCGGGGACCTTCAAGGCGATCGGCGACCTGCTGCGGGCCCCCGACAGCATCCCGGTGGGAGAGGCGACCCACGTCGCCCCGCTCCACTTCGAGGAGATCGACGAGCTCACCCGTCGCCTCCAGCACCTCGACGTGCGGGCCCGGGCCCAGCTGAACGGCATGAACCCGATGCGGGCCGACAACATCGCGGTCGGTGCCACCATCGTGCGGGAGCTCATGCTGATGGCGGGGGTCGACCGCATCCAGGTCTCGAACCGGGCGCTGCGCGACGGGCTGGTGCTCGAGATCGTGCGCCAGGTTCCCGAGCTCGACCGGGCGCTCCGGGAGGGCCCGGACCTGCGCCGCCGTTCGATCCTGACCCTGGCGCGGATCCACGCCCCGTCGGTGCCCCACGGGGCGCACGTGGCGCGGCTGGCGCTGCAGATCTTCGACCAGACCGGGGGCCTGCACCACCTCGACCGGCACGACCGGGAGCTCTTGGAGCACGCCGCCCAGGTCCATGACGTGGGCCTGGTGATCGGGTACACCCGCCACCACCACCACAGCTTCTACGTGATCTCCAACGCCGAGCTCCTGGGGTTCGACGCCCAGGAGGTCCTGGAGCTGGCCCTCATCTGCCGCTACCACAGGAAGAGCTTCCCCTCCTCGGGGGACTCGGGGATGAACGAGCTGCCCCGGAACCGGACCGAGGTCGTCGCGGTGCTGGGCGGGATCCTCCGTCTCGCCGACGGGCTCGACCGTTCGCACGAGTCGCGGATCTCCCGGGTCCAGGTCCTCCACTCCTCGGACCGGCTGGAACTGGAGCTGGAGGCCGCGTCGGATTGCGAGCTGGAGCTGGCCGCGGCGGCCCGCAAGAAGGACGCGCTGGAGCGGATCTGGAAGAAGCCGATCTCGTTCCGGCTGCGCCGCGGCGAGGTGGCCGACCAGTCGAAGCTGGACGTGAACCAGCTCTCGCCCTGAGGGGCGGGGCCCGGGCCGGAGGCCGGGGGCCGGGGCCCGCGCCGGCGAGCTGTCTACGTTCCCCCGCGGCGGACCGTAGCCAGCCATTCGGCCATGCGGTCCTCGTCGAGCTGCTCGTCGCGGATCTCGCGGGCCTCGGCAAGGAAGCCGGCGGTTTCCTCCTCGGCGGTGCGGGACCACTCCCGGCAGAGCGGCGCCTCCTCGGCGGCCAGCCCGGCCAGGCGCGACCGCAGCACCCGGCGGTCCTGGACCTGTCCGAGCAGCCACTGGAAGCGCTTGACCGGCTCCCGCATCCGGGCGACCCCGGACACGTCGGGGAGCGCCTCGATCATGTAGCGGAGGCGCCGGGCCGAGCAGCGGAGCTGGTGGAGGTCCTCCGGGTGGGCGTCGGCGGCATCCAGGGCGGGCATCCAGGCGAGCACTTCGCGCCAGAGCCACCCCAGGGCGGAGGCAGCGGCCCGGGTCATCGCCTTGCTCGGCTCCCGGATCCGGTAGGTCTCGGGGGGGAGCGGGTGCACACGCTCCTCGGCCGGGCCCGCGGCCCGCGATCCCGGAACCGCCTGGGCACCGACCGGGACCAGGGTGGTGACCAGGTCCCGGAGCTGTTCGCCCAGCAGATCGAGGCGCTCCCGGACCCAGTCGCGCCGGTCCTCGGGAAGCTCCGGATCCTCTCCTTCGGGGGCGAGCGGGTCCGGGGCGGGACGGGCGTCCAAGTCCCTCGCCTCGGGCGCGGCGGCTCGCTTGCGGAGCGCCATCAGGGTCCTTGCCCCCTCCGGCTCTTCGGCCCGGCGAACGGCCCAGGCCTCCAGCACCTCGTCGTCCCTGGCCCCCGAGAGGGCCTCCTGGAACTGTGAGAGCGACTCCCGGATCGGCTTCACGCCCAGCGGGTCGCGCGGCAGCACCAGGAAGCGCAGCATCATGCGCAGCCGCCGGGATCCGATTCGCACCTCGCGGAGCCAGCTGCCGCCGCTCCAGGCGGGATCCGCTGCCGCCCGCATCTCTTCGAGCGCTGCCAGGACGGGGGCCGCCAGCAGCGGACCGAGAGGTTCGAGCGGGGGCGGACGGGGGCGGGCCACCCTGCGCTTGGTCCCCGGCGGCGCCCCCCGCCTGGCGAGCGGGGTCACGACAGGTGGCGCTTGACGTCGCGCCGCACCGCGGCCCGGAGGTCGGGCTCGTTCTTGCAGAAGACCCGGAATACCTTGGCGTGGTCCTCGAAGTTGTCCACCAGATAGCCCTTGAGGCGCGAGACGTGGGGATCATCGAAGGCCAGCGGGTCCTGCTTGCCCTCGGGGATCTCGTCGCCGAAGAAGACCTGCAGGTCGATCTGGAGGGTCTTGTTGAAGGACGGCAGGTCGATCAGGATCGGGCATGCCCCCAGGTCCCGCCCGAGCTGCTCGCCGAACATCTCGCCCAGCTCGTTCTCCTTCTTCCGCCGCTCCTCGGGGTGGTTGTAGAGGTGGTAGAAGAAGTGCGAGAGGGTCCGGTCCTTCTCGTGGGGGAAGATCTTCCGGCCTACCTTGTAGAGGCGGCGGCGCAGCCCGGCCTCGAAGAGCGCCAGCTCCTCGTGCATCTCGAGGCGTCGGAGTTCGCCCCGGAGCAGGTCGATCAGCTGGGGCTCGTCGATCCGCTCGAAGGCCCGCTCCTCGAGCCCGCACCCGGGATGGAGCAGGATCTCCTGCACGATCCGTTTGAAGAGGCTGACCGCGGCCCGCACCCCGTGGTGCCAGTAGACGTTGCGGTACATCTGGTAGTTGGTGAAGATCAGCGACTCGATGGCGCTGATGCCCTTCTCGGTGATCGCCAGCCGCTCGCGCCTCGGGTCGTAGACGATCGAGTCGATCAGCCGGGCCCGATTGACCCCGGCCCCGAAGGGCACCCCGCAGTAGAGCGAGTCGCGCAGCAGGTAGTCGATCTTGTCGGGGTCGAGGGTCCCCGAGAGGATCAGGGCCAGGCGACGGTCGGCCGCCGGGATCTTGTGGTCCTTGTTCTCGTAGTCGATGACGTTCGCCACCCGCTTGGGGTCGACGCCCCAGTGGTTGGAGAGCACGTCATGGATCTCGCCGGAGGGGTCCTCGATCAGGCGACGACCCCGCTCCTCGTGGTGGATGAAGGGGCCCATCTTCATCTCCTCGAGGATGTGGCTGAACGGGTAGTGGCCGATGTCGTGGAGCAGGGCCGAGGCCACGAAGACCTGGATGTCCTCCTCGCTCACCTTGGGAGGACTGGGACTGCGCAAGAGGCGGCCCATGAACTTCTTGGCCAGGTGGTAGACGCCCAGCGAGTGCTCGAACCGGGAGTGGCGCCCCCCTGGATAGACCAGGCTCACATGCCCGAGCTGGCTGATCCGGCGGAGCCGCTGGAAGTCCTCGGTGTCGACCAGCCGCTTCACCTCGTCGGTCAGGTAGACATGCTCCCAGACCGGGCAGCGGATCGCCGTCCCCTCGTCGGCGAGGTGACGGAACAGCCTGGCAGGAACGGCCAAGGGATCGCCTCCTCATGCATGCGGGCGGTGCCCCGAGGAAACCACTCGGGTCGCTTCGCATGCAAGGGTGGGGGGACCCGGGATCGCCCTCGCCCGCCGCCGGGCCGGGCCGGGCCCGATCACATTCGCTCGAGCGCGCTCCGGTCGAGCCAGCCCTCGATCTGGCCTGTCACCAGCCAGGCCGCGCCCGTGACCCCGGCGGCGAGTACCGCCATCACACCTGCCGCGCCCTGGACGAAGCCGACTCCCACCAGCCAGGGCGCCACGGCCAGGAGCACGGCCTGGACTGCCAGGCCCGCCAGGACCCGCCGGTCGACGAGTCGGTACAGGTTGGCGAGAGGACCGTCCCCGGGCCGGTCGACCCAGGCCGCCACCAGCCAAGGTGCGAGGAGGAGCCAGAGGGCGCCGAACGGCAACAGGAAGAGCACCTGGCAGGCATCCTCCAGGAAGGTCGAGGGGAGCGCTCCCAGCAGGAAGTGCAGGGTCAGGAAGCGAAGTGCCGAGGCCCGGGGTTCGGGGAGGTCCGAGCTGACCCGGGGCGAGGCGTCGCCTCGCGCCCCTGGCCGCCCCGAGGCTCCCGTGACCCCGAGGAACCAGGTGGTCAGGCCCAGGGCCAACCACCAGAGGGATCCCGCCACGGGACCGATGTGATCGTGACCGGGGTAGAAGATGCAGGTGCTCCAGTGACCCAGGAGCCCGAGGGTGACGCCGCCGGCCACGACCGCGGCCGCCAGCCGCCGACCAGGGGGAACAGGCAGGTCACCGCGGGCAAGGGAGCCGTCGAGGGCCAGTTCCTGGAGCGACATCGTGGGCCTCCGTTCCGGGGGGATCAGGCCCAGCTATAATGACAAGTGACTTGCCATCCTGCGATCCACACGGCGCCACCGCAACGTGTTGGAGGAAGGGTCCCATCCTCATCTCCTCGAGGACGTAGCGGAAGGGGTA
The DNA here is from genome assembly GCA_964403795.1 of uncultured bacterium. Taxonomy (GTDB): domain Bacteria; phylum Muiribacteriota; class UBA6191; order CAZXTJ01; family CAYOHP01; genus CAYOHP01. The sequence goes on along the minus strand of CAYOHP010000024.1, from coordinate 27,103 downwards.
GTGGCCGAGGTCGTGGAGCAGGGCCGAGGCCACGAAGACCAGGATCCGCCGTCAACACCCGGTCGCCAGCCCATCCGGCGCAGAACCTCGTCACCTCGCCGTCAGCAGGGGCAGGCTCCCCTCGGGTTCCCCCGGGTCCTCTCCCACGCGAGGTGCCAGGATGTCGCGTTGGGGCCATGCCAGCAGCCATCGCCGATCCTCCGCGCTGAGCGGGCCCCCGAGGCGCACGAACTCGCCGTCGCTGCGCAAGTCGAGGTCCATGCTCCTCCTGGGGCTTGGCCCCAGCCCCTCCAGAGGGCGGATCCGGAGTACCGTATCCCTCGTCGGCGGGATCGTAGCCGGCAAGAGGGGGATCCCCGGGACCGATGGCACTCGCCTTCTGGTGTTCGCTCTCCTGCTGTCCCTCCCTGGCGCGGTCCAGGCAGGGAGCGAGGTGGTGTGGGAAGAGACTCCCACCCACCGGATCAAGATCAAGAGGGAGGATGGCCGGGAGGTCGGTCGCTGGGAGTTCCCGCGCACCGACAAGGAGAAGGCACCGGCTCCCGCGGCATCGGGCAAGGGAGCCTCTCCCGGCACCTCGATGGAGCGTGGCCTCGGCGGCGCGTCGGCGGCCCGCGAGGCGGCCCGCAAGGCGGGCCTAGGGCTGGGGCTCATCCTGGCCTTCGGGGGACCGCAGCAGGCGGTAGTCGAGTCGGCCCTGGCTTCCGGTGAGCTCTCCAAGGCGGCCTCGGGTCGCTATCACCTCATGGTGGCCTCCCTGGCCGGGCTGAGCCGGATGCCTGCAGTCGAGCGGGACGCGGCCCTGGCGTTCCTCCGGGACTACCAGGTGGCGCCGAGCCCGAACGTGGCCGTCCTCCTCTTCGAGCCGCAGGGATCCCTGCTCTGGTGCGAGCTCCCGGCGACGCAATCCTGGAGCGCCAGCCTTGCACCCGCCCAGCTGACGAGGCTCCTCTCTTCGCCCTACTACCGCGAGCGCCTGGACAAGGCGATGCAGCAGATGGTCGCCGCCCGCACCCTCGTGGGATTCGACCAGGCCAAGGCCCTCCACGAGGCCCTGCTCACGCTCCAGACCGTGGCGATCCAGGACCCGCAGCTTCGCCGCGTCGTGGCACAGCTGGTCGGCCTCACCGAGGGCAGGAAGGACCAGGGAGGAGACCTGATGCAGGCCGCCGAGAACTGGAGCGGGATCCGGAGCCGCTGGAAGCCGCGGCTGGCCGGATGGGACTCCCTCGATCGGATCTGGGAGGTCCGCAAGCTCCAGCTCGCGGGAGACCCCGCGGGTGCCCTGGCCCTCGCCAAGACGCTCCTCGCCGGCCCCGTCCCCCGGGGTGGTGGCCGAGGTCACGGGGCTCGGCATGACGACGACCGAGGTCCCGGCGGTCGCCCACCTCCATCGCTTGATCGCGGATCTCGAGCTGGCGCTGGCACCTCGGGGCGACCTCTCGAAGTTCAAGGCCGCGCTCCAGGAGACCATCAAGGCGGCCGGCAATGGGACCAACTCCGTGCTGAGCGAGGCCGAGATGACCCTCTCGAGGATCGCCCAGGCGGAGAGCAAGCGGGCGGCGAGGGCCGGTAACTGACGAGGGGGCCTCGTCCCCTCGGGGCGGGCTGCCGAAGGAGGTCGAGGGCCTCCGGCGGAGGCCCGACGTCTCCGCCCGGTGAACGGGGAGCCCGGACCCGGGTCCGCCCGGTCGCGGTCGCCTGCCTGGCCCTGGCCGTCCTGGCCAGGGAGACCCTGCAGGGGTACGGGCTGGAGGCCGGCTGTCGCGTGCCCGGGACCGGACGTCCGCTCGAGGTCCGGGTGCGCGGCCCGGCACCGGGCGCAGCCAGACCAGGTTCCCCGGGATAGGTTCCCGGCGGCGGGCCCGGGCGCGGGCGCACCGCACCCGCGAGGGCTTGGAGGGAAGCCTGCTCGCCAGCTCCGTCCGGAATTCCGGACGACTCGATCGGTGTCCGAGCACGCTCCGAGCCCGTGCCGCCCCTCCTACGGGCGCGGCACCGGTCTTGCGAACGCCAGGCCGAGAGAGGTGACCCTTGCTGCCCGACGAAACCCCTGCGTTCCCGGACCGGCCACATCGCCGCGCCGTCTCCCCAGTCATGGTGTTCCTGGTTCTCATGCTCCGAATGGCCTCGTCCGCCCAGGCCGAGCCTCCCGACTCCGAGCGACCCCTGGGGCGCCCGCGTCCGGCCGGTACCTCGGTCGGCCTGGCGGTGACCCTCTTGCATCGCGGCCACAGCCGAGTGGTGGCGAACCCCGGGCACACCCAGGGTCAGGAGCTCCTGGACATGGGCCATCGGGCCTTCGGAGAGGTCTTCGCTGCCCCCGAACACTACCAGCGGGGGACGCTCTGGCGAGCGCTCGAGGTCCTGGCGGACCGGGACTTCCGGGAGCGCTGCCAACCCGTCCTCGACCTCGCTCCGGAGGACAGCCACTTCGTGATCGTGAACCTGGTCGCCGAGTACTCGACCGCCTTCTCCTCCGGCCACTACGGCGGCGGGTACCCGGACTGGTTCGCCGATCCGGAGGATCCCCTGGCGGGGACCGATCCCGGGGTCTGGCCATCGGCCCGCAACGGGATCCGGTTCCATCATCCCGACCACTCGCCGGAGAACCTGGTCTGGCAGCGTTCCGGGGCGGTCTGGATCGGCGAGGACGGCCTGGCGCTCGCCGGGCACATCCCATGGACCCTCCTCCACGAGATGGGCCACACCGTTGACCGCTCCTCGAGTACCAGCGACGCCTACGGCCCGGATGGGATGCACTACCTCGACGAAGTCCTGACTCCCGCCGCCGCCATGATGGAGGGATGGGCGGACTTCGTCGCCCACGGGATGCTGGCGCCACCTGCCGCGGAGGGAGCGAACCCCGACGGGCCCTACGCTGCCCCCATCTCCCTCCGGATCGAGACGGAGTCGGCGGGCGTCTACGAGTGGATCGACCCCCGGGACGCTCGCCCCGAGCACTTCCTCCTCGCCAACGAGGACACCATCGCCGCGGTGCTGCTCTCGATGGCCCGCCTCGCTCCCGGACGGGAGGCGGTCATGACCGCCTTCCAGGCGACCCAGGATCGCTCGCCGCGTACCCTGCCGGATCTCCTCCGGGCTTATCTCCAGTCGAACCCCGGAACGCGCTCCGACCTGGCCGGCATCCTCGAGAGGTCCAGCTTCGCACGGGTGCCCGAGGATGTCCTGGAGACCCTGCTCTCGGGACGGCTCCCGGGAGGAGTGGATCCGGACCGACTGCCCCTCTCGCGGGCCTATCGGCGCACCCCGGGACCCGTACCGGTCCCGCCTCGGCTAGGGACGCACGGCCTCCTGGAGGCGATCGCCTGCCGCGGCGCCAGCTGGTGGCCCGGCCTTCCCCGGATGGGGTCCAGGATCCAGGCGCTCCTCGCCCTGCCGTGGAGGGGCGTCCTGGAAACCCTCCGGCGTAATGGTCGCGAACCACCGCCAGCGGACCCGGATCCCTCGGGCCTACTCGGGATGTAGTCCCCGAACCCTATCCCGGGGAAGGGAGGCCCAGAAGCGCCGGTGAGCCGGTCGGCCGCGGCGAGGCCGCCTTCCCCGAGCCGCGGGTTCTCGGACCCCATGGAGAAGGTGGCGCTGCACCCGGCGAGGTGTCCCCAAGGCCTCGACATGGATCCAAGCCCTGGACCGGTACCCTCACCTGAGGTCGACCAGGCCACCGCCGCCCCTCACCTACCAGGGATCCACAGCCGAGAATCGCGACGCAGTGAGTCGCGAATCCTCCCTGGCGATCCCCGCGGGACTCCGTCCTGAGCTTTCCTGGACCCACTACCGCACCCTCATGAAGGTTCACCGTCCCGAAGCTCGCTCCTTCTACGAAGCCGAATGCACCAAGGCCCGCTGGACCGCGCGCGAGCTCGAGCGGCAGATCGGCTCGTTCCTCTTCGAGCGCATCGCTCGCTCCCGAGATCAGGACGGGGTGTTGGCCCTGGCCCGGGAAGGACATGAGGTCTATCAGCCCTCCGACCTGGTCAAGGATCCCTACGTCCTCGAGTTCACCGGGCTCCCGGAATCCTCGCACTGGCTCGAGAGCGACCTGGAGGACGCCCTCATCACCCACCTCCAGCGCTTTCTCCTGGAGCTCGGCCGGGACCTCTACTTCGTCGCCCGCCAGAAGCGGATCACCATCGAGGGCGACCACTTCTACATCGACCTGGTCGAAACGAGGCCGCGGCTCGCTACGCCCTCTCCGACAGCGCTCGGCAGATCTTCACCACGCGCTACCAACTCCATCTGCCAACCGAGCAGGAGCTGGTCGAGGAGCTCCGTCGAGAGCGCGAGCTGCTCGAGTCCCAGAAGATCGCCGACGAGTAGGCCTCGGACCCACCATCCCTGCCCGCAGGTCCCCGGGACGTTCACTGGACCGTTCCAGCCAAGAGGTTGCGTGGACCATTTCGCACCTTGGGCCGCGCCCCTGGGTTCAGATCCGATCCTGACGGACCTCCACCGCCAGCCGGGCCTGGGTCGAGACCGCGATCAGGATCAGGACGATCGCGAACGGGAGCGCCGAGGTCAGGGCCGCGGCCGCCACTGCCCGTCGCCCTCCCCCGGCGAGCAGCAGGGCACTGACCGCCGCCAGCAGCAGGGCCCAGAGGAGCTTGGTGGAGGTCTTCGGCTCGAGGTCGCCCTCCGTCGTCATCATGGCCACCACCAGGCAGGCGGAGTCGGCCGAGGTGACCAGGAAGGTCACCAGCAGGAACAGGACCAGCGTTCCCGAGACCGCCGGGGCCGGCAGGCGCGCCAGCAGCGCGAACAGCGTGGCGCTGATGTCCCGCTCCAGGACCGCGGCCAGGCCGCCGCCTCCGTAGAGTTCGAGGTGGAGCGCGGTCCCGCCCATCACCGCGAACCAGAACATGCTGAAGAGGGTCGGGGCCAGGAGCCCCACCACCACCAGCTCGCGGATGGTGCGTCCCCGGGAGATCCTGGCGATGAAGAGGCCCACGAAGGGGGTCCAGGTGATCCACCAGGTGAAGAGGAGCAGCGTCCACTTGCCCATCCAGACCTCGTACTCGGGGGTCCAGGGGGCGATCTGGAAGCTGAGCCGCGGCAGGTCGGCGAGGTACTGGCCGATCGAGTCGACGAAGACCTTGAGCAGGAAGAGCGTCGGTCCGTTCCCCAGCACGAAGAGCAGGAACGCCACCGCCATGAGCACGTTCAGGTTCGAGAGCCAGCGCATGCCGCGTTCCAGGCCGGAGACCGCCGACCAGGTGTAGAGACCGGTGACCACCGCCAGCACCAGGAACCGGGTGGTGGCGGTATCGGGCACTCCCCAGACCCAGTCGGCTCCGGCCGCGATCTGGAGGGTCCCGGTGGTGAGCGAGGCAGCGACCCCGAAGACCACCGCCACCGTCGCCACCAGGTCGACCGCCACCTTGGCGACCCGCCGGGCCCCCACCCCGGGGACCACGTCGAGGATGGCGGACGAGATCAGGTACTTCTTCCGCTTGCGGTAGCCGAAGTAGGCCATCCCCACGGCGCAGAGCACGTAGAGCGCCCAGGCGTTCAGACCCCAGTGGAAGTTGGTGAAGGAGAGCGCACTGCGGGCCGCGGCCAACGTGCGCGGCTCGCCGACCGGCGGGTGGACGAAGTGGGACAGCGGCTCGGCGACCCCGTGGTAGAGGATCCCCGCCCCCATCCCGGCCGAGAACATCATGCTGTACCAGGAGAGGTCGTCGAACCGGGGGGTCTCCCCCGGCTCGCCCAGCACCACGTTCCCGAAGCGGGAGCCCGCCAGGTAGAGCAGGAAGGCCAGGCTGCCGGCCCCGAGCAGGATGAAGAACCAACTCAGGTGCTCGATCACCCAGGCGGCCACGGCGTCGGCCCGGTCGGCCATGCCGTCGCCGGCCCACATGGCGAGCGCCACGAACGCCACCACCGAGGCCACCGAGAGGATCAGGTTGGCCTCGATGAGGACGTGCTCGTCGCGACGGAGCTCGGACTCGTCGCGAGCCTCGCGGGCACGGTCGATGTCGACCAGCGACTCGACCAGTCCCGGTTCCCTGGACACCCTCACCCCCCGGCCCCGCGGGCCATCGCGGGCCGCCGCGGTGCGCTCAGGCTCGGGGCCGGTCCCAGTCCTCGACCAGCCGGGCCAGGAGCCTCACCCCGAAGGCCGTGGCCCCGTTCGAGAGGTAGTCGCGGGCCCGGTCGGTCCACGAGGTGTTCGACATGTCGACGTGGGCCCAGGGCACCTGGCCGACGAACTGGCCGAGGAACCCGGAGGCCACCAGGGTCCCGGCCGAGGAGCCGTTGACCTCGCCCCAGTTGCGCAGGTCGGAGATGGTGCCCTTGGTGGCGTCCCGGAACTCCCGGAGGAGATGGTCCCGGTAGACCCGCTCGCCGGTGGCCCGGCCGGCCTCGACCACCCGGTCGACCAGGTCGCCGTTCAAGCCCACGGCCGGAGAGAGGACGTCGGAGACGTACTTCTTCACCAGGCCCGTCAGGGTGGCGAGATCGACGATGCCGTCCGGGGCCAGCTCGGCCGCGTAGGCCAGGGTGTCGCACAGCACGAGCCGGCCCTCGGCGTCGGTGCTCTTCACCTCGATGGTCTTGCCGGATCGGCTGCGCAGGATGTCACCGGGCCGGTAGGCTCCGCCGCTCACCATGTTCTCGGCGCAGGCGAGGAGAGCGGTCACCCGCACCGGGAGTTCGCGACGGGCCACCAGGTCGAGGGCCCCGAGCACCGCGGCCGCTCCGGCCATGTCCTTCTTCATCAGGAACATGTAGTCGAGTTCCTTGATGTCGTAGCCGCCCGAGTCGTAGGTGATGCCCTTGCCGCAGAGGGCGAGATGGGGGACCTTCTTCTTCCCCGACGGGGCGTAGTCGAGGCGGATCAGGCAGGGAGGCCGCTCCGAACCCTTGCCCACGGCGTGGATGACCGGGAACTCGCGCTCCAGGGCCCGGCCGGTGACGACCTTGGCCTTCATCCCGTGGCGCTTGGCGAGGACCAGGGCGGCCTCCGCCATCTTCTCGGGGTAGAGGTCGTTGGCAGGACGATGGATCAGGTCCTTGGCCAGCGCCACCGAGGCGGCGGTCTCGGCGGCCCGGGCGAGGGCCCGCTTGTCGCCGGCCGCGTCGCCCGCCGGCCGGATCGCCAGCCGCACCCGGTCCGCGACCGGGGGGACCGAGAGGTATTCGACGAACTCGTAGGCCGCCAGCAGGAAGCCCTCGGCGAAGGCCTCGAGGTCGAAGTCCCCGGCCGGGCGGACCAGCTCGACCTCGGTCGCCTCCAGGCCCACCAGGCCGCGCAGCAGGCGTCCCCCGGCCCGTCGGAAGCTCTCGGCCGGGACCACCTCGGGATCCGCCTTCACCAGCAGGCGGAGCACATGGTCTCGACCGGCGGCCGCACCGGGCAGGAGCTTCAGATCGGTCCCGACCGAGAGGCCGGCTCCCTCGAGGACCTGCTTGGAGAGGACCGGAGGGACGCCCTCGAAACCTGGCTCGACCGCCGAACCCTCGATCACCGGGAGCACCAGGACCGGTGCCCGGACCGCCGTCTTCGACTCGACTCGCGCCGCGTTCATCCGCGCTTCCTCGTCTCCCCGCCGGCGCCCTCCGACCCGTTCCCCGAGGGTGCGGACGCGCCGCGCGGCACACTAGCATGAGGACCATGGGACTCCCCTACCGGGTGCTCAGAGCGCTGCTCTTCCGGCTCGATCCGGAGCGGTCCCACCACCTCGCACTCTCGGCCGCAGAGCTGGCCTCGTCCCGGCGCTGGGTCCGCAAGCTGGTCGACTGGTGGTACGCGTTCCGGGACCCGGTGCTCCATTCCAGGGCGATGGGACTCGAGTTCCCGAACCCCCTGGGCCTGGCCGCCGGCTTCGACAAGGACGCCCGGGCGGTCCCCCTGCTCGCCTCGCTCGGCTTCGGGCACGTCGAAGTGGGGAGCGTGCTGGCCCGACCCTGGTCGGGGAACCCGCTTCCCCGGGTGTTCCGGCTGCCCCGCGACGGGGCCCTGGTGAACCGGCTGGGGCTCCCCTCGGAGGGAGCCTCCAGGGTGGCGACCCGGCTGGGACGTGCCTATCCGGGAGTCCCGGTGGGCGCCAACGTGGCCCGGGCGGGCCCGGCCGAGGGTCGGCCGGCCAGCGAGCTGGCGGCCGAGCTGGTGGAGGCCGCGGTGGAGCTGGCTCCCCGGGTCAGCTACCTGACCCTGAACGGCTCGTGCCCCAACACCGGGGACGGCCGGCTGCTCGAGGACCGGGGGATCCTCCGGGAAGTGCTCGCCGAGCTGGGTCGCCGCCTCGGCCCCTCGGGTCCCCCCATGCTCCTCAAGCTCTCCCCCGATCTCGGCGAGGCCGAGGCCGAGGCGCTGGCCACCACCGCCATCGAGGCCGGAGCCCAAGGACTGATCTGCGGCAACACCACCACCCGGCGGGACGGTCTCTCGACCCCGGCGGCCACCCTGGAGGGCATCGGTCGCGGCGGGCTCTCGGGAACGCCGCTCCTGGAACGGACCCTGGCCCGCATCGCCCGGATGCGCCGCCATCTCGGTCCAGGGCCCGCCCTGGTCGCCTGCGGAGGGATCTCGACGGGCAGGGACGTCTACCGGGCGATCCGGGCCGGAGCCGACCTGGCCCAGATCTACACCGCCCTGGTCTACCGGGGACCCGGCGCCCCCAGCACCATCGCCCGGGAGCTTGCCTACGAGCTACGCGCCGCCGGCGCGCCTTGTCCTGAGGCCGTCCGGGGCTTGGATCTGTAGGAGCGCCTGCCCCGGGGTCTTCAGGGTCGCCCCCTGGAAAGCACGAACCCCCGAGGCAGGCGCACGTTCGCGCTCACCTCGGGGGATCTACCAGGGGGACCTCCCCCCGACCGACTCAGTCGTCGTAGCGCCGCGGTCCGCCGCCTCCCCGGCCGCCTCCGCCGCCGCCACCGCCGCCGTAGCCGCCGCCACCGCCGCCGCGGCCGCCACCGCCGCCGCCGTAGCCGCCGCCACCGCCGCGGCCACCACCACCGCCGCCGCCGCCGTAGCCGCCGCGTCCCCCACCACCGCCGCCATAGCCGCCGCGACCCCCGCCGCCGCCGCCATAGCCGCCGCCGCCGCCCCGCGGTCCACCTCGGCCGCCGCCGCCGCCACCCTCACGCTCGCGCGCTTCGTTCACGCGCAGCGGCCGGCCGTGCAGATCGGATCCGTCGAGACCCTCGGTGGCCGCCTGGGCCTCCTCGTCGGTCGACATCTCGACGAACCCGAAGCCGCGAGAGCGCCCTGTCTCCCGGTCCATCACCACCACCGCGTCCGTGACAGTGCCGTGAGCACTGAACTTCTCGCGCAGATCCTCGGCGGTGGCCCCGAAGGCCAGGTTGCCCACGAACAGCTTGCGTCCCATCTCTGGTCGTCACCCTTCTCTTTCGACTGGCGCCGGGAGCAGACCTCTGGAGAGGAACGACGGCCAGCGATCGCAGGGGAATCTGCCTTTCCCGAAACCGCTCGGTGCCGCTCCGATCGGACCGGCGAGCCGCTCGGCTCTCCATGCACCCGGCAGACCCCGCTATTCCAGTAGCAAGACGCAGCGTGGACCATGCCCCCCCCGGGTTGCAAGGAAAGCCGGCGCCCCCGTCCCGGACCTTGGCGAAGCCCCTGGACGGGCCTATCCCTCTGCTCGAGGAACCCGCATGCAGAGCCGACCGCCCGTCGCCGCGGGGGGAACCCCGAGCCGGTTCTCCGGTCGAGCCGCCACCCCGGACGCGGGCGGGTTGCCCGGTCCGCGACCCCCTGCCGCCACGACCGCCGCCCAGGCCCGGGAACCGGGAGGCACCACGGCCGCCCGCGGCCAGGCCGAGGGCGCGGTGGCCGCCTTCCCCCCGCCGGCGCGTTGGCCGTCCCGGCCGGGTCCGGGTACCCTCGATGCCATGGAGACCGGCGACCGGGTCGGACCCTTCGAGGTCCTCATGCCGCTCTCGGCCGGCGGGATGGGCGAGGTCTACCTCGGCGAGGACATGCGGACCTGCGAGAAGGTCGCGCTCAAGGTCCTGCCCCGGAAGTTCCGGGCCAACGACTACCTGATCTCGCGCTTCCTGGCCGAGGCCGAGATGTACCGCCGGCTCGGGCACCCCAACATCGTCCGCTTCGTGGGCTCGGGGGTGCACGAGGGCATCCACTACGTGGCGATGGAGTACATCCGGGGCCAGAACCTCTCCGAGCTGCTCGACCAGCTCGGGCGGATCCCGGTCGACATGGCCCTGTCGATGATGCTCGACGTGGCCTACGCCCTCTCCTATGCCCACCAGCGCGGCATCGTCCACCGCGACGTGAAGCCCCAGAACGTGATGCTCACCGAGAAGAACGTGATCAAGCTGATCGACTTCGGGGTGGCCCAGGCCGAGCAGGACAACCTCCGCACCGGGAACCTGGTGGTCGGGAGCCTCTGCTACAACAGCCCGGAGCAGAACCAGGGCAAGCCGGTGGACGAGCGCTCCGATGTCTACGGCCTGGGGCTCCTCTACTACGAGCTGCTCACCGGCCAGCGGGTCCTTCCCAACCGCTCGATCTCCGAGATCATCCTGGCCCAGGCCGAGCTCGACTCCCGGCTGGTGCCGCCGTCACGTCGGGAAGTCGATTGTCCCCCGGACCTCGACGCCCTGATCGTGAAGATGCTCCGGTTCGACCCCGAGACCCGGGTGGGGTCCATGGACGAGGTGATCGGGGTGCTCCAGCCCCTGGTGCAGGGGAACCTGCGCCAGCTGCCCAAGGAGGCACGGGACGCCAAGGTCACCGCCGACCGCGACCTCGCCGACACCCACTACTGGAAAGCCATGAACCACCTGGCCGAAGGGCGCTACCTGGAGGCCCTGGGCGAGTTCGAGCGGATCCTCGACCTCCGCCTCTTCGACCACCAGGGCTTCCGGCGCCAGGTCGCCGAGCAGCTCCACTTCGTGAGCTGGCGCCTCTCGGCCCACCAGGCCGAAGCGGTCAGCACCCCGGCCGAGATCGGGGCGCTCCTGGGGGAAGGCGCCGACCCGGTCTCGGACCTCCAGATGGACGTGCTCCAGAAGCTGCACCAGATCTACAGCCTCCAGCCCCACGACGGGATCCGCTCGGCCATGTCGAACCTGCTCTCGTTCTACCGGGAGCGACTCCGGGAGGACCCGGGCGACAAGAAGTCCAAGGCCCGGCCCGGCGACGTGCCGATCGAGCGGTACGTGCCGATCCTCCGGAAGCTGGCCAGGCTCTACGGGAAGATCGGCGACCAGGGCCAGCAGCGGATCGTGCTCCACAAGCTGGTGGCGACCCTCCACAAGGTGCGCGACCCGGACCTCTGCACCCGGCTGTGGAAGGAGCTCGACGTCGCGAGCGAGGAGGAGCCGATCCTGATCCAGGGCTACGCCGAGGCCCTGGGGCGCCAGGGCGATCCCGAGGGGGCCCGCCGGGAGCGGATCCGGCTGGCCAGGGCCTGGAGCCGGCGGGAGGAGCACGCCCGGGCCGTGGTGGAGTGGACGGCGCTCCACGAGAAGCGGCCCGACCCCGAGACCGAGGCCGGGCTGGCCGAGGCCCGGGAGCAGCTGGAGGAAGGCGCCCACCAGACCGAACGCCTGATCGAGCTGCTGGCCCGGCTGGAGACCAGCTCCGATCGCGCCTCGGCCATCAACTTCTGCCTGCGCTTCCTGGAAGACCATCCCGACGACACCCGGGTCCTCGAGAAGCTGCTCGATCTCCAGATGGCCGACGGGCGGCGTTCCGAGTGCGCCGACACCTTCCTCCGGATGGGGCGGGTCCATTTCGACCGGGGCGAGCGGGACCGGGCCCGCGACTTCTTCGCCGAGGCGCTCCACATCGATCCCGGCCTGGAGCCGGCCCAGCACTACCTGGTGGACATCCTCAGGGACGAGGACCCGACGCTGTGCGACCGTTCGAGCCCCAAGGAGATCCTGCGGGAGCTCTACGTCCGCCTCGGCATGGGCGCGGAAGCCGTCAAGGATCTCCGGGCCCGGCTCCGGGGCGGGGACAGGGACCTGGAGCTCCTGGACCGGATCGAGGAGATCCACCGTCGCTGCAAGGAGACCCCCGAGGCCGCAGCCGCCGCCCGCGACCGGGTCGGGGTCTCGATCCGGGCCGGGGATTTCGAGCGGGCCAAGGCCGCGGCCGTGCGCTTCCTGGAGCGCTACGCGGGCTTTCGCGAGCTGCTCCGGGAGCTGGCCGATGATCCGCGGTCCGCAGAGGACCACGAGTTGATGGCGCTCTTGGTCCGATAGAGGCCGCTACGAGGGCGATCCTGTCCGCCCGCCCGACTCTCGCCCCGAGCCTTGTCTCCGGTCGCGGGAAGCGGTACTGTCCCCGATGCGTCCGCGGCCCCCTCCCGGAGCCCGACGCAGGATCACCATGCCCATCGGATGGTTCTCGTCCAAAGCCTCCAAGGCCACCGTCCCGAGCAACCTCTGGACGAAGTGTTCCCGTTGCGAGGAGGCCATCTACTCCAAGGACCTCGAGAAGTCGCTCTACGTCTGCCCCAAGTGCGACTTCCACTTCCGGCTCCCCTGCACCGACCGGGTGAACTCCCTGGCCGACGAGGGCACCTGGAAGGAGTTCGCCACCGAGCTCCGGACCGCCGACCCCCTCGAGTTCTCGGCCAACTCGAGCTACCCGGAGCGGATCGAGAAGGCCCGGGAGAAGACCGGGTCCACCGAGGCCATCCGGGTCGGCACTTGCACCGTCTCCCAGATCCCCACCGTGCTCGGGGTCTTCGACTTCTCCTTCATCGGCGGCTCGATGGGGAGCGTGGTCGGGGAACGCATCGCCAGGGCCGCCGAGAAGGCGGTCGAGAACCGCTGCGGCCTGGTGCTGGTCTCGACCTCGGGCGGCGCCCGCATGGACGAGGGCATCCTGTCGCTCATGCAGATGGTGAAGACGGGCCAGGCCATCGCCCGTCTCTCCCGGGAGCGGCTGCCCTACATCTCGTTCCTCACCGACCCGACCACCGGGGGCGTGACCGCCAGCTTCGCCATGCTCGGGGACGTGATCATGGCCGAGCCCGGGGCCCTGATCGGGTTCGCCGGCCCCCGGGTGATCGAGCAGACCATCCGCCAGACCCTGCCCGAGGGCTTCCAGCGCAGCGAGTTCCTGCTCGAGAAGGGTGCCGTCGACATGATCGTGCACCGCCACCAGGCCAAGCAGCGGATCACCGAAGTGATGCGGTGGTTCTCGGGACCATGAGCCACCAGCCCCTCGCTTTCGAAGAGCACCTGACCGAGCTCGAGGCCAAGATCAAGGAGCTCCAGACCCTCTCCGACGCCCACTATCTCGACCTCTCCGAGGAGATCAAGACCCTCCGCGAGAAGCTCGAGAAGCGCAAGGAAGAGACCTACAAGAGCCTCACCCCCTGGCAGGTCACCCAGGTCGCCCGCCACCCCCGCCGGCCGCTCATCCGCGACTACCTCCAGCACCTCTTCGAGGACTTCGTCGAGCTCCACGGGGGGCGCCAGTTCCCCGACGACGAGGCGATCATCGGCGGGATGGCCCGCTTCCGCGGGCGATCGGTGGTCGTGGTCGGCCATCAGAAGGGCCGGGACACCAACGAGAACCTGGCCCGCAACTTCGGGATGCCCCATCCCGAGGGCTACCGCAAGGCGCTGCGCCTGATGCGCCTGGCCAACAAGTTCCGCCGTCCCATCATGGCCTTCATCGACACCCCCGGCGCCTACCCCGGGATCGACGCCGTGGAGCGCGGCCAGGCCGAGGCGATCGCCCGCAACATCTTCGAGATGTCGTTCTTCAAGGTGCCGATCGTGGTGGCGGTCACCGGTGAGGGCGGCTCGGGAGGTGCGGTGGCCCTGGGCGTGGGCGACCGGATCGTGATGCTCGAGTACTCCGTCTACTCGGTGATCTCGCCCGAGGCCTGCGCCTCGATCCTGTGGAAGGACGTCTCCAAGGCGGAAATGGCCGCCTCGGCCCTGAAACTCACCGCCCCCGACCTGCTCCGCCTGGGCGTGATCGACGAGGTGGTGCCCGAGCCCTTGGGCGGCGCCCACCGCAGCCACGCCGAGACCGCCACCCGGCTCGGGGACACCCTGGAGCGCCACCTCGCCGAGCTCGAGCAGCTCGACCCCGACGAGTTGAACACCCGTCGATACGCCAAGTTCCGCTCGCTCGGGGTGTACGAGACGGTAGAGGAGTAGCCCTCTTGGCCCAGAAGCCCAAGAAGCGATCCGGGACCGCGCCCTCCAAGCGGTCGTCGTCGAAGTCTCCCGCCTCCGAGCCCGCGGCACCTCCCGCGCCGGCCCCGGCTCCCGAGGCACCCAAGGGTCCCCGCAAGCTGGTGGCCCGACGCCACATCGAAGGCGGCGAGAAGAGCAAGTTCCGGCGCCGGGCCAGCGACGTGGCCGAGGACGCCGAGGGCGGCGAAGGTCCCGAGGGCGGGACCGACCGGCGGGGCGGCGGCAAGGGCAAGGGCGGCAAGGCCCGGGCCCCCAAGGATCCCGATGCCGCCAAGGGCGGCAAGTCCAGCAAGGAGTCGGACCAGAACCCGGTCGTCTCCTACCTCCAGGGCCTGAACAAGACGGAGCTGATCGACGGCAAGACCGAGATCGAGCTGGCCAAGCGCATCGCCCGGGGCGACATCGAGGCCAAGAAGGCCCTGGTGAGGGCCAACTTGCGGCTGGTCGTCAACATCGCCAAGCGCTACATCAATCGCGGGCTCCTGTTCCTGGACCTGATCCAGGAGGGGAACCTGGGCCTGCTGCGCTCGGTGGAGAAGTTCGACTACTCGCTCGGGTACAAGTTCTCGACCTACGCCACCTGGTGGATCAAGCAGTCGATCATCCGGGCCATCGCCGAGCAGACCAAGGTGATCCGGGTCCCGGTCCACATCGTCGAGCAGGTCAACAAGTTCAAGCGCCAGGTCCAGGACATCACCCAGAAGCTGAACCGGGACCCCACCCTCGACGAGATCGCCCAGCTCACCGGGCGCACCACCGAGGAGTGCGAGGATCTGCTCCGGCTGGCCACCGATCCCATCTTCTTCCAGCAGAACATCAAGGGGGAGGACGACTCGGGCAGCGCCACCATCGGCGACTTCCTGGAGTCGGACCGGGACGAAGCGAGCCCCGAGGAGGCGACCTTCAAGGGCGTGCTCCGGGAGCACATCGACGGCGTGCTCTCGGAGCTCTCGGACCGGGAACGGGAAATCCTGAAGCTCCGGTTCGGCCTGGAGGACGGAGTGCCGAGGTCCCTGGCATGGATCGGGAAGCGCTTCAACGTCACCCGGGAACGGATCCGCCAGATCGAGGCCCGCGGCCTGAAGAAGCTGAAGCGCTCGGCCAAGGCCAACTCCCGCCTCAAGGACTACTACTTCAACCAGTGAGCGCCCGTGAACTCTTCGCCACCGGGGACTGAGCGGGGGACCATGATCGAGGAGCTGCTGGCCGCGGTTCCCATGTTCCGGAACCTGGGCCCCGACGACCTGGCCCGCCTGGCGGAGAGCGCGACCGTCCTGGACGAGCCCCAGGGGACCCGGCTCTTCGCCTGCGGGGATCCCGCCGACTGCCTCTTCGTGGTGGCCTCGGGCGGAGTCGAGATCCGGATCCCGGCCTCCCAGGTCGAACCCGAGAAGACCATCGAGCTCGGTCCCGGCGCCTTCTTCGGGGAGATGGGCCTGCTCCGGGCCCGCAGCCGCATGGCCGACGCCACCGTCACCTCCGATGCCCGTCTGGTGCGGATCGGCCAGCAGGAGTTCGACGAGCTGATGGCGAGCGAGGCCCCCCTCTCCGCCAAGATCATGCGCACCTACCTGGACCGGCTGGCAGCGGCCCGCACCGCCGAGGAGGCCGCCCGAAGGGCCGCCGACGACCCGCATTCGCTGGTCTTCCTTTCGACCGGGGGGCGCGAGGGGGCTTCCTTCCTGGCCGCCAACCTGGCGATCAAGGTCCGCGATCTCTCGGAACGGCCGGTGCTCCTGATCGACATGCATCGCACCGCACCGACCCTCCACAAGTACTTCGGGGTGGCCGCCGGCAACGGTCTGGAGCGGCTCCTCACCCGGGGGAACCCGGGGCCGGACGATATCCGCCGGTTCGTCACCTCGACCACGGCCGGTGTCGACCTGCTGACCGGGGTGGGGAACGCCTTCGAAGATCCCGGAGCGGAGTCCCGCCTCCAGGCACTCCTGGCGGCGGCCGGCGCCACCCACCAGTTCCGGATCGCCGACTGCGGTCCCTGGCCCGGGCCCTGCGAGGAGGCCCTGGCCCGGTACTCGGACGTGAGCTACGTGGTCTTCGAGCCGGGAGGTCCGGCCATCCGGCGGGCCCGCGGGGTGGGAGAGGCGCTGCGCCGGCTCGGCCTCGAAGGCCGGGTGCGCTTCGTCCTCAACAAGGCCGCCGCCGGGGGCGACAGCGAGTCCATCGAGTTCGAACTCGGCGACCCCATCCTGGGGATCGTGGAGGCCGACCAGGGTGCGGTGGCCGCCGCCGAGGCCGCCGGGGAGCCGGTCGTGCGCCGGGCCCCCAAGGCCAGGGTCTCGGCCCAGGTGACCCGGCTGGCCCGCCAGATCCTGAGCCTGCCGGCGGAACCCGAGGGCCTGCTCTCGTCCTTGGGGATCTGGAACCTGTTCCGGTGACCACCGGGGGTAGGGTGGCGCCGGTGGGCAGCGCCCGCGACCTCGACGACGCCCTGGCGATCCGGTTCCGGGTCTTCGTCATGGAACAGGGTGTCCCCATCGGGTCCGAGCGGGACGAGTACGACCGCACCGCCTTCCACGTGCTGGGCAGGGACGCGGAGGGTCGCCCCGTCGCCACCGGCCGCATGGTCGAGAAGGAGGGCCGGGGCAAGCTGCAGCGGATCGCGGTCCTCTCCGGGCAGCGGGGACGCGGCTGGGGCCGGAAGGTGGTGGCGTCCCTGGAGGCCGAGGCGTCCCGTCGGGGCCTGGCGGAATGCATGCTCGATGCCCAGGTCACCGCCCTCGACTTCTACCGGGAGCTCGGCTACCAGGCCGAGGGCGACGTTTTCCTGGACTGCGGCATCGAACACCGGAGGATGGTCCGGAAGCTGGATCCGGGCTAGAAGCCTGTCGCACGGGGGGCCCCGCCGGCGTACACTCCCCCCGGACTCCCCACGCCTTAGACCGGAAGGAAGTCGCCTTGCCCCGCGGACCGACCAAGGCCCCACGTCCCCTCGTCATGGTGGCAGCGGTGGGGCGCGAGCCCTCCCGCAAGGCGGCCGTTCGCCAGGCCGTGCGCGAGGCCCTGGGAGACCTCCCCATCGAGCCCGAGATCCGGTTCCCGGTGGGCCGGCCGCAGCTGCTCGAGTCGTTGCCGGGCGCCGAGGCCCTGTTCGCGTTCCGGCTCGACGAGGAAGTTCTCCAGGCGGGTTCGTCGCTGCGCTGGGTCCACCTGGGCATCTCGGGCGTGGACGAGAACCTCCCGCCCTCCTCGAGCCGGGAAGGCCTCGTCCTCACCAACTCCCGGGGCCTGCACGGTCCCTACATGACCGAGTACGTCCTGGGCGTGGTGCTGGCCCGTTCCAAGTGCCTGTTCCAGCTGCGGGACGACCAGCGCGAGCACCGCTGGGAGCCTCGTCGGCACCTGCCCTCGATCCGCACCGTGGTGGGGACCACCATGGGACTCGTCGGGTTCGGGGCCGTGGGACGCCACCTGGCGCCCCGGGCCAAAGCGCTCGGGATGCGGGTCATCGGCATGAAGCGCACCCCGGTCGAGGGCCCGCTCCCCGAGGGGGTCGACGCCCTCTACGGTCCGGAGGGGCTGGAGACGGTGCTGGCCGAGTCCGACTGGCTGGTAGTGCTGCTGCCGCTAACCCCGGAGACCCGGGGGATCTTCTCCCGGGCGATCCTCGGCAAGATGAAGCGGGGCGCTTTCCTCATCAACGTGGGGCGGGGCGAGCTGCTCGACGAGAAGGCCCTTTCCCAGGCCATCGCCAAGGGTCGGCTGCTGGGCGCCGCCCTCGACGTATTCAGGGAGGAGCCGCTCCCCGACAGCTCGGAGTTCTGGGACGACCCCCGGGTGCTGGTGACACCCCACCTGGCGGGGAACTTCCCCGGCTACGTCGAGGCCGCGGCGTCCCTGTTCGGAGCCAACCTGGCCCGCTTCGCCCGCAACCAGCCGCTCGAGGCCCGGGTCGACCCCCGCTTGGGGTACTAGTTCGTCGGCAGCTCGGCCCAGGGGCCTCGCTCGCGGTCGGGCTGCGCCTTCACTGTTTCCCCCGGGTGAACCGGGGGCGCTCCGGCTGCGCCCGACGCCTCGCCTACGCCGGCTTTTCCGACAGCCCCTTGATCTCGGCATCGAACCGGCGGATCTCGCCCACCAGGGCGCTGAACTCGGCGAGGTCGAGGTCCTTCATCTCGTCGAGCCGGAGGGCATCCTTGGCGAGGTTGCGGTACTGGGTGCGCAGCTGGGGCGGCTCCCGGACGTCGCCCCCGGCCCCCCCCTCGCCTCCGCCGGTGAAGAGCTTCGACAGCCAGCCGCTGGCCTGGGCGTCGCCGCCCCCGCCCTTCTTCTGGTCCTTCATCCCGTGGAGGTACTTCTTCAGCACGAACAGGGTCCGCGAGAAGCCCTCGTGCTGGAGGTCGCCCCGGGAGATCTTGTCCCAGAGCGCCCGGCCGAGCTTCTCGAGCACCTCGTCCCGCTGCCGCTCGAGCTCCTGGACCTTCTTCATCACCGCCAGCTTGCCGGGGCTGATCAGGGCCGCGAAGTTCATGAAGGTCTGACCCAGCGAGTCGGTCGAGTCGCCGGGGTCGCTCATCCCCCCCATGGTCTCGAGCACCATGTCCCCCGATTCGCTCGACGGGATAGGGGCGGGACGCCGGTTCTCGGCCGAGCTCGCCTCGGCGTCGGCACCCCGGGGGTGCTCCATGCGCGCCAGCTCGGCCGCCGCCTGCTGGGCCATGCCCAGGACCTCGTCGGCGGCCGCGTCGATCGAGGAACGGAACTGGTCCTCGCTGGCGACCTCGCCCCGCCGTCCCTCGACGCCGACCACGCTGGCCGCCATGCGGACGCTGGGAGGCGGCAGGTCGGGAGCGGGGCACATGGGGAGCCCGTCGACCATGGTGAAGGCCTCGGCCGGCGGCAGCTGGGGGCCTCCGGGAGGCGAGGGCAGGACCCCCGCCGGAGGCGCACCGGGTCCGGATCCCGGCGCGGCCGTCGGACCCGGCGGGCCGGGCACCGGTCGGCCCGGTCCCGCCCGGCCGGCGCCCGGGGCCTGACCTGGGCCTGGGGCTCCTCCCGGGGCCATCGGCGGGGCCGAGGTCGGAGGGCGGGCCGGGGGAGACGAGGCCCCTGGGGAACGGGCCGGACCGGTGGGGATCCCGTCGTCCCCGCCGCCCTCCACGGTGGGCTGGGGAGCCGCCTCCAGGCTGGTCTTGGCGGCGTTGCGGACATCCATGTCGAGGTCGGCCTTCTGCATCCGTTCCAGGAGACCCCGGGCCCACGGTTCCTGGCGACCGGCCATGGCCTCCGCGAAGTTGAGCCGGACCTCCCGGTCGCGGTCCTCCAGGACCTTCACCGCCAGCTGCTGGGCGGCCGGTCCCGGGTAGTGGGCCAGGGCATAGACGCCCGAGACGCGCACCGCCGAATGGGGCGAGTGGATCATGCGCTGCAGGTGGTTCAGGAACACGCCTTCGCCGAAACGCCCCAGGGCGGTGAGGACGTTCTGCTTCACCCGGGGCATGGGGTCGGCCAGCAAGGGCGTGAGCCAGGTCAGGATCTCCTTGCGCCCGCCCATGATGTCGATGGCCTCGACCGCATTGGCCCGCACCCGCCCGTCGGAGTGCGCCAGGAACGGCCGGATCCGGTTCACGTCCTCCCGACCGCCCACCACCGAGAAGGCCGAGAGCACCGAGGCCAGCACCTCGACCCGGAGATCCTCCCGGTCGAGCAACGGGAGCAGGAGGTCGTAGATCCTCGGGGATCCGACCAGCTTCATCCTCATGAGGTACTGATTCTGGGTCTGGGGCGGAAGGCTCGCCAGATCCGGCACCTCGCCCATCGACGGCGGCTCGCGGGGGACGGAATCGAGTTGGGCCAGGTCGAATCCGGGTCGCATCCCGCGACCTGCCCGGAGCAGCGCCATGGAGCGGGCGGCATGCGCCTTGATCGCCTGGCTCCGGTCCTGCGCCAGCCACTCGAGCGTGCTCATCACCTGGCGTCCCCCGTGGGCCCGGAGGATGTTCACGACTTCGGCGCGGATCGCCTCGGAGGGATCGGCGGCCATCTTCCGGAGCAGTTCCAGGATGGCGTCGCCGCGCAGGTAGGAGAGGAGCGGAAGGGCCAAAGCCCGACGTTCGGGCGCCTCGTTCTGGACCAGGGACTTCAGACGCTCGATCAGGGCCTCCCGGCCCACCACCGAGAAAGCCCGGATGGCCCCGGCCCTCACCATGGGATGCCGGTCCCCCAGGGCCGGACCCAGGGTGAGTACGATCTGGTCGGGGTCGGAGAGGGCCGCGAAGGCCTCGACCGCGGCCGCCCGTACCCGGCCCGAGTGGTGTCCCAGGTGGTTGCGGATCCGGGCCAGGTCGTCGCCGGGGTTTCCGAGCCGCCCGAGGGTATCGACGGCCACCGCCAGTACCCGGTCCATGGCCCCCACCTCGAGCAGGGCGCGGATCTCTCCCAGGGCCTGGGTGTGCTTGCCGGCGGCGATCGCCTCCAGGGTGGAGATCTGGGTCCTGGGGTCGCCGCGGCCCAGGCCCGAGAGGTCGAGCTTCTCCTTGCCGCGGTCCGGCAGCGATTGCATGCGGACCTGCTGGAGACGGTCCCGGAGCCGGGCGAAGAGGTCCCCGAGATCGCCTTCCTCCTTCAGGGCCCCCTGCTCGGCCCCATGGCAGAGCCGGTGGAAGAGCTCGCGATCGGCCAGGAGCTGCTCCGCAGGGATGCGCAGGAGAAGGGTCACGGCCACGGACCGGGTCTCCGGGGGCGCGGACTCCAGGTCCTGTACGACCTTTTCGAGGTTGATCGCCATCGAGCCAGGGGCAACGTAGACCAGCCGCGGACGAGGGCGCAACGAAGCGGGATCCCGGGCAACCAAGGCTCGACACAACCCGGAAGGCACCTCCTCCGTAGTAAGGGCGGGGGACCCGCGGCGCCTGCCGTCGGGACATGTACGATGCGGTCCGGGAAGAGTCGTGTCGAGGGAAGCGGAGTGACCATGAAGAAGCTCGTGCAGGCTGCCGGCCAGGCCGCCCTGGCCCTGCTCGTGACGGCAGCCTCCCTGCATGCCCAGGACTCCGGATGGAACCCGCTCGCCTTCCCGGACGCGGCCACCCCGGTGGCCCCGGAACCCCCCGCCCTCGCCCTGCCCCCGGCGGCCCGCGTCTGGCCGGCCCAGGGCGAGTATCCCCAGCGCCCGGCCAACGGCACGGGACCCGCCTCGCCCGCCATGCCCACCGGCCCGGCTGGCCCGGTGCGACCCACCGGCCCGGTCTACCCGGTCCCCCCCCACCGACCCGCCTCGCCGGAACTGATCCAGGCCCACCAGGCCTACCAGATCTACTGGAACGAGGTGCACGCCCCCTACCCGGATCCCAACCGGGTGAGGGTGGCGCTCGACGCCTACAACCGGGCCATGGCGAGAGTCCCCCGCAACAACCTGTTCGGTTTCGGGTTCGGGTCCGGCGGCTCGGCGCCCGCCGCCGGCACCAACAACTTCCCGCCGCCGGTCACCGGCGACGGCAACGGGACCTTCCCGGGTGCCCCCGCCGACGACCCCCAGGGACTCCTCCCCGGCCAGCGCAAGCGGGTGGTCCTCAAGCGGACCTCCAAGGACGCCTACGAGGTGTTCACCGGCGAGGGCGGCCAGGCCAAGCTGGCCTGCTACGTGGCCAAGCCCTTCCTGGCCGGCTGGGGCTACAAGGCCCGCTACAACGTCAAGGAGAGCGTCACCAACGTCGAGCAGAACAAGGCCTGGTACGCCATCACCAGCCGGGACCCCAAGTGGACCTTCTTCCGCCCGGCCCCCGGCCAGTCCGGCGCCAACCAGCTCCTCTTCGAGTTCCGCCCCCAGGGAACCGGAGCCGACGTCTACAACCTCTCGGGCCAGCTCTTCGCCAAGATCCGCTGGGAGAAGCGGACCGAGCGCGGCCAGGACGTGATCCAGCGGGTCTACTACCACCACCTCGAGGGCCGCGACTCGGCGGCAGCCTCCTCGATCTCGACCCGGATCAACCAGGCCCCGGCCGTGTCGCTGCGCAAGGGCGCCGGCGAGTCGGCGGTAGGTCGCCTCGACCTGGTGCTCCAGGACTGGGCCGCGGCACCTCCCACCGGCGGCTCCAGCCTCGATTTCGACGGCCTGGTCGGGGGGCCATCGACCTCCGGGGGCGCCAGCGCCGACGAGCTGAAGGGCCTGGCCGCCTTCCTCGACGCCATCGCCATCGACTCCGCGATCGACGCGGTGGGGTGGCGGGATGCCACCGGCGTGTTGAACGGCTTCAACTTCTACGGCAACGAGTGAGCCTTTCGGGGTGACCGGGGAAGGCCGGGAGCGGTCGGTCCTCACCGGTTTCGCGGTGCTGGCCCTGCTGACCGTCCCCCGGGCGGCCTCGGCGCCCGAGGTGAGCGCAACACCCCATCCTCCCGAGCCGCCTGCCTTCTACACGGAGCCGGTCCGCACCGCGCCGGCTCCCGGGTACTTCCGACCTCGACGCGAGTTCTCCGGCCTGGTGGTGGCGGTCTCCGAGCCGCCCCGGGCCTCGCACCGGGGAAGGGCCGGAACCGGGGTCTGGATCGAGCCCCCCGACCGCCCCATGCTCCGACCCCGGCTTCCCCAGGAACTCCACGGAGGGGACCGGATCCACACCGGGCCGACCGCCCGCGCCCGGGTGCTGCTGCCGGGGGGTGCGGTGGTCCACCTCGGACCCGACAGCGAGGTGCGCCTGGCCGGCGAGGGACCGGAGCGGAAGCCCTCGGAGCGGGTCCGGATCGGGGTGCACCGGGGCCTGGTCCGGGTCGAGGCTCCCTTCCTGCGGCCCCTCGAGATCGAGGTCCCGCACGGCCTCTTCCACCTGGTCCACGGGCAGGCGGTGGTCCGGTCGCCGCCCGGGGGGATCGTCCCGGGATCGGTCTGGGCCGAGGTCCATCTGGTGGAGGGGCGCGGCAGGGTCCACGGCCGCGGCCCGGCCCGCCGCCGGTCGGTGAAGCTCGAGCAGGGGCAGGTCCTGCGCTGGGACGAGCCGGGTCCCGAGCTCTGGGTCCGGAGGTACCTCGACATCACCGGGATCGAGAAGCTCCAGGCCGAGGTGGGCCGGCTCGAGGACGCCACCATGGTGGCGAGCGCGGAACCCACCCCCCCGGTCCTCCCGGCCGCCCGACCGCGCCCGCTGCCCACCACCCGGGTGGTCACCCTGGGCGGCCCCGATCCTTCGCCGGGCCCTTCGCCGCCGCCTTCCCCGACCGCCAGACCTACCCGGGTGCCCACCAAGCCCCCGACCCCGAAGCCGACCCCGAGCCCCACCCCCAAGCCGACGCCGCGGCCCAGCGACCCGTTCGGCCCCGACGACCCGTTCGCCGACGAGGACCCCTTCGGTGATGAAGGCGAGTTCGATTTCTGAGGCTACGCGACCCGGAGCTCGGGGAGGCCGGCGCCGGTCTCGAGATCGGAGAGGCTGGCGGGGTCCGAGAGGAGCACGCCTTCCCGGCGGGCGGTCTCCCGGGCTTCGGGGGTGAAGCCTTGCTCGCTCGCCACCCAGAGGGCCTCGATGGGCCGGCGGAAGCTGTCCTGGAAGAAGCGCTTGAGCCGCAGGTGGCGCTCCAGATCGGCGGCATCGAGGGCTCGTCCCGGGCGCGGCATGTCGACCAGCCAGCGGCGGTCCCGCCCGTTCCAGAGAAGGTCGGCGGCCTGCAGCACCGGGAAGCCGTCGACCGCGCCCCGGGCGTCGAACCCGACCGCGGCCTCTTCGACCCCACCCGAAGGTGCGTACACGGTGCCGCGGACCCCGAAAACCCGCCCCGGGAGAGCCCGACCGTCGATCCGCGGCAGCACTGCCCGGAGCCTCCGCTCCCAGCTCCCGCCCCGATGGGTGTCGAGGGCCTCGCCCTCCTCGTGGGCCGTGAGTTCCGCGAGCAGGCCCCGGTCGACCCCCGGATCCCCGGTGGGAACCCTGGCCAGCAGGCGCTCCCGGAGGGCCAGGACCCGATCCTCGATCCGGTAGCGGCCCTCGTCCTCGGCGAGCACGCCCACGGCGGCGAGGCGGGCCAGCTCCTCGGCGACCCTGGCCCGACTGATCCCCAACATCTGGGCGGCGCTCTCGATCCCCAGCGCGCCGCGCCCGGCGAGCAGCGACACCAGCGCCCGAGGCACGCCGACGGCCGCTTCCCGGCCCATGGCCGTCTCGCAGGCCAACCCGATCCGCCCCGTCCCCTCCAGCGCCTCTCGCAGGAAGGCCGCCCGGACCTCCTCGGGTCCCGGCACGCCCCGGGTGGACCTCACCTCCTGGAGCACCCTGAGGACCAGCGGCTCCAGGTAGACCGGGCGCCCGTCCGAGAGCCCGTGGAGCGGCCAGAGGACCACCCGGGGAACGGGACGCAGGGCGGTCTCGAGGAGCAGCGCCGAGAGGTGGTAGGACTCGGCCCGTCGCAGCGCCTCGAGGCGGGTCCGGGCCACACCCTCGAGGTCGTCCAGGCAGGAGGTCGAGGCTCCCGAGGCCGGGGTCACCACCCACCGGACCCAGGGCGAGGCCACCACCAGCTTGCGCAGCGGAACGCCCTGGCGGGGGATCCCCGGGAAGCCGGCCAGGCGACGCAGCGAATCGGGATGGTCGAGGGCCACCACCAGGCGACGCTCCAGGGCCTGGGCCAGGGCCACCACAGCCCGCGTCAGCGACCGGAAGGCCCGGGCCGGGTGGGCCTGGGGCCGTAGCTCGGCGCAGGGCGCGGCCACCGCACCCCGGGCCTCGGTGGGGAGCCGCTCCAGCCAGCGGGCCGGGACCGGCTCGGAATCGACCTCGATCCCCAGGACCTGCTCGATCAGCGACCGGAACAGGCCGGCCGCCAGCTCGCCGGGGGTGGGCAGCGGCATCGAGAGGTCGAGGCGGGCGAAGCCTCCAGGAGGCAGCCGGTCGCGCAGGTGTTCGAGCAGCGAGGTCTTGCCCAGGCCCCGGGCGCCTTCGAGCACGACCACCCGCACCTCGGGCGAGCGGTCGAAGTCGAGCAGGCGTCCGAGGGTGGCGAGCAGTTCGGTCCGACCCACGAAGGGGCGTCCCCTTCCGAGGATCGGAGCGGTGGGCGTAGGACGATCCATGACGCTCGGGGGATCGACAGATCGGCAGGTCCGGACGATTCGCCCATGGGAAGGAGGCCATGCACACCCCGTGCGGCTTCCCACGATTCCTCGTACCGGGATCCGCCCTCGGGTCGGGGCAATTGGGCGGGCCGATCTCCCGGCAGTGGCTGATAGACTCGGGGCGTTGTCCGATCGCCGCCTCGCCGCCGTCCCGGAGGGCCTCCAGGCCCGCTTCACCGGCTTCCGCCCGCTGGGGACCGGAGGCGCCAGCTCGGTCTACCGGGCCCGCCGACGGGAGGACGGGATCGAGGTGGCGGTGAAGCTGCTGCGGGATCCCGAGAACGATGTGTCCCGCCGCCGCTTCCTGCGCGAGGCCGAGGCCCTGGCCCGGGTCTCGCACCCCGCCGTGGTGCGGATCGAGGAGTCGGGGGTCAGCGACGGCGTCCCCTTCCTGGTGATGGAACTGGTGCCGGGCGATCCCATGTCGCAGCTCCCGCCCGGGACCGATCCCCTGCCCCCGATGCTCCGGATCGCCGAGGGACTCGAGGCGGTGCACCGGGCCGGGCTCGTCCACCGCGACGTGAAGCCCTCGAACATGGTGCTCACGCCCGAGGGGCGGGCGGTGCTGGTCGACTTCGGGCTGGCCTTCGATTCCGGCGAGGAACGGCTCACGATGATCGACCGGGTTCCCGGGACCCTGTCCTATCTCTCGCCGGAGCGGCTGGGCGGGGCGGCCCCGGCGGCCTCCGCCGACTGGTGGGCCTGGGGGGTCTCGCTCTATGCCCTGCTCGAGGGCGGTCTGCCCTTCGCCAACCATGAGCTCTTCCAGGCCGCTTCCGGGGCCGATCTCCCGGAGCTGCACTTCACCCGCCTCTCCCCCGGCGACCGTCGGATCCACCTGCTCCGGGCCTGCCTGGCCTTGGACGCCCGTCGGCGGCCGAGCGGCAGGGCCGACCTGGAGCGTCTCCTGGATCCTGCCGGAGGCGGGAGCCCAGTCCGTCGCCCCGGGGCGGGAGTCCAGGTGGCGGTCGGGCTGGCCGCCGCCCTGGTGACCGCCGCCCTGAGCTCCCGCTGCTCGACGCCCCCGCCCATGGGAGGCCCGGCCGGCCCGCCGCCAGCCTCGCTGCCCGCGGTCCCCGCGACCCGTCCCCCGGATCCGGTCTCCCAGCCGCCCGGCCCCGAGCCGACGGCGCGGGCGACGAGCCCGGCCGCCATCCCCATGCCGATCGCCGGGCGCCTCCTGGAAGGACCTGTCGAGGCCCTGGCCCGGGATGCCCGGGGGCGCCTGGTGGCCGCCGGCCCGACGGGCGTGGCCTTGCTGGCCGAGGGAGTCCCACGACCCGTGGTCCTGTCCCGCCATGCCCTGGCCCCTGCCGAGGGCGAGCGCCGGGTGGCGCTGGCCGCCGACGGGTCGCTCCTGGTCTCGGCCGATCGCTCGGGATTGCTGGTCTTCGATCCCCATCAAGGTGTGCCGCTGGCACGGGCGCCCGCCTTCGACGAGCTGCCCGCCGGGCTGGCGATCTCTCCCCGGGGCCCGACCGTGTTCGCGTCCTGGAACGATGGCCGGCTGGTCGCCTTCGCCCCCGAGCGGCCCGGCACGCCCCGGTGGACCCGGCGCTTCGCCCGGAGACCCTTCCCGCTGCTCGCCACCGGGGACGGGGAGCACCTGGTGGTGGCCGAGCTCGGCGACCTGCACCTGCTCGACGTCGCCACCGGGTCCTCGCGGGGTCACCATGCTCTGGAAGCCACCGTGCCCCCGCCCCTGGCGCTGTCCCCCGACGGCATGCGGCTGGCGGCCGCCGACGCGGTCGGGGATCTGCACCTGCTGACGCTGCCCGGCCTTCCGGTGCGTCGGCTCGCCTCCGGGGCGCGCCGCACTCCCCTGGCCCTGGCGATGGGCCGCGACCGGATCGCGGTCGTGAACCCGGG
>CAYOHP010000023.1:41859-72495 GCA_964403795.1 uncultured bacterium | reverse complement strand
CGCGACGGCCTGCTGCTGCGGATGAAGGACGACGACTTCGACAAGGTGATGCGGGTCAACCTCTACGGACCCTTCTTCACCACCCGGGCGGTGTCCCGGCCCATGCTCCGCCAGCGCAAGGGGAGCATCGTGAACCTGGTCTCGGTGGTGGGCTTGACCGGCAACGCCGGCCAGGCCAACTACGCCGCCAGCAAGGCGGGCCTGGTCGGCTTCACCAAGTCGGCCGCCAAGGAGCTCGCCGGCAAGGGCGTGCGCGTCAACGCGGTCGCCCCCGGGTACATCGCCACCGATATGACTTCGGACCTGCCGGAGCAGGTCCGGAACGAACTGAAGACCCGCATTCCCTGTGGACGGATCGGCACGCCGGAGGAAGTCTCCGGGGTCGTGGGGTTCCTGTGCTCCGAGGACGCTCGCTACGTCACCGGCCAGGTACTCACCGTCGACGGCGGAATGGTGATGTAGGGATGGAGTTCCAGGATGACGCACGAGGAGATCTTCACCAAGGTCCAGAGTCTTGTAGCCAAGCAGCTTTCGATCGATTCCAAGGAGATCACCCCCGATGCGTCCTTCCTCGACGACCTCGGCGCTGATTCCCTGGACACGGTCGAGCTGATCATGTGCTTCGAGGAAGAGTTCGACATCGAGATCCCGGACGAAGACGCCGAGAACATCCGCAAGGTGCAGGACGTCCTCGACTTCATCCAGAAGAAGCTCAAGGACAAGTCCGCCAACTGAGGAGGCGGGGCGGGGGAGGGGGATACCCGCCCGCTTAGGGTCCACCCATGGCTTTGCCGCACCGGGTCGTCGTCACCGGACTGGGAGTCGTCTCCCCGGTCGGCAACGACGTCGCGACCGTATGGTCGAACCTGCTGGCGGCCCGGTCGGGGATCGGGCCGCTCGCCCACGTCGACACCACCGGGCTGGCGGTCACCATCGGCGGCGAGGTGAGGGGCTTCGATCCCGAGCGCGACATCGGCGGCAAGGACATCAACCGGATGGACCCCTGCCAGCACTTCGGGGTCGCCGCCGCCGACCAGGCGATCGCCCAGGCCCGGATCGGACGCGACCACCAGGCCTCCGGCTGGGACCCGAACCGGGTCGGGGTCTACCTGGGCAGCGGCATCGGCGGGGTCCAGAGCTGGGAGAAGAATTTCCTGGCCTTCCAGCAGAAGGGCGCCCGCCGGGTCTCGCCCTTCCTGGTCCCGATGATGGTCTCGAACCTGATCCCCGGGAACGTGGCCATCCGGCACGGCTTCAAGGGCGTGAACTTCAGCCATGTCTCGGCCTGCGCCACCGCCTCCACCGCCATCGGGGAGGCCTTCCGCGCCATCCGGCACGGCTTCGCCGACGTGGTCGTCTCGGGCGGCTCCGAGGCCGCCATCACCCCCATGACGATCTCGGGCTTCGCCAACATGAAGGCCCTGTCCGGCTCCAGCCACCTCGGAGCCGCGGCCAGCCGACCCTTCGACCGGGGTCGGGACGGCTTCGTGATCGCCGAGGGGGCAGGGGCCCTGATCCTCGAGAGCCTCGAGTCGGCGACCCGTAGGGGCGTCGAGATCCTGGGCGAGGTCGTGGGCTACGGCGCCACCTGCGACGCCTACCACCAGACCGCACCCGCCGAAGGCGGCGAGGGCATCGTACGGGCGATCCTGCTCGCCCTCGCCGAGGCCGGGATCGGCCCGGACCGGATCGGCTACGTCAACGCCCACGGCACCTCGACCCCCTTCAACGACAAGCACGAGACCCTCGCCCTGAAGACCGCCCTGGGAGAGCACGCCCACCGCATCCCGGTCTCCTCGACCAAGTCGATGAGCGGGCACATGCTGGGAGCCTCCGGGGCCCTCGAGGCCATCGCCTGCGTACTCGGCCTGCGGGAGCAGCGCATCCACCCGACCGCCAACTACTCCGAGGCCGACCCCGAGTGCGACCTCGACTACGTCCCCAACGAAGCCCGCGAACACCGCCACGAGTACGCCCTCTCGAATTCGATGGGCTTCGGAGGCCAGAATGCCGCCCTTGTGTTCCGACGCTTCGGGGGCTGAGACCCAGGACCCCGAGTCGGATCCTCCCGTCCCGGTCGCGTGCCTCGGGGACTTCCGCGACCCCTCGCTTGCCCAGCGGGCCCTCACCCACCGTTCCGCCGGATCCGGACACAATGAGAGGCTCGAGTTCCTGGGGGACGCGGTGCTGGGGCTGGTGGTGGCGGAACACCTCCTGGGATCGAGCACCGAGGAGGTTCCCGAGGGCGAGCTCACCCTGCTCCGGTCCCGCCTGGTCTCGCGCTCGACGCTGGCCCGGGTGGCGCGCCGGATCGGGCTCGGCCCCAGGCTCCGCCTGGGCGCCGGCGAGCTGCGGACCGGCGGCATGGAGAAGGACCGCATCCTCTGCGGCGCCCTGGAGGCGGTGGTGGGGGCGGCCTTCCTCGACCGGGGCTACCCCGCGGCCCGGGACCTGGTCCTCGAACTGCTCTGCCCCGAACTCGAGGATCCCGATTCCGATCCCCCCGGCAAGGACCCCAAGAACCTGCTCCAGGAAGCCTTGCAGGCGATCGGTCATCCGCTCCCCAGCTACGAAGCGGTGTCCGAGGAGGGGGAACCGCATCGCCGGGTGTTCACGGTCCGGGTCCGGGCCGGGCACCTGACCGCCACCGCCACCGGCTCCTCCAAGCGGACCGCCGAGCGGGCCGCGGCCCGGGAGCTCCTCCGCCTGTCCAGCCGCTTCCCGTTCGAGGCTTCCAAGGGGGACGGAGGCACCCCTTGAACGCCATCGCCGAGACCCTCAAGGTGTCCGCAAGGTCCAACCCCAAGTCGGTGGCCGGGGCCCTGTCCACGGTGGTGGAACGGGAGGAGAAGGTGATCCTCCACGCCATCGGGGCGGGGGCGGTGAACCAGGCGGTCAAGGCCATCGCCATCGCCCGCGGCTACCTGGCCCCCAAGGGGATCGACCTGGTGACCGTCATCGGGTTCGCCACCCTGGAGATCGACGGGCTGGAGAAGACCGCCATGCGCTTCACCTGCCACCGTTCGGGGACCGTGAAGATTTCCCCGACCTAGGCCAGAGGGCCGGCCCGGAGCGCGGTACGCTCGGGCCGGTTTCGGGAGGTGCCATGGCATCGGGAGAGCGTCGTCCCTATCGGATCGGTGCCGAGCAGCGGATCGACGAGTGCCTGCGCGAGGCTCGCCTGCACCCGGACGACTTCTTCGCCCAGTACCACCTGGGCAAGGCCTATGAACTGGCCGGCATGCCCGAGGAGGCGGCGGCCGCCTTCCTGCGTGCCATCGCCATCAACCCGGACGACGCCTACGCCCACAACTTCCTGGGGCTGGCCTACAAGGCGATGGGCCGGTACGACGACGCCCGCAATGCCTTCCAGCGAGCCCTGCTGCTCGACCCCGACTACGCCTGGGCCCACTCGAACCTGGGGACCCTCTACCGCTTGAAGGGGATGTACGACGAGGCCGTCCTGCGCTTCAAGAAGTCCCTCTCGCTGGACCCGAGCCACTCCTACGCCCAGGCCAACCTGGGGATCATCTTCCTCGCCAAGGGGCTCGACGAGGAGGCGAAACAGGCCTTCCAGCAGGCCCTCCGGCTCACCCCCAACCACGCCTACCTCCACTACCTGCTGGCCCAGGCCCACCTCCAGCTCGGGGAGGACGAGAGCGCGGTCGCCCAGTTCCGCAAGGCGCTGTTGCTCAACCCCGACGACCTCTACGCCCACCACTACCTGGGCGGCACCCTAGGCCGCATCGGCAAGCTGGAGGAGGCGCTCGAGAACTACCGGCAGGTCCTGGCGCTCGACCCGAACTTCCTCTTCGCCCACCTGGCGATCGGACGCATCCGGTTGAAGCAGGGGGATGCCCACAAGGCCGCCGACGCCTTCAAGAAGGCCCTCGACATCCGCCCCGACTGCGCCGAGGCGGTCTGCGGCCTGGGCCTCGCCGAGTACTTCGAGCACCGCTTCCCGGCCGCCATCGAGCACCTGCGCAAGGCCCGGTCGCTCGCCCCCTCGGGACCCGACCTCGACTACTACCTGGGCATGACCCTGTGGCGCTCCGGCCGCTTCCAGGAGGCGAAGCAGCACTTCGACCTCCACCTGGCGACCACCCCCGGCGACGACCGGGGACACTTCGGGAAGGCGCTGGTCCAGAAGGACCTCGGCGAGATCCAGATCGCCGTCAAGGAGCTGGAGAAGGCCATCGCCATCAGTCCCGACCGGGCCCGCTACCACAAGAAGCTCGGCGACCTGCTCGACATCCTGGGGGAGGCCGACCGCGCCCAGTCCCACTGGGACGAGGCCCGCCGCCTCGATCCCGAGGCCGAGGACGTGCTCGACTTCCGGATCCTGACCGAGGAGGAGCGCCAGGACACCCTGGAGGGTCGCATCCTCCACTGGCGCCGCCAGGTCCAGGACGACCCCAAGGACTCCCACGCGGTCTACCAGCTCGCCTGCGCCTACAAGCACAAGGGACTGCTGGGCGACGCCCTCGACACCTTCCGGCAGGTGCTGCGGCTGGCTCCCGACGACCCGTTCGCGCTCGCCAACATGGAGCAGCTCTCCAAGCAGCTGGGGATCCGCAACGAGGAGATCGAGACCATGCGGGCCCGGGTGAACCGCAATCCGGAGAACGCCGGGCACCACTTCTCCCTGGGGAGGGCGCTCTACAGCCACGGCCGGGTCGACGAGGCGCTGGCCTCGCTGGAGAGCTGCCTGGCTCTCGAGCCCTCGCACCGCATGGCCCGCTACCTGGCCGCCGAGATCCACCGCCACGCCGGGCGCACCGTGGAGGCCACCCGACACTGGCAGACCTGCCTGGAACAGGACCCCGACGACCTCGACACCCTGCTCTCGCTGGGCAAGGTGCAGCTCGACCGGGGCGAACTCGACGAGGCCGAGCGCCTGCTGCGCCGGGCCCTGGTCAAGGCCCCCGAGAACCTGGCGGCCCACCTCTTCCTGGGCCGCGTGCTCCGCCACAAGGGGGACTGGGACGCAGCCGAGGACATCTGGGAGAAGGCGGCCAGGATCTCGCCGTCCCTGGCCGAGGCCTATCTGAACCTTGCCATGCTGAGGCACCGGCGAGGCAATCCGGAAGCCGCCCGCCGCATCCTGGTGGCCGGTCTCGAGGTCGCCCGCGACAACCCGATGCTCTGGTACTACCTCGGCAAGATCTACCGGGAGAGCGGCGACCTCGCCTCGGCCGAGAAGGCCTTCGACCGGGTGCTCCGCCTGAACCCCGACGACGCCTTCGCCACCTACAGCCTGGCCCATCTCTTCAAGGCCCGGGGCGACCGCTCCAATGCCATCGGCGCCTTCCGGAGGGCCATCACCCTGGAGCCCGACGATGTGTACGCCCGGACCAACCTGGGCATCCTCCTGTACGAGGAAGGGCGCCTCGAGGACGCCCGCCACTCGCTGGAACAGGCCCTGGCCATCGATCCCGAGGACCACATGGCGAACTACTACGCCGGCCTCGTAGGCTACGACCAGGGACGCATGGACGACGCCGTGCGGCTGCTTCGCAAGTGCCTGGCGGTGAAGCCCACCGACGCCACGGCCTGGTACAACCTGGGGCTCGTCTACGACGACCACGGAGACCGGGTGGCGGCCCGGGACTGCTTCAAGAAGGCGGTCGAACTCGCCGACGAGAACGCCTCCCTCCAGAAGTTCGCCAGCGAAGCCCTGAGGAAGCTGCAGGGCGCCACCGCCTGAGGCACGTCCTCGGGCGCCGCACGCCGGGGTACGCTCCGCGGTCATGGGGAACCCGGGCCACGGCAGCCTGGCCGGATACCGGCTCGAGCGGGCGCTCGGCCAGGGGGCCATGGGCCAGGTCTTCCTGGCCCGGAAGGGGAGCGCGCCCCCGGTCGCCCTCAAGGTGTGTCCGCGGCGCTCCGATCGCGCCACCCAGCGCTTCCTCCGGGAAGTCGAGGTGGGCAGGTCCCTCGAACACCCGAACCTGGTCCGGGTGCTCGATGCGGGGAGCGAGGGCGAGCAGCTCTACCTGGCGATGGAGCTGGTGGAGGGCCGCACCCTGGAGGCGATCCTGGCGGAGACCGGGAGGTTCGCCCCCAACCTGCTGCTCGAGGTGCTCACCCAGCTGGCAGCCGGCCTCGAAGTCCTGCACTCCCATGGCCTGGTCCACCGCGACCTGAAGCCCGCCAACCTCATGGTGGACCGCGGAGGCCGGCTCAAGGTCATGGACCTCGGGCTCCTCCATGACGTCGAGGGCACCGTGCTCACGGCCACGGGATCGCTGGTGGGGACTCCCTGGTACATGGCGCCGGAGCAGGTCCGGGACCAGGCGATCACGCCCGCCACCGACCTCTTCTCGATGGCCGTGATCGCCTTCGAACTCCTCACCGGGACCCACCCCCTCCGGGCCCCCGGGCAGCGGGACGTGCTCGGGTACCTGAAGGCCCTGCCTACCGCCAGCCCGAGGCCCTGGCATCCGGAGGCCGAGGGCGGTCCCCTCGACCTGGCCTTCCGCTCGCTCATGGACCCGGTTCCCGCGGCCCGGCCCGCCTCGGCCACCCGGCTGGTCGAACGGATCCGGACCGCCATCGAAGAGCAGCGGCGCCAGGGACACTCGGTGGAGACCACCCTGGAGCTGCCCCGACCCGCTGCGCCCCCGCCCTCGCCACCGGAAGTGGACCGGGAGGTGGCCCCCGCCCCCGAGCCATCGGCCCCCCCGGCACCGGCATCCGGAGAGAGCACACGGGGGCCCGAGGACTCCCGGGTCTTCGACCCCACCGGAGCCGGACCCCGGAACTGGCGCCGCCTCTGGCTCGCGATCCTGGGAAGCGGACTGTTCCTGGCCGCCTTCCTGTGGTCGCCCCGGGGTCCGGGCTCGGGGAAGCTCCTGATCGAGAACCTCGAGGCCCGGACCTTCGGCCCGCACCGCATCCTGGCGATCCGCACCACCGCGCCGGCCCGTCTCTCCCTCGCCGGGGAATCCGGCCTCCGCGCCGACGCCGCAGGCACCCTGCACGTGTTCCGGGTTGCCGACCCCGCCGCCGAGCTGGAGATCGGCTCCGAGGATGGCACCCAGGTGGCCCACCTCTCGGGCGCCGATCTCGACTGGCTCCCTGCCGACGATCCCGAGTACCGCTACGAAGCTTCGGGCGACCTGGTCGTCTCGCTGCCGCGCCCGTGGTGGGGGCATCCCGTGGTGGCGCGTCCCGGCGGGGTGGAGGTGGCCGATTCGTCCTCCGATCCCACCCGGGCGCGGTTCCGCATCGCCGACCCGGAGGGGGACGGGATCGAGCCCCTGGTCCTCGGCTACCGGGTCGGGACGACCGCCTTCGAGATCGGTTCCCATCCCGCTTCGCGGTCCCGGGACCAGGCCCTCGACGAGTTCCTGGACTGGCTCGGGAATCTGGACGTGGTCTCGGCCATGCGCGATGCCGGGACAGGGCCGGAAGGAGTCGCGGCTGTCTCCACCTGGATCCGACGAGCCGGAGTCGAGCCCAGGTACCGGCTGATCCGCGATCCCCTGCTCTCGGTCCTGACCCCTGGAACCGGCCGACCGGAGCCGCGTGCCCGCGCCCTCCGGACCCTCCCGAGGCTCCTGGTGCTGTCCGCCTACCTGGTCCACGCCGGGGTCCCCCCGGGCCTGGTCCTCGGCGACCCCGAGGTCGCCGCAGCCTTCTGGGAGACGGCTCCCTTCAAGAGCGCGCCGGCCCCGGGCCCGGGCGTCCTGGCCGAGGGCAAGCACCGCGACTTCTATTCCCTCTCCGATGTCCCGGTCGTGGCGGAGGCCCAGGATCCGCTGCAGGTCTTCGTCTCGCCCTTCCGGGACCGACGGATCGCGGCCCCCGACGCCAGGGGTAGGGAACACTGGCTGGAGCTCTTCACCAACGAGTGGCGGGCCGGCTTCTTCGCCGAGGCGACGGTCGGAGGGCACGGCCCGTTCTTCCTCTGCGACGACCCCTCGGTCGACCGGGGGGCGGCGGCCTCCCGCCACGGGCTCGGGAACCCCGAACTCCGGAGGATCCGCCTCCGGTTGCCTGCCGGCGTGGTGACCGAGGAGAACCGGGTGGACCTGGTGTTCCGGCCCTTCGCCCACCAGGAGATCGTGGTCCGACCGTTCGCGATCGTGCAGGCCGTGGTCCTGGTCCCGGTCGAAGGTTCCGACCCGCCGCCGGGGGGGGATCCGTTCCGGGACTGAAGCCCCTCCCGGATTCCCGGGTCTCAGGCCCTCAGGGCTTCACGCCCGTCATCTTCTCGATGCGGGCCGCGGCCTTCTTGGCCTTCACGTCGTCGGGGATGAGGGCGATGACCTGCTTCCAGCAGTCG
This sequence comes from uncultured bacterium, assembly GCA_964403795.1. GTDB lineage: Bacteria > Muiribacteriota > UBA6191 > CAZXTJ01 > CAYOHP01 > CAYOHP01. Next base: position 64,205 of record CAYOHP010000023.1, on the reverse strand, counting down.
AGCGCCTGCTTCTCGCGCCCGGTCTTGGAGAGGAGGTTGCCCAGGTAGAAGTTCTGCACCCCGGCCCGATGCCCGGACGCGATCAGGTCCCGGAAGTAGCCTTCCGCCTCGCCGTACTGGCCGACGGAGTAGAGCTTGAAGGCCAGCCACTCCTTGATGTCGTTGTTATCCGGCTTCTGGACCAGCATCTGCTTGAGCTGGGTGATCTCGCCGAGGGTGTCGTCCGCCTTCTCCTGGTAGGTCGTGACGTTCTCGTAGATCCGCCGCAGCCCTCGCGACATGCCGTCTTTGTCGGAGTTCTGGTTGTCCATGCAGACCTCTCCCCCAAGTCTACTACAGGTCCCTGTGCTCCCTGCGGAGCTTCTCGATCCTCAGGCGCGCCTTCTGCGCCTTGGCGTCGCCCGGGAGCAGGGCGATCACCCGCTCCCAGGCCGCGATCGCCTCCCGGAACTTCTCCATCTTGTAGAGGGTGTTGCCCAGGTAGAAGCTCTGGACCGCCGGCCGGTGCCCCTTGGCGATCAGGTCCTGGTAGTGCTGTTCGGCCCGCGCGTAGTCGCCGATCGAGTAGAACTTGAAGGCCAGCCACTCGACGATGTCGAGGTTGTCCGGGCTCTTCTCCAGCAGGGCGACCAGCTGGCGGATCTCCTCGGCGGCATCCGCCGGGCTGCCCTCGCTGTAGGTCGTGACCTGTTCGTAGACCTTGCGCAGGGATTCCGAGAGCGGCCTCTCGGCCACGTTCTCCGGGACGTCCTTCTTGGGGGTCATCGGTCTGCTCCCTGCCGCCTCCCACTCTAATGGAACCCTGTCCCCCAGCCAAGCCCGCGCCGGTACACTCCGGGCATGCCCCTCCTCCCCTGGACCGACACCTCGCGGCCCCCGCTCTCCCCGGGGAAGGTGCTGGCGGTCGGCAAGAACTACGCCGAGCATGTGGCTGCCCTGGGCGAGCCGGCCCCGACCGGGCAACCGCTGGTCTTCATGAAGCCCCGGGAGGCCCTGGTGCCTCCGGGAGGCTGCCTCTGGTACCCGCCCGGTTGCCAGGACCTCCATCCCGAGGCCGAGCTGGTGCTGGTGGTGGGAGCGACCCTCAGGGACGCATCCCCGGAGACCTGCCTGGAGGCGATCGCCGGTTACGCGGCCGGCCTCGACATGACCGACCGAGGCTGGCAGAGGCTGGCCAAGCAGAAGGGTTGGCCCTGGGAACGGGCCAAGGCCTACGACGGATCGGCCGCGGTGGGAAGGCTGGTACCCCGCGCCCGGGCCGGCGACTGGAGGGACCTGCGCGTCGTCCTCCACCAGGACGGCAGGGAGGTCCAGCGGGCCGATCCCAACTCCATGACCTGGACCCCTGGCCCCCTGCTGTCGGCCGTATCCGGGACCTTCACGCTCTCGCCGGGGGACCTGGTCTTCACGGGCGCCCCGGCCGGGACCGCGGCCGTCGCACCCGGGTGCCGGCTCGAGCTCGAGATCCCGGGCTTCGGGAGGGACGCCTTCACGATCAGCGCCCGACGCCCGGCCGCCGACCCGGGGCCCTGACTTTGGCGGGGTTCCTCAGGGATTCGGACGTGGAGAGCACCTGGATCGAGGGACTCACCGTCCTGGTCCTGGTGGCGATCGTGGCCTCGCTCGGGGTGGTGATCCTGGGTCGCAACCTGGGACGCTACTGGAACGGGTTGGGAGCCGCCCTCGAGTCCGTGCCCGGACTGGCGGAGCCCGCTCCTCCCCGCGAGGATCAGCCTCCGCCGTAGTGCCACCACAGGCCGCCGACCAGGATGGCGAGTCCCACGAAGGCCTTCCAGAAGCTCCAGGAATCGACGTAGAACGACCGCTGCACGCGGACCTCCCGGATCCGTGGCGACGGGTGGCCGCCGATTCCATGCTACCGTAGACCCCGGCTTGGCCCCCCTGGGACGATGGGGATGGACGGAGGCCGGGTTGGCGGAACAGACCGGGATCGAGCGGCCTGGCGAGGCTTCGGCGACGAACCAGGGAGAGGAACCGGATCTCCGGCTCACGGCGGTCGTCGTCGACGACGCACCCCTGATGCGGCGCCTCTTGAAGGACATCCTGGAGCGCAACGGCTTCCGGGTGGTCGGCGAGGCCGGCGACGGCAAGGCCGCCCTCGACGTGATCCGGGAGTCGAAGCCGCAGCTCGTCACCCTGGACATCACGATGCCGATCATGGACGGCCTCGAGTCCCTCTCCCACATCCGCAAGGACTTCCCCGAGGTCCAGGTCGTGATGGTCTCCGCCTTCGGGGAACGTTCCAACATCCTCGAGGCGATCAAGCTGGGAGCCTCGAATTTCATCGTGAAGCCCTTCGACGAGCCCAAGGTCGTCCGGGTCATCCACAGCGTGAACTTCTAGGGTCAGGGGGCGGGCTTGGCGATGGATTCGGTGCGGGTCGAGGCGGTCGGCGACGACGTCTACATCGTGACCGTCTCCGGGGCCATCTCGTTCTCGACCAACCAGTCGTTCAAGGACGCGCTCGACCAGGTGCTGTCCCACGACCCCCGGCGTCTGGTCATCGACCTCGAGAAGGTCAGCTTCTGCAACAGCCAAGGCTTCGGCGACATGCTGCGGGCCTACACCCGGCAGGTGAAGTCCCAGGGCGCCTTCGCCCTGGTCGCCCCCACCCTCGAGATCCGCAAGGTCCTCGAGATCACCAAGTTCGCCCGGATCATCGAGGTCTACCCGGACCGCCAGGCCGCCCTGGCCGGCCAGGATCCGGCTCCGGGCGGGGCCTGACGCCGGATCCCTCGGGCCCACCGACCCCGTCCTCCCCATGCAGCCCCTGCTCCACGATCCGATCCTGACCCTGGCCGTAGTCCTGGCCGCGGGCCTGGGACTCGGGCGGGTCCCGGTGGCGGGCCTGCGGTTGGGTTCCTCGGGGGTCCTGGTCGCCGGGCTGCTGGCCGGACATGCGGGAGCCCGACTCCCCGAGGGGTTGGGAAGTCTCGGGCTGGTGCTCTTCGTCTACTGCGTGGGGCTGGCGTCGGGACCGAGCTTCTTCCGGGCCTTCGCCCGTCACGGCAGCCAGCTGGCGCTGCTTTCGGTGGGGGTCACCCTGCTGGCCGCCGGCCTCTCGATCGTCCTGACCCGGGTCCTGGCCCTGCCCGGCGATCTGGCGATCGGCCTCTTCGCCGGCGCCATGACCTCGACCCCGGCCCTGGCAGCCGCCACCCAGTGCCTCCCCGGGGCTCCCGGGATCGCGGTCGGCTACGGGATCGCCTATCCCTTCGGGATCCTGGGGGTGGTGGCCGTGGTCCAGGCCCTGCCGCGGCTCCTCGGTCTCGACCTGGCCCAGGGGGCCAAGGGAACCGAAGGGGGCGAGGACGAGGAGCGGATCGAGCGGCAGCTGGTCGAGGTCCAGAACCCGGCCATGGACGGATCCAGGATCGAGGACCTCGACCTCGGCGCCGAGAACGTGGCTGCCACCCGGGTCCTGAAGGACCACGCCATGGTCCCCATCCCCCGGGACTTCGTGCTGGCTCCGGGGCAGGTGCTCATGCTGGTCGGACGCTCCCGGCGCCTGAAGCGGGTGATCCCCATGCTGGGACGCCTCCACCTGAAGAGCGGGTACACCATCGACATCGAGGCGTCCCGGCGTCCCATCGTGTGCACCTCCTCCGAGGTGGTCGGGAGGACCCTCCGGGAGCTGGCGGTGCTCCACCGTTTCGGGGTCACCATCGCCCGGATCCGTCGCCACGAGGTCGAGTTCGTCCCGGACGCCGACCAGCCCATCCAGTACGGGGACGCCCTGGTGGCGGTCGGGGAGGCCGGGGACCTCGACGCCTTCGCCCGCTTCGCCGGCCACCGGGAGAAGGTCTTCGATTCGACCGACCTCGCCGGCTTGTCCCTGGGCCTCGCCCTGGGGCTGCTGCTGGGGGCCACCCGGATCACCCTGGGTTCGGCCAGCCTGCAACTCGGGGCGGCCGGTGGGCCCTTCCTCCTCGGGCTGGTCCTCGGACACTTCGGGCGGATCGGACCGCTGGCCGGCAGCCTTCCCCGGGCGGCCCGTCTGCTCCTGACCGAACTCGGCCTCGCCCTGTTCCTCTCGGAGGCCGGCTGCAAGGCGGGGAGTTCGCTGGGGCCGGTGCTGGCCCAGCAGGGTCTGGTGCTGGCTGCGGCATCGACCGTCCTCGCCGGGGTCCCCTGCCTGCTCGGGTTCTTCCTGGCTCGCCGGGTCCTGGGCCTGGACCCGCTCCCCGCCCTGGGGGGCCTGTGCGGCGCCATGACCTCCACCCCGGGGCTCGGTGCCCTGGCCGCTCTCTCCGATTCGGGTGCACCGGCCATCGCCTACGCCGCTGCCTATCCGGTGGCCCTGGTGCTCATGACCCTGCTCGTCCCCCTGGTCCTGGCCGCCTATCCCTGAGCCTGCGAACCTCTCCCCGGCGGGACCCTGCGGCCGGCCCCATGGCCGGGGCGACATGCGAGTCGACCCATGAGCCTTGCGGGTCGGGCGGACCGCGTGTTATATCCTCGCCCGTTCGAGTTCAAGTGGGAGCCGAGACGTTCCCCACCTCCAGGCATTGCCGAAGAGGTCAGGTCGTGCCGCCAGGGTCCAACCTGCCCACTTGCCTCGTCCCGTCACGAGTCCGCTGACCCGGGAGGTAACTCTGGCAATCCGCCGCCATGCTCGAAGACAGCGTCCCAGGAAGGCGATGCAGAAGCATCGCGTCAACGAACAGATCTGGGCGGCAGCGCTCCGCGTAGTGGGAGCCGAAGGCGAAGACCTCGGCCAGCTCACCGTGGAGGAAGCTCTCAACGCGGCCCGGGCCGCCAAGCTCGACCTCGTGGAAGTCGCTCCCAACGCCAATCCCCCCGTGGCCAAGATCATGAACTACGGGAAGTTCAAGTTCGAACAGGAGAAGCGGGAGCGGGAGGCGCGCAAGAAGCAGAAGGCCTTCTCGCTCAAGGAGGTCAAACTCCGCCCCAAGATCGAGGACCACGACCGGGAATTCAAGATCTCGCACGGGATCGAGTTCCTCAAGCAAGGACACAAGCTCAAGGTCACGGTCATGTTCTCGGGACGCGAAATGGCCCACACCGAGAGGGGACACGAACTCCTCGCCGGAGTGACCAAGGTCCTCGAGCAGTACGGGAAGATCGAGGCCCCGCCTCGACTCGAGGGCCGGAACCTCTCCACCACCATCGCTCCCAAAGTCATCCCGTCCGCCAAGGCCGCGGCTCCCCGTCCCTCGTCCCACGACGAGGTCGAGGAACCGGCCGGGGAGCCCGCGATCGAGGGCTGAGCCCTCGCCCCCGAACTCCCTCCAACCCTGTTCCCGAAAGGCGATCACCATGCCGAAGCTCAAGACCCACCGAGGTGCGGCCAAGCGCTTCAAGGTCCTGAAGAGCGGTCGAGTCAAGGCCAACCGCGCCAACCACAACCACATCCTGACGAAGAAGAGCATGAAGCGGAAGCGCCGCCTCCGCTCCGGCCTCTTCGTGAGCAAGACGGACATGGGCCGCATCAAGGCCATGCTCCCGAACGCGTGAGGAGCCTGACTTGAGAAACCCAGCCGGTCCCGTCACCCGCCGTCGCCACAAGAAGCTGCTGAAGCTCGCCAAGGGCCGCCGCCACGGCTTCAAGAACCTCTACAAGCGCGCATTCCTGCGCCAGATGAACGCGCTGAAGCACGCCTACCGGAGCCGCAAGGTCAAGAAGCGCGACTTCCGCTCGCTCTGGATCATCCGGATCAACGCCGCCATCCGCGAGCTCGATCCGGCCTACAACTACAGCCGCTTCATGTGCGGCCTGAAGAAGGCCGGGATCGAGATGGACCGCAAGTCCCTCGCCGACCTGGCCTTCAACGACCTCGGCGCCTTCGCCAAGATCGTCGAGGCGGCCAAGGCCGCCTGATCCCCGGCCCCGGCCGAGGATCCTCGACCCCCGGACCCTCGGTCCGGGGGTCTTCCTTTCCCCGCGGGCTCCCCGGGGGTTAGAGTCGACCCGAGATGGGACTCCTCGACCACATCCGCGGCAGCCAGGGATCCAGGAGCCGGGTCTCGCCCCAGGGGTGGGACGACAAGAGCCACGGCTGGCCCGAGGGTTCCGTCCCGGGGTCCCCGCCCGCCTGGGCGACCCCCGCCGATGCCGCCCAGAGCCTGGAGGAAGCCCTCGAAGGCCTGCACGGGCTGGCGATCGAGGGCTTTCCCAGGGGGGCGACCGAACCGCTGCTCACCTCGGTGACCAACGCCCTGGACGTGCTGCTCCTCCCCGTCAAGGAGATCCCGATCCGCAAGGGGACCATGGGCCGGGTCGTCCATGCCCTCCTCCACTCCCTCCCGGTCATGCCCTGGCTCGCCCGGCGCGCCCCGCTCCACGGGACCCTGGTCGCCCTGGCTTCCCGCCTGGCGGCCTCCTCGGATCCCGAGTTGGCCCGGGAAGGCCAGCGACTCGAGAGGATCATGGCCGACGGCCAGGTCCACCTGGCATGGCTCTTGGGAGCCTCGTCGCCGGGAGTCGAGGAACCCGGGGCGCTCGACTCCCGCCCGGCAGCCCAGAGCGAGCCGGGACCTCGTGCCAAGCCCGGGCGGGTGAACCTCCCGTCCCTCTCCGAACCCGATCTGGTGGCGGATCTCACCCGGGAGAAGATCTACCGGTGCCTGCTCGAGGAATGCATCAAGGACGGGCACCTCTCCTCTACCGAGGAGACTGCCATCCTCTCGCTGCGCCGGCTGTTGGGGATCCCGGTCCACCAGCACGCCCGCATGGTGCGCGAGGTGCAGTCGGCCCGGGCCGACGGCCGGCTCCAGGGCGCCGCCGAGATGCAATCCGGGGAGTTCTACTCCAAGCTCTTCCGGATCGCCCTCGAGGACGGCGTCGTGACCCCGGACGAGGCCCGGCTGCTCCGTTCGGTGGCCGACCACCTGGGCCTCGGCGACGAAGAGCGGCAGCGGGCCGAGGCGCTGGCCAGGAGCCCATGAGCACGCTCCTTCAGGCCTTCCAGGAGACCGCGGTCACCCTCTACCACGACGAGGTGGAGCCTACCCGCGAGCTCTACGAGGCCCTGGGACACCGGCTCTATCCCTACTTCGAAGCCCAGTCGCGATCCGGGGGCCAGTACACCTTCGCCTCCGACGAGGGTGCCTCGCTGGTCCTCCACCCCGACCGGATGGAGCTCTCCTACTTCCTCGAGCAGGCGCCCTCGCCTCCCGATCCCGCCACCCTTCGCGAGATCCTGGCCCTGGTCCACCAGGCCTACGGCGAACCGATCCTCCGGGGCATCGATCACCTGATCGCCAGCGAATTCCCGGTCCGGGAGCTCAACGGCGGCAAGGTGAACTACATCTCGGCGGACGAGTTCCTGGCGACGAGCTTCCTCAGGATGCGCAGCTTCCAGCACCTGGGCGGGTCCTCGACGGGAGTGGGGATCCGCTTCTTCTACGACCGCCAGGTCGAGAACCTGGGAACCGTCCACCACGACCTGCGCCTGGAGCCTTCGCCCCAGGACCGCCGGTCCCTGCTGGTCGACCTGATGGTCCAGTACGGGGAGGAGGTCTCCTCCCTGGACCTCCTGGCACGCTGCCTGGGAGAAGACCTCGCCCACCTGCGGACCGCGGTCCCCGAGTTCCTCAGGGCGAGCGCGGCCGAGGGCAAGGGCACCTGAACCGGGTCGCCCCCGCTCCGGCGCTGGCGGCCCCGACGGCGCACTGCGAGCGGTGCGGCAGGATCTTCCCGAGCCGGAGTACCATGGCCGCCAGTCGAGGGAGCGGACCATGACCGAGCACATCGATTCCATCCTCCGGGAGAACCGCCTCTTCCCCCCATCGGCGGAGTTCTCGAAGCGAGCCCTGGTCGGGACCCGGGAGGCCCTCGACGCCCTCTACCACAAGGCCGAGACGGATCCCGAGGGGTACTGGGCCGAGCGCGCCGAGGGCATCCACTGGTTCCGCAGGTTCGAAAAGGTCCTCGACTGGAGCCAGGCCCCCTTCGCCCGCTGGTACCTGGGTGGTACCACCAACGTCGCCTACAACTGCCTCGACCGGCATCTCGGATCCTGGCGCCGGACCAAGGCGGCCCTGATCTGGGAAGGCGAGGACGGCGAGGTCCGGACCTATACCTACGGCCAGCTCCACCGGGAGGTCTGCCGGTTCGCCAACGTGCTGCAGAAGCTGGGGATCAAGGCCGGGGACCGGATCGGCATCTACATGCCGATGATCCCCGAGATCGCCATCGCCTGCCTGGCGGCCGCCAGGATCGGTGCGGTCCACAGCGTGGTGTTCGGCGGTTTCTCGGCCCACGCCCTGCGGGACCGCATGCAGGACGCGGAGGCGAAGCTGGTGGTCACCGCCGACGGGGGCTACCGGAGGGGCAAGGAAGTCCCGCTCAAGTCGGCGGTCGACGAGGCCCTCGCCGGCGTAGCCTCGGTCCAGCACGTCGTGTGCGTACGGCGCACCGGCTCCAAGGTCGAGTGGACCCCGGGCCGGGATATCTGGTGGCACGAGGTCATCGCCTCGGTCGACGACAGGAACGAGGCGGCCCAGCTCGACTCCGAGCACCCCCTCTTCATCCTCTACACCAGCGGGACCACCGGCAAGCCCAAGGGGATCCTCCACACCACCGGGGGCTACCTGGTGAACGCCACCTGGACCTCCAAGCTCGTCTTCGACCTGCGCGACGACGACGTCTACTGGTGCACCGCCGACATCGGGTGGGTGACCGGCCACACCTACGTCCTCTACGGGATCCTCTCCAACGGCGCCACCACGCTCATGTACGAGGGGGCCCCCAACCACCCCGAGCCGGACCGCTTCTGGCGCATCATCGACGACCACAGGGTGAGCATCTTCTACACGGCCCCCACCGCCATCCGGGCCTTCATCAAGTGGGGAGACCGATGGCCCCTGCGCCACGACCTCTCCTCGCTCCGGCTGCTGGGCTCGGTGGGCGAGCCGATCAATCCGGAAGCCTGGATGTGGTACCACGAGGTCATCGGGAAGCACCGCTGCCCGATCGTGGACACCTGGTGGCAGACCGAGACGGGGAGCATCATGCTGAGCCCCGTCCCCGGCGTCACCCATACCCGGCCCGGCTCCTGTACCCGGCCGCTGCCGGGCATCGACGCCGCCATCCTCGACAAGGCCGGCAAGGAGGTCCCCCCCGGGTCGGGGGGGTATCTCGTCATCCGCAAGCCCTGGCCGAGCATGCTGCGGACCCTCCACGGGGATCCGGAGCGCTACCAGAAGACCTACTGGTCGGAGTACCCGGGGCGGTACTTCCCCGGCGACGGATCCCACACCGATGCCGACGGGTACTACTGGATCATGGGGCGGGTCGACGACGTGATCAACGTCTCGGGCCATCGACTCGGGACCGCCGAGGTCGAGTCCGCCCTGGTCGGGCATCGCGCCGTGGCGGAGGCCGCGGTCGTGGGCCGCCCCGATCCCCTGAAGGGCGAGGCGATCGTCGCCTTCGTGACCCTGGCCGAAGGCAACGACGAGTCCCCCGCCCTGGCGGCCGAACTCCGGGAGCACGTGGTCCATGAGATCGGCGCCCTGGCCCGGCCCGAGGAGATCCACTTCACGGGCGGCATGCCGTTGCCCCGCACCCGGAGCGGGAAGATCATGCGGCGCCTGCTCCGGTCCATCGCCTCGGGGCGAGGGGTCCAGGGCGACACCACCACCCTCGAGGACACCGCACTCCTCGAGAAGCTGCGGGGGCAGCTCGAGACCGGTGCCGAGGAGTGACCCGCGCCCTGCTCGGCGGCGCCGCGCTGGGCGCCATCGCCCTCCTTGCGACCCCGGCGCAGTCCGGGTCTCCCGATGCCGTCCCCCGTGAGCTCGGCCTGTCCACCTGCATGTACCTCTCGGCGACCGGGAATCCCTCGGTCCTTGCCGCCCGCAAGCGCCTGGAGGCTTCCCGCTCGTTGGTGCGGGCGCGCCGGGCCGATCGCGTCCCCGACCTCACCCTGAGGGACACCCATTCCCGCACCAACCGCGACTTCCCGGCCTTCTTCTCGCAGCCGAGGTATGCCCACCAGATCACCGCCGCGCTCGAGCAGCGGGTCTACTCCGGCGGCGCCCTCCCGGCCTCGGTCCGGCTCGCCGAATCCGGGGTCCGCGAATCCGAAGGCACCTACCTGCTCACGATCGAGACCGTCCTCGGCAGGGTCGTGGAGGCCTTCCTCAAGGTGCACGAGGAGACCCGCACCCAGGAAGTCCTGGAAGAGTCGATCCAGACCCACCGACACCGCATCTCGGACATCCAGGCCAGGATCGACGCCGGGGTCCTGCTCGAGACCGACCGGCTCCAGGCCGATCTCCAGCTGCTCGAGGACGAGCGCGCCCTGGTGGTCTCCCGGACCGCCGAACTCCTGGCCCGGGACACCTTGCGGGTCCTCCTGGATCTCTCCTCCGATTCGCCCGCGCGCCTGACCTCGGACCTGGCTCCCATCGATTCGATCCCCGTCACCGGGATCGAGGACGAGACCCGGCTGGAAGGAGCACCGGCCCTCCAGGTCCGCGACGCCCGGGTCCGCCAGGCCCGGGCCAGGGTGGATCTGGCCCGGGCCGCCTCGCGACCTTCGGTCGACCTGAAGGTCCAGCAGGTCCACATCGCCAACGGGCTCAGCGTGTTCAGCCAGGACGCTGACTATGCCGAGGCCATGGGGGTCCTCGAGCTGCCGATCTTCGACGGGGGAGGGCGCCGGGCCAGGCTGGAACAGGCCGAGGCCGAACTCGAGGCCGCCATCCTGGAGCGGCGGGTCGAACGCGACGAACTGGTGATCCGCCTGGGGGAGGCGATCCTGGGGATTCGCGAGGCCCAGGCCCGGCTCCGGTCCGCCGAGACCCGCCTGGACCTGGCCCGGGCGAACCGGGACATCGTCCAGGAACGCTACCTGCAGGGGACCGCGATCCAGGCCGAGCTGCTCGATGCCGACGTCTCCTTCCGGTTGGCCCGCCTCGACCAGGTCCGGAGCCGGTTCGACATCCTGCGCAACGTCGCGAGGTCGCTGGGGCTCTCGGGGGGCCTGGCAGCCAGGACGTTGGTCGACCATGACCTGGGGGCGGACCCGACCCTGGAGGCGTTGATCCGCCCCCGGATCCTCGCCGAGGAGGCGCGATGACCCTCGTTGACCGCTGGCGGTCCCGTTCCTTCCCCCCGAGGGGAGCCTGGCTCCCCCTCTGCCTCGGCGCCGGTCTGTCCGCTTCCCTGGCGGTAGCCCAGGGGCCTCCTCCTCCGGCCGCCAAGGTCGTCGATGCCGCGGTCGAATCCGCCCTCGTGAGCCCGGCGGTCACCCTGGTGGCCACCCCCCTGCCCATCCAACGTTCCCGGGTCGCGGCCGCCGGGGAGGGCATCGTGGTCGAGCGGAAGGTGTTCTTCTCGCTCCGCTATCGGGAGGGCGATCTGCTCCTGCGGCTCGACGACCGGGTCGAGAGGGCCCGCCGGGATGCGGCCAAGGCCGCCCGGGACGGAGCCAGGGCCCGGAGCCAGGAGACCACGGCCGGGGAGCGACCGGAGACGATCGCGGTGGGCCGGGCGGAACTCCGGCGCGCCGAGGCCGCGCGGCGCGAGGCAGACCTCCACCGGGAGAGGATCTCCGACCTCCACGGTCGCAAGGCGGCGACCCGGGAAGCCCTCGACGAAGCCGAGCGGAGGGCCCAGGTGGCGGTCGCCGACCTGGAGGCGGCGCGCGCCCGGCTCGCCCTGCTCGAGGCAGGCAACCGCAAGGAGCGGATCGAGGCGGCCAACGCCTCCCTGGCGGAGCACGAAGCCCGCCTGGCCGAGGCCGAACGGATGGTGGCGCACCAGGAGGTCAGGGCGCCCTTCTCCGGAGCCGCTGCCGAGATCTACGTGGAGGTCGGCGACTGGGTCGCCAAGGGCGATCCCATCGTGGACCTGGTCGACGACAGCCGGCTCGACCTGGTGGCCCTGGTCCCGCAGCACCAGGTCGAGCTCCTGATCCCGATGTCCGAGACACCCTGCCTCCAGAACCGACGTGAGACGCCGGTCCGACGCATCGGTCGCCTGGTGGCGATCGGTCCCCGGATCGAGGAAGGGTCGCGCTCGATGCCGGTGGTGGTGCGGGTCGACAATCCCGATCGGGCCCTCCAGCTCGGGGCCTCGACCGAGGTGGAGCTGGCGATCGGACCTCCGGAACCGACTCTTCTCCTGCCCAAGGACGCGGTGCTGAGGAGCGGAGGCCCGCCTACCGCCTACGTGATCGAGGACGGGAAGGCAGCCTCCCGCACCCTGAAGCTGGGCCGGGAAGTCGGACGCTTCGTGCAGGTCCTGGACGGCCTCAAGGCAGGCGAACGCGTCGTGGTCGAAGGCAACGAGCGCCTGCGACCGGGATCTCTGGTCGAGGTCCAACGCAGCGCCCCTCCGGGTTTCGACCCGGCCTCCGGGGGAACCTCGCCTTGACCGACTCGCGGACCACGGACGCCGAATTGCAGGCCCTCCTCGGCGAGTCGGAAGCCCGCCCGAAGAACGTCGGGAGCCTCCCCCCGGAGCCCGGACGACCAGAGGACCCGCGCCCCTCCGACAGCCTGGTGGACCAGGCCATCCGGTATCCGGTGACGGTGCTCGTCGGCGTCCTGCTCGTGGTCCTCTTCGGGATCCAGGCGCTGCTGGCGGTCCCTATCCAGCTCACCCCCGAAGTGGAGCGCCCGGTCGTCTCGGTGACCACCATCTGGCCGGGAGCCAATCCCGAAGAGGTCGAACGGGAGATCGTCGAGGAGCAGGAGGAGCAGCTCCGTTCCCTGGAGGGTCTCGTCAAGATGGAGTCCCTGTCCTCGCCGGGCAACGGGATGGTCACCCTGGAGTTCGTCCCCGGGACCGACCTCGACGCTGCCCTGCTCAGGGTGAACAACGCCCTGAACCGGGTACCCGGCTACCCCTCCGAAGCCGACCGCCCGATCCTGGCGGAGGCGGGAGCCCAGCAGAACGCCATCGCCTGGTTCATCCTCCTCCCCGACGGGTCCCGGCCCGGATTCGAGGTCGAGAAGGAACTCGAGTTCATCGAGAACTCGGTCGAGGCCCGCCTCGAGCGGGTCCCCGGGGTAGCGGCCGCCAACATCTTCGGCGGCCAGGAGCGGGAGGTGGTGGTCCACTTCGACCCCGCCGAGCTCGCCGCCCGCGGACTCACGATCCGGGAGGTCGCCGAGCGGTTGTCGCGGGAGGACCGGGACACCTCGGCCGGCCACATCGACGAGGGCAAGCGCCGCTACGTCATCCGCACCGTCGGCTCGTTCGATACCCTCGACCGGATCCGGGACCTGGTCCTCCGGGAGGATGCCCGGTCCAGGGTCTACCTCCGGGACGTCGCCACCGTCAGCCTCGGCTACAAGGATCCCCAGGTTCGGGTCCGCCACAAGGGAGAGCCCTGCGTGGCAGTGAACGCCCAGCGCCAGCCGGGGACCAACATCCTGGAGGTCATGGACGGCCTGAAGGCCGCCATGAAGGAGCTGAACGAGGGGGTGCTCAAGGAACGCGGGATGGTGATGTCCCAGGCCTACGACTCCACCGTCTACATCGACGAGGCCCTGGCCCTGGTGCGGTCCAACCTGGTCGTGGGCAGCCTGCTGGCCGTGATCATCCTCTACCTCTTCCTCAGATCCTTCTCGGCCACCGCCATCATCGCGGCCGCGATCCCGGTCTCGGCCATCGGGACCTTCGTGGCCATGTACCTCCTGGGCCGGAACATCAACGTGGTCTCCCTGGCCGGGATCTCGTTCGCGGTCGGAATGCTGGTCGACAACTCGATCGTGGTCCTCGAGAACATCTTCACCCGGATCCAGAAGGGGGAGGCCCAGGGGACCGCCGCCTCCCGGGGCACCACCGAGGTCTGGGGCGCCATCCTCGCCTCGACCCTCACGACCATCGCGGTCTTCCTCCCGATCTTCTTCCTGAAGGCGGAGATCGCCCAGCTGTTCCGGGACATCGCGGTGGCGATCAGCTGCGCGGTGCTGCTCTCGCTGGTGGTCTCCTCGACGCTGATCCCGATGCTGGCAGCCCGCTCCAAGGCCGTGTTGTACGAGGCGCGGGTCCTGGGCGCCGATCCTCCCCACTACGCCGACGCCACCGGGCGGGCGATCCATCTGCTCTGCGGGTCGGTACCCGCCCGGATCGCCACCATCGTGTCCCTGACCGCGGTCTCGCTCACGGGCACGGCCTCGCTGCTGCCGCCGGCCGAGTACCTCCCCGAGGGGAACCGGAACCTCCTGTTCGGCATCCTCATCCCTCCTCCCGGCTACAACCTGGAGGAGTTCAACCGGATCGGCACCTCGCTCGAGGGCTCGATCGCCCCGCTCTGGAGCGGTCCCGATCCGCTGGTCGAGAACTTCTTCTTCGTGGCCGCCGGCCGGATGATGTTCATGGGTGCGATGGCCAAGGACCCGGCGCGGGTGGGCGAGGTGATCCCCCCGATGCAGAAGGCCCTGGGCAAGGTGCCGGGGATGATCGGGATCGTCCAGCAGGCAGGCCTCTTCGAGCAGGGGATCGACGGCGGCCGGAGCATCGAGGTCAAGCTCCAGGGGCCGGACCTGGGGAAGCTGGTCTCGCTCGCCCTCCAGGCCTTCCTCCGGACCATGCAGGAGATCCCCGGCGCCAACGTCCGCCCGGTCCCGGGCCTGGAGCTCGGGCAACCGGAGCTCCGGGTGGACCCCGACCGCAAGCGTCTGGTGGAGGCCGGACTCGATGCCCAGGAACTCGGGTTCTGGATCGACGTGCTGGCGGACGGGGCGCGGGTCTCGGAGGTCCGTCTGGCCGACGGCAGCCAGGTCGACCTCACCCTGCGCGGGCGACGGGAGGCTCTGGCCCATACCCAGGACCTGGCTTCCCTCCCGGTCCGGCTGCCGCGGGGAGGCGTGGTCCCGCTCTCGTCGCTGGCCGGGATCCGACTGGTCATGGGACCCGACCAGGTCCAGCACACCGACCGCTCCAGGACCGTGACCCTGATCGTCTCGCCTCCCAAGGACGTGGCCCTGGAGACGGCCATGCAGATCCTCTCGACCCGGGTGCTCGGGAAACTCGCCGAGGAGGGGACTCTGGTCCAACCCTACCGGTGGTGGCTGACCGGCACCGCCGACAAGCTGACCAGTACCCGGCAGACCCTCCAGGGCGGCTTCTTCATCGCCCTGATCGTCACCTACCTCCTGATGGCCAGTCTCTACGAGTCGTTCCTGTACCCCCTGGTCATCATGTTCTCGGTGCCGCTGGCCTCCTTCGGGGGTGTGGTGCTGTTGGCCCTGACCGACACCGCGCTGCGCCGTGCCGACCCCAACATGGGCCAGCCCCTGGACGTACTGACCATGCTGGGCTTCGTCATCCTGGTCGGGATCGTCGTCAACAACGCCATCCTGCTCGTCGACCGCACCCTCCAGAACATCCGGACCGGCGGCCTGGATCCCCGGGACGCGGTGGCGGAGGCTGCGGCCAACCGGGTCCGCCCCATCCTCATGTCCACCCTGACCTCGGTCTTCGGCATGGCTCCCCTGGTCCTCATGTCCGGTTCCGGCTCCGAGCTCTACCGCGGCATCGGCGCGGTGGTGCTGGGGGGCCTGTTGTGCTCGACCGTGTTCACCATGGTGCTCATCCCGGCACTCCTCTCCCTGGTCCTGGAGTTCCGGATCCGAACCTCCGGACCGGGCGACGTCTGAGGTAGCCCCTTGCCCTTCTCGCTGGGAGGTCCACCGAGGGTCCTGGTCCACGAAGAGGGCACCGGTCTCGGCCAGAGGATCCGGAGCCTGTCCGGTTTCGAGGCCGCGGAGGTGATGACGGCCGCCACCCCGCACGCGATCCACGAGATCCTGGCCGGGTTCCCGGCCGACGTCCTGATGCTTTCGATGGGCCAGGACGGCGACCCGGTGGAGGTCGCCAGGAGCCTGCGGGAACTGGAGATCGGCCGGGAGATCCCCATCCTCTTCCTGCTCCCGGAAGGCTCCTCCCTCCCTTCGCAGGCCGACTTCGCCCTCGAACCCTGCGACCCGCTGTCAGGTCCCAGGCCGGACCAGGAGCTGGCCCGGCGCCTCCAGCGCCTCCAGCGCCTGGGCCGCCTGCAGGGGCAGTACCGCCGGGCGATGCGCCGGATCCAGGAGGAGCTCGACCTGGCCCGCAGCGTCCAGCGCAACCTGCTCCCGTTCCCCCTCCCGGAGCGCGACGGCCTGGTCCTGGCTGCCCACTACGAGCCGTCCTCGATGGTGGGTGGCGATTTCTTCGACGTGGTTCCGCTGGAAGGGAATGCCACGGGCCTCTTCCTGGCCGATGTGGTCGGGCACGGGGTGGCGGCGGCGCTCTTCACGAGCTTCCTCAAGGCCCATCTCCTCCACTGGCCGGTGCAGATGCAGCGGGACGACCCGGGCGAGACGCTCAGCGACATGAGTGAAGCCCTCTTCAAGACCTTCACGGGATCGGGACGCTTCGTCACCGCCGTGTATGCAACCTACCAGCCGGGCCTGGAGCGGATCCTCTGGGCCAACGCCGGGCATCCTCCTCCACTCGTCCTCCCGGTGGACGGGCCCTCGACCTACCTCGACGGCGCCGAGATCCCCCTGGGCATCGACCCGACGGTCCGGTACACGACCCGGAGCTGTCGCTTCAAGGCCGGGGACAGGGTCTTCTTCTACACCGACGGGATCACCGAGCAGCGCGGCGGGCCGAACCGGGAGACCTTCGGGAAGGAGCGACTGGCCCGGATCCTCGATTCGGCCCGGGACCGCTCCCTCGGGGAGGCTGTCGCGGTGGCAGTCCACGAACTCCAGGTGTGGGCCTCCGGGATCGGTGTCCAGGACGACGTGAACATCCTCGCCTTCGAAGCGGCTCCTCCCTGGGATGACGAGGAGTACGGCACCGGTGGCCAATCCCCGTGACTCGTCGGACCCGAGGTTCCTTGGTGACGGATCCGGCCGGCATGCCACCATGAAGCCGTGACCCAGCAGGCCGAGACGCCCGCGCTACCCGCCTGCAGCCGCTGCAAGACCCGATTGCTGCGCAGCGACCGGTACTGCCGCGGATGCGGGAAGGACCTCTGCCTGCAGCCCTGGCCCGGCCCGGCCCGCCGGAGGGTCCCCCGCAGTCTCCAGATCGCCCAGTTCCAGGATCCCGGGGACCTGGCGGCGTCCCGGGCCCTCGCCCTCGCCTACCCGGTCCGGCTCCTCGTGCGGCAGTACCTCCAGCGGATCGCCGAGCCTGACTTCCGGACGCAACTGCTCGGTTCCTCGGTCCGGGTCGGACCCGGCCAGTTCCCCAAGCTCCATCGCCAGGTGCGCTTCGCCGAGCGGGTCCTCCATGCCGGCCCCGTCGAGGTCTACGTGGCGAGTTCGGCGGAAGCCTCCACGACCCTGTTCGGATCGGGCAGCTCCAACCTCCTCATCATCACCACCGCGGCCGTCTCGCTCCTCGACGAGAACGAGATGCTGTTCGCGATCGGGAGCCAACTCGGCCACGTGAAGGCCGACCATGTCGTCTACCTGACCGTCGCCCGCGCCCTCACCACCGCCTTGAAGGGGTTGCCGGGGCTGGGTTCCTCCCTGTCGGGGATGGCTTCCTACCTCCTCGTCCCCTGGGAGCGCCAGGCGGTCCTGACCGCTGACCGCGCCGGCCTCCTCTGCTGCCAGGATCCCACGGTCGCCGCCACCTCGCTCCTGAAGCTCGCCCTGGGGAGCCCGAGCGTGGTCAAGGACACGAACATGGATGGCCTGCTCGAGCAGGCGGATCGGCTCGAGGCCCAGGGGGACTGGGGGGACGCGTGGAAGCCCACGCCTGCCCTGGTCCGTCGCATCCAGGGACTGGCACGCTTCTTCCGCTCGGAACAGTGGGATGCCATCTTCGACGGGGCCTGGGATCCGCGTGCCCCGCGCTTTCGATGCTGGTTCTGTCCTTCGGGAGGTTCGCCCTCAGGACCCGGACAGGCACTCTCCACCTTGGAGTGCGAGGAGTGCCGGCGCAACCTGATGATCGACGAGGTCCTCTGTCCCGGGTGCGCGGGACCGATCCCGACCGACTCCGGATCGAGCCTCTCGAGCTTGCGGTGCGACGCCTGCGACCGCCCGTACCTGGAACCCGACGAGACCCTCCAGGCGACCCGGGACACCCCCGGCTCGCCGGACGGAAGTGCCTATTCGGTGCTGGGGATCCACCCCACCGCCAGTCCCCGGGAGATCCGCAGGGCGTTCCGCACCCTCATGGGATCCCTTGCGGACGAGGTGGCGCTCCCGGGCGGCCCATCCCCGTCGCAGCGGAAGATCCGCTTCTTCCGGGCCTACAAGACCGTCATCGACCCGTCCCGGAGGGCCTCCCATGACCGGATCCTCCGGCACCGTCAGGACCTCGCCCAGGCATACCCCGGGACTCGGGCCTTCCCGACCTGTCCGGCCTGCGAAGGCCCCATGCCGGACCCCTTCTGCGGCCTGTGCGGAGCGTCCCGGGCCCGGGACCAGGAGGAACGCTCCAGGATGACCCAGGTCCGCCAGGAGCTCGAGCGCCTGGCTGCCGAGGACCTCGGTGAGCTGGCCGCGGACCCCCAGGGTGCCTTCCAGCTCGCCTTCCATGCCCGGAGCAGCTCCTTCTACTTCAAGGGGTTCCGGGAACTGGTCCGCCCCGGACCGATCCGCGAGTACCTGCTGGCCGCCCGGAGCGCCCACCTGGGCTCCACCTGGGGGCGCAAGGTGCGGTGCTGGGCCATCGTCGAGGGGGAGGTCGACCTGGACCTGGCGACCTCCCTCCTGGCCGAGGCTCGTCAGGAGTTCGGGATGCCGGACCTCGAGGTCTCGGTCCTCCATCCCGGCGACGACCAGTCCCTGGTGTCCGTCACCCTGCCCGGCGGCAACCGGTCGGACGACCGCCACCCCGAGGTGTCCGCCTGGATCGCCGGCCTCCTGCCGTCCGCCTCGGCTCCCTGATCAGGCGTCGCTGAGCAGCCGGGCCAGCTGCATGCGATTGAACACCTTGTCGAGCAGGGGAGCCGCCCGCAGGGCCGCTACGGCACTGGTGCGATCGGGGGCCACCGCGAGCATGTCCTCGAAGGCCGCCTTGGCCTCCTCGATGGCTCCTCGGGCCGCATGAGACGTCGCCGCCTTGAGCAGGGTGGCCGAGAGCCGGGCACGGTCTCCGGTCTCTGCCACCTGGGCGATCAGGTCCTCGATCGCTTCCCCGTTCGCGGAAGGCGCTCCCAGCTGCTCCTCGAGTTCGGCGATCCTCGGATCCGGCAGGTTCGCCAAGGCCCACACCCTGCGAGCCCGCTCCTCCTTCTTCGGGGGGAGCGAGATCAGCCGTCCCCCGGCCCGCAGGCTCTCCACCAGCAGGAGCTGGAGGTCCGAGCGGGAGGGGAAGAGCTGCAAGGCCCCGCGGAAGTGGCGGAAGCCGTATCCCGGTTCCCGGAGGATCAGCTCCTTCTGACCGAGCCGCAGGAGAGCCTCCCTGGCGGTCTCGAGGTCGCCGGCCCGCTTGGCCTCGTCGAGGAGGAGCTGCCATGCCTGGCCCAGGCCCGGGTACTTCTCCGCGAACTGCCTCGCCCGCTCGACCTTCTCCTCCGGATCCCCTTGGGACCCGATGACCCGTATCATGGCGACCAGCGCCTCCTTGGCCGCCTCCAGCTCCTCGAGGCGCCCCGCGATCTGGGACAGGGCGACCTGGATGCCGGGATTCCCCGGATCTTCGCGCAGACCCTGCTCGGCGGTGACCCGGGCACGCTCCGGTAGGTTCAGGGCCAGGTAGGCCCAGGCCAGGGGGGCGAAGATCCGTGCCCTCTCGGCCCGCGGCAGGTCGGGAGTGGCGAGCAGCTCCTGGAGGATCGGGACCGAATCGAATCGGGAGTGGCCCAGCTCCAACAGGAAGGGCGGCTGGTAGTAGCGGGCCAACCTCGCCAACCTGCCTTCCAGCGCGGTCCGCAAGGCCGGGAGGTCGGCGGCCTTGGCCCACGACGCCAGCTCCTCCAGACTCTCGAGGTCGGGCTCCGGAGCCGACCGGACCTCTCCCGCGGGTCCGCCGGTCCCGGGATCCCAGGCGGCGTCGGCGATCTCGGTCGAGAGCATCTGGCGAAGCCGCCTCAGGGTCGGCGGGCGCAGCGAGACGAGGCGACCGGTTTCCCCCGCGGCTTCCAGCGTCCTTCCGCTGCGGGCCAGCTCCAAGGCCTTCCAGTAGTGGGTATCGGCGAGCTCCGCCAGGGCATGGGCCTTGGTCCTGGCGAGGACGTCGCTGCGCGCCCCCTTCTCGACCGGGAAGCTCCGTTCCAGGACCGCTGCCACGTCGACCGCCGAGGGGTAGCGGTCGGCCGGCTTGAACTCGAGCATCCTCCGCAGGATCGGGGTGAGTTCCTTGGGGATCCTGGGGTTCAGGGACACGCCCTGCTCGAGCACCTTCTGGAGTTTGATCTGCTGCTGGAGGACCTTCTGGATGCCGCCTCCCGGCAGCAGGCGTGACCCGGAGAACATCTCGTAGGCGAACAGACCCAGGGCATAGACGTCGGCCGAGGCGTCGGTGCGGCGCCCCAGGTTCTGCTCCGGGGCGGCATAGACCGGCGTCCCCACCGTCTTGCCTTCACCGATCCCGGCATCGGCGTCGGCCAGCCCGAAATCGATGACCTTGATCATGTCGTCGGGGGTGATCATCACGTTCTGGGGCTTCAAGTCACGATGCACGATGCCCCGCTGGTGGGCGGCCGCCAGGCCGAAGGCGACGTCCTGGAGCACCGAGATCACGAGGTCCTGGGCGAGCGGCTTCTTGTCGTCGCGGCTCTTCTTGATCAGCTTGTCCAGGCTGACGCCATGGATGTACTCGAAGGCCAGGAAGAGGAAGCCGTCATGCTCCCCGCTCTCCAGGAAGCCCACCAGGTTGGGATGGGAGAGCCCCTTGCCCAGTTCCGCCTCCTGGAGGAAGAAGTCCCGCACCGTCTTCCGCTTGGCCAGGTCCGGATCCAGGACCTTGAGGGCGACCTCCTGGGTCCGCCGCTCCAGGTCCTGGAGCTTGCGCTCGGCCAGGTAGACGCGACCCATGCCCCCCGAACCGAGCACCTGGACGAGGCGATACCCGCCCAGGGTGGTATTCGGCTGGGGCCAATGCGAGTCCTTGGCGCTTGCGGGATCGCCCATCGGACCCCAGGGTAGCGCGAAGCCGAGGCCGATCCCCGACCGGGCCCTGGCTCATCCGACCCGCAACGCCGATCGTCCATTTGAACGGCTCCCTGCGGCCCACTTCGCGATCCCGGCCGATCTTGGCCGTCCGGGGAGCGTGGGCTAACCTGGCAGGGACGGCCCCACCGCCCGTGGCGGGAGCCGAGCTCGGAAGGAGCGTTCCGGAGTGAAGATGCGAGCCCAACTGCTCCTCGCCACCAGCCTTCTGGTCGCGAGCGGCGCTTCCGACCTTCAGGCCGCACGGTCCGGCCGCTCGTCCCGCAACTCGTCGGATGGATCCGGTGGCTCGGCACGCCGCGCGGAACGCGGCGGCGAGGCATTGGCCCAGACGTTCTACGAGCGCTCGGTGGCCATGGGCCAGCGCGGGGAGTACGGGCAGGCCAAGCTGCTCATGGAACGTGCGGTCGAGAAGAACCCTTCCAACGAGAAGTACCGGTATTACCTCGCCCTGCTCATGTACAAGATCGGCGATTTCGGGGATGCCGCCGCCGAATGCCGCAAGCTGCGGTCCGGCCGTACCGAGAGGTATCGCGCCAAATCCGAGGCCCTCCTGGCCAGGATCGAAGGCTACCTCTCGGGCAAGACCGAGGTCGTGGCCTCGATCCCCGCCTCGGAGGCCTACGTCCCGCGTGACGGGGCCACCCTCCAGGTGCTCCCGGCGGACGCCTATGTGAACATCGCGGGTACCGCGGCCCGGAGCCTCGCCGGAAAGGAGCCGGCACCGAGCCGGATCCAGGGCTCGGCGATGACTCCTGAGGCCTACCGCGGCTACCGGGACGATCGCATGGCATCCCTGGTCCAGGAGCCGAACCGCGGCAGCCAGAGACCCGCAGCGGCCCCCGTGCGGAGTGCGGACGAACCCGGTCCGACGGAGGCCGGGAGCCCGGTACCCCAGGTCGAGGCGCCCGATCCGGAGCCCGTCTCCAAGCCCGCAGCCCCTCCGTCTGCGCCTGCCGCGGCCGCCAAGGCGCCGCCGAAGCCCAGCGACGACGAGTTCGCCTCGGTGTTCGAGGAGAACCCCTTCGCCGAGGAGCCGCCCGCCAAGGCGCCTCCTCCGGAACCGGCCAAGCCGGCGACGCCTCCCAAGCCCGCCGCCAAGCCGACTCCAGCCAAGCCTGCGGCCCCTGCACCTGCGGCCAGCTTCGACGAGTTCGACGCGGGGGCATTCGACGAACCGGCTCCGGCCAAGCCGGCGCCACCGCCCGCCGCCTCCAAGCCTCCGGCTCCGGCTCCGGCCCAGGCCCCGGCGCGGGTGGAGATGGAGGCGGTGG
>CAYOHP010000023.1:0-41849 GCA_964403795.1 uncultured bacterium | reverse complement strand
CGCCGGCCAAGCCCGCCGCCCCGACCAAGGCCCCCGAGCCGGCGGCCAGCTTCGACGAGGATGCCTTCGAGGAGTTCTGATCGATCGCCCGGAGCGGCGGCCCGGTAGGGTTCCGGGCCGCCTCCGGGTTCTCGTCGCCTCGCCTCAGACCTTCTCGGAGTACTTCCAGGCGGTGTCGAAGACCCGGCTCAGGCAGTTCGAGCAGACGCGGTTGTTGAACTTCATCACGTTGAAGACCTGGTTGCCGCGCCAGAAGATCGAGTAGTAGTCGGCGTCGATCCGCAGGGAGCCGACGGTGGCCTCCTGCTCCCCGTAGATGTAGTAGATCTTCGCCGAGGAGCCGAACCGCACGCCTTCCTCCGCCTGGAAGAACCGCGCCAGAGGATCCCGCCGGCTGAGGATGAACTTGTAGTCCGCCTTGTTCTCCTTGGCCATCAGCACGATGTCCTTGAGGAGGAAGGGCGGGATCACCACGGCCCGGTAGACGGCACCCTTGCGGGCATGGTCGGTGATCGTCTTCAGACCCTCGATCCGGTCGTAGACCGTGGCGTAGAGGTGCTCGCCCTCGAAGCGCATCATGAAGTTCTTGCGCCAGATGCAGGGGTTGCACTTGTTGTCGGTGTTGGCGAGGATCCTCCGGACGGTCCCGTCCGACCGGTAGAGCAGGTGCCACAGGCCCTTGTCGGTGAGGACCTCCCCCATGGGAAGCCGCTCGCCGATGAACTCCTGGTACCACTGGGACGGGAGCACCGCCGACGCCGGTGACCAGACCTCGCCATGGGCCTTGTGCACCGCCTGCTTCTGCGCCTCGTCCCGCCAGAAGAGTTCGGTCTTCTTTCGGACCCGGGCGAGGCGGGGCACCCAGCGATCGAGGAGCGGGGCCGGTAGGTTCGAGAGGCGAGCGGCTCCCGTGGAGGCGAGGTCTTCGTCGATCGCCTCGAGACCCTTGTCGATGTGGCGATAGATCTCGCCGACCTTCAGGGTGAATCGAGCCTGCTGCGACATGTCGCCTCCGTCGGGTGCCTACTGTACTACGATGCACCGTCGAACGGAGGCGGCCATGGCTGCGATCGAACGTGTCCTTGCCAGGGAGATCCTCGACTCCAGGGGCAACCCGACGGTCGAGGCCGAGGTCCATCTCGAGGACGGGTCGGTAGGCCGCGTGGCGGTACCCTCGGGAGCGTCGACCGGCGAGCATGAGGCCGTCGAGCTGCGGGACGGCGACCCCAAGCGCTACCTCGGCAAGGGCGTCCTCACCGCGGTCCGGAACGTCAACGAACGGATCGGACCTGCCGTGGTGGGGATGGAGGCGGCGGACCAGCGCGGACTCGACGCCAAGCTCCTCGCACTCGACGGCACCCCCAACAAGGGCGGGCTCGGTGCCAACGCCCTGCTCGCCGTCAGCCTGGCCACCGCCCGGGCGGAGGCCAACGGCCTGGGGATCCCGCTCTACCGGTACCTGGGAGGAGCCACCGCCAACACCCTCCCGGTCCCGCTCATGAACATCCTGAACGGGGGATCCCACGCCGACAACAACGTCGACTTCCAGGAGTTCATGATCGTGCCGGTGGGTGCCGCTTCCTTCGCGGAGGCGCTCCGCACGGGTGCCGAGATCTTCCATGCCCTGAAGAAGGTGCTCAAGGGCCGCAAGGCGTCGACCTCGGTCGGAGACGAGGGCGGCTTCGCCCCCCATCTCGGTTCCAACGAGGAGGCCGTCGAGGCCATCCTGACGGCCATCGGGCAGGCCGGGTTCGAGGCGGGCAAGGACGTCTTCCTGGCACTGGACGTCGCCGCCAGCGAGTTCCACCGGGACGGCCGGTACGTCTTCCACAAGTCCGATGGGAGTTCCCGGACCGCCGAGGACATGGTCGCCTTCTACCGGGACTGGGTCGACCGCTATCCCATCGTCTCGATCGAGGACGGACTGGACGAGGACGACTGGGAAGGCTGGAAGCTCTTGACCCGGGAGCTCGGGGGCAAGGTCCAGCTGGTCGGCGACGACCTCTTCGTGACCAGCACGGAGCGCCTGGAACGGGGGATCCGTACCGGGATCGCCAACTCGATCCTGGTGAAGGTGAACCAGATCGGCACCCTGACCGAGACCATCGATGCGGTGACGCTGGCCCACCGCAGTCGCTACTCGTCGATCATCAGCCACCGCAGCGGAGAGACCGAGGACACCACCATCGCCGACCTGGCGGTCGCCCTGGGCACCGGCCAGATCAAGACCGGCTCCCTGTCGAGGTCCGATCGGGTAGCCAAGTACAACCAGCTGCTCCGGATCGAGTCCGAGCTCGGCGCCGGCGCCCGCTACCCCGGCCTGTCGGCGCTGGTCGGATTCCGCCCCTCCGACCGCCGCGCCTAGCCCTGTTCCAGCTCCTCTCGATCCTGCCGGGGCTGGCCTGGCTCCTCTACTTCTACCGACGGGACCGGTTCCAGCCCGAGCCCACCCACCTGGTGGTCCTCACGTTCCTGGCGGGTGCCGCCATGGTCCCTCCGGCGGGAGCCCTGGAGGCCTGGATGCTGCAGGCCGCCGGCACGAGCCCGAACCTGGGGGCGCTCTCCTCCTGGTCGCTCGCCGGCGCGGTCTTCCTGGTCGTCGGCCCGGTCGAGGAGACCTTGAAGCTCGCAGCCGCGTGGCTCTGCATCGGACGCAGCCGGGAGTACGACGAGCCGGTCGACGGGGTGATCTACCTGGCCGCCGCGGGCCTCGGGTTCGCCACGGCCGAGAACCTGGCCTACTCCCGGGTCACGGACGCAGGGACCCTGCTGGCCCGGGGGCTCTTCGCCTGCTGCCTCCACGCCTCGACCTCGGGACTGATCGGGTATGCATGGAGTCAGGTCCGGTTCCACGGCCACTCGCTGAGGACTCTGCTCGCCGGGTGGCTCGCGGCGGTCGCGGTGCATGGACTCTACGACTTCGTGGCCTTCGGGCAGCCCCGGGGCTGGCTCATGGCCATGGGTACGGTCCTCGCCCTGATCGACGGGGTGTTAACCCTCCAGATCGGACGCGCCCTGGACGCCTCCCCGTTCCGGCCGGCCGGGGAGCCGGATCCGGAATGACCGGGAACGGGATCCAGGCAGCACTCCACCTGGTCACGGCCCTCGCCTTCCTGGTCGTCCCCGCCTACGTCTTCTCGCGGAGTCCCTCGAAGCCGACCCATCGGGCCTTCGCGATCCTGGGGATCGCGGGAGCCCTGTTCAACGGCTGCTCCTGCCTGGCCGCGCTGGCCACGGATCCCGAGACACACCTCCGGTGGACCAGGGCGGCATTCCTGGGTGCCTTCCTCCTGCTCCCGGTGGTCAGCAGGTTCCCGACGATCCTCTTCGGGGACGGGATCGCACCCGACCCTCCCTGGCTGGAGCCCCTCACCTGGCTCGTCGCCTGCGGTTTCGCCCTGGCTACCGTGTCCGGGAATTTCCTGACCCACGTCACCGGCGAGGGCAGGGCGGTCGGCGGCCCGGCACTGGTCCTCTGGAGCGTGGTGATCGGCGCCACCTTTCTCCGGTTCCTGGTGCAGCTCCGGCAAGGAATGCGGGCCGCGACCGACCACCACGCCAGGAACCGCAGCCTCTACCTGCTCTTCGGCGCCTTCACCTTCGCCCTCGGTGGACTCCTGGACCTGGTGCACCGCGCCGGGATCGACCACCCTCTCCCTTTCCCCCTGGCCCCGGCCGCGTCGCTGGCTTTCCTCGCCTGCCTGTCGATCGCGGTGGTCCGGCACCGCTTCCTCGACATCGAGGTGGTGGTGCACCGGGGTCTGGTCCTGTCCCTCCTCGCCCCCATCGTCGCCGGCCTGTTCGTGGTCCTCGGCGAGGCCCTCGAGGGCCTGTTCCGGGGGGAACTCCCGCCCGACTCCCCCTTTCCCGAGTTGGTCGCGGCGATGGTGGTGGCGGCCACCTTCGCGCCCATCTCGAACCTGCTCTCCCTGCTGGTCGAGACCTATGTGATCGCCGAGTTCAAGGAGGCTCCCGGGCTCCGCCGCTTCCGTTCCCTGCCCTGGATGATCGGCTCCCGGGACGTCGACAGCCTGAAGGCCCTGTCCACCGAGCTCGCCTCCGTGATCACCCGGCTCGAGTCCGAGACCCGTCGGCCCCCGGACTAGGATCCGGTCGGGCCTGGCAGATGGGCCAGGAGGTCTCCGAGTTCCCCGATCTCGAGGTCGGGCTCCGGACCGCCCCCGTACCCCGGATCGCGGCCCGAGAGCCAGGCGACCGGCATCCCGCAGGCCCTGGCGCCGGCCACGTCGGCGTCCCGGCGATCGCCCACCATGAGCACCTCGGCCGCGGGCGAGTCGAATCGCCGGGCCGCCTCCAGGAAGGGGGCGGGAGAGGGCTTGAGTTCGCCCACCTGCTCGCAGTCGAGGAGGACCGACCAGGGAAGGCTCCCCAGGCCGAGTCGCTCCAGCTTGGCTTCCACCGGGTACTCGCTGAGCACCCCGAGGCGATAGCCGCGAGTCCCGAGTTCGACGAGGACGGTGCGATCCTCGGGACTCCCGAGGCCGACGAGTTCGGAGAAGTCGGAGCGGTAGAAGTACTCCTCGATGGCATCCTCGACGATCGACCGGTCCAGTCCCGAGGAAGCCACGACCCTGGTGACCAGGTTCGCGCGGAGGTTCCCGCCGACGCAGGAACCGCGCAGGGCCTCCCTGGCCCTCCGGAACGCTTGCACCGCCCGGAACCTGCGCAGCGCGCCTGCCAGGCCGTGGCGGCCGATCTCGCCGGGAATCCTTGCCAGGAGCCGTACCCGGAGCCATCCCAGGCTGTAGAGGGTCCCGTCCAGGTCGAACAGGACGGCCCGGACCGGTGGCAGCCCGGGCCTCAACGCTCGGCGAGTTCGAGCAGGACCCCGCCCGTCTCCTTGGGATGGAGGAAGACGACCCTGCGGTGGTGGGCACCCTGGACCGGATCCTTGATGCGGCGATACCCACGGGCCTCGGCCTGCGCCAGGGCTTGATCGAGGTCCTCGACCTCGAAACACAGGTGATGGATCCCGGGTCCGCGCTTGGCCACGAAGCGGGAGATGGGGGAGTCGGGCCCGAGCCCTTCCAGGAGCTCGAGGTGGACCCCTTCGGGACCATAGCCGCCGTCGAGGAAGGCCACCTTGACGCCCTCCCCGGCAACCACCTCCTCACCTCCGGCCCTCATCCCGAGCGCGCCCTCCCAGAACCCTCGCCCGGTCTCCAGATCCGCGACCGCAATCCCGATGTGATTCAGTTTCAACGGCTCGACTCCTACACCATGGGACGTTCCGTGACGTCCTGGAATGGTACTGGATCTGTCATATCCCATGCCCTGGTGCCCGCTCGATCCCAGTTCCTCACAATTCCACGTTGTCCACATTTCCCACGAAATTCCGGGAGGTTTCCGTGACATGTGTCCGGAAAGACGGAGTCTGAGCCCTTCCCGGCCGGGGGATCGATCCACGAGTTATCCACATTCTCCACATCCCCCGCGTTACGAAGCGTCACGCCACCGTCCCCGCCCTGGGCCATGACATACTGGCCCGACCGTGTCCGCCGTCGAGAACCACGTCTGGAACCACATCCTGGTCGGGCCCCTGGGGTGCGGGAAGACGACCCTGCTGCAGCGGATCATGGCCACCTTGCCCAGGGTCGACTTCCAGGGATACTTCGTCCAGGCCGACCCCACCGGGACGGGAGGCAGGAGGCTGGTCCTGGTCGGGGGAGCGTTCCGGGAGTACTCGAGCCGGCGGCTCACCCGGGAGATCGGGACCACGGGCTGGCGGGTCTTCGACCCGACGAGCCTCCTCGAGGAGGGGATCCCCAGGCTCAGGACCGCGCTCGCCGAGGCCGACGCCGTGGTCGTCGACGAGATCGGGGACCCCGAACTGCGCACCGCCCGGCTCCGGGAGGTCCTGTACCAGGCACTCGACGCCCCGATCCCCCTGTTGGCCGTCCTCCACGACGGTCTCCCGCTCCTGGAAGACCTGGCCGGACGACCCGATGTCCGGATCCACAGGGTGGATGTCGAGAATCGCACCCGCCTCGCCGAGGAGATCGCGGACTACCTGATGCCCCTGGTCAGGGCACGGTGGTCGGCCGGGCACGGGTCGGCTGGACCGGGAACCGACCCGGGT
Organism: uncultured bacterium; assembly: GCA_964403795.1. Classification (GTDB taxonomy): domain Bacteria; phylum Muiribacteriota; class UBA6191; order CAZXTJ01; family CAYOHP01; genus CAYOHP01. The sequence continues at coordinate 35,749 of CAYOHP010000023.1, read as the reverse complement.
CCTTGACGGTCGGCTCGACCCAGCCCTCCTGGACCGCGGCGGCCACCACCGCGAGGTCCCCGACCCGCGGGTGGGCATTGCCTCCCGCGAAGAACCGCACGACCGAACGGTCGGGAAGCAGCTCGATGACCTCCGCCTCCCCGATCAGGACCCCGACTCCGGCCCGGGGAGGAGTCTCCTGGTAGACCAGGACCCTCTCCCCCCGGGAGAAGCCGGCTTCCCTTCCCGCGTTCAGGATCAGCGTCCGCTCCTGGTCCCCGAGCTCCACCACGTATCCGACCCGGTTGCGGAGGCTGGCCCCGTGGTAGGCCTCGAAGGCGGCATAGACGGATCCGGCGGCATATCCGAGCGCGGCCAGGCGCCGTCCCCACCTGGCCGCCTCCACGCCGTTGGCAGCCGCCCAGTTCACGATCCCCTTGCCGAGGAACTCGGGCGGCACGAAGAAGTCCGTGTTCAGGAAGTAGTAGAGGGCGCTCCCCATGACGATCTGGGCGAAGAGGGAGAGCCCGGCACCCTTCGGGTCCCCGAACCGCAACGGCCCGAAGGCCCAGAAGAACAGGGTTCCCAACGCCATCCCCACCGGAGGTTGTCGACGGGGGAGGGCAGCCGCCAGCGCCCTGCGGTTCCTGGCCTGCTCCTCCTCGCTCGGCGCGTACCTCTCCTCGCCCTCGTCCGGCGACTCGGCTGCCGGATCCCGTTCCGGGCCCTTCTCCTCGAGGATCTCCGGCGGCAGGGTGCGATACGCCCGATCCTCCCCGACCCCCGACAGGCTCTTGCGCCTGGAGGCCCGGGCGTCGAGGAATCCCTGGTTCAGGTCCCCGATGTTGGCCGCAACCAGGCTCCCGGAGGCCTGCGGGGCGGCGCTCCCGAGGCCCCTCAAGGCGTCGAGGCGCTGCCGGGCCGCGGTGCTGTTGGGCTCGATCTCCAGCACCGACTGGTAGACCTCCTTGGCGAGGCCCTCCATCCCCATCTCCTCGTAGATGCTCCCGAGCTCCAACTGGTACCCGATGTTGCCGCGATCGAAGGTGATGGCCCTCTTGAAGTCGTTCACCGCCGGGAATCCGGCACCCCTGGCCCGATTCGCCTGTCCCCGCAATTGGTAGACCTCGGCAGCCCTCGGCGCCGAGGCACTCAGCTGGTCGGCGATCCCGAAGGCCTGTTCGGCATCGCCGGCGCGCAGCGCCTCCTGGGCCTGCTTGAAGTCAGGGACCAGCTCCGGGTACTCGTAGATCGAGCGGCGCTCCTCGCCGAGCGTCTTGGGGTCGTTCTGGAACATCTCCAGGTCGAAGAGCAGCTCCTCGGCCGTCTGGTACCTGTCGTCCGGAGCCGTGGCCAGGAGCTTCATCACGATGGAGTCGAGCTCGGGAGGCAATCCCGAGTTGCGCTCGGAGGGAGGAGGGATGGCGGCCGTGAGCTGGAGAGCCGTCACCTCCTGGTGGCTGGTGCCCCGGAGCGCCCGGACGCCGGTCAGGAGTTCGTAGAGAGTCAGGCCGAGGGCATAGAGGTCCGACCGCTCGTCCACCTGCTTCCCCTGGTTCTGCTCCGGGGAGGCGTACATGAAGGTCCCGACGATGTCGCCGGTCGCCGTCATCAGGTGACTGTCCTCGGCGTAGGCGACCCCGAAATCCAGGATCTTCGGGATCTTGCCATCCTCCGTGATCATGATGTTCGAAGGCTTGATGTCCCGGTGGACGACCCCTTTCTCATGGGCATGCTGGAGGGCCCTGGCGACACCGCAGGCGATGTGGAGCGCGTCCGGGACCGAGACCCGCTTCTGGTCCCGGATCACATCGGCGAGATCGTCCCCGCGGATGTGCTCGAGGGCCATGTAGTAGGTCCGGTCCGTCCGGCCGGCTCCGCGGAACCCGACGATGTTGGGGTGCTGGAGCTTCTTCAGGACGTCGCTCTCGCGCTGGAACCTGCGGACGACGAGTTCGTCCTTGGCGAGTTCCTCGAAGATCGTCTTGATGGCGACCAGGTCCTCGGACTCGGGGTCGAAGGCGATCCAGACGCCGCCCATCCCACCATGACCGAGCTCCTTGAGGAGCCAGTACCGGTCGACGTGATCGCCGATCTTCATGGACCCAGCGCGGCTTCGACCTTGCGGATCCTGTCCTGGGCTTTCTTGGCGAGCTTCCCGTCCGGCTTGATCTGCAGGACCCTACGCCAGTGCGCCAGGGCATCCTCGACCCGGTTCGCCTTGTAGAAGCTGTTGGCCAGGTAGTAGTGCTGGCTGGGGTTCTCGCCGTCGATGGCGATGATCCGGGAGTAGGTCTCGATGGCTTTCAGAGTCTCGTTGTTCGAGTAGTACATGAACGCCAGCCAGTCGAGGAGCTGGAGGTTGGTCGGATCCTTCTCGAGCATGCGCTCGATCTCGGCAACCCCTTGCCCGTCGCCGGCCGTGTACTGGGTCAGCACCGGATTGACCGGGGCCTGCCGCTCGTCGCCGTCGTCCACCAGCGCCCCCTGCGCGGGTGCAGGTCCAGGCGGGGGCGGAACCGGGGGCATGGGGATCTTCGCCTGGGAACCGGGATCGGACGGCGGGCGGTCGTCCACCCCGGAGAGGGCGGTGAGCCGGGCCTGGGCCGCCTTCTGCACCGCGGTGTCCTGGACCGCCAGGTCCTCGGAGAGATCGCTCAGCTCCTGGCCCCGCTTCCGCTGGAGGAGCCAGGTGACCAGGACCAGCAGGGCCACGTACACGACGATATCCGGGTTCGCGCTCACCCACGCCTTGAGGTCCATCGTGCTACTCCCCCTCCGCGATCGCGTCGACCCGGAGAGTGACCACGGTCACGTTGTCGTTGCCCCCCTTGGCGAGAGCCGCCTGGACCAGCTGCTGGGCCGCCCGCTGGGGATCGTCGCCCAGGGCCTCGAGGAGCTCCCGGATCTCCTCGTCCTCGACGAAGCCGTGCAGCCCGTCGCTCGACATCACGACGATGTCGGCAGGTTGGAGGTGGATGGTCATGGCGTCCACCTCGACCGCATCCCGTGTCCCCAGGGCCCTGGTGATGATGCTGCGCTGGGGGTGCCGCGCCGCCTGCTCGGGCGTGAGGATCCCCTCCCGGACCGCCTGGGCGACCAGGGAGTGGTCGTCGGTGAGCTGGGTCATGCGGCCGTCCCGATAGAGGTAGGCCCGACTGTCCCCGACGTGGGCGATGTGCGCCTCGCGCCCCATCACCACCATTCCCGTCAGGGTGGTTCCCATTCCGTAGAACCCCTCGTTCTCCTGGGAGATGTCGAAGATCTGTCGATTCGCCTGCTCCACCGACGACACGAGACGATCGAGCGGCGGGTCCTTGCGTCGGATCGAGTAGTAGGCGGAGATCGTGTTCACGGCCACCTGGCTGGCCACGTCCCCGCCGTTGTGTCCTCCCATGCCGTCCGCGACCGCGATCAGCATGCCGAGTTCCTGCCAGGCAACACCCTCGTCGAAGACGTAGAAATTGTCCTCGTTGTACTGCCGGACCAGTCCGATGTCGCTGGTCGATCCGAAGCGGTACCGAAGACCCTGCGAGGACACCCGGATGGTCACTGCCTCGTCCTCGACCACGATCGATCGCGCCTCCTCACCGCTGCCCCGCAGGGGTCACCGTATCACGTCTTGTTGGCGATCACGACACGATCGCCGGCCGATGGGGACGAGGCTTGCCCGGTCGCCCGCTTGAACTTGCAGATGGCGAACTGGGGGGTGACCGACACGACCTTGGCGAGGCCGATCGGGATCATCTCCGGGGCCACCAGCATGGTCTTGAAGTTGAGCCTCGAGATCCCGTCGATGTGCTTCTTCTTCTGCACCTCGAAGATCATCCCCACCTCGACGCCCCGCTCCTCGCCCAGGTTGATCTTGACCGTCAGGTCCCTCCGGACCTCGAGGATCCTTCCCCGGAGACTGTCGTGCTGGGCGCTGCGCACGAAGGAGCCCGGGAGCGTCAGCTCCAGGTAGAGGAAGATCAGGGAGAGTCCAGCCCGCAACACCAGGAGACCATGGCTCTGGACGAAGTGGGTGACCTTCAGCGAGTACGACTCGTCGAGCGCGTAGAGCTGGTTGTAGAGGAAGCCGTTGTAGCTGCTCAGGCCGATCCCCACGGTCCAGTCCGCGACCTTGGCGAAGCTGATCCGCACCTGCTGGACCAGTGACGCGTATCCGGGGTGGAAGAGCAGGGCGATCCCCACGATCATGAGGATTTCCAGGATGGTCAGGAGGAAGGCCAGGCGGTAGTTGCCGACTTGGGAGGCGCCCAGGCCCCACCACATCGTGCCCATCCACCAGACATGGTCGGCGTCGACGGCCAGGTCGTCCTCGCCGGATTCCCCCTTGCGCTTCCCCTTCTCCTCGAACCGGGCCCCGGTAGGCGGCCCCTCCTTGGTTTCCTCTTCGGTCCCCTCGCCCTCCTCGATGATCGGCTTGGGAGGGAGCATGTACTCGGGGGTCCGTTGCGGCGACCTGTCGACCGGAGGCGGCGACCGGCCCTGGTCCCCCATCGGCTGGTGGGCAGGTGGAAGGGGCGCCATCGGGGCGACCGAGCCGACGGGAGCGACCGGAGCAACCGGGATCGCGGGAGAGACCAGGGGAACGGGAGCCACCGAGGACACCACCGGGGGTCGCTCGAAACCCGGCGCGACCTCCCCCCCGGCGGGCGTCGCCTGGGGGGCACCTCGCTGGAAGGTCACCGTCGGGATGTCGACGAACCCCTCGAGGCGGCTGAGGACCCCCCCGTCCTGGGCCGCCTCACCCGGTGCCCCCTTGCCCCGGGCGCCGGAACCGTCCTCGCCCAGGGCCTGCATGAGCCGACTGCGCATGGAACGCAGATCGTCGCCGGGCTCGGCCCCGACCGGTCGGGACTGCGGTGCCGGGATCGGCGCCACCGGCTGGACCGGGGTGCCGGGCCCCATCGGCACCACCGAAGGGGCGCTCGGGACGGCGGCCCCCAGCAGGCTCAGGTAGCGCAGTGCCAGCACGTTCTTGGGATCGAAGCGGAGGACTCCCTCGAAGGCCTCCTTGGCCTTCTCGGGGAGCTTCATCGAGTAGAGCGCCATGGCGTAGTCCATGTGGAGCTGGACGTCGCTGGGCCGGAGCGAGAGGGCGGTCCGGAACGACTCGATGGCGTTGTAGGTGAACCCTCGCGCCGAATGGATCTTCCCCAGGAGTGCATGTCCGAGGGCGAAGCCGGGATCGCCGCGTACCACTTCCTCGGCGAGCTCCTGGGCCCGGTCCAACTGACGTTGCTGGAAGGCCTCCTTGGCACCGAGCCAGCGTGGATCGGATTCCCGGGCGCTCCCGTCCGCCGCGGCCGGGGGCGCATGGGGCACCGCCACCGGAGGCGCCAGGCGGGAGGTCAGGGGAGACACCATCGGGGGGGGAGTGCCGGCTGGACCCATGGCGCCGAGCGGAGCCACATGGGCGGACATCGGAGCCACCTGGGGCACCGGGGCGACCTGGGGGACCGGGGCTATCGGTGGAATCGGGGAGACCGGCGGGATCAGGGAACCCAAGGGAGCGACTGCCGGCGGAGAACCGCCCGGCATCCTGGCACCCGGCGGCGCCGCCACAGGAGGCACCGCGAGCCCCGGCGGAGGGACCCCGGCAGGCACCGGTCCAGCGAGCGGCACCGCGGGCATCGGCGCCACCTGCGGCCTGGGACGAGCGGTCAGGGCCGTGAGTGCGGCCCGCAGCTCCTCCAGGAGCTCGGCCGCGCTCTGGTAGCGCTCGCTCGGGTTCTTGGCCATCATCTTCCTCACCAGGGGCGGGAGGAAGGAGGGAATGTCGGGGACTGCGGTCTCGAGGGGGATGTAGCTCTCCCTGGCCTGGGTCGCGGCCACCTCGATGAGGTCCCCCTCGAACGGTCGACGCCCGCACAGGAGCTCGTAGAAGACGATCCCCAGGGTGTAGAGATCGGTCCGTTCGTCGATCTCCTTCTTGCCCTGGTTCTGTTCCGGCGCCGCGTAATAGAAGGTCCCGACCACGGTGCCTTCCTGCGTCCGCACCAGCTGGTCGTCCTTGTGGGCCACGCCGAAGTCGAGGAGCTTCACGGTCCCGGACTCGTCGATCAGGACATTCCCGGGCTTCAGGTCCCGGTGGACGATGCCCCGGTCATGCGCGTGCTTCAGCGCCTCGGCCAGCGAGATGACGATCTTGAGTGCCGGGATGACCTCGAGCTTCCCCACCGAGTGGAGGATCTCGTGGAGGGACTTTCCCCGGACGTACTCCAGGACGATGAAGTAGGTCCCGTTGTCGAACCCGGACTCGATGTACCGGACGATGTTGGGATGGTCCAGCTGGCGGTAGACCTGGGCCTCCCGCTGGAACCTCCGCACATAGGCTTCGTCCTCGGCGAAACGCTTGAAGAGGACCTTGACGGCGACCTGCCGGCCGGTGCCCTCCTCCTCGGCAACGTACACGCCGCCCATGCCGCCGCGACCGAGCTCCTGGAGAACCGAGTACTTATGGAGGCGATCGCCGGGATTCACGCGGCCCTAGGCCTCCTCGAGGCGCACTCCGCCTGCTGGGTCAGCCGACCATTCCGGCTTCCTGCCGGGCCTTGGTGATCCGCTCCTGGGCATTCTTGGCGATCTTGCTGTCCGGTTTCAGGGAGACCACGACCTCCCACTCCTCGACCGCCCGATCGACGTTGCCGATCTTGTAGAACGAGTTGCCCAGGTAGTAGTGCTGCGTCTCGTTCTCGTAGTTCAGGTTCAAGGCCCGCTGGTAGATCTCGATCGCCTTGTCCATCTGGTTGTTCGAGTAATACATGAACGCCAGCCAATCGAGGAGGTCCGGGTTGTTCGGATCCTCCCGGAGCTTGGCGTCGATCTCCTCGATTCCCTCCCCCGTCCCTTCCTGGTACTGGGTAACCAGTCCGGTGTTGACGGGACGGGAGGGCGCCGACGGCCCTGGAGCCGGGGCCTGGACGGCGCTGAAGCCCTGGAGAGGCGAATAGGCCTCGCCTCCTCCTCCGCCGCCACCGGGAGGCGCACTGACCGGGGCCTCCTCGAAGACCTGGCTCAGTCGCTGGTTGGTGATCACGTTGGTCGACTCGGGAGTGAATCCGCGCATCTGGTTCTCGAGGGACGCCAGGATCCGGTTCTGCTTCACCAGGAAGTACGCGAGCACCACCACGATGATGATCAGGAACAGTGCGAGGAGCGCGAACACGATGTACAGCGGGTCGGACATCACCCCGTACAGGATGTTCTGAGCCTGCATAGCGTTACCGTTTCCCTTACAAGCCCACGAGGCGCTTCCACAGCGGCTTGACGGGATGGCTGTGGGCGACGATCACCGTGATGTTGTCGGGGCCGCCGTTCTCGTTCGCCTTGGCGATCAGTCTGCGGCAGGCCTCCGGCATGGTCTCCGCCTGGAGGACGATGCTCAGCATTTCCGCTTCCGGGACGACTCCATGCAACCCGTCCGAGCAGAGGAGGATCCGGTCGTCGGGCTCCAACTCGAAGCTGTAGAAATCGATGTCGACCTTGGCCTTGGTCCCGAGCGCCCGGGTGATGATGTTCTTGGCCGGGTGACTGGCAGCCTCGGTCTCGGAGATGATCCCCTGTCGGATCTGCTCGGCCACCAGGGAGTGGTCGTTGGTCAGCTGCTGGAGCGTGTTGTTGCGGATCCGGTAGCCCCGGCTGTCGCCGACCTGCCCGATCTGGAGACAGTTCCCCTGGATCAGGGCGGTCGTCAGGGTGGTTCCCATCCCCTTGAGGACGGGACTCGCCTTGGCCTGGCTGTAGATCAGGGAGTTCGCTTCGGTGATGCAGTTCTGCATGGCGGCACGGGCTCGCCTCGCGAACTCGTCGATCTCGGCCACCTCGGTCGTGTAGTACTTTTTGAGCGCATCCACCGCGATCCGGGAGGCGAACTCCCCACCCGCGTGGCCGCCCATCCCGTCCGCCACACCGAAGAGCATCCCCCGGCCCGCGAAGTCGGCTGCGGGGCTGAACACATAGAGGTTGTCCTCGTTGTGGTCCCGCTTCTGGCCCACGTCGGTGACGAATCCGATCTCGACGTGGTCGCAGGTCTGACCGTTCTCCACCGTCTTCACGTTGCGCCCCAAGGGCCCACCGATCCGTCACCCGAACCTGGCCGGGGTGTCCGGCTCCCGCCAGACCTCCCCGCCCGCGACCGCATTCGCAGCCTTCGAACGGAAAGGCCAGGGAAGCGGGATGGCCCGCCTGCCGAGCCCACCAGGACTCACGGACGAGTGTATGGTCGGGGGGAAGGCCAGTCAAGAAAGCCTCCCGGCACCGACCAGGGTTCCGGGTCGCGTCCGGGCTTTTGTCTCTCGCCTTCTTTGACGGCCTTTCCGGAGCCTGTCTAGATTGGATCCCGATGGCACCGCGCAGGACCTCCCGTCGCGACCGGGCCAAGCTGAGCGCCCGATTCCGTCCAGGCCTGGCCAGGAAGGAGCGGGTCGGTCGCGATCGCGAACCTCCGACCCGACCGCGGCTGCGCACCCCTGCGATCCGCTCGAATCGCCCGCTCGCCCCGCGCCTGGTGGGATGGTTCCGTCGAGGCATGTTCCGGCATGCGGCCTATCTCCTGGGAGGAGGACTGATCCTCTGGGGAGGTAGCCGTTCGCTGGGAATCTTCGACCTCCGCGCCGACCAGGTGTCCTTGGTGAACACACTTCTACTGGTTTTCGCCGGTTGTTTCCTGGTATTCCTTGCCAGTCACGAACAGGCAGTCGAGCGCGCGTTCCAGCGGGACCGGGCGACCGGCTGATGTTCCGGGCCGGGGCGTAGCGCAGTCTGGTAGCGCACTTGGTTCGGGTCCAAGGAGTCGGAGGTTCAAATCCTCTCGCCCCGACCACCCGCAGCACTCCCCCCTTATGCCGATCCGGCGGAATGCCGATCCCTGCTAGGGGAGCGTCATGTCCAGGCGAACGGAGATCGGCGTGGGTGCCCGCGGTTTGGCCCTCCTGTTCCTGGTGGTACCGGGGTTGCTCCAGGCGTCCGGCCTGGACCTGCCCTCCCGGACCGTCGTCGTTCGTGACTTCGCCCGGCTTCGCCAGGATCTCCTCGACACCCTGCGGGTGAACCTCCCGGATGCCACCGTGGACATCCTGCAGTTCCGGGGAGCCGACGTGGTCCTTTCGGTGGGCATGCGTCAGACCTCGCTCCCCGAGGATCAGTCCGAGGCCCTCGCCCAGTTGCGGCGCTACTGCGACCGGCTGATCCGGTCGGCCGCCCCGGGGATGCGTCTGGCCCCGGGATCGACCCTGGTCCTCGAGGCCGCCACCGGATCCGGAGCCGACCCTGACCCGAAGAAGGATGTCCTGGACCGTCTCCGCGCCGCGCTCGGGGGCTCCCAGGAGGCTTCCGGTGCCACCACCGGGTCGCCCGCGGTCCCCGAGGGACCGGACCTCCTCCAGAGTGGTCTCAAGGCCTACCTCTCCCATGCGACCGCGAGGATCGCCCAGGAGGCTGGCCAGGAGCCGGAGGACCTCGTCCCCTCGACCGCCGGGGAGGAGAGCGATCGGGAAGAAAGAGGGCGCGCATTCCCCATCGGCGCGGAGGCCCGCGTCACCCGATCGGCCCCGCCCCCTGGGCTGCCGGAGTCGGGGACGCCTCGGTCCGGGACAGAACCCTCCTCCCGACCTTCCGAGGACCACCCTGGCCGGTCCAGCGAGGATACGGTCCGGGAGCTCTATCGCAGGATCCACGAGGACCTGGCGGTCTCCCGGGTGCATGCCGACCTCCGCTCCACCCTCGACCGCCCTCCGGAACCGACCACGCCCCCGGGCAAGACCGCGGGCCGAACCCTGGCAGCCGCCCCCTCCGCGTCCCCCGCCCGGGTGAATCGTTCCCCGAACCACGGTTCGGACCAGCGGGCTCTACCCCGACAGGCCGGCCCCTCCGGCAATCCGGGAAGCCTCTTCGATCTCTTCGATTCCGGGAGCCAGAGCGACCTCGCCGAGCCACCGGCATTCGACGGAGCGGCCTCCTGGGGGACCGGCGGTCCCTGAGAGACAGCTGCCTAGCCGGTTCCTTTGGACCGGTGGTATGTTCCACCACTCCCTCGGCAGGAAAAGGGGTGCCATGCAAAAGCCCGACTTCCCCTCGTTCCCGAACCGTCCCAAGCGGATCGGGGAGATCCTCCTCGCCCAGGCGGTCCTCGGCGAGGAGCAACTGGAGACGGCCCTGGTCTTCCAGCGTGCCCAGCCCGGAAAGCTCCTGGGCACCGTCCTCCAGGAGCTCGGCTATATCACTTCCCAGGACCTGATCGAGGCGCTCTCGGCCGGCATGCGCATCGTCCGCCCCTTCGGCGGGGGATAGCTCCTTGGCCGCCCCCCACTCCTCCCTGGCGGAGCTCCTCGAAGCCCATGGCGTGACCAAGAAGCCGGGAGACGAGGGTACGGTCGCACCTGGCTGCCCCCACTTCGGGGTCTGCGGCGGGTGCCAGCTCCAGCACCTCTCCTACCCGGACCAGCTCGCCTACAAGCATGGTCTCGTGAGCCGTGCCTTCGCCTCCCACGGACTGGATCCCGGACTGGTCCACCCGGTCCTGGGGGCCGAGGATCCCTGGGGCTACCGGAACAAGGTGGACCTCACCGCCAAGACCTTCGGGGGCGAGGTCCACCTGGGTCTGCTGCCCCACGGCGAGAAGCACACCCTGGTCGAAATGGACTCGTGCCCGATCGCCGACCCCTCGATCAACGAGGTCCTGCAGGGAATTCGCAGCGCGCTCCCCCGGCATCCCGAGTTCCGCAAGCGCCTCATCTCGATCGTGTGCCGGTCCAGCCGGGCCCAGAAGGCGGTAGGCCTGGTCTTCCATGGGAAGGTCGAGGAGCCCCAGCCCTATCGGGACCTCGCCCTGGACATCATGGGCGAGACCTCGACCGTGGTCGGCGGCGTCTTCGTCCGCAAGCGCAAGGAGCACGTCACCGGGGACCGCTCCCTGAAGGAGACGGTCCGGGGACGCCAGTATGCCTTCCCGCTCCGCTCCTTCTTCCAGAACAACCCTCCCCAGACCGAGGCCCTGGTCGGCCTGGTCGAGGAGCTCGCCGCTCCCACCCGCGAGGACGTGGTCGTCGACCTCTACTCGGGGGTCGGCCTCTTCGGCCTGGCCATCGCCGAGAAGGTCCGGGAGGTCTACCTCCTGGAGGACACTCCCTATTCGGCGGAGGCCGCCCAGCAGAACGCCGCGGATCTGGGTCTCTCCAATGTCCACCCGCTCAGGGGCCAGGCCGAGGAGCGCCTCGAACTCATGCGGCGGAGCGGCCAGAAGCCCTCCCTGGTGATCCTCGACCCTCCCCGGTCGGGCTGCCACGAGAACGTGGTGAAGACCTTGACCGCCTTCCTCGAGCGTCCCCGGCTCGTCTACGTGTCGTGCAACGCCGAGACCCATGCCCGGGACGCCGCCCGCCTGGTCGAGGGTGGATACCGGCTGGAGGGCGTCTGGCCGGTGGACATGTTCCCCCAGACCCTCCACGTCGAGGCGGTGGCCGTCTTCCGATGAGCCTCGATCCGGTGCACACCTCGGACCTCCTGGTCATCGGCGGTGGCATCGCGGGCGGCACCATGGCCTTGCGGGCCGCCGACTCGGGCCTCCGGGTCACGGTCGTGGTCAAGGGCAGGGACCCCAGGGAGACCAACACCGACCAGGCCCAGGGCGGCATCGTGGCCGAAGGGGACCTCGACCGCCCCACCCTCCTGGTCCAGGACATCCTCTCCGCCGGCGACGACATCAACTGGAAGCCGGCTGCCGAGCAACTGGCCCACCTCGGCCCGACCCTGGTGCGCAAGCTCCTGATCGAGCGACTCGGCGTCCCGTTCGACCGCGACAGCCATGGGAAGCTGGACCTGGCCGAGGAAGCCGCCCACAGTCGCCGCCGGATCCTGCATGTCGGGGACCACACCGGGTCCGCCATCCAGGCCAAGCTGACCGAAGCGCTGCGGGCCCACCCCGGGATCTCGCTCGTGACCTCGGCGACCGCCGTGGACCTGATCACCCGCAGCCACCATGATCCGCACCCCTCGGCGCTCTACGAGCCCGACCGGGTGCTGGGCGCCTACGTCCTCGACGAGGAGACGGGGCGGGTCGTGTCGCGCTTCGCCCGGATCACCGTGCTCGCCACCGGGGGCCTGGGACAGGTCTTCCTCCACACCACCAACCCGCAGAGCGCCACCGGCGACGGAGTGGCCATGGCCTACCGGGCCGGCCTCCCGGTCCGCAACATGGAATACGTCCAGTTCCATCCCACGGCCTTCTTCTCCACCAAGGGCGAGCGCTTCCTGATCTCCGAGGCCGTCCGGGGCGAGGGCGCCTGGCTGGTCAACTCCCAGGGCGAACGCTTCATGCAGCGCTTCGTCCCCGAGGGGCTGGAGCTGGCTCCCCGCGACGAGGTCGCCCGCGCCATCCACGAGGAGCTCTCGCTAAGCGGCGACCCCTGCGTCTACCTGGACCTCGCCCGCCACCACCACGACGGTGTCGACCCCGTCGCCCGCTTTCCCAAGATCCACGCCTTCCTGGCCGAACGGGGCATCGACATCGCCAAGCATCCCATCCCGGTGGTCCCGGCCGCCCACTACGCCTGCGGCGGGGTGCTCGTGGACCTGGAGGGTCGGGTCCATTCGGCCCTGGGTCTCTATGCGGTCGGCGAGGTCTCCTGCACCGGCCTCCATGGCGCCAACCGGCTGGCGTCGACCTCGCTGCTCGAGGGTCTGGTCTGGGGCTGGCGTGCTGCCGACGCCTGCGTCCAGGAGGTCGAGGCCCAGCAGGCCTCCCTGATGGAGGCCTGGGAGCGGATCCCGGACTGGGACGACACCGGGGTCGTCGAGGAGATCGATCCCCTGCTGGTCCGCCAGGACTGGAACTCGATCCGCTACACGACCTGGAACTACGCCGGGATCGTGCGCACCACCAAGCGTCTGAAGCGGGCCGTCGACGACCTCGGCTACCTGGAGCGTCGCATCGAGAAGTTCTACCGATCGACCCGCCTGACCCGGGGCCTGATCGAGCTGCGCAACGGGATCCTGACCGCTCGCCTGGTGGCCCGGGCGGCCTTCCAGAACCGCCGTTCCTTCGGCTGCCACTACATCAAGGACTGAAGGCCGGCCGGCCGTAGTCCCGGAGGCTCCGACCTCGGACCTCACCGGAAGCGGTCGTAGTCGATCCCGTACTCCTGGCACTTCAGGTAGAGGGCCTTGCGGGAGAGCCCGATCGCCTCCGAGGTCGCCTTCATGTTGCCCTGGTTCCGCTCCAGGTGGTGCGTGAGGTATTGCCGCTCGAAGGCCTTGCGAGCCTCCTCGAACCCCCCGGAGAAGTCCCGGGGCCCTTCGACCCCGGGCGCAGCCGGAGCTTCCCCCGCGTCCGCCACCGAGGCGTAGGGGTCACGCCCCAGGGCCGGGAGCACCGAGCGGGGCGTCAAGCGATCGGAGGTCTCCCGGACCACCGCCTGCTCGATCACGTTGCGCAGCTCCCGGATGTTGCCCGGCCAGCGATGCTCGACCAGGATCCTCCGGGTGGCCTCGTCCAGGCCGCGGAGATCGCGCCGGAACTCGCGGGCGAACCGCTTCACGAACGCCTCGGCGATCAGGAGGACGTCGTCGCCCCGCTTGCGCAGCGGCGGCAGGAAGATCCGGAACACCGCGATCCGGTAGAAGAGATCCTCCCGGAACCGACCGGAAGCCACGGCCTCCTTCAGGTCGACATTGGTGGCACACACCAGACGGAAGTCCACCGGGACCGGTTGGCTCCCGCCCAGGCGCTGGATGCGCCTCTCCTGGAGGGCCCGCAGCAGCTTGCCCTGCGCCCCGGGCGGGAGCTCGCCCACCTCGTCCAGGAAGAGGGTGCCACCGTCCGCCAGCTCGAACTGGCCCAGCCTGCGGGCGTCGGCTCCCGTGAACGCCCCCTTCTCGTAGCCGAAGAGCTCGCTCTCGACCAGGTCGGCAGGAAGGGCGGCGCAGTTGACCGCCACGAAGGTCTGCTCCCGCCGCGGTCCTGCCCGGTGGAGCGCCCGGGCCACCAGTTCCTTCCCGGTTCCCGACTCCCCCGAGACCAGCACCGTCACGTCGGCGCTGGCGGCGTTGCCGACCTCGGCCAGGACGCTCCGCATCGGCCCGGAGGTCCCCAGGATCTCCTCCGCCGCGATGGCCCGCCGCTGCAACTCGGTCAGCCGCTCGTTCTTCCGGACCACCGAGCGCGAGGCCCGCTCCCGGGCGAGGATCCCGGAGGCGGTCCGGGCGAAGGCCATGAGGACCTCCCGATCGCTGGTCCGGAAGCCGCGCCGGTCGAGGGCGCTGTCGAGGTAGAGGACTCCGGTGCCCCCGGAGTCCGGCAACTCCATGGGGACCGCCACCAGGCACACCAGCCCGCCGGCCACGGTCCGGATCTCCCGCTTCAGGGCCTCGGTCTCGCGAGGATCCATGAGCAGGGGAGTTCCCTCTTCGGCGACCCGGGCCACCACCTGGCGGCTGATGGGTTCGCGATCGTCGAGCCGCGACCCGGGGCGGATACGCCTGCATGCGATCTCGAGACCGGCTGCACCCGGCACCAGGACCGCCCCCCGGTCGGCCCCGAAACCCTCGATCAATCCGTCGAGGAGCTCCGGCAGCCACTCCTCCGGGCTCCGGTCCTCGAGATTCAGGAGCGCCGAGAGGGTCTGCAGGAGGCGCAGATCCCCGCCGGCCGAGGAGGGATCGGGGCCCGCCCCGGGTCCGGGGACCGCTTGGGGCGACGTCCGCCCCTCCTGCGGGGACCTCCCCCCGGCCACAGCCCCCCGGATCGCCAGCTCCAGGGTGGTCGACCCGATCTCGATCCGGTCGCCGGGAGCCAGGGCACGACGTTGGCACTCGGTGCCGTTGACGGCGGTCCCGTTGGACGAACCCAGATCTTCCAACACCACCTCGGACCCGGAGATCCGCAGACGGGCATGGCGGGCCGAAGCCCGAGGGTCCTCGATCCGGACGTCGCAGTCGGCGCCGCGTCCGATCAGGACGGGCATCGATTCCGGGAGCGGGACCCGCCGGGTCTCCTTGCCGGGCTCCCGCACCACCAGCTCTCGCTGCATCCGGGACGACCCTCCTCGAACGGGTCGATCGACTGCTCCCCGTCGGAAGCGATCGAGTGTGTAGAGTACCACCCACTCCGTCCCCGGAACTCTCGCGACCCCATATCCCGAGCTGGTCGGCACCGACCTTGCTGTCTCCCGGAGCATCCCCGCCGGCGATCGACCGGCGACCCGAAGCGGCAGAGAGAAGGCGGAACGATGCTCTCCCCCGGATCCCGTACCACGATCCTCCCCACCCGGCTCGGAATCGTCCTGGCCCTGGCCATGCAGCTCGGATCCCTGGGCTGCCGGCAGGAGCCGACCTGCGAAGGGCTCGACGAGCTGGCCACCAAGCTCCACGCCGCCCGACGCGACATCCGCAAGGCGGAGCGGGCCGACGGCGACCTGCAGGCCATGGTGGTCCAGGACGCGCCCAAGGTCTACCGGGTCGGGACCGAACCCCAGGACACTGCCATCGAGGCCGCGGTCCGGGCCTATCTCGACCGCTCGGGAGGCGACAAGAAGGGCGTCTGGACCGATCTCGAGGTGGAGCGCCTGCGCACCCAGCGCAACGACGTCCTCCGCACCTTCGAGGGCGTGCGACAGGAGGCTGCCGACGCGGTCGAAACCGGCCTCGCCTCGACCCGGAGCGACCTCGAGGATCTGGCGGCCCGGCTCGATGCCCAGCCTGCCTGCGGAGAGGTCGATCTGACCGAGCTCTGGAACCTGGTCGACGAAGCCGAGGACCTCGCCCGCGGCGAGTACCGCTGGCGGAAGCAGGCTCGCACCGAGGAGACCGCGGCGGTGGTGCAGCGGGCGGTGGCCCGCTGGGAGGCAGACCAGCAGCAGAATCCAGATGCCGGACCGGGTCCCGCCGGGGATCCGGAGGTCGTGCCCTGGGAGCGCCCCGAGCCGGAGTGCCGGGTGGTGGGCCTCCTGACCGGACGTCGGGTCCAGGTCGAGAAGCACGTCCTGTACGTCGACCACGAGGACTACACGGTGTGCGACCCCTCGACCCAGGAGTGCGATCCCGACGAGGCCGAGCGCCAGGCCGCCGCCGCCCGGGCCGTGCCTGCGATGCTCGACGACGTGAAGACCCAGCTCGAGGCCCGCGACGACAGTGGGGCACCTCGGTACCACCTGATCCGGACCCGGGTCGAGGACATCACCGCCGAATGGGTCGAGTCGAGCGTGGAGGCCAGCCTCGACATCTGCCAGTCGATGGTCGACGACCGCACCGGCCAGGAACTCCTCCGCCTCCGGGCCAACCTCCGCCTGCTCCTGCAGATCCCGCAGGAGGACGGATCCGCCGCCAGCGAGTAGTCCCGACCGACGCCTTCTCCCGAGCCCCCGAGCCCCGGCCGCACCCCGGCCGGGGCTCGGCGCGTCCGGCCCCTCGACGTCCCCCTGACGGCCCCGGGGCACTGGAGAGTGGAAGCGACAGCGCGGGTGTCACCCTTTCTACCACCACCTGGCCAGGTCGCCCAGCGGAGGCACGAAGCCGCATCCAGAGCCGCTCTTCGCTCCACTCGTCCATCCGGCACGATCCCTGCTTCAGCGAGCTTGCGCCCAGCGGCGTCGAAAGGTGGCAGGAAATGGCACAGGGCAGCAGGAGACGAGGCATCGCCCCGATCGTGATCGTGATCGCGGTGGTCGCGGTCATGATGATGGTCTCGATCACCATCGCCTCGCTGATCGGCGGAGGCATGCTCCTCGCCGCCAGCAACAACGGCTCGGGAACCCCGGCAGTGGCCTCGGCTCCGTCCGGGATCCAGGAAGCGGAGGACTCGGCCGACGAGGCCGTGAAGGCCGCGGAGCAGGCCCTGGCCGAGGCCAACCAGGCCTTCGACGCCTGCCAGGCGGCCAAGGGAGGCATCGTCCCCGCCGGGACCGAGCGCCAGTCCCTGCAGCAGGAGCTCGCTTCGGTCGAGGCCGAGATCGATGCCGCCGACCCGGGCAAACCGCCGCCGGCCGATCTCGAGGCCCGGCAGGCGGAGCTCGCAAGGGCCCTGGCGACCGCCGACCAGGCGGAGTACCAGGCGGTGAGCGGTTACGAGACCACCCGCGATGCCTTCCAGGCCAAGCTGGCGGCGGCCGACGCCGCCATCTCCGGGGCCGAGGGCGCAGTCGAGAGCCTGCGCCAACAGGTCCGGACCTGGCGCCGGGACGCCGGCGCCGCCGTCGATGCGGCCCAGGCTCCCGCCGGTGCCGACCCGAACCAGCCGCCTGCCGCGGCGCCCTCGCCCGACGACCTGGGATCGAGCTACGCGGCCAGCGTCGACGACCTCCAGGAGAGGGTCGACCAGCTGCGGACCCAGTGGATCGACCTCAAGACCCGGTCCCGCGCCGAGTTCCCCTCCTCCGGGGAGCTGATGGTGGCCGATGGTCGGACCGGCCAGGTTCCCGACGGACCGGTCTCGACGCTGCGCACCGCAGTCGCGGTCGCCCTCGAGCCGGGTACCGGCGACTTCCGGGGACGCTGGGTCGTGGTCGAGGCAGTCGCCCAGGAGTACGACGCCGAGACCACCCGGGAAGGACCCACCGAGCTCCTGGCCTCGGCCCTGGACCGGCTCGCGGATGCCTATCCCCGGGCCCAGATCACGGTGGTCGAGTACCCGGGAAGGACCCGCAGCGAGATCGAGTCAGAGCTCGAGGTCGGTAGGCCACTACCCGGCGAGCAGGGCGTGGACGACCGGCTCAACGACCAGCTCGGCCCTCCTCCCGACGCTCCGGAGACCACCGAGGACGCCGAGGCTCCCGAGGATGCCGAGCCGACGGCCGCCGGGGACGCTCCGGAAGCCCCGGCCCCCGAGGAAACCTGACGAGATACCTCCTTCCCGCCTTCCCCCGACGCTGGGAAGTGGTGGCGACAGGGACTGTCACCCCTGGTCTCCACATCCCGTGTCCGTCCCGGAGAGTGCCGCTCCTGGAGCCGCATTCCCGGGACGGGCACGGCTTTCGCTTTTCAGCATCCCGAGCGAGGGAGGATCGCATGGCGAGGTCGAAGAGGTCGGGCTTCGGGACCGTGCTGATGGCGACCGTGATGGTGCTCTTGGCCCTGGGGGCCTCGGTCACCGCCGGCTGGCTGCTGCAGACCGGCACCGCCCGCCAGGCCGGACGCTCGGTTCGGGCCGAGGACATGCGGCGCTTCGCCGAGGACCTGCTGGCGATGGCGACCGCGGTGCTCCAGCAGCACTCCAACCGGGACGGCGGGCCGAGCCTGGCCGGCACCGGGCTCCCGCTCTCGACCACCTTCCGCGACCGGCTGCTCGATCCGGCCTTCCCCGACCCCGCGGTCCGCTACGACCTCTCGATCGCCGACCTGTCCCAGGCCTTCGGACCGGAAGCGCTCCGCGACCTCGATCCCGATGCCCGCTACCGGGTGGTCGGCGACCGGGTCCAGATGGTGATCCGCCGTCCCGCTTCCCCCAGCGGCCCCGGCCACCGGGACTGGTTCCGCACCGGCGAGCTCCGCACCGAGGTGGCGGTCGAGGACCGGGAGGGGATCTTGCCCCGGCTGGTCCTCGAGTCGACCTGGGCCTACTCGCTCTCGGCCAACACCGTCCCGACGCCGTTCGACCGCTTCGCCCTGGTGATCCAGCAGCCCGCGAGCCTGGTGGGCGACCGGCGGGACGCCGAGATCATCGAGTTCAAGCGGGAGATGTTCCGGATCCGGGTCCGCCACCACGACGAGCAGGTGGCCAAGCTCCGCTCTGCCAGGAACGTCCTGGCGCCCGTGCCGGGCCTCGACCTCTCGGCCCTGGACCGGGCGATCGAGCGCCTCGACCGGGATCGCCCGCCGGTCCAGCCGACCCGGTCGCCGGCCTCCGGCGCGGGCCTGGTCGGCTCCCAGGCCCTGGTGGTCTTCCCCCACGATATCCGCGACACCGGGCTCCCGCTCGGCGCCCTGGACATCGTGAACGGGATCCGCACCGCCCGCGACCGGATCACCGACCGGGAGGAGGCGATGGAGGCCTCCGACGCGGCCCTCTCCGACGCCCTCTCCGGAGTGGGCGATGCCGCCACCGCCCTGGCCGCAGCTCCCCTCTCGGGCACCGGGGGCCTGGAGGCGGCCCTGGGTCGGGTCGAGGCCGCGGCCGGCGACTGGGCGGCCCGGGCCGGCGAGACCTGGGGCGCCTACGACCAGGCCCTCGGGGTGTACGCCGAGCCCGAGCGGCTGGGCGTCGAGGTCTTCGATCCCCGGACCTTCCAGGCCCACTGGGAGACCTTGACCCCGGGCTTCTGGCGGGACAAGTGCCACTTCCGGATCCGGGGCTCCACCTCGGCCGAGCTGTCGGCGGCGCTCGCCGAACTCGCCAGCACCATCCGACCGTTGAACGGGGTGGTGCTGGTGGAGAACCCCCCGGGTCCCGAGGCCGAACTTCAACTCGAAGGCTTCGCACACGGGCTGGCGGGTCGCTTCACCCTGGTGGTGACCGGCGACGTCTCGCTCCGGGACTTCCGGCCCTGTGCCTCGGACTCGGTCGACCCGGAGGACCGGAGCCGAGCCGTGGTCCTCTCGGGCGGCGACATGCGGATCGAGGGCGAGGTCCAGGCGGCCCTCCACTGCCGGGGCACCGTCCGGTTCGCGGGCAACCCGGTGATCCGCGGCTCCCTCTACGCCCAGGCGGTGCCCCCGACCTGGGAGGGCTTCGCCGCCGCCCGGCTCGAGGTCCTCCCCGACGAGGGTCCGACCCACCGGTTCCACGGCCGGACCGGGATCGCCGAGTACCGTGAGGGTCACGTGCTGGTGGCGGTCTCCCCGGTGCCTCTCACCCGCCAGTTCCGGATCGACTGAACGACCCCGAGGAAAGGAAGGCATCCGATGTCGCACCACCCCAGCCGCCCGACTCGTCGCCAGGGAACCTCGCTGGTCGAGGTCACCTTCGCCGCCGGCCTGGCCCTGACCGCCCTGGTCCCGCTGCTCGCCGGGATCGCCAGCCAGGCCCGCGGCTCGCGCGCCCTGGAAGGCCGGATCCAGGCCGAGGCCCTGGCCCGCCAGACCCTGCTGGCCCTCGAGGCCATGCCCTTCGAGGACCTCCTCACCCTGCGCGACGACGCGCCCTCGGGACCCCAGCGCTCCGCTTCCCGGCTCCCCAGCTCTTCCGAGCTCGAGACCGGACGGCTCGCTCGCCGGATCGAGATCACCGGCACCGCCGGCACCGCCACCGACCGCCGGCTGCAGAAGGCCACGGTGCGGGTCCGCTACCAGCTCTCCGGCGAGTTCGCGGCCCCGGGCGACCCGAGCCGCGAAGTCGTCCTCACCCGGGTGCTCGCCAACCGGGGCCATACCTTCGAGCACGACGGGATCACCCGATGAGCCGTCCCCGCCGCACCGCTCTCCGCGCCGGCTTCGGCCTGACCGAGGTCCTGGTCTCGATCGCGGTGGCGACCCTGCTGCTCTCGGTGCTGGCCTTCTCCGGTCGGCTCGGCAACCGTCCCCACCGCATCCAACAGGCCCGCATGGCGGCCTCCTCGGCGCTCAGGGCGGTGGAGCGGCGGCTGGTCCGGGACCTCCACGAGGCCCGCAGGAAGCCGGTGGTCGAGGACCAGGGGCGCCGGCTCCGGATCGAGCAGATGTCCCCCGGGCACCCCGAGGTCGTCTACCAGGCGAGCGCCACGGGGACCGTGACCCGCCGGGCCCCCGGGGCCGCGGCCGACGAGCTCCTGCTCCCCGCCCAGGTCGACTTCGAGTTGCTCCCCGGCAACGACCCCGCCGACCCTGATGGCCTGCGCCTGGGCCTGGTGGCCCGTCCGCTGCCCGACGCCCGGGTCCCGGTGCCGGCGCCCGGGGGCGGCGACGAGGACGACCCGCGGACCGTGGTGCGGCTGGAGATCCGGCTCCCGGGCTATGCCCTGGGCAAGCCGCGAGGGTATACATTCCTCCACGAGCCCCGACCTTGAGTCCCACCCCACGGCCCCTCCTCGCCGACGACCCGACGAGCTACTCGGGGGTTTCCCTCGACGGCTTCGAGCTCGGGGAGCCCGTGGTGCGGCTGCCGACCGGGTGGGTCTTCCGGGGACGCCAGCTCGACCTCGACCGCACCGTCCGCTTGAAACTCCTCCCCTCGGCCCTGGCGGGGAGCGCCACCTGGCGGGAGCGATTCCGCCGCGAACTGGCGGTGCTGCGCACCCTCCGCCATCCCGGGCTCCCCCAGCTGCTGGCCGGGGATCCCGACGGCGAACCGCCCTGGTACGCCACCGAGTGGATCGAGGGCGAGACCCTCGACCGCCTGATCGGCTCGGGCAAGCCCGCCTGGCCTCGGTCGGAGACCGAACGCCTGGCCCGCGAACTCCTCGCCTCCCTGGAGATCCTCCACCGCGCCGGCCTGGTGGTACGCGACCTCTCGCCCCAGGTCGTCATGCACGATGCCGCCGGCCGCTTCCGGCTGGTCGACTTCGGCCTGGTCCACGGCGAGGACTGGGACCGCATCACCTCCCAGGGCGACGCCCGCGGCGCAACCCGGCTGGTCCCTCCCGAAGTGCTCGCGGGCAAACCGAGCGACGTCCGCGGCGATCTCTACCTCCTCGGGATCCTGCTCCACGCTGCCGCTTCGGGAACCCCGGCCCAGGTCGGCAACGCCCTCCCCGGGTCCACCCTGAGGCCGCTCCTGCCGCCGCCCCCCTTGCCGGACCGTCCGGACCAGCCCGGTTCGCTGTCCGGGTTCCTGGCCCGCCTGACGGCTCCCGATCCCGGTGCCCGACCCGTCGACGCCGCTTCCGCCCTGGCCGCGCTCGACGCTCTCGTGGGGGAAGGCAGGGAGCACCCCCCAGATCCTGGTCCGATGACACCCACCCCCGGCCACGCCCCGGGCGGCCTGCCGCTGCCGCAGGCGCTGGCGATCCTGGCCTGCGTGGCCGTGGCCTCGGCCTGGTTCCTGGGGGGAGCCCCGTTCCCGGGAGAGCAGGTCCAGGGTCTCTCGGTCGCGACCGGCCCTTCCTCCCTGGCGCTCGAGTGGCGGACCGGCAGGCCGGTTCCCTCGACCTTGCGACTGGTCCCCGAGGACGGCACCCCCCCGGTGGTGATCGAGTCGCGACGTCCCACCCGCCACCACCGGCTGGCGACCCTGCTCCCCGGGACCACGGCCTGGGCCTGGTCGATCCTCGACCCGCGGGGGGGCATCCGGGCCGAGGGCATCCACCGTCCCTCTCCCCGGCCCGGGAACGTCATCTCCAAGAACCTCGCCTACCTCTCCGGGTCGCGCCGCGCGTTGGCCGTGGAGTCCCCCGACGAGGTCGAGGCTCGGCTGGTGGTCCTCTATCCGGACGGCGAGCGCAAGGCGGCATCCCCGGAGCGGGCCAGGTCCCATACCCTGGAACTGGCGGGAATCCCGGTGGCGGCCTCCTGCCTGGAGGCACGCCTGTCGCTGCACCACGCCACCGGGGAGGTCCGGGAGATCCTGCTCGACCCCCGATCCTTCCACGGGGCCCGCGGCCTGCGGGAGCACCTGGTCGGCCGGATCCGGGACCGCTACCTCCCGCTGCTGGCCGACCTCTTCCACCAGCAGCGCCTCCGGGTCGGCCAAGGGAGCTTCCTCCTGGAAGCCATGGACTCCTCCGGCATCGACCTCGACCCGCTGCTCGAACCGGCCCTCGTCTCCGACCTGCTGGCCGACCCGGCGAGCCCGCTCGGGGAACGGGAGGACTTCGCCCGCGAGATCTCCCGGCTCGGCGATTTCGAGAGCCTGCTCTGGTACATGGAGACGGAGCGGGAGCCGCGCCTCGTCCGGCTCCTCGATGGCTGGTCCCGGGTGGCTCGGCGGGACGCCCTGCCGGCTGCCGGTGGCCCGGTCCGGGAGCTCGCCCTGCCGAGGGTCGCCCTCCTGCCCCAGGGGATCGTCAGCGGATACTCCCGGCTGTTGCAGGGCATCGGTCTCCAGACCCGGAGCGCGGTGACGACCCGGCTCGAGCTCGACGAGAAGGAGCTCGCGGGTGCCCGGGAGGTGACCCTGGCCTTCTCGTTCGGGAACCTCCATCCGGGTGCGATCGTGGACGTCTTCGTGGGCACCCGGTTCGCGACCTCGCTGCGACGACCCGGCAGCTACCGGTTCGGGACCAATGCCGAGGAGCCGCGCGCCCGCGCCTCGCGGGACGGGGCGGTCCACCTCGAAGCCACCCTCCCGGCCGGACTCCTGGCGAACGGGGAGCGGCGCCTCCGGTTGGAGCCCCGGCCGCCCCACGGGATCCCGCTGGGGGAAGCGACCTCGCTGCTGGGAGCCAGGATCGTGCTCCGGTGAGGATCGGTGCGAGGCTCTGGCTTCCGGTCCTCGCCGGGCTGGCGGTCGCCGGGGTGCTGGCCGGGGAAGCGGCCCCGGTCCCCATCCCGGTCCCCGACGAGACCACCCTGCGCTACTACCGGGAAGGCAACCTGCTCTGGATCCTGGTCCAGGCCTGGAACCTGCTCCTGCCGATCACCTTCCTGGCCTGGGGCCTGGCCCGAGGACTCGAGGACCGGCTGGCGACCCGGATCGGGTCCCCTCGTCTCCGCCTGGTGGCTTTCGTGGCGATCTACACCGCCGGCTGCTGGCTCGTCTCCCGGCCGCTCGCCTGGTGCGTCGGCTTCGTCCGGCCCCATGCCTATGGGCTCTCGAACCAGGATCCGGCCCGCTGGTTGGAACTCTCGATGAAGTCGCTGGGAGTCGAGCTCGCGGTGCTGGCGGTGGCCGCCCTGGTGATCCACGGCCTCCTGGCCTGGAGCCCGGGCCGGTGGTGGGCATGGGCTGCCCTGGCCTTCCTGCCGCTGGAGATCCTCGCCATGCTGGTCTGGCCGATCTTCATCGATCCGCTCTTCCACACCTTCCGCCCCCTGCGGGACCCGGCCCTCGAGACCCGGATCCTCACCCTGGCCGACCGGGCCGGGATCGGCGGGGACCGGGTCTTCGAGGTCGACAAGAGCCGGGACACCAAGCAGGTGAACGCCTACGTCACGGGCGTCATGGGATCCCACCGCATCGTCCTGTGGGACACCCTGCTGACGCGGCTCCCCGCGGAGCAGGTCGAGTTCGTGATGGGCCACGAGATCGGCCACTACGCGCTCGGCCACATCGGGCAGGGGATCCTGGCCGGTTTCCTGGGCGTCCTCGTCGGTCTCGGCCTGGTCGACCTCGGGGCCCGTCGCCTGCTGGCGGGTCCCGGCGTCCGGTGGGGAGTCTCCCGCCTCGAGACGCCCGCGGCCTGGCCCCTCCTCCTGGTCGTGTACCAGCTGGTGTTCCTCGCAGGGCTGCCCCTTGCCAACGGGGTGAGTCGATCGCTCGAGAGGGAGGCCGACCTCTTCGCCCTGGAACTCACCCGGGACAACCGGTCCGGTGCCCTGGGTTTCCTGGCCCTGCAGCAGCAGAACCTCTCGCACCCGAATCCCGGTCCGGTCTTCCGCATCTTCCGCTCGTCCCATCCGAGCCTGGCGGAACGCATCGACACATGCAACCGCTACCGGCCCTGGGTGACCGGGGACCCGCTGCGCTTCCCCTCGATCCGTCCTTCCGCCGCCGCCTCCGGTGCAGGCGCCACCGGATCAGGAGCGGGGCGCGGCCAGTCCGAGGGGGCTGAACACCACCCATAGGCAGAGCACGATCGCCACCAGGATCCCGCTGAGGATCCGGTTCCTGCGACTCGCCCCCGACTCCTCCGCCTCCTTCCCCCCGGCCTGGAGGAAGGCCACCGAAGCCTCGGGCGGAGGCGGGGTGGCGAGACTCGCGGCCGCCAGGACGATCGCCGAGAGCACGGCCAAGAAGACCGCGAAGTGGAGGAAGTTCGGCGCCGCCAGGGCCTCGAGCACCGTCCCGCGCCCGGTCCCTCCCCGCAGCAGGATCTCCGCCACGAAGCGGGCACCCCCGACCAGGAAGCCGACCAGCAGGGCCGCCAGCGCCCCGGTGGCGTTGGCCCGGGGCCAGAGGATCCCGGCCAGGAACACGGTGGCGATGGGAGGCGAGACATAGGCCTGGACCGACTGGAGGTAGAGGTAGAGCTGCTCGCCCATGCGGTCCACGAAGGGGATCCAGGCGACCCCCACGATCACCAGGACCAGGGTCGAGAACTGGCCGACCTTCACCAGTTCCGCCTCCGAGGCGCCCGGTCTCCAGGGCCGGTAGAAGTCCATGACCACCAAGGTCGAGCTCGAGTTGAAGACGCTCGAGAGCGAGCTCATGAGGGCCGCCAGCAGTCCCGCCACCACGAAGCCCTTGACCCCCACGGGCAGCAGCTCGTGGACGAGCCGGGCGTACATCTGGTTCGCCGGGGTCTCGGGGAAGAGGATCCTGCCGCAGAGCCCGGGGACCACCAGCAGGAAGACCGGCAGGATCTTCAGGAACCCGGCGAAGAGGGTGGCGGTACGCGCCTCCTCGATATCGTGGGCGGCCAGGGTCCGCTGGACGATCATCTGGTCGGTGCACCAGTACCAGATGCCCAGGATGGGAGCCCCGAACAGGATCCCGGTCCAGGGCAGCTCGGGATGATCGGCCGGCAGCCAGACCGAGAGGTGGGAGGGCGGAGTGGCCGCCAGCAGGCCCGCGATTCCTCCCACCCGATCGAGGCCGATGGCGGTGAGGAGCAGGCCGCCCCCGATCAGGACGAAGGCCTGGAAGAAGTCGGTCCACAGCACCGCCAGGAGGCCCCCGAACATGGTGTAGGCCCCGGTGGAGAGGAGCAGGAGGAGGGCCCCGGTCCAGAGGTCGAAGCCGGCGATGGTCTTCAGCACCAGGGCACCGGCGTAGACCGCCACGCTGATCTTGGTGAAGACGTAGGCCACGAGCGAGATCACCGCCAGGTAGACGCGGCAGGCCCGGCCGTAGCGCTTCTCCAGGAACTCGGGCATGGTGAAGACCCCGGTCCGCAGGTAGAAGGGCACGAAGAGCCAGCCCAGGAGCAGCAGGATGAAGCAGGCCAGCCACTCGAACTGGCCGACCGCCAGTCCCCCGGAGGCTCCGCTGCCGGCCAGGCCGATGAAGTGCTCGGCGGAGATGTTGCTGGCGAAGAGGCTCGCCCCGATCACGCCCCAACCGGCGCCCCGACCGGCGAGGAAGTAGGAGCTCGAATCGCCTCCCGACACCTTGCCTGCCCGCCACCCGACCAGCGCGACCAGCAGGAAATAGCCCGCCACGAAGACGAGATCCAGGGTCTGCACGGCTCGACTCCCCTCCCTCCCCGACGCTACGGTGGGTCCCGGATGACCACCTTCGGCCGCTACCGTATCAAGAAGCTGGTCTCGAGCCAGGGCTATCTCTCGGTCTTCCTCGCCCAGGCCGAGGACGGGGCCAACGTCCTGCTCAGGGTCCTGAACGAGCTGGTCGATTCCGAGAGTCCCAGCTACCGGCGGTTCGAGGCCGAGTTCCAGACCCTGAGCAGCCTCTGCCATCCCGGCATCCTCCCGGTCCTCGACTCCGGGTGCGTCCAGGGCAAGGTCTTCTACGCGGCCCCGACCAGTCCCACCTTCCGCCCCCTCTCCGAGATCCTGGCGGGCCGGACCGTCGAGTTCGACTGGCGGGACGCGGTGGCGATCGGCCAGGACGTGCTCGCCGCCCTCGAGTACCTCCATGCCTCGGACATCCTCCACCGCGACATCCGGGCGGGGAGCGTCTACTACGATATGGACTCGGGCAAGTCCCTGATCGCGGAGTTCGGGATGGTCCGGAACTTCGCCTTCTCGAGTCTCACCCTCCAGGGAGTGCAGCCCTCCTCGCTGCCCACCCTGACCCCGGAGACCATCCGGGACCTCCCGTTCACGCCCGCCACCGACCTCTACCTGCTCGGCAACCTCGTGTACGAGGTGCTGGCGGGAGAGAGCGCGATCCGGCTCGACTTCGCCTATCCGGGGCTGGTCGGACGCCGGGAGGGGATCCCGCCCGGACTCGACCCGATCCTGGCGCGCGCCCTGGCTCCGGAACCCAAGGACCGGTTCCCCTCGGCCCGCGAGTTCCGCCTGGCCCTGGCCGGGCTCTCCTCGGGCTGAGGGGCAGCCCCTCCATGGACACGCCCCCCGAGCACCCGAGTCCCGAGACCATCGGCCCCTACCGGATCCTCGGTCTCCTCGGCCAAGGGGGAATGGGTGCGGTCTACCTGGCCGAGCGAGGCGATCTCGAGCGCCGGGTCGCCCTGAAGACCCTGCACCCCGGGGCCGTCGCCAACCGCAAGCTGCGGGCCCGCCTGAAGCGGGAGGCCAAGGCCCTGAGCCTGATCCACCACCCCAACGTGGTGCGCCTGCTGGACGCGGACCTGGGAGGGGAGATCCCCTACCTCGCCATGGAGTACGTGGAGGGGCGATCCCTCGAGGCGAAGATCGGTCCCGGCCGGGACCCCTGGTCCCGCGACCAGGTGATCCGGATGGCCACTGACGTGGCCAAGGGTCTGGCGGCCCTGCACCGGCACGGGGTCGTCCACCGGGACATCAAGCCGGCCAACGTGATGGAGACCCCCGGCGGCGACTTCGTGATCACCGACTTCGGCCTGGCGGGAGGCGAGCGCTTCACCCGCATGACGCTCCAGGGGGACATCCTGGGGACTCCGGCCTACCTCTCCCCGGAGGCTTGGAAAGGCGAGGAGCTGAAGCCCGCCGCCGACGTCTACCAGTGGTCGGTGCTCGTGTTCGAGGCCTGGTCCGCCCGGTCCCCCTACGGGGAGGCTCCCGCCACCCTCGCCCGCCGCTTCCTCCAGGCCGGCCCGGGCGACCGGCCGGCAGAGGTGCTGGCGGACCTGGTGGTACGAGGCATGGAGGCCGATCCCGGGGCCCGTCCTCAGGACGCTCCCACCCTGGTCGAGGCCCTGGAGGCCGCGGCCATGCCCTTGCCCGGGCTCGCTCCGGAGTCCGGACCGCGCCCGGGGGAGCCGGGGCCGTCGAAGTCCTCCGACCCGGTTCCCGGCAGTCCTGCCGCTCCCGACCTCAGCGGTCGCGAGCTCGCGGTCTCGAGGTCGGCGGCCTCCGCGACCCGCCGTCGCGCCCGGGGCAAGAGGCGGAACCCGACGGCGTGGCTGCTGCCCTTCCTGGTCCTGGTGCTCGTCTCCGCCTTCCTCCCATGGCCCGCCTCGACCCCGGTCGGGGCCTCCGGGCCGGTAGCGGTCGAGCCGCACCACCGCTCCCTGGGCGTCACCTGGACCAGCCCTTCCCCGGCGCCCGACGAACTCGAACTCCTCCCGGTCGATCCGGATTCCGCGGCCGGGTGGCGGGTGAGAGGCGAGGGGCCGCCCCGCACCCGCCACCGCCTGCGGTTCCCCATGCCCCTGGACGGCCCCCACCGGCTGGCGATCGGAGGCGTCCCGATCGATCCCGGGGAAGGTCCCGGGACCCTTCCCCACGGGCCGGACCGGGATCCGACCTCCTTCCGATCGCCCACCTTCTCGCCCCGGCCCGACGGATCGGTCCAGCTCGCCTTCACCACTCCGGTTCCCGCCCGCGGCGAGCTGCGGGCAGAGGGACAGGTCCTGGCGCGGGAGGAGGACTTCGGGCTGCAGCATGCCCTGCGGATCCCGGGGACCGCGGCCCTCGGGGGCCGGGCGTCTCCCACCCTGATCCTCGAGACCCGCGACGGCGAGCTGGCGGAAGTCGAACTCCCCGGCGGGATCCCGAGCCGGTCGGACCTGCTGGTCGGGATCGTGACCGGGTTGACCCGGGACGTCACCCGTCTGGTGGCCGAGCGGTTCCCGGACCTCGATGCCTCCAGTCCCGATCTCGAAGGGCTCCGCAAGGCCCTGGAGGCTTCCGGGGACCTGGCCCGGTTCGAGGCCGTCAAGCCGATGATCGCCGCCGAGTTCCAGGAACGGGCGGGTCCGATCGCGGCCCGGATCCGCCTCTACGAGGCCTTGGAGGACCTCGACCTCCTCGAC
The DNA here is from genome assembly GCA_964403795.1 of uncultured bacterium. Lineage (GTDB taxonomy): Bacteria > Muiribacteriota > UBA6191 > CAZXTJ01 > CAYOHP01 > CAYOHP01. The sequence goes on along the minus strand of CAYOHP010000023.1, from coordinate 6,947 downwards.
CATCTCCGCTCCCTGGGCGGGGAGGCGGCTCCCCTGTTCGGGGTGGCACCCCTCTACCGGCCCATGGTGGCACCCCGTCTCTTTCCGCGGGACACTCCCTGGGACCAGACCTTCGAGGTCTTCGACCCTCCCGCCTGGTGCTGGATCGGGACCGCGGGCCGACCTCGTACGGCCCGGGAACAGGCCTTCCTCGACCTGGGAGGGGCCGCGTTCCTGGCGCTGCGCCGGGAGACCGAGAGCCGCTACGGCCCGTTCCTGCCCGAGCCCGTCGAGCACGCCACCGTCCTGGTCCAGCCGCGTCGCGCCCCTGACGGCCCCGTGGCCCTGGCGGTCCACTTGCCCGAACTGCCCTTCCAGGGACTTCCCCTGGTGGCCGAGGTCGAGGGGCGGATCCGCCTGCGCCTGGTCCGGGGCTTCATGCTCCAGGAGCCGATCTCCACGGGGGAGGTCGACGGACCCGGCTGGCGACTGGCCTCGGAGGTATTGGGGCCGGCCCCGTGGCGGATCCGGCTCTCGGCCCGACGCATCCCGGGGACCTTCGGAGCCTCGATCTGGGTGCTGCACCAGCTCCGTCTGGCGTTCGAGGCTCCCCTCCGGACCGGGGATCCCGCCACCGCCCGTGGCGCGCCGTGAGGCTCGGGCTCAGGGCGTGGTGAAGGCGAAGGAGAAGGCCGCCCCCAGCGGGACGCCCGCCAGGTCGGTGATCCCGGTCGAGACCGTCACCCGGTAGGTGGCCGCGGCCTGGAGGGTCGGCGTGAAGTCGAAGCCGAAGTCGCCGCGGTTCAGGGTCACGGGCAAGACCGCGGGGATCGGGATGGTCCGCTCGAAGGTCACCGCGCCCTGCATGGTGTCCTTGTCCATCAGTTCCCCGAAGGTGACGCTCACGGAGGTGGTCAGCGCCGAGACCCCGGTGGGCGACGAGCTCTGGACCACCGGCGGGTCGTCGTCGCTGCGGAAGGCCAGGCTCACCGCGGTCGGATTCGAGGCCAGGTCGAAGGCCGTGAAGGTCACCGAGTAGTTGGTGCGCCCGTTCACCAGCTTCTGGTTGGGGGCCAGGGGCGGATCGACCGGGGTGGGCAGCACCGGCGGGACATAGACCAGGGTGAAGGGATCCGGGAAGGTCACGTTGCCGCCCGTGGCGTCGGGCGCGATCGCGAAGGTGCCGCGGGTGGCCGCCTGGTCGAGGGCCTCGTTGAACCGGAAGCGGACCCGCCGCTCCGGCGCCAGGGTGACGGGCACGTCCTGGGCTCCGGCCAGCGGGAACGTCTGGGTCACGAAGGGCGGACTGTCGTCGATCGAGAACGAGATGGTCACCGCGCCGGCGAGCGGCGTCCCGCCCCGGTCGGTGATGGCGGTGCCTGCCACTATCTGGACCGGCACCACCACGTTCTGGAAACCGGTCGTAGGCGTGAACACCACCGTCCTCCCGGAGTCCTCCAGGGTGAGGGTGCCGGCCACGGTGGGCCCCTGGGAGACCGTGAAGTTCGCCGGGACCACGGTCGCCGGGTCGAGCGGTTCGCTGAACCGGAACCGGACCACCTGGGTGGTCGGCACGTCGACGGCCCCGTTCTGCGGGACGGTGGAGACGACCTGGGGCGCGATGTTCTCGACCCCGAAATCCAGCACGAAGGGAGCCGGCAGCCGGGCACCGCTGGAGGCGCTGCGGATCTCCTGCGCCAAGGTGGCGGTCACCGTGCTGCCCCCCCTCCAGCCCACGAAGGCGGGGAACCCAGGGGCCGGATCGTAGGTCACCACCTGGTCGTTCTGGGAGAACGTGAAGTTGGCGGCGATGGGGACCGGCACCGCCAGGCCGGTGGCCGTGATCGAGAAGTTGGTGGTGACCGTGCTGCGGTCCACCGGCTCCGAGAACCGGAAGACCAGCAAGGTGGTGGGTGCGGCATTGAGGCTGCCGTCGGCGGGGGTGGTCTGGAGGATGCGGAAGGCGTCCCGGTCGGGGGTCCGGAAGGTGGAGAGGAAGTCGCTACGGAGCGGGACCCCGTCCCGGTCCCGGGCCGAGGCCGCGACCTGGACCCGCACCGTGGTCTCGAGCGGCAGGAGGGCACCCGGGGTGAAGGTCAGGATCCGCTCGGTGGCGTCCAGGGAGAGGGCTCCGGAGATGGAGTCCGAGATCGAGAAGGCCTGGAACAAGCTGTCGCGGTCCATGGCCCGGTCGAAGGTCACGACCACGTTGGCGTTCCGGGGGACGTTGGCCTGGTCCGGGATGGGGCTGACCGCGATCACCCGAGGACCGTTGCGATCGGTGTCCTCGCCGGTGGCGAAGGAGAAGACCGTCGGGGCGAACAGCACCCCCTGGCGCGACCGGACCCCCTGGATCGCCATCTGGTGGAGGTTGGTCGGCCGCAGCCGGCGGGCCGGACGCACCGAGACGACCCGGGAGGTGGCGTCGTAGGCCACCGTGCGGGCCACCGGGAGCCCGGATTCCTCGGTCAGCACGAAAGCGGCCGGGTTCACGGTCCCGAGGTCGAGATCGGCCGGGAAGGCGACCGTGACGATGGCATCCACCGAGACCCCGGTCTCGCGATCCACGGGGCGGGTCGAGACGATCGCCACCCTGGCCTCGGGCGCGATCAGGCCGAAGGGATCCCCCTCGTTCCCGCAGCCCAGGACCAGCAGGCAGGCGAGTCCGATCGCCAGGCTGGAGGCCAGCGGGGCGCGTCGGGACACCGTCGAGGGCGCGACCTGACCTGCCTTCACGTTCCTGGGATCGGCAGTTCGGCCCGGCCCGTCCAGTCCCGGTCGGGGCCGGGACCGGGGAAGTACGGCCCGGCTTCAGGGAGAGCGCAGGGGGACGAGGATGACCTCGTCGGGGCGGATGTAGCGGAGCTTGTCCCGGGCGAGCCGCTCGACCCCTTCGAGGGTCTCGAGGTACTCGACCTCCTCGGCCAGCTTCTCCCAGCGCACCCGGGTGTCGCGAGCCTGGGCTTCGACCTCGGTGCGACGGGCCTTCAGCCTGCGGATCTCGATGTACTGGTCGAGGTAGAGCTTCGAGAGGCAGATCCCGAAGGCCACCACCACGACGGTGGAGAGCCCGCTCAGGACTCCTCCGCGCCGGCCGGCGCGCGCTCCCCCCGGACCCGCGCCCTCCGGCAGGTGGAGCGGAACCAGCTCCGACGGCTCGCTCACCGGCTCACTCCTCCCCGTCCCCGGGGCCCTCCATCACGATCGCGCCCCCGGTCGGCTCCCCCTCGGCACCGGTGGCCTCGGAACGGTCCTCGTCCTCGCTGCGGATCACCCCGAGGTTGACCAGCAGGTCGCCCTCGTCCAGGTTCATGATCCGGACGCCCATGGTGTTGCGGCCGATCTCGGAGATGCTGTGGCAGGGGATACGGATCACCTGTCCGCCCCGGGTGTTGACGATCACGTCGTCCTCCCGGGTCACGCTCCTAAACGCCGCCACCTTGCCGTTGCGCTCGTTGACCTTGATGTTGATGACGCCCTTCCCGCCTCGCCCCCGGAGCGGGTACTCGTCCAGCTTGGTGCGCTTGCCGTAACCGTTCTCCGTCACCGCCAGGAGGCTGGCGTCGGTCTCCCCCTCCCGGATGACCTCCATGCCCACCACCTCGTCGCCGTCCTCGAGGGTCATGCCGCGCACCCCCTGGCTGATCCGCCCCTGCAGGGAGACGTCGTCCTCCCGGAACCGGATGCTCTGGCCGTCGCGGGTCCCGAGCAGGATCTGGTTGTCCTTCTCGTACCGCAGGTCGGTGAGCCTCACCGAGCGGACCTCGTCCTCCCCGCCCTTGAACTTGAGGGCGTGGATCCCGTTGGCGAGCCGGGCGGCCGAGGCGTACTCCGAGAGCTTCGACCGCTTGATCTGGCCCTGGCGGGTGGCGAGCACGATGCAGAGGTTCTCGTCCTCGAAACCGCGGACCGAGAGCATGGTGGTGATGGTCTCGTCCTTCTCCATCGGGAGCAGGTTCACGATCGCCTTGCCCTTGGAGGTGCGGCTCCCCTCCGGGATCCCGTAGACCTTCAGGGCCAGGACCCGTCCCCGGTTGGTGAAGAAGAGGACGTGGTCGAAGGTGCCCGCGATCAGGGAGCTGGCGACCGCGTCCTCCTCCTTCAGGCTCATCCCCGAGAGTCCCTTGCCGCCCCGGTTCTGGGCCTTGTAGGTGTCCAGGGGAAGGGTCTTCACGTAGCCCGAGCAGGTGAGGGTGATGACCTTGGCCTCGTCCTTGTAGAAGTCCCGGGGGTCGAAGTCCCCGGCTTCGGCCAGGAACTGGGTCCTGCGGACGTCCCCGTAGGCCGCCCGGATGGCGGTCAGCTCCTCCCGGATCAGGCCGTGCACCAGGCGGATATCGGCGAGGATCGCTTCCAGTTCCTTGATCCGCTGGTAGAGCGCCTGCATCTCGTCGACCAGCTTCTGGACCTCCAGGCTGGTCAGCTTCTGGAGGCGCATGTCGAGGATCGCCTGCGCCTGGACCTGGGAGAGGGCGAAGCCCGCCATCAGCTCGCTGCGGGCCTGGTCGGCATCGGTAGCCGCCCGGATGATCCGGATCACGGCGTCGATATTGTCCAGCGCGATCTTCAGGCCTTCGAGGAGGTGGATCCTCTCCTTGGCCTTGCGCAGCTCGTAGCGGCTGCGGCGGATCACCACGTCGACCCGGTGGCGCAGGAACACCTCGAGGAGCCGCTTCAGGCCGCACTGCTCGGGGCGACCGTCGACCAGCGCCACCATGTTGATCCCGAAGGTCGACTGGAGCTGGGTCTTCTTGAACAGCAGGTTCTTGACGACCTCGGCGTTGGCGTCCCGCTTGATCTCGATGACCACCCGCATGCCGCGCCGGTCCGACTCGTCCCGCAGGTCGGAGATCCCCTCGATCTCCTTCTGCCGGACCAGGGCCGCGATGTCCTCGAGCAGCTTCCCCTTGGAGACCTGGTAGGGGATGGCGGTGACGATCAGCCGCTCCCGGCCCTTCTCCTCCTCGATCTCGACCGCGGCCCGCATCACGCAGCGACCTCGGCCGGTCCGGTATCCCTCCCGCACCTCCTGGCGACCCACGATGAAGGCGCCGGTCGGGAAGTCGGGTCCCGGGACGAACCGGAGCAGGTCCTCGATGTCCGCCTCGGGGTGTTCGAGGAGGTGGCAGAGGGCGTCGACGATCTCGCCCAGGTTGTGGGGCGGGATCTTGGTCGCCATGCCCACCGCGATCCCGTCGCTGCCGTTGACCAGCAGGTTGGGAAGGCGGGTCGGCAGCACCACCGGTTCCTGGAGGGACTCGTCGTAGTTGGGACGCCAGTCGACGGTCTCCATCTCGAGGTCCGAGAGGACCTCCTGGGAGATGCGTTGGAGGCGGGCTTCCGTGTACCGCATGGCGGCGGGGTTGTCGCCGTCGATCGATCCGAAGTTCCCCTGGCCGTCGACGATCGGGTACCGGAGCGACCAGGGCTGGGCCATGCGCGCCAGGGCGTCGTAGATGGCGCCGTCGCCGTGGGGGTGGTACTTGCCCATGACGTCGCCCACGATGCGGGCGCTCTTGCGATAGGGACGGTTGAAGGCCAGTCCCATGTCCCCCATGGTGTAGAGGATCCTGCGGTGGACGGGCTTCAACCCGTCGCGGGCGTCGGGGAGGGCCCGGGCCACGATCACGCTCATGGCGTAGTCGAGGTAGGACTCCTGCATCTCCGAGGAGATCGAGATCCGATGCTCACCGGTCGCCGGGGCTCCTGGCTGGGTCGGGTCGTTCTGATCCATGGGGACTCCTTGGTCCGGGGAAGTGGGAGGTTTCCGGGGAAGAGGTCAGATGTCGAGGTTCCGGACCTTCTTGGCGTGCTCCTCGATGAAGGCGCGGCGCTCGCCGACGTTCTCGCCCATCAGCACGCTGAAGATCCCGTCGGCGCGTACCGCGTCGTCGATCCGCACCTGCAGGAGGGTCCGCTTCGCCGGATCCATGGTGGTCTCCCAGAGCTGCTCGGCGTTCATCTCGCCGAGGCCCTTGTACCGCTGGATGGTGAGGCCCTTGCGGCCCACCCGCTCCAGGAAGTCGAGGAGGTCGACGAAGGACTCGGCCACCACGCCCTCCTCGCCGATCCGGAGCTTGACCGGGAGCGAGAGCTCGATCCCGGGATCCCTCCGGAGGCTGCGCCGGATGGCGTCGATCTCGTCGAGGGCGAGGTCGTGGACCGCGGCCTCGTCGAGGACCTCGACCATCTCCCGGGCGAAGTCGGAGCGGGCGAGCTCGATCTTCATCTGGGCGTAGTCGACCCGGACCCGCACCTGGGGCGCCTTGGTCCGGCAGTACTCCTCCAGCACCTGGGCCCGCCGGGTGAACTCGCCGGCGTTCTCGAAGGCGCTCCAGAGGTCGAAGCGACCTTCGAGGAAGGGATCGTGCAGGGCGGAGAGGACCGGCCGGCGGAGAATGCGCTGCGACACGGACCGGAAGGCGAGGGACTTCTTGAAGAAGGCCGCGGCGGCCTCCCCCTCGAAGGTCCGGGCCTTGCCGCCCGCCTCCTCCAGGACCACTTCGGCATTCAGGTTGGAAGCCAGGAAGTCGATCAGCTTGCGGTCGTCCTCGAGGTACCGCTCGGCCTTCCCCTTCTTCACCTTGTAGAGGGGCGGCTGGGCGATGTAGACGTGCCCCTGTTCGACCAGCTCCTTCATGTGCCGGAAGAAGTAGGTCAGGAGCAGGGTCCGGATGTGGGCCCCGTCGACGTCGGCGTCGGTCATGATCACGATCTTGCGGTAACGGAGCTTGCCGGCGTCGAACTCCTCGGCGAACCCGCACCCCAAGGCGGTGATCATCGCCTTGATCTCCTCGTTGGAGAGCACCTTGTCGAGGCGGGCCTTCTCGACGTTCAGGATCTTCCCCCGGAGCGGGAGGATCGCCTGGAAGCCCCGGTCCCGGCCCGACTTGGCCGAGCCGCCGGCCGAGTCGCCCTCGACCAGGAAGAGCTCGCACTCGTCGGGGTCCTTGCTCGAGCAGTCCGCC
>CAYOHP010000022.1:0-72585 GCA_964403795.1 uncultured bacterium | reverse complement strand
ACATGTACACCGACCTGGCGAGCATCTACGAACGGGCCGGCCAGGTGCGGGGGCGCCGGGGATCGGTCACCCAGCTCCCGATCCTGACCATGCCCGACGACGACATCACCCACCCGATCGCCGACCTGACCGGGTACATCACCGAGGGCCAGATCGTGCTGGGTCGCGAGCTCCACCGGCAGAGCCTCTACCCGCCGATCAACGTACTCCCGTCGCTGTCCCGGCTGATGAACAACGGCATCGGGCGCGGCAAGACCCGGGAGGACCACCGGGAGCTCGCCAACCAGATGTACGCCTGCTACGCCAAGGGCATCAAGCTGCGTCGCCTGGTGGCCATCGTCGGCGAGGACGCGCTCACCGAGATGGACCGGCGGTACCTGAACTTCACCAACCGCTTCGAGAGCGAGTACCTGAACCAGGGATACGTGGAGCGGAGCATCCACGAGAGCCTGGACGAGGGTTGGAAGCTGCTCTCGCTCTTCCCCGACACCGAGCTCAAGCGGTGCAGCAAGAAGACCATCGAGAAGTACTTCTCGCCCATCAACAAGGATGGCTTCTCGGCATGCTACTTTTTTGGCCGGCCGTTCGGCCCGCCCCCGGGGGGGGGCCCCCCGGACGTCTCCTTCCTCACCGGAGGCAACCGCCGTGGCCGAATCCGTCAGCCCCACACGGATGAACATGCTGCAGCGCAAGGCCCAGATCGGGCTGGCGCTGCAGGGGGTCGATCTCCTCAAGAACAAGCGCGACGCGCTGATGAAGGAGTTCTTCGACCTGGTGAAGCCCTACGTCAAGCAGCGCAAGGCGTTGATCGCCGAGCTGCGGGCCGCCCGCGGGCTGATCGCCATCGCCGAGGCCGAGCTCGGGACCGAGCGGGTGCGCGCCGCGGCCCTTTCGGCGGGCCGGGAAGTCCAGACCCAGATGGACGTGAAGAACATCTGGGGAATCAAGGTCGCCGAGCCCGCCCCGGTGGAGTTCGTCCGCAAGCCCACCGAGCGCGGCTACGACCCGGCCAGCACCTCGGCCCGGGTCGACGCCGCCGCCGGCAGCTTCGAGAAGGTGATGGCGACCATCCTGGAGATGGCCTCCTCCTACGTGAAGATCCGGAAGATGGGCGAGGAGATCAAGAAGACCACCCGACGGGTCAACGCCCTGGAACAGAACGTCATCCCCCGCCTCCGGGGCGAGGTCCGGTTCATCCGGTCCACCCTCGAGGAGCGGGAGCGCGAGGACGTGTTCCGGATGAAGCGGATGAAGGGCGACGACGTCGACCAGGACAAGCCGGGCTTCCAGGAAGACGGGAGCGCACCTTGAAGAACGACGGGATCCGGGCCGACACGGCCCACGTGGGCGTCTCCGTCCCGGTCTGGCCTGGGAGGGCTTCATGATCCGTCTCTCTGCCGTGGTCGGGCCGAAGACCATCAAGCCCCGCCTGGGCGCGGAGGGGAAGTTCCCCGCCATCCAGGAACTGCTCGAGCTCATGGTCACCTCCCACGACCTCTCGATGGCCCGCTACGGCACTGCCCGGGAAGCCGTGTTCCGCTCCGAGCGCGGCCGAGCCTCCGGGTCGAAGTCGGGGGCGGCCGTGGTCGCCGCCACCGTCGAGGGCCTGCGGGCCCCGGTGGGCGCCCTGGGGATCTCCGAGAAGGGCATCGACTTCGGCGGGGGCACCCCCTCGAAGGTGGTGCTGGTGATGCTCTACCCGACCGGCGGCTTCGACGGGCAGCACTCTCTGGTCCCCTCGATCCGTGAGCGCCTCCAGAAGGACCGCGAGGTCGTCGACGCCCTGGCCGTGTCCCGCACCGCCGGCGACGTGGAGCGGATTCTCCAGAGACTGGATTAGGCGGCCAGGCTCAACCCTTCCCGGAGCCGCCCACCGCCTGCTGGAAGCGCTGCCCGGCGCTGGCCCCCGAGGCCTTGTGGAGCCGGGCCAGGTCCATCATCGCCTGGGCGACCGGGTCCTCGCCCTTGCCGGCGGACCGGCCGGAGAGGCCGGCGCCGAGTTCCTGGACCAGCTTCCGGGAATAGGCCGTCGCGGTCTCGTCCTTGGCGTACTGCTTCGCGATGGCCTGGACATGGGCCGGGGTCCCGGTCTCGACGAAGCGCTTCCCGTCCCAGGCGAAGCGTCGGCCCGAGCCGCGGAGCACGATGTCGTACTCCCCGCCGTAGCCGCGGAGCAGCCACTCGCCGGTGGCGCCCTTCTCCATCACGATCCCGTTGCTGGTGACGTGCACGCTGCCGGTCGGCTTCTCGCCACCCGGGCTCAGGACCAGGGCGCCGCCCTCGACCTTCACCCCGTCGTCGTTCAGGAAGGCGATCCGGTTCCCGTTCTGCTCGCCGACCCGGCCGACGTCGATCACCCGGTTCGAAACCGGGTCCCAGACGCCCCGGTGACCACGGGCGTCGATGAAGTCGTGGCGGGGCGAAGCGTGCGAAGACCAGCCCGGGATCTCGACCCGTACGTAGCTGTCGGTCTTCACCAGGCGGATGTCGTCGAGCGAGCGCACGAACTTGATCCGGCTGTCGACCTGGCTGCCCTTGAGGAGCCTCTCGTAATCATCGGCCCGGGCGTCGGCCAGGGTCGCCATCCGGGTGACGTACGCCTCCCGCGCCGAGGCGTAGGCTGCCGCCGCGTCCGCCAGTTCCTGGGCCGCCGCGCCTCCTCCGGACTGGACCCGCGCCAGATCGGCGCGGGTGCGCACTCCCAGCCGGGCACGGAGGGCATCCACCCGAGCGAGGGCCTCGAGGGCCGCCTGTCGTTCGGGAAGGTCGAGGTCCGCGGCCATGGCACCGGCCAGCACCTCCTCGGCGTTCTTCTTCCGCAGGCGTCGGTAGCGGCCGGCCGAGGTGTCGACCTTGGCCCCCACCCATTTGCCCAGCGCATTGGCGCCCTCCGAGAAGACCGCCGAGACCACCAGCGCCCCGAGGAAGGTGGGAATGGTCGCCGGGGCCACCACGCTGGAGGCCACCACCGCGCCCAGGTACCCGCCGGCCATGCGGAGGAAGTGGCTCATGAAATGGGTCATGGGGAACTTCTCGTAGGCCTGGACGAGGTTGGCGACCGAGACCTTGCGCTCCTCCCAGGCATCCCGCCACTTGTTGCCGGTGCGCTGGAAGTAGGTGTGGAAGAGGTCGTAGCGGGCGAAGACCCGGTCCCGGTTGGCGCCGATGTAGACGCCTTCCTCCATGCCCAGGGCCACGTTCCAGGCGCCGCTGATCAGGGGGATGCCGACCATCCCCAGGACCCCGGCCTTGAACATGGCCTCCGAGAAACCCTTGAAGGTGAGCGCGGTGGCGCTCGAGACCCCGGGCAGACCCAGGCTGGAGGCCGACTTGGAGAACTCGGCGGCCCGGGCCGCCAGCTCGGGGCGGGGCGCCTTCACGATGCTGGAACCGAAGCTGGTCAGGGTCGACTCGGTCCGCTGGACCCAGGCAGCGAACCCTCCCGATCCGGTCGAGATGCGGCTCCACAGGCCCTCGAAGAGCCGGGAGACGCCCCGGTCCATGTGGTAGTAGAGGATGGTCTCCAGCGGCGCCCCGATCATCGCCTCCCGGCCGGTGCGGCGGAACTCGACGGCGTTCAGGGCCACCAGGTGGTCCTTCAGGGTATCGAGGTCGAGCCCGTCGTTGAGGAAGGCGCCCACCAGCCCCGAGGCGGCCACCGCCAAGAGCATGTTGTTGCCGAACTCGTCCTTGATGATCTTCTGGAAGGCGCCGGTGGGTTGACCCTTCAGGAACTGCGAGATCTGCTGGCCGATCCCCCCGGCCCCCAGGTTCTTGGCCAGCATCTGGCGCTGCTCCGGGGTGAGCTTGGCCACCACCTTGGCCGCCTGGCTCACGGTCTGGCGGGCCGCGGCATCGCCGGAGAGGGCCTTGGCCAGGGCCGCGATCCCGCCCACCCCCACAACTCGTTCGATCACGCTCTGGATCTGGTCTCCCTCGGCCCGGGCCGTGACCATGACCGGTCGGGTCCAGTCCGACTCGGCTTCCCGTTGGGCGGCATTGGCCGTGTAGGCGGCGACCTTCGAGGACTCGACGAGGTGGTCCACTTCGGCGTCGGAGCGGATGCCTTCCTTCTCCGGGGCGAAGCGCCGGAAGGTGCGGCGGGGGAGGTCCTTCACCCAGGCCGCGATCTTGGCCACCGCACCCGGCTTCTCGTCCTGCCCGGACCCGGAACCGGAACCGGCGTCAACACCCGCCTCCGGCTGCGGGGCCTGGGGCACGGCCAGGTCGGAGTCGGGAGCCGGCGGCAACAGTGCGGCCGGGACCCGACTTGCCCGTTCGAAGGCCCGAGCCGCCTCATCCCGCTCCCCGAGCGTCGCCTCGCCCCGGGAATAGGCGAGGAGAGCCTTGTCCCTGGCCTCCTGGAGCCGCGCCCACTCGCCGGTGTCCACCAACGAGGCCGCCGCTCCGGGTCCAGCCGCCAGCCCGACGAGCAGGGCGAAGCCGGCGCCCACGACCTGATGGCTCCAGGACTTCACCGTGACGGCCCTGCTCCCTGCCTTCCCCCCGGGGTCCGGGACCCCGTCGATCGCCCATTCTAAGGATGCCTGAAGCCATGAGAAGCCCCGATCGCGAGGTACATTCGGGATCGTCCCCCCCACCCCGAGGAGGTCTCCCATGGGTTCCGATCCGGAATCCCCCCCGCCCCCGGCCCGCTCCGCCTCCGGGCACGATCTGGCGCCGCTCCGGGGCGAGGCCCGGGACCGCCTGGCCTCCCGCCTCTCCCCCGAGGAGCGCCGGATCCTCCTCGACCATGGTACCGAGCGTCCGGGGTGCGGCCTCCTGCTCTACAACAAGGAGGAGGGCACCTACGTCTGCCGTCTGTGCGGACTCCCGCTCTTCGACTCGGCCTCCAAGTTCGAGTCCGGGACCGGCTGGCCCAGCTTCTTCGCCCCGGCCGATCCCGACCACATCCACTACCTCCGGGACTGGAGCATGCTGATCCCCCGGACCGAGATCCGCTGCCGCCGCTGCGACGGGCACCTGGGCCATGTCTTCGGCGACGGCCCTCCCCCCACCGGCCAGCGGTACTGCCTGAACTCGGTGGCCCTGGAGTTCGTGCCCAGGGGGACCGCACTCCCCGACCGGCTCGCCGGGGACGGCTGAACCCGCCCCGCCCGCGATGCTGATCGCCCTCCTCACCGATTTCGGCCGGCAGGACCTCTACGTGGGTTCATTGCGGCTGGTGATCGCCTCCATCGCCCCCGGGATCCCCGTCGTCGACCTGACCCATGAGATCGATCCCCAGGCCGTGGACCAGGGCGCCTTCCTGGTCGAGGAGATCCTCCCGCTGCTCCCGGCGCCCTCGATCCTGGTGGGCGTCGTCGATCCCGGTGTCGGCACCTCCCGCCGGGCCCTGGGGCTCCAGGTGGGAGACCATCGATTCGTCGGACCCGACAACGGGCTCTTCGAGGCGGTGCTGGCCGGATCCCGCCCCCCTTCGGCCCGGGAGATCACCTCCCCCCTGGTGATCCGTCGGCAGAGGAGCGCCACCTTCGAGGGGCGCGACGTCTTCGCCCCCGCCGCCGCCCACCTGGCCCGGGGCCTCCCCTTCGACGAACTCGGTCCCGAACTCGATCCCGCCGCCCTGGTCCGTCTCTCCCTGCCGCCGGGCCGGGTCCGCCACGTTGACCGGTTCGGGAACCTGGTCACCGACCTCGGTCCCCGGGAGGTCGGGTCGGCCTCCGCCCTGCGGGTGGGAGGGACCCGGATCGACCGGCGGGTCCGGACCTACGGCGAAGCTCCTCCGGGGACGCTGGTCTGGTACCTGGGCTCCAGCGGGAGGGTCGAGATCGCCTGCGTCGGCGGGAGCGCCCGGGAGGTCCTGGGCCTGGGGCGGGGTACCCCGGTCGAGGTGGCCGCAGGTCCCTGAGGGACCCGGAACTCCCCGCGGCGAGATCTGTGACGCGTCGCGGCATCGCACCCCTCTGCCGTGCTAGGCTCGGGGGCTTCCTGGATCCGAGGAGGGAGACCCCCATGTCCGAGCGCGAAGTCATGGAGACCGATGTCCTGGTGGTCGGTGCCGGCCCCTCCGGGCTCTCGACCGCGATCCGGCTGGTCCAGCTCGCCAAGCAGGCCGGCAAGGAACCGCCCGCGGTCATGGTGCTCGAGAAAGGCGCCGAGATCGGGAACCACATCCTCTCGGGTGCGGTCATGGACCCGCGGGGCATCCAGGAACTCTTCCCCGACTGGCGGGAGAAGGGCGCCCCGGTCGAGGCCCAGGTCACCTGGGACGCGGTCCGGTACCTGACTTCGTCCTCCTACTACACCCTGCCGATCACCCCTCCCCCGATGCACAACCACGGGTTCTGGATCATCTCGCTCCAGGAGATGACCAAGTGGCTCGCCTCCCAGGCCGAGGGCATGGGCATCGAGATCTTCCCCGGGTTCGCGGCCCAGTCCCTGATCGAGGAGGACGGCCGGATCCAGGGTGTCGTCACCGGCGACATGGGGATCGGCAAGAACGGGGAGAAGAAGGGCACCTACCAGCCCGGCATGGAGATCCGGGCCAAGGTCACGGTGCTCTCCGAGGGCACCCGGGGCCACCTGACCAAGAAGCTCGCCGCCGACCGGAAGCTCTACCGGGTGAACCCCCAGATCTACTCGACCGGGATCAAGGAAGTCTGGAAGCTCCCCGCGGGCCGCTTCCCGGCCGGGCACGTGGTCCACACCATGGGCTACCCGCTCCGCAGCGACACCTTCGGCGGCACCTGGGTCTACGGCCTGAAGGACGACCACGTCTCGATCGGTCTGGTGGTCGGACTCGACAGCCCCGATCCCCGGCTCGATCCCCACAACCTCTTCCAGATCTGGAAGAAGCACCCGATGCTGGCCTCGATCCTGGAGGGCGGCGAGCTCGTCTGCTACGGGGCGAAGACCATCCCCGACGGCGGCTGGTACTCGCGCCCCGATCCGGTGGTCGACGGCTGCCTGATCGTGGGGGACGCGGGCGGCAACATGAACCCGGCCCGCCTGAAGGGCATCCACCTCGCCATGAAGTCGGGGATGCTGGCAGCCGAGGCGATCGCCGAGGCGCTCGGGGCCGAGGACTGCTCGGCCGCCCGCCTCGGCAAGTACCGGAACCTGGTGGATGCCTCGTGGCTCAAGGCCGAGCTCTGGGAGTCCCGGAACTTCCGCGGCCCCTACCAGAAGGGCGGCCTCTACTGGGGCATGCTCCACACCGGGATCCAGTTCCTCACCGGCGGGCGCGGCCTGGTGGACCCCTACCCGCTCCAGGAGGATCACCACCTCACCAAGCGCCTCTCGGAGCATCCGGGAATGCACGAGCGCCTCGAGAGCTTCGATGGCAAGCTCACCTTCGACCGGTTGAGCGACGTGTTCAAGGGTGGGACCGAACACGAGGAGGACCAGCCGGTCCACCTCCTGGTCGACGACGTCTCGATCTGCGAGACCCGCTGCAAGACCGAGTACGGCAACCCCTGCCAGTACTTCTGCCCGGCCGCGGTCTACGAGATCGTGCCCAAGGACGAGTCGGGATCGAAGGCCACGACCCTCAGGATCAACGCCTCGAACTGCGTCCACTGCAAGACCTGCGACATCGCCGATCCCTACGCCGTGATCACCTGGGTGGCCCCCGAGGGGGGCGGCGGCCCCAAGCACAAGCGGATGTGACCCGGCGGGATTCTCAGGAACCCGGAGGGGCAGGGGTTCCGGAAGTCCCGGTGCTCCCTGAGGCCACGGCCACCTTCGGTGTCTCCAGGTAGCGACCGAGCGAGCGCCGGTAGGCATCGAGTTCCCGGCAGGCGGCTTCCGGCTCGGTGAGGAACAGCGCCCCCAGGCCGTCGATGCGTTCCCGGTCGTTCATGTCCGGGGGCAAGCGACCCTTCACCGACAGGCGCACCAGGTTCTCCCAGCGGCTCCGGAACTTCTCGGGCGGGGTGAATCCCTCACCCCGGAGCAGACTGCGGACCGAGAGGTCCTTGGCCAGCACCGCCGGATCGATGTCCCTGGCCACCGGAGGAGGCGGCTTGGGGCGAGGTGCCCGGCTGGCCACAGGGCTGGGGGGGGAAGGCTGCCGAGGCGCGACCGGTGAGGCCGGAGAGGGCCCGAGCGGCAGGAGCACCCCGACCAGGAGACCCACGGCCACCAGGCTCCCGGCCATGGCCGCCTTGCGACCGCTCGATCCCTCCGGCTTGGCTGCCCTCTCCTCCTGGCGCTGCCGCCGACGCTTGCCGATCTGGCGCGCCAGCTCCGGGTCGAGGCCGGGAACTCCGGCTGCCAGCTGCTCGGCGGTCAGGTCGAGCGATTCGGTCAACCGGATCCCGCCGCTCGAACCCACGTCGGGGACGACCTGGATCCGGGTGTGGACCCCGGCGTCCTCGACCGCCTTCATGAGTTCGATCGCGTCCTCGGGCCTGCCCTCGGGATGCCAGTCGAGGCAGGCATCCACGACCTCGGCCAGGGCCGTGGGGATCTCCTCGGAGAGCATCCGGGTCGGCTTGCGTTTCTCCCGTCCGGCATCGGCCGGGAACGGGAAGGTTCCCCGGGAGAGCAGCCAATACGCCGCCCGGCCCCAGTGGAACAGGTTGCTGCGCCGGGTCGCCTCGACCGAGGGCAGGCAGTCTTCCGGCAGCCGATCGGTGATGGCGGGACCCCATGAATCGGGCAGGGCCCGGTGGTGGAGGAAGTACGGACGGGTCTCCCCGCCATCGACCGCCAGCATGGGGAGGTGGATCATCCCCACCACGATCCCGACCCGATGGGCCGCCTGCAGGGCGCTCGCCAGCCGGGTCACCAGCGCCACCCGCTGGGAGAGGGAGACCGTCGCGTCGGTCCCGAGCTGGACCAGGAACGGGTCGTTCCGCCAGGGGACGGTGTAGAAGGCCCGCCCCTGGAGGGTTCCCCGATCGAGCACCGGCAGGAAGCCGGGATGGTCGAGCCGGGAGAGCTCGTCCCTCTCGACCCCGAACAGCGCCCCCAGGCCTCCGTCGTCGAGCTGCCCCCGGGAGACCCGGAGCTCGACCTCGGAGGCGCCGAACTGGTCCTGGACCCGGTAACGGTGGAGGTGGTTGCTCTGGGAGAGGAGCTTCTCGAGGACCCGATACCGCTGCTCTGGTTCCGGAGGCTCTTCCATGCCCGACCCAATGTACCCTGGGAGCGAACGCCCCGTGAATCAAGCCTCGCCCCCGGGATCACCGGTCTTCCCTGAAGCCCTCGCCGGGGCCTACGACCCCCTCGAACCCCTCGGTTCCGGAGCCATGGGGATGGTTTGGAAGGCCCGGGACCGCCATCTGGGGCGCGAGGTTGCGATCAAGGTCATGATCTCCGGCGGGTCTTCCGACGAGCTCGGCCGTCGCTTCCGCCGGGAGGCCACGACCCTCGCCAGCATCCGCCATCCCAACGTGGTGGGCGTCTACGACCATGGCACGACTCCCGAGGGTCCCTACCTCGTGCTCGAGTTCCTGGAGGGCATGCCCATCGACAAGGCCGCCTCCCGGCTCGATCCCCTCCCCGCCATGCTGCAGGTGGCCGATGGCCTGGAGGCGATCCACCGCGCCGGCCTGGTGCACCGGGACCTGAAGCCCGGGAACATCCTCTTCACCAAGGATCGCCGGGCCGTGATCGTGGACTTCGGGCTGGTCTTCGACCCGCGCAGTACCCGCCTCACCAGGACCGGTGCGGTGGTCGGGACCCTCGCCTACATGGCGCCGGAGGTCCTGCGCCTCGACCCCATCACCCCGGCGAGCGACTGGTACGCCTGGGGCGTGACCCTGTTCGTGCTCTGCGAGGGCAAGCTCCCCTACCCGCTGCCCGACATCCTGGAGGCCTGCAAGGGCAAGGAGCTCCCCGAGGTCGAGTTCGCCCGGCTCGACCCAGGTAGTCCCACTGCCGAACTCCTGCGTCGGGCCCTCTCGGCACGGCGGGAACGCCGTCCGGTGACCCGCGGCATGGTGGACAGGATCCTCGAGGAGGCGCGCCGTTCGCCCCCCTCGCGGCCGGGGGCAGGGCCGGAGAGCGGCACCGGGAGCCTGCCCGGGGAGCGGACCGAACCCGGGGCCCAGCGGGTCTCCGCCCTCTCCCTCGGACCCCAGCCCTCGACCGGCGAGCACCCGCGGATCCCGCGGATGGCCGGGGGCGCCTCGATCGCGGCGGTAGCCCTCACCGCCCTGGGCCTCGCCGGATGGACCAGGCTCCGGACTCCGACCGGACCCGCGCACCCACCGACGCCCACCGGGACCGCCCCGGGGGCCCGGAGCTTCGAGGACGGCTTCGCAGCCGAGGTCGAGACTGCCCTGGAGGCGGCCCGCGGCCTGTGGATCGATCCCGTCGGGGAGATCCATCCCGACCGGGTCGCGGGAGCCCGACCGCTCTTCGAGCCCGACCCGCTCCTCTGGCCCCGACAGATCCAGGCGATGGCGCCGGTCCGCGAGTTCTATACCTGGCTCTCCGAGGGTGGGAAGGCCGAGACCCTCCCGGAACCCGTCCGCACCGCCCTCTCGGCGGTCGACCGCAGGTTCGCCGGGCTCGGGCTCCCCGAACCCTTCTGGCCGTATGCCTACCTCGGGCCCAGCCCCGAGGCGATCCCGGTCCCGGGCATCCTGGCCCAACCCGAATACGCGTCGGTCGCCCCTCCGGCCCGGGTGTCCGGCTGGCTGGCCACCGCCCTCCGCCACTTGGACGAGGCCGCTCGCCTCCAGGACGCCGGCAGTCGGGCCCTCTCCGAGGGCTTCGAGCGACCCGAGCCACCCCCGGGATTCCCGGCCTGGCTCTGGGCCCAGCGCCGGAACCTCCCGCACGCCGATCTCTGGGACCTGGCCCGGGGCGTGAGCGGTCGACCCGACGCCCGCACCGCCCTGGCCCCGGCCCTGCGTCCCGGCGGCAAGACGCTGCACGCCGCCCACTACGCCCTCGCCCGCTCGATGCGGGAGGAGCCGGGGACGAGGGATCTGGCGGCGGTCGTCATCGGGGTGCCGAGCACGCGCTTTTCGGCCTTCCTCTACGACGCGTTCCTGCGCATGGAGCCGGAGCTGATCCTGGCCGGTCCGGCGGATCACCCGGCCGAGGCCTACCTCCAGGGGAGGCTGCTCTGGCTCCGGGACACGGTGGGGAAGCGCCAGGGACTGGAGCCGGAGCAGGATGCCCGGGCCCGCAAGCTGATGCTGGCCGGCTCGGTCCTCGACGATTCGGCCGAAGCCGGTTCCCACGCCCGGGCCCGGGCCGACCACTCGTACCTGCAGTGGGCGTTCCTGGGGATGCGCGAGGGGGACTCGGATCCCGAGCCCTACCTGGGTGTCGAGCGGGACCGGGTAGGAAGGCTGTCACCCGCGGCCCAGGCCACGCTCTGGCTCGAGCTGGCGAAGCGGCGTCCCGACCATGCCGGGGTCCGGGAACGGCTGGCGGCGACCCGAGGGGCTCTCCCCGCGCCCGCCCGGCAAGAGGCCGATCGCATCCTGGGGGGCTGAGGGGGCTCGGGCTCGGAGGCTTCCCGGCCGATCGACCTCAGGCGAGGCTGCCGACGTCCGAAGTGGGCATCCCCATCTCGGACATCTGGGTGCGCCGCCCGCCGGTGGTGGCCACCGAGTCGTCGAAGTTGCTGACGCCCATCGGGATCTCCCCCACCGGCGGCTCCTCCACCTTGGGGGCACCGAAGTTGGGATCGACCGCCGGGACCGTCGCCGGGGTGGTGAACTCGGTGGGCATGGTGTCGACCACGGTGCCGCGGGTTCCGACATCGGGCTGGCTGCCGAAGATGGAGCCATCGGTCACCCGGACCGGCGACTGGGAAGCATCGACGTAGGTGCCGTTACCCGGACCGGAGAAGGTCCAGGGATCCGTGACCTCGACCACCGGAGGGTAGGCGGCCCGGGTGGCGGCGCCGGCGATCCCGTTGCCGAACCCGTCGTTCGACCCGATCACGGACCCGGTGGTGTAGCCGGGCTGGCTGCGGGGGGCGGGGCTCGAGAGGACGTCGAGGAGGATCCCGGAGAGGGCGTCCATCATCGTGGAGGTGGAGGTCCCGTGGTGGCTGCCGTCGCCGCTGCCCGCCACCGGGGAGAAGAGCTCGCAGCCGGTGGAGAACGCCAGCGAGAGCGAGAAGAACACGGCGAGCAGGCCCTTGGCCCGCTTCCCATTGCCGCTCTTCCTCGCCTGGTTCACTTCGATCCGCCTCTCCGCCGCCTCGTGTTTAGCAATCCCGGTGCCAGCCGGAGCCGATCCTGTCCGCATGTCGGTTCGAGGGTCCGATCCCGGCTCTGCATGCGGCCTCCCGGGAGGCCGCCTCGGCTTGGGTCCCTGGCCGTGAGTACCGGAGCGCGCATACCTGGGTAGTCGTGTGGATACCGGGGGTGCCAGGACTGGAACACGGTGTTCCGATCCAGGGAAGGGCGGCCTGGGAAGCCCGGCCTCAGAACCCGAAGACCCGCTTGGTCCAGCCGGCTCCGTAGGTCTGCTTCAGCATGTCCCGGATCGCCTGGTGGCCGGCGCCCCGCTGGAAGTCGTAGAAGAGCTGGGCAGCGTGGAAGCCCTGGAACTGCTGCACCTTGAGGCCCCGGGCCAGCCACTTCGAGGTGCGCTCGGCCTGCATCGCGAACATCGCCCGGAAGGCCTTCCCGTTGTCGTCGGATCCTTGCAGGAGCTGGGGCTTCTTCTCCTTGACCACCAGCATCCCGGCGGAACAGAAACTCAGGAAGTCCATCATCCCGTCGACGACGTCCTGGCCGCCCTCGTTCCAGCGGCCGGCCTCGGCCATCTCGACGCCAGCCCGACCGCCGCAGATGTAGGCCCCCCACTCGTCCCACAGATAGGTGAGGTCACGGGATCCGAGGCTCATGTCCTTCAGGTAGCTGGTCCGGCTCACCGAGGCGGTGGCGGGAGGGAGACGACTGTTGACCTCGGTCCGGTCGATCCCCGGCTCGATCGCCACCGCCGCCTTGCCGGCCTCGACGTAGGCCACGGCCAGGAGCGAGGAGCGATTCAGTCCGAACCGCGTGAAGTTCCGGTTGGCGACCTCGGCATGCAATCCGTGGACGGTCTCGTGGACCATGGTCGAGAGACCATGCTGGGCCGTGAAGTGGTCGCTGGTGTGGGTCATCACGTCCCGGATGTAGGCGATCCCGGCATCGTTCCCGCTCCAGGACGTCTGGGGGGCGTCCAGGAACCGCGCCTCCTTGCGGAAGTCGTAGTCGTCGGCGGCCAGGTTCCCGGGTGGCTGGAGGTCCGAGGCCCCCGGACCCGAGATCACCGGGGGCGAGGCAGAGCCTCCCCCGGGCAGGTTCCCGAGCCCGTTGCCGGCCGCGGTGCCGCCGTTGCCGCCTCCCGGCAGCCCTCCGAACCCGGGCTGGCCCGACACGCCGCCACCGAGGCCACCACCGAGTCCGCCTCCCCCGAGGCCACCCAGGCCGCCCCCGCCGCCGAGGCCCCCGCCCCCGAGCCCACCGAGTCCGCCGCCCCCCGTCAGGGTGCCCAGGATCTGCTGGATCAGCCGGCAGCCGGTATTCGGCACCACCAGGGAAACCAGGACCAGGAAGAGGAGCCGCTTCACCGGGCCACCTTCCGCTCGACCACCGGGGCCTGGCTCCGCTCCGCGAGGCGATGGTGGCGGGCCAGGCGGTAGGTCCCGAGACCGTTGGTCCCGGCCGGGGCCGGGATCCGCACGGTCACGGTCGGCTTGGGGCCACCGAAGGCGGTCCGCCCGGTCAGGGTCACGACCAGCATGGTGGGGCGGTCCTCGGTCCAGCGGAAGCTGGCGTCCTCGAGCCCATGCACCAGGAGCGGGGTCGAACCCCGGTACAGGATCCGCGACTCCCTGTCGAACCGGTAGACCAGCGCCTGGTAGCGCAGGGCCGCTTCCTCGGCCCCCTCGTAGCCCGCATACACGGGCAGGGTGATCGAGGTCCGCTCCACCCCGGCGGCCAGGTCCTCGTCGGGGATCGAGGTCAGGGAGAGCGACCGCTGCAGGTCCCAGGCGAGGGCCTCCTGGACCAGCGTGACCGCGGTCATGAGTTCGGAGCGGCGCTCCACGTGGTCACCCTCCCGGTTGCCCGAGGAGCGCACCGCCCAGAACACGCCGAGGAACAGGCCGACCAGGGAGAGGGCGACCAGCAGCTCGACGAGGGTGGTACCGCGGCGCCTTCCGGTCACGGCAGGTGCTCCGATTCGTGGTCGAAGTCGTCGGGATCCGGGAGCGGCGAGTCGTCCCGCTGCGAGAACCCCGCCAGCGGATCCGCCACCAGGCTGGCCAGGCGGAAGAAGCGATCGAAACCCTCGGCCCGGACTTCGATGCGGTAGTGGGGGCGACCCTCGACCCGGTGGATCACGATCGCGTAGCGGACCCCGGACTCCTCGGCCTCGAGCAGCTCCTCTTCCTTCTCGCCGAGATCGGCGAGGCCACCCGAGCTGACCAGCGAGCGGGCCTCCTCCAGCGCCTGGAGGGTCTGGCTCTGGAGCAGCAGCATCTCCTGGGAGTCGCCGAGGATCCCCCGGGCGCCTCGCATCAGGTCCAGGTAGGGGATCACCCCGACCACCAGGATGGCGAGACCGATCACCAGTTCGAGCAGGGAAACGCCGGAACGGCGGCGAGGGGACCTCAACGGGCCCTCCCTTCGGAGAAGAGCGGGTCGGGGGAGACCGAGACCACGTACTCGCCCCGGAAGGGGCGATTCAGGGTCTCCTTGGGCGGATAGCTGGCGAGCAGGTTCGGGTCGTACTCGATGGCGCCCTCGAGCTGGAGGCGGGACCTCGACGCGTGGGGGACCAGCAGGCCGCCCCTGAGCACCGCCCCGTGGCCGATCCGGATCGTGCCGGTGGTCTCGGGCCCGCCCCCGGCGACCGGGAGCATCAGGATGCTGGCGGCGACTTCGCCGGCCACCGTGACATCGCCGCCCAGGCTCACCACCACCAGCCGGTGCCCACCGTGGACCGCCCTCCAGTTCAAGTCCTCCAGGTGGGCGCCCCCCTTGCCGACCAGCAGCATCACCCTTCCCCGGAGCTCGCCGGTCAGGCCGAGGTTGGCACTGGCGTCGGTCAGGTCCACCACGCCCTCGAGCCGGGAGCGTCCGGCCAGCCACTCGACCAGCGGCCGGTCTTCGAGGCCAGGCTTCAAGGTGACCCGGTCCAGGAAGTGCTCCGGCTCCAGCCGCGGGAGGTAGGGCCCCAGCATCGAGGCGTGGGCCGGGGATCCGTGGGGCACCAGCGTCAGGGTGCGCTGGTAGGACCAGGCCTGGTTGAGGGCATTGGAGTAGGCATCGGCCGCCTGGTACACGGCTTCCACGATGCGGGAGGGATCCCCCTTCACCGCCCGGAGCCGGGAGACGGCCGTGTCGACGGACTCCTTCTCCCGCTTGAGGACCCGCTCGAGGTCCAGGTCTTCCAGGGGGAAGCGGGCCACGTGGTAGAAGCCCATCAGGGTAGTGGGGCCCTCGGGCAGGACCGGAGTGCGCCGGGCGACCTCCTCGGTCGGCAGGATGCCGGCGGCGATCTCTCCCAGGCGCTGCTGGTCGGCAGCGGTCAGCATCCCGGGATCGGAGGCCGCCACCTCCTTGACCAGGCGGTCCTGGCCGTCGATCAGCTGGAAGCGCAGGGTATTGGCCTGGGCCGGCTGGGTCACCGCCCGCATGTCCCCGAGGTAGATCCCGAGCTGGTCGAAGGGGCGGGGCGGGCCGATCAGGACGGTCCGGATCTCGAAGCTCTCCTCGACCTCCCGGCGCATGCGGGCGGCGGCATCGGAGATCTCGGTGACCGCACCCAGGGTCAGGACGCCGGTCCACTCCTCGGTTCCGCCGATGTCCCGGGAGGAGCGGGTTCCCCGGATCCGGGCCGAGTGCGAGACGATCCGGGCCAGGGCGGAGCCCTCGGGGCGCTCGCCGGCGGCCTTGCCCCAGGCGGGCTCGATCCCGCTCTCCGGCGCGGCCACCAGGTCGGTGAGGTCCAGGACCTCCCAGCGGTCGTCGATGACCTCCCGGATCCGGCGGAACACCGGGCTCTCGGAGTCGTTCACGGCCAGCTGGAGTTCCGAGAGCATCTCCTGGATGGCAGCCCTCGCCTGGACCCGGGCCAGGGTCGAGAGCTGGATGCGGTGGACCTCGGACACGCTGCGCCGTGACAGGTCGTGCTGGATCAGGCCGGTGACGACCAGGATCGCGAGCAGGACCAGGACGGCGACGAGGGTGCTGAGACCGCGACGGGGGAGACGAGGGGAGAGCATGACGAGGTCCGGGGATCCTCCAGGGTCGAGTCGCATCGGTGGGGCAGACCAGCGATTTCGAACCTCGGGCTCGGACGGCTGCCTTCAATCAGGATCCGTGCCAGATGTCGAAGGTCCCGGCCCCTTCGTGGAGACCCGCTCTGCATGCGGGGTTCCCTGGCCGCCCTCGCTGGGCACCGGGATCCCGGGGCTGGATACTGCGCTAGCCGTAGGCTGTGCCTCCCGGGACACTCCCGATCACCGGGGGAAGGCTGCCCGCGATGCCCCGGGGCCGCCAGGGAGCCTGGGCGCGGCCGGCACGGACGGATCGGGGAGGTTCGCAGGCCCTCAGGCGCTCAAGACGTGAGGCCGGGCCGGGGCGCGGACGAGGAGCCCGGATCCACCGCCCCGGTCGCAGGTGGCGTGCCCTGGGCGGGCGGGGTCCCGCCGTTGCGACGGAACTCCCCAGAGATCAGGTCCATGGCCTGCTGGGTCGGCCGCCAGCTCGAGGCCGGGCGCATCTCCGACTGCGGGCCGAGGAGGATGAAGGCGAGATTGTCGGCGACCTTCTCGCGCCAGTTGGTGCGGGCGTAGTCGCGGGGGAAGGCGTTCTCCCCGTTCCCGAGGGCGTTGCTGAGCGGCTGGCCGAGCACCTCTCCCCGGGAGAAGAGGCTGGCATGGTGGCCGATCTCATGGGTCACGGTGTGCCGCGAGACCTGCTTGCGCCGGCTGGTGTGGGCCCAGAGGGTGATCTTGGCGCTGCCCCCGGAACTCTGCCACAGCCCGTTCAGGTTATGGCTGGGGACCGAGGGGATATCGAACTGCCGGAGGCCACGGAAGTGCTCGGCGTTGTAGTGCTGCATGCCCTGGAGCAAGGTGTCGACGTTCTCGGGGGTCGCACCCGAGCCGGTCACCTGGATCCCGTAGCGCTGCAGGATCTCCTGGACCTGGGCCGCCGACTGGGTCGGCGGCGGCAGGCTGGAACTCGGCGACAGCGGCCCCCCGGCCCCTCCCAGCAGACCGGGCAGCGACCCCAGGCCGCCCCCTCCGGTGCCGGCTCCGTTGAAGCCTCCGCCCGCGCCTCCTCCCAGGAGCGAGCCGAGCACCGCCATGATCTGGCGGCAGCCGCTGGCGAACAGCAGGGGTGCCACCAGCGAGGTGGCCAGGACCCGCCGCAGATCTCGATTTCCGTTCCTTCGCATGGTCTTCCGTCTCCGCTCGGGCAGGGTGCTCAGACCTTGGGCCGCTTGCCGACGATCTCCCGCTCCAGCAGGTCCTTGGCCGGCTGGCTGAGGCGCCAGCTCTGGAGCGGCTTCTCGTAGGCCCGCTCGCTGAGCAGGGCGAACGCCATGACCTCGGCCAGGAGGTCGGCCCGGCTGGTCATCGAGTAGTCGCTCGGGTAGATGAACTGGCCGCTGCCAAGGCTCTGCTGGAGAGCGTTGCCGAAGTCGTCGTAATAGAGCGTGGCGTGGTGCCCGAACTCGTGGACCACGGTGTTGTTCCAGAGCGGGTTGCGGGCCCCGCTCTTGATGTAGAAGTTCACGTGGGCCGGACCGCCGCTGGTGCTCCAGTCGCCGAGCACGCCTCCCGCTCCCCCGGTCACCGGCATGTTGATGGAGCCCAGCCCGCGGATCTTCTCGACGGGGTAGTGCAGCAGGCCTTCCTTCACGGTGTCGATGTAGGGACTGACCGCGCCCTGGCCATAGACCCTGACCCCGTACATCTGGGCGATCTCGTTGACGGCCGCGGCAGACTGCGGGGGGGCCGGGAGCATCGAGTTCGGGGCCAGGGTGGTGTTGCCGCCAGCGCCGGCGCCGGAACCGCCGAGAAGGCCGGGGAGGGACCCGAGGCCGCTCCCACCGCCGAGACCGCCCAGGGCCGCGGGATTGAACCCCCCTCCACCTCCGCCACCGATCAACGAACCGAGGATCGACATGATCTGCCGACAGCCGGTGTTGGGGACGATGAGGAAGGTGAGGGCCACCACCAGGAGATGGCGGGAGCCTCGGAAGCGGTGGGTCATGGACCTATCCTTTCAGGGCGCTAGCCCGTGGATACGTCCGACCCGAGTCTCGAAATCGCTGGTCTGCCCAGGCTCCCTGAGGAGCCACGACAAGCATAAGGAGCGCCGGCCGGAGTGGCTAGCCCCCCGGGAAGGATTCTCTCGCCGGCCCCGGCGCGGCTTGCCAGGAGGAACCGGGAGAGGCCTTCCGGTCTCAGGCCCGATCCGCCAGGGCCGCAGGGAGGGCCGTGGCGAGGTCGGGGTGCTCGAAGCGGAACCCCGTCGCCGCCAGCACCTCGGGGACGACCCGGGTGCTGCCGAGCAGGAGCTCGCGGCCCATCTCCCCGAACACCGTGGAGACGACGAGTTCCGGGATGGGGAAGATCGTCGGCCTTCCCAGTGCCTTGCCCAGGGCTCGGGTGAACTCGGCATTGGTGGCGACGCCCGGCGCCACCAGGTTGGCAGGACCCGAGAGCTCCGGATGGTCGAGGGCGAAGCGGATGGCCCGGACCACATCGAGGCGGGTGACCCAGCTCATCCACTGCCGACCGCTCCCGACCCGCCCGCCGAGCCCGAGCCAGAAGGGCAGGTACATCTTGGCGAGCGCGCCCCCGGCGCGGGACAGGACCACCCCGATCCTGAGGTGCACGACCCGGATGCCGGCCTTCCGCGCCGGCTCCGCGGCCTCCTCCCACTCCCGACAGGTGGAACCCAGGAAGCCGGAGCCGGGTGGGCTCTTCTCCGTGAGGATCTCCTCCCCCCGGTCCCCGTAGAACCCGATCGCCGAGGCACACACCAGGACCCGGGGAGGCTTCGAGAGCTTCGCCAGGCCGGTCGCCAGGCCCCCGGTTCCCAGGACCCGACTCTCTCGGATCTCCCTCTTCATCGCCTCGGACCATCTGCCGTCCGCGATGTTCTTGCCGGCGAGGTGGACCACCGCATCGAAGCCTTCGAGGGGTGAGAGGTCGGGCGACGCAGCCCTGGGATCCCAGGCCACCGCTGCCGGGTCACGGCCTGACGACGACCCTGGTCGTACCAGGCGCGCCACCTGGTGGCCGTCGGCACCGAGCGAGGACACCAGGCTCGAACCCACCAGGCCCGTCGCGCCCGTGACCGCGATCCTCGTCATGCCCGCGCCTCCTCGTCGCACCTGTACGTCTCCGTTGTACCGCTTCAGACCGCGATCACGTCGCGACGAAGCCGCGAGAGATTGCGCCGCAGCCCCTCGAGGCCGGCGCGCATCAGGGGCGTCCCCCCGAAACGGGCGGCGAACTCCTCCCGGGTCGGAATTCCCTCCAGGCGGGAAGCCGGGAGCCAGGCCCCCGCGGCCCTGGGGGTCCGGAAATCCTCTCCCGGGGGCTGCGGCGAGGATCCCGAGTTGTAGGGGCAGACCTCCTGGCAGACGTCGCACCCGAAGGCCCAGCCGTCGAGCGAGACCTCGTCGGGGAGCTCGCCCCGGTGCTCGATGGTGAGGTACGAGATGCATCGCGACGAGTCGAGCACGCCCTCCTCGGGGAAGGCCGAGGTAGGACAGGCATCGAGACACCGCGTGCAGCGTCCGCAGGTCCCCTCGATGGGTCGATCGACGGGGAGCTCCACGGTGGTGAGCAGCTCTGCGAGCAGGGTGTAGGAACCGAGTCCCGGGGTGATGAGCAGGGTGTTCTTCCCGAGGAACCCCAGCCCCGCGCTCCAGGCGAGCGTCCGCTCCAGGACCGGGACCGAGTCGACACAGGTCCGGGTGCGCGACCCCGGGACCATCTCCTCCAGGTGGTCCGCCAGCCGCTCCAACCGGCGCTTGAGGACGATGTGGTAGTCGCGACCCCGGGCGTAGCGGGCGACCTTCCCGCCGGGACCCGGATCGGGATCCCGATCCGGACCGGGTTCAGCCGGGATTCCCCGGTAGTCGACCAGCACGCAGACCACCGAACGCACCCCGGGGAGGATCGCCTCGAGGTCGCCGCGGACCGAGCGGGTCCTCGCCATGTAGTCCATGCCCGCGTGGTATCCGGCCGCCAACCACTCCTGGTACCGCTCGATGTGCGCGGGGGGAAGCTCCGGAGACGCGACCCCGAACCGGTCGAACCCCAGGTCGCGGGCGCGAGCTGCGAGTCGATCCTTGATCCCTTGCGGGTCCTGGCCCGGGTCCACCGGTCATCCCCTCGTGTGCCGGCATGGTAGGGTCGCCGAGGGGGTCCTTCAAGGAGGGCCGTGTCGATCTTCCCGCCCGAGCGCTTCGGCCGCTCCGACTTCCGGGACCGCCTGGTCGGCTTCCGTCGGGACCTGCACCGCCACCCGGAACTCGCCTTCGAAGAGGTCCGCACCGCGGCCCTGGTGGCGACCCGGCTGGAGGAACTCTCGATCCCGACCCGGACCGGGATCGCCGGCACAGGCGTGGTCGGACTGGTCGAGGGAGGGCGCCCGGGACCCACCGTACTGGTGCGGGCCGACATGGATGCCCTTCCGCTGGTCGAGGACGAGGACCGTCCCTACCGCTCGACGCTGGAGGGGAAGATGCACGCCTGTGGGCATGACGCCCATGTGGCGATCGCCCTCGGCGTCGCCGAGATCCTGGCCGAGAGCCGGTCCGAGCTGCCTGGCCGGGTGAAGCTCGTGTTCCAGCCGGCCGAGGAAGGTCCCGGCGGCGCCAAGCCGATGATCGAGGCCGGAGTGCTGGCGGATCCCCAGGTCGACTATGCCATCGGGCTCCATGTGTGGAGCCATCTCGCCGCCGGCGAGATCGGGATCCTGGCTGGGCCGGCCATGGCAGCCGTGGACACCTTCACCGCCCGGGTCACGGCCCCAGGGGGCCACGGCGCCGCTCCCCACCAGACCCCGGACCCGATCGTGACCGCCTCGGCGGTGATCCAGGCATGGCAATCGGTGGTCAGTCGCGAGACCGACCCCCTGGAACCGGCCCTCCTCTCGGTGTGCATGGTCCAGGGAGGAACGGCCCCCAACATCATCCCCAACCAGGTGGCACTCCGGGGAACGGTCCGGACCTTCGACGAGGACCTGAGGGCGACCATGCCGCGCTCCATGGAGCGGATCCTCTCGGGCGTGACCCGGGCCTACGGCTGTGGACACCGGTTCGACTGGGAGTCCTCCTACCCGGCAACCGTGAACGACCCGCGGGTCGCCGCCCTCATGGAGGACGTCGTGATCGCCATGGGAGGTCGCCTCGGGAAGAACCCCCGCCATCGCCCCTGCATGGGGGGCGAGGACATGAGCTACTTCCTCCGGGCGGTACCCGGGTGCTTCGCATTCCTGGGCGCGGCGTCTCCCGATTCCTGCCCGGGCGCCCCGCACCACTCGAGCCGGTTCGACGTCGACGAAGCCTGCCTCCCGCTGGGGGTGGAGTTCCTGGTCCGGAGCGCCGAGCGCCTGCTGGTCTCCGGACTCGGATCCTCGTCCGGCTGACATCGTCCTCCGTCCACGGGGAAGCCGACCTGTCCGGACGCGTCCCAAGGGTCCAGGCGGACACCCCCCAGCGAGCGCAGGTGGACAAGGGATCCCGCTCCCGATGCGGCCTCCCATCCCCGACACGGGTGGCACGCATGCTGCTTCGGGGCTCCTGGCCTCGAAGGAGTTCCCGATGCACCGTTCGCCGCTCGCCGCTCGGACCCTGTTGGCGGTCGCGATCGTTTCCTCCCTCGCCCCGACTTCGTCGCATGCCTTCCTCAGCCGGGTCATCTCGAAGTTCGGGTCCAAGGCCGCCACCTCTGCGGCAGGATCGAGGATCGCCTCCAGGACCCTCTCCCGGACCGCGACCCCTGCCTCGGGAGGCGTCGTCTCCCGTTTGCTCAGTCGCGGCCGGTCCCTGCTCTCCCGTCGCAACAGCGCTTTCGAGGGCGCCACCCTGGGCGCCAAGGGCAAGGGTTCGCAGTCGATCCGCAAGGCCGCCAACGCCAGGCTCCGGGACGGAGAGTCGATCACCGGGGTGCACAGCGCCTGGTACCGGACCAGGGACGGGAACCTGTTCCGGGCCGCCCCCAACGAGTTCCAACGGAACCTGAGCGAGATCGCCGAGGGCGCCGGCCACCAGATCGTGGGGGTGACCCGGGCGACCTTCGTCACCAGTCATGGGCGTCGGGTGACCGTGGGCAGCCTACCCATCTGGAAGCGCCTGAACGGGAACCTCAAGATGGCCGGGATCACCGTCCCCGCCATCATCGGCGCCAACGTGATCAGCCAGTTCGTCGGGACCGCGTTCCGGGCCGGCGAGCGGACCATCCAGCAGGTCGGCGAGCCGAAGCCGGATCCCACAGAGGAGCCCCTCGGCCAGGGCGGATCGACGGCGCCCGTGATCCAGATCGATCCCAGCGACCTCCAGAGCTCCGGATCCTCGGGCACCAGCACCGCGGTGATCGTGATCACCCAGGAGCCCGGCGCCGAGCCGACGAGCGGCGCGGAAGACGACGGAGAGGAGCCGACCGGCGGGACCACCCGCCCCTCCGGCTCCACCCGGGTCGAGGTCAGCGTCACCCCGCCCGACGAGGAGCGCTGAACCCGGGACGGGACCGCAGGAGCCGACCCCGCGCGATCCATGCGGGGCGGATCCGACAAGAATCGGCGATTCGTGTCGGTAGAGCCCATCGTTTGGCTCCATGCGCGCCGCCGGACCACAGTGCATGCGGAGGTCGACGCATGAGGAATCGCTTCCGCAGGTTCGCGGCGCTGGCCGCTCTGGTGGCGGCGGCCCTGTCCGGCTCGGGCTGCAGCAGCCACAGCGACCGGTACCACGGGCACCACAACACCTACTATAGCCACCATCACCCCTACGACTCCGGCTACTACCGATACCGGCACCACTACCCGCACCACGTGCACAGCTACGGCTGCGGGCACAGCTCCGGCTACCACTACTACTGACGACCCGGGCTTCGCCTCCCTTTCGGCCGCCCCCGGGTCGGACCGGCCATGCCTGCCAGGCCGGGCGAGGCACCTCGCCCGCCTGAGACTCCCGCTCCTCCTCCTGCTCACGGTGGCGGCCGCAGGCCTGCGTCTCCCCCAGCTGGGTTCGCGAAGCCCCTGGCTCGACGAGGCCCTGGTCGTGCTCCGCTCCCGGGGCGAACCGGTCCCGTGCAGTGCCGCGCCCGGATACCTGGCCCTGCTGGGTCTGTTCGACACCCCCGAGGCCCGGGCCGGACGGCTCCGACTTCCCTCGGCAGTCGCCGGCATCGCCAGTGCTGCCCTCGCCTACCCGCTCTGCCGAGCGGTCGCGACTCCCCAGGCTTCGCTGGTCATGAGCGGTCTGGTGGCGTTCGGGCCGAGCTTCGTCCGCTACTCGCGCGAAGTGCGCGAATACTCCGTGGGGCTCCTGGCGACGACCGGCTTCCTGCTGTGCCTGGACGGTTGTCTGGCGGGGGCGGGACTGGCGTCACGGCTCGGCCTGGCCCTGGCAACCTGGGCGTCGTGCGCGCTCCAGTTCGGCACTTCGCTCCTGGTGATGGCGGCGGTGGCGGCCTTGCCGGTCCTCCCCGTCGGTCGTCGCGGATCCCGCCGCCATGCCCTGGGGGCGATCGTGCTGGGCGGGCTCCTCGCCCTCCCCCTGGTCGCCCCCGCGGCCCGGGAGATCGCGGCCCTCGGTCCTCCCGGCAGGTCGGGCGCCTCGAGCTACCTGGCTCATGGCTACCTGGGCGGCAGGCTCCAGGATCTCCCGGGCTGGTTCCTCGGCAACGGTTGGGATTTCCTCGGGTTCCTGGCTCCGACTCCCGGGCTCCTCCTGGTCCTCCTAGGGTTGGCCTGCTGGCCGCCCCTGCCGACCCGCCGGATTCGCCTGCTGGGCCTGGCCGCGGCTCCCGTGCTCCTGGTGGTGCTGGCAGGGGCAGCTGGCTGGTATCCCTGGATCGGGGATCGCCAGACGCTGTTCCTGGCTCCCGGCCTCCTGGCCCTGGCGGCCGCCGGCCTGGACCGGTTGGAGGCTTCCGCCCGGGGAATCGCCTCACCGCTGGTGGCTCTCTGCCTGCTGGTCCCGGCCTTCGGAGCCTCGATCCCGGTGCTCCGTGCCCGGGGGCCCGAGGACCTGCAGCCGGTCGCCCGCGCCCTCTCGGCCCTGGCCGAGCCGGACGATGCGATCTGGGTCTACTACGGCGCCTGGCCGGCCTGGCGCCTGCTGGCCCCGGATCTGGTGGGACGTTCCCGGCAGGGACACGACCACCGGGAGCGACCCAGCGGCTACCCGGAGGAGCTGCTCCCGGTCCTGGGGGCGAAGGGGGATGCCTGGCTCGTCTTCTCGCATGTCTACGGCGACGAGCGGGAGCAGATCCTGGGCTTCGTGGCGAGGACCCACGATCCGGTGGACGTGGTCCGGACCGAGGGGTGCTGGCTGTATCGGGCTTCCCGGCGCTCCTCCCGCCGCTTGGAGTAGTATCCCGGGCCGGGTCCCGGGAGGGCCCTCGTGCAGTTCCTCGCTTCGCTGGTCCTGATCTCGCTGGGTTGCGGCGGCCTCCTCCAGATCTACCTGGCGGATCGTCGCGCCTTCGGACCCGGATTCGTGAGGCTCCTGGCATGGCTGTTCGGCACCTTCGTGGTCTTGGGGACCGTCCTGTCCCTGTCCGGATCCGGAGGACCTCCCTGGGGTGCGTGGTCGGTGCTCCTGACGCTGGCGGCGGTCGCAGCCCTGGCCCATGCACTGGCGGTGGGCTCCGGGAAGCGCGGTCTCGAGGAGGGTCTCCGTCCCCTGATCCTGGCACCCGCCTGGATCGGGTGCGCCCAGCTCGGGGCCCTGGTCCTGGAGCTCCCTGACGGCACCGGCTTCCTGACGGTGCTGGCGGCCGCCGTCACCTCGGGTCTGGTCACCGGGGGAGCCCTGGGCGCCATGCTCACCGGACATTGGTACCTGATCGACCGGAAGCTCGACTTCGCGATCCTCGAGCGCTCCAATCTCGCGCTGGGGGTGGCGGCCCTGCTCAAGGCGGGAGTCATCGCAGGGACGCTGGCCATGCTCCATGCCCGGGAGTCCGCGGCCTTCCAGCCCTTCGCCACCGCGTGGTCGGGCCCCTGGCTGCTGCTGGCCGTCCGTACCTTCGTCGGAATCGTGGCGCCGCTGGCCCTGGTGGCCATGATCCACGACTGCGTCCGTCGGCGCTCCAACCAGTCGGCGACCGGGCTCCTCTACGTGCTGGTCTGCCTGGTCCTGGGAGGCGAAGGCGCTTCGCTCCTGCTGGCGGCCATGACCGGAGCCTGGTTGTGAGCCCGCTCCCGGCCGCCACGCCGGCGGCGTCCCCGGCTTCCGGCGACCTCCTGATCGCGGGCCCCTGCCCCAATTGCCGGGGCGTCATCGACCTGGAGGGCCCCCCTTTCCCGCCGGGGTTCCATTGCGAAGCCTGCGGCAAGGTCTTCGAATCCCCGCCGTCGGCGACCCTGCAACAGGGGCGTACCCCGGATCGCTGCCTGTTCTGCGGCGACACCGACTTCTACGTCGAGAAGGACATGCCGAGGGGGCTGGGCCTTTCGCTCGTGGTGATGGCCGCGGTGCTGGTGCCCTGGACCTATGGGCTCAGCATCCTGGTCGTGGCCTTCTTCCAGATCCCCTTCTTCCTGCTGCTCCCGATGCGCCACGTCTGCTACGGATGCCAGGC
This sequence comes from uncultured bacterium, assembly GCA_964403795.1. Lineage (GTDB taxonomy): Bacteria > Muiribacteriota > UBA6191 > CAZXTJ01 > CAYOHP01 > CAYOHP01. The sequence goes on along the minus strand of CAYOHP010000022.1, from coordinate 46,862 downwards.
GCTCTACCGGAGATTCCCGACCGATTCCCGCTCGCGGCCGTTCGACCACGAACTCGCGACCATGCGCGAACTCCGACGCGAGAAGCTCGAGCGCCTCAGCCCCCCACCTGGCTCATCGCCAGGCCCTGATAAGGAATCCCCTCCTGCAGGTGGTGGCGCTCCGGTTTGATCGCCATGGAGGCCCGGATCCTCCGCTCGATCCCGTCGTCGCTCTCGCCGGACCTGAGCGGCTCCCGCAGGTCGATCCCCTCGTCCGAGAACAGGCACAAACGCAGCCGGCCGACCGCGGTCAGGCGGACCCGGTTGCAGTCGCCGCAGAACCCGGTGTCGATCGGGGAGATGAAGCCGAGCTTCCCCTTGCCCCCGGCGATCCGGTAGTAGGCGGCGGGGCCGCCCGCCACGTTGCCCTGGTCCGGCTCGAGCTCGAAGCGCCGGAGCAGCTTCCCGATCACTTCCGACGAGGGGACATAGCTGTCCGCCTGCCCCGAGATGCCCTGGTCGAAGGGCATGTACTCGATGAAGCGGACCGTCACCGGTTCCCGCTTCGCCCACTCGGCGAAGGCCTCGACCTCGTCGAGGTTCACATCCCGCATCACCACGACGTTCAACTTCACCGGGTGGAGGCCGGCCTCGAGCGCCGCCGCGATCGCTTCCAGCACCTTGTCCAGGCCGTCGACCTGGGTGACCCACTGGAAGCGCTCCCGGTCCAGGCTGTCGATCGAGATGTTGACCCGATCGAGGCCGTTGGCCTTGAGGCGGGGGGCCAGGGCCGCCATGCCGTATCCGTTGGTCGTCATGCAGACTTCTCGGATCCCGGGCACCCGCTTGATCTCGCCGACCAGGTCCACGATCCCCTTGCGGTACAGGGGCTCGCCCCCGGTGAGCCGGATCTTCTCGACCCCGACCCGGGAAAAGATCCGGACCAGGCGAGCGATCTCCTCGAGGGTGAGGACCTCCTGGCGCTCGTACTTCTCCTCCAGGCCGTTGGGCATGCAGTAGCGGCACCGGAAGTTGCAGCGGTCGGTGACCGAGATCCTGAGATACCGGATCCGGCGTCCGAAGGGGTCGACCATCGGCAGGGCCGAGGGCGTCACCATCGAGGATTCCATGCATCCAGATTACCCTGCCCGGCCGTCTCCCGCACGCAATGGCACCATGGGGCCGTGGCGACCAGCCTGCCGGAACCGGCCGAACCCACCGATCTCGATTGGGCTTCCCCGGGAGCCTCATCCCCCATCCTCGAACACCTGCTCCGCGAGCCACGCGGGGTACCGGCCCGGCTCGTCGATCGGCTGGAGGCGGACCTGTCGGCCCGCGATCGCTCCGGCTGGCTCCCTTCGGGGGCACCGGCTTGGATTGGCGCACTGCTGCTCCTGGGCTTCGTCCCCGGACGCTTCTTCGGGACGGTGCTGGCACTGGCGCTGCTCGCCTCGAGCCTTCGGCGCCCCCGCAAACCCGGCCTGGTGGTCTTCGAGACCCCGGATCTGGTGGTCGGCTGGAGGAACGCCGCAGGCAGCCGTCTCGACTACGCCTCCGAACCGCCCTGGCAGGCCGTCTGCCTGGATATGTCCCGCCGGGTCCTGCTCTCGGAGACATGGTCCTCACCCCTCGGATCCCCCCTTCCCTGGAACCGTCGCAAGCGCACCGCCACGGTCCCGGTAGACCGGATCCGGGAGCTCGTCCTGATGCCCCGTTCCTCCCGGAGCCTTCCTTCCCCGCTGGGCCTGGGCCGCCGATCCCCGACCGAGCCCTTCGTCCTGGCCGCGATCGGTCCCTTCGAAGGCTCCGGCCTCCGGGTCTCGCTGGCGCTCCTGGGGCGGCAGATGTACCCGGCCCTGGCGGACCGGAACCTGCCCGAGGGTTCCGAGGTCCTGGGCCTCTGCGAGGATGTCTCCGCAGCCACCCTCCTGGGACTGGGTCGGCGCTTGGCGACCCGCCTGCGAGTCGACCTGGTAGACCTCTGCGGGAATGCGCCGCGCCGGACCGGACCGGAAGACCTCGCAACCCAGGGACGACGGCACCTGTCCGAGGTGCTGGGGATCGCTCACCCCGATCTCGATTCCGCCGCCCGACCTTCCCCCCCCATCGTGGCCGGCCTTCCGCTGCTGTTCGCCCGGAACCGCAGCTTCCGGAACCTCGACCGGCTGCTGGCGTGGGCCGTCCCGATCGGGTTCCTGTCCACCTGCCTGGCGCTGGCCGCCATGGTGGTCCCGAGGCTGGCACCAGGGGCCACCGGGCTACTCCCGGCCCTGCTGGTCGCGACCCTGGCGGGGCTCACCCTCCGCAGCATCCTGGGCAACGCCCGAGCCGAACTCCGTGCCAGGATCGATGCCGGCCGCATCGTGTTCGAGGAACGCTGGGGCGAGCACCTGCTCGGGAGCCTCGAGATCGAAGCTCCTCGCCTGCTCCAGATGATCGAAGGACAGGGACAGCTGCGCCTGGTGCTGGCGGAGCGGGAGCTCCTGATCCCGGTAGGCGATCCCCTGGCCCTCCGCCGGTCCCTGGAGTCCGAGCTGCTCGGAGACCTCGGCCTGGTCTCGCCCGGCGGACTCTTCCGGGACCTCTACTGGTTCGCCGGCGAGGCCGGAACCGACTCCGGGCAGAAGAAGCCGGCACCCGGCCGGCTCCGGCTCCGCTGGAAGGGACGCCGGGTGGAGCTCTCGGCCCGCAGGGAGCGGCCCATCCCCGGACTGGGAGGGATCGATCCGGTCCTGGCCCTGCCCGGCGAGGAGGGCGTGATCTCGAGCCTGGTCCTGCACGGGACCCGTCTGGCCGGCGGGCGCTCGTTCCGGATCCGGCTCGGCACCGCCGGACCCGACCCCGACCCGACCCAGGGCTTCACCCTGGACCCGGGCGTGACCCTCCTGACCCCGGAGGGAGAGTCGGTGGGAGATCCGCCCGCATGGGCCTCGGACCTCCCCAGCGACGATCTCCGCCGCCTGGCATCGGACCTCCCGGGCGGCTTGATCGACGTGAACCCGATCCGGGCCGCCCTGTTCCACCCGGGGCTCTCGATCCCGGACCGCGCCGTCCGGATCGGACTCTCGGTGCTCGATCGACTGCTCGCCGGGACGGTCCCGGAACCCGGACTCGAGCCATCCCAGGACCCGATCCGGGTCGAGGCCCTGCGTCCCGGGACCGCGCGGTGCGGGTTCTGTGCCGACGAAGTCCCGGAGATCGAAGCCGTTCCCTGTCCCCGCTGCGAGGCTCCCCACCACCGCGAGTGCTGGGACCAGAACGGGGGCTGCACGGTCTTCGGATGCACATCGGCGAGTCCCGACCCGGGCAAGGGTGCGTTGACCGGTCCGGCGGGCGGGGCCTAGACTCGGCCGCCCATGCGATCCCTCCAGTTGAAGCCGCGTCTCGAACGACGCGTCCGGCGCGGCCATCCCTGGGTCTTCTCGAACGAGATCCAGGCCTGGGGCAAGCCTCCGCCCGAGGCCGGCGAGATCGTCGAGATCAAGGACTCCAAGGGGCGCTTCGTCGGTCGCGGCTTCTGCAACCCCTCGAGCCTCATCTCTGTCCGCCTCCTCACCCGCCTGAAGCGCGAAGCGGTCGACGAACACCTGGTCAGGGAGCGGATCCGGGCCGCCATCGCCGCCCGGGAGTCCATCCTCGGGCCTTCCACCACGGCAATCCGTCTCGTCTTCGGCGAAGGGGACGGTCTCCCGGGACTGGTCGTCGATCGCTACGATCGCGTCCTGGCCGTGCAGTTCCTGACCCAGGGCATCGAACGCTTCCGGGCCCAGGTCCTCGAGGAGCTCTCCCGCCTCGATCCGGTGGCGATCGTGGAGCGCAACGACAACCGGGGCCGCGCCCTCGAGGGTCTGCCTGCGGGCAAGGCGGTCCTCTCCGGTTCGCTCCCCGAGCGGGTCGAGATCCTCCAGGACGGACTCCGCTTCCGCGTCGACCCGCTCGGCGGCCAGAAGACCGGCTTCTTCCTCGACCAGCGCGAGCTCCGTCAGCGCATCGCCGCCCTCGCGCCGGGCCGGCGGATCCTCGACGTCTTCTGCTACACCGGAGCCGCCACCGCCTACGCGGCCCGAGCCGGAGCCACCGAAGCGGTCGCGATCGATTCCTCGCAGTCCGCCCTGGAGACCCTGGCGGAGAACCTGCAACTCAACGAGCTGGCTCCGATCAAGGCTCTCCAGGGTGACGCCTTCGAGCTCCTCCAGGCCCTGGGGGAAGCGAAGAACCTCTTCGACGTGATCCTGCTCGACCCCCCGCCGTTCGCGCCGGCCCGCAAGGACCGCGACGAGGCGCTGATCGCCCACACCCGACTCCACAAGCTGGCGCTCCGCCTGCTCAGCCCCGGCGGTCACCTGGTCAGCTCGAGCTGCTCCCACCACGTCGACGATCGGGACCTCGGCGAGAGCGCCGCCCACGCCGCCCTCCAGAGCGGTCGGAGCCTGCGCCTGCTGGCCACGGTCGGCGCCTACCCGGATCACCCGGCGGTCCCCGGCATGCCGGAGAGCTCGTACCTGCAGAGCCTCGTCCTCCAGGCCTGAGCCGCCCCGAAAGGCAGCGACCATGCTCTCCCGGTACCTCCTCCTGGCGATCCTGCTGGTCTCGGGGGCGGTCCTCCCGACGATCGCCGCCCCCCCGGCCACCCCGGCCACCCCGGCCGCCAGGGCTGGTGGCGGTCCGGTCCGGTTCTCCCCTCTCCCCGACGGCGCCTCCCCTCCCAAGCCCCTCCCTCCCGACTTCTGGACCCGGTCCGAGCCGGGTGCCGAGCCGGGTACAGACGAGGACGATGAGGCCGAAACCGCGGACGGCCCCCCCACCCCCGAGGAATCCCCGGCCTTCGGCCTGCTCGAGCTCCTCGATCGGGGCCAGATCGACCCGGCCCAGGCCACCACCCTTCGCCCTCGGCTGGAGACCCTCCACGAGGAGTGGATGAAGAACGAGACCCTGCTCCGTCGCCTGCTGACCCGCCAGCAGGACCTCGACGACGAGATCATGAAGCTCTGGGACGACCTGGTCGGACCGGAGGGCGGCAACGCAGCCCCGGATCCCGACTCCGCCGAAGTCGACCCGGCAAGGTAGCCGTCGACGACCTTGACGGAACCCGAAGCCTTCCTAGGATGGCGGTGCCGTCCGGTCGCGACGGTCCGTATCCCATGCACCAAAGCCGCTTGCTCATCGCACTGGCCCTGTTCGCAGTTTCCGTCTGCGATCCGGGTCCTGCGCGAGCCGACCTCGCTGATGCGGGTCCCGAACTCTTCCGGATCTTCGCCTCCGGTGGGAAGGAGATCGACCCGACCGGACCGGACGGGATCCTCGAACCGGGCCTCCTGTCTCCCCCCGTGGACCCCGAGGAGCTCGACCGTCCTCCCCTGAAGATGGAGCTTCTCGCCGGGCCCTTCGCCCCGCTCGAAGCGGCCGGGGTCCAGCGCCGTCGCGGCCTGTTCGCCCGCCTCTTCGGGCTGGATGATCCCCGCCTTCCCTCCCTCGAGACCCGCTATCCGGTGGTCCTGGCCCATGGAGCCAACACTCCGAAGTCGATCCACCTGGGGCCGCTGCACCTCCGCTACTTCTCCCGCACCGAACCCCATCTGCGACGCCTGGGACTACGCCTCCTGGTTCCTTCGGTGGACCCCTTCGGGAGCATCGAGGATCGCGGCAAGCAGCTCAAGGAGCAGGTCCTGGCCGCCATTCCCGAGGGCAAGTTCAACCTCGTCTGCCACAGCATGGGCGGACTGGATGCCCGCTGGCTCGCCACCCATGGGGGACTCGGGGACCGGATCGCTTCGATCACCACCGTCGCCACCCCCCACCACGGGGCCTGGTACGCGGACTTCGCCGACGAGTGGATCTTCGAGAAGCAGGGGCTCCGAAAGCTCCTGGGCCTGGTCGGCCTCCACCCCAACCAGCTCCCCGACCTGGCGGTCCGCCACGTGGAAGGAACGTTCAATCCCAAGACCCCGAATCACCCGGGAACCGCGTATTTCTCCTACGGCACCTGGTGCAACCCCTTCATGTCGCCCCCCTTCTACTGGGGCATGAACCTGATCACCCGGATCTCCGAGCTGCGAGCGCGGTCCCGACCCCACGGCCAGCGACCGGCCTACGGCGAGCGGACCCCGATCGGGCTCGACGGTCCCCGGGGCCAGCGGATCCGACTCTCGGAACCGGCTGTCGCCGCCCTGGAACGGGCTTCGGACCGTGGCAGCCACGGTTGGATCGACCCGGAGTGGGCCGGGCGCAACGACGGAGTGGTCTCGGTGAGCTCCTCGGTCTGGGGCCAGTACCTCGGTACGGTACGGACCCACCACTGGGGACCCATGGGGTGGCTGACCGGCTTCAAGGAAGAGCGGTTCTGGGAGGAGATCGTCCGGAGGCTCTCGACCCAGGGATTCTGAGCCCACCCGAACCGATCGCCTCCCCGGACCCGGTGCCGTCCCCGGGGTCTTGACGTTTCCGGGGCCCGTCCCATCATGGCTCTGTCCCGCCCCACCAGAAGAACAGAGAACGCGGGACCGGGAGTCATGCAGGTCGTCGGTCGTCGTACCTTCCTGTCCCTAGCGGTCTCGGCCACCCTGGCCGCCCCGGCGCTCTGCGCCGGGGACCTCGAGATCGAGCCCCTGGTCGCTTCCGGGGCCGCCACGGCCACCGCCGCCACCCACAAGCCCCGCATCCGGCTCTCCCATCCGGTGGTGCTCGCCCACGGGGCGGTCTGGCTCGGTGCGCTCGGGATCGAGAAGCTGAAGAGCGACTACTGGAGCGGCATCGACCTCCACCTGCGGAACCTCGGCGTCCATGTGATCGCCCCCGAGGTCTCCCCGGCAGGTTCCATCGAAGAGCGGGCCAGGACGCTCAAGGAAGCCATCGACCGGGCCTATCCGGGTCAGCGCGTGAACCTCGTGGCCCACAGCATGGGCGGCCTGGACGCCCGTTTCATGATCACCATGATGGGAATGGGAGACCGGGTCGAATCGCTCACCACCGTCTCGACCCCGCACCATGGGAGCTTCTACGCCGACTTCGCCAAGAAGTGGATCTTCCAGGCCCAGGGCCTCGAGTGGCTGGCCGGCAAGACCAAGGTCAATGCCAAGGCCCTCGAGGAACTGACGGTCGAGAACATGCAGACCCGCTTCAACGCCACCGTCTCGGACGTCCCCGGGGTCCGCTACTACTCCTATGCCGGGACCACCAGCATCTGGAAGCTCCCGCTCCACCAGTGGGGCGCCAAGCTGGTCCTCACCCTGGCGGAGCGGAGCGCGGTGAAGGCGGCGCCGGGCAAGGCCACCCTGGCGGCTCTCGACGACGTCCTTCCCGGCGGATCCCGGGCCGCCATGGAACTCGGGGCCGCGGCCCGCGACCGGGCGAGCTGGATCCTCCCGGGCGAAGCCGGACGCTCGGACGGGGTGGTCTCGACCTCCTCGGCCCGGTGGGGGACCTACCTGGGCGAGATCGAGGGCCACCACCTGGCCCAGATCGGGACCTCGAAGTCCGTCGACCATCTGCAACTCTGGGAGGACGTGGTCCGCAAGCTTCAGGACCTGGGGCACTGACGACCTCGCGAGCCCCCATGGCGTAGCATCCGGGCATGAAGCTCTACACCCGGACCGGCGACCAGGGACAGACCGGCCTCTTCGGCGGGCCACGCGTCTCCAAGGCGGCCCCCAGGGTCGAGGCCTACGGGGACGTGGACGAGCTGAACTCGCTGCTCGGGGTGATCCGCATCCACGCCCGGGATCTCGCCCCCCTCGACGACGACCTCGGCACCATCCAGGGAGAGCTCTTCTCTCTGGGCGCCGACCTGGCGACCCCGGCCGAGCGCCGGACCCACACCCCCCGGATCTCCCCGGAGGATGCCACCCGCCTCGAGGGCAGGATCGACTTCTACCAGGAGGCGGTTCCGCCCCAGACCCGCTTCGTGCTGCCGGGCGGGAACCCGGCTGCGAGCTTCCTGCACCTGGCGAGGACGGTCTGCCGGCGAGCCGAGCGCCGGGTGGTCGAGCTGCACGAGCACCCCGATTCGCTGGCCCGGGGACCCGCCGATTTCCTCCAACCGCTCATCTACCTGAACCGGCTCTCCGACCTGCTCTTCGCCATGGCCCGCTGGGCCAACCACCAGGGCGGGGGGGTCACCGAGGTCTTCTGGGATCCGCCCGCCAACCCCAAGGGCCCAGCCCAGGGGGGAGGCTCGCCTGCGCCCTGAACCCGAGCTCCGGATCCGTCCGGCCGACCCCGCGGACGCGCCCACCATCGCCGCCTTCCAGGTGGCCATGGCCCTGGAGACCGAGGAGGTCCGGCTCGATCCGCCGACCGTCGACCTCGGGGTCCGGGCCGTCTTCGACGACCCGGCCAAGGGTCGCTACCTGGTGGCCGAGTCCGGGTCACCGGGCGGGATCGTCGCCTGCCTGCTCACCCTGCCGGAGTGGAGCGACTGGCGCAACGGGACGGTGCTCTGGATCCACTCCGTCTACGTGGTGCCCGAGGCGCGCGGTTCGGGGGTCTTCCGGGCCATGTACCGCTTCCTGGTCGAGGAGGTCGAAGCCGACCCGACGCTCCGCGGCCTGCGACTCTACGTGGATCGCAGGAACCGGGCGGCCCAGGCCACCTACCGGCGCCTGGGGATGAGCGACCAGCACTACCTGCTCTTCGAGTGGCTCCGGGACGAGGCCCCCGCGATCACCGGAGCAGGCCGCGGACCCTGAGGGCCCGCTCCAGGTCGTCCCGGCTCTCCAGCAGGGCCCGCCGGGCGAAGTCCGGGAGTTCGGGCTTCAGCGCCAGCGCCTCGCCGGTCCGCTCCCGGGTGCCGGTCTCGATGAAGAGACCCGGGTAGAGGTTCGACACGAAGCTCCGGAAGAAATAGTCGTCGCGAGTCGTCGCCAGTCCGGGCAAGGCCGCGAAGTACTTCTCCACGTAGGAACGGGTGAGCTCCCGCTGGTGGACCTGGTGGAAGCTCCCCATCCCGGCCCGCAGGTGGTCGAGGGGGGCTTCCTTGTCCTCCACGAAGCGCTTCCATGCCTCGGCTTTCACCGCCGGGTCCGGCAGCGCCACCCAGGCCGCCCAGGCCGTCTTCTGTCCCCGCTCGGTCGCATCCCGGGCCTTCTCGCGATCGATGAGGGCCCTGGCCTTGGGGTGTCCGTGGGCGGCCAGCTTCTGCACCAGGCCCCAGCGGCGGTCCTGGTCGAGCTCGATCCCGGGGATGCGGACGGTTCCCTCCAGGAGCCCGGCCAGGCGGGCCAGCGCCTCCTGCGAACCGGCCGTCAGGACCAGGCCCCCGTACCAGATCTTCTGCAGGTCGGATCCGGTCGCGACGGCCCGGACCCGTTCCCAGGACAGGGCCTGGAGGCGGTCCTGGTAGGCCTCCCGGTCCCGGTCGTCGAGGTAGCGGGAGAGGATGGTGGACAGGCTGCCGTATCTCCCGAACACCTCGTCCAGGATCCGGGGTTCGGTCTCGAAGCTCGCCTTGGAGAGGAACAGGTCCAGGTAGACGGCGGGCGCCACGGCCGCGTCCCGGACCATCATCCACAGGGTGTTCCACACCTTGGCCCTGAGCGAAGAGGTCGGCAGCTCCTCCAGATGCCGCTTGGCGAAGGCCAGACTGCCCTCGTCCAGGAAGACCTTGGCGTAGGCATGATCGTCGTGGTTCGCATCCACGAAATCCGGGGCGGCGCCGCCCTCGAGCCGGGCGATCCGGGTGCTGGCCCCCTGCACCTGGACCTTCTCGACCCTGGAGAGCTCGATCCTCCCCGGACCCTTGCGCGAGTAGAACGCGACCTGGAGCGCGTGGGGCCGGAGCACCTTGTCCCCGTTCCCTTCCCCCTGCTCGAGCCGGAACTCGCGGATCCTCCCGCCTCCGACCGTCAACCTCGGGGTCAGGGTGTTCACGCCCGAGGTCTTCAGCCAGACCCGGGTCCACTCGTCGAGGTCGACCCCGGCGGCGGCCGCGATCGAATCCATGAAGTCCTTGCGGGTGGCGTTCTTCCAGGAGTGGCGCTTCAGGTAGGCGGACACCCCTTTCCGGAACGCCTCGATCCCCACGTGGAAGGCGAGCTGCTTCAGGACGCTGGCCCCCTTGGCGTAGGTGATCCCGTCGAAGTTCGAGAAGGTTCCCCGGGTGTCGGGGACCTCGGTCTCGATGGGGTGGGTGGTGGGGAGCTGGTCCTGCCAGTAGGCCCAACCCTTCTCCCCGGTGGCGAACGCCTCCCAGGCGTCCTTGAACCGGGTCGCCTCCACCAGGGCCAGGTTCGCCATGTAGGTGGCGAAGCTCTCGTTCAGCCAAAGGTCGTTCCACCACTCCATGGTCACGATGTCCCCGAACCACATGTGGGCGAGCTCATGGAGGATCGTGTCGGCCCGCCCCTGGCGCTCGAGCTCGGTGGCCTGGTGCCGGTAGACGTGGCGCTCGTTGAAGGTGACGCAGGCGACGTTCTCCATGGCTCCGGAGTTGAACTGGGGCAGGAAGACCTGGTCGTACTTCTTGAAGGGGTAGGCGATCCCGAACCAGCTCTGGAAGAACCGGAAGCCCTGGCGGGTGATCTCGAAGACCTCGTCCGCGTCCATGTAGCGGGCCATGGACTGGGTGCAGAGGATCCGGCTCGGCAGCGTCGCCCGGGGATCCGACCAGACCGCGAAGGGACCGGCGCACAGGGCCACGATGTAGGTGGAGAAGCGCGGCTGGACCTCGAAGCGATGGACCCGTGCCGACCCCTGGTCCCGGGTCGAGAGGGTGCGACCGTTCGACACCACCTGCCACGACGGCGGGGCGGTGACCTCGAAGTCGTAGCTTCCTTTCAGGTCGGGCTGGTCGAAGCAGGGGAAGAGCCGGTTGGCGTCGAAGGGCTCGAAATCGGTGAAGACGTACTCGCGCCCGTCGGCGGGATCCACCACCCGATGGAAGCCGGCGCCGTCCTTGTCGTAGTCGTTGCGGTAGGTGATCCGGATCTCGTTGCCTCCGGGTCGGAGCAGGTTCCCGGGGATCGATACCCGGTCGTCCTTCACCGCCGCGCCCTTGACCGCGACATCGTTCACGGTCATCGAGGAGAGCTCCTCGCCCTGGAAGTCGAGGAAGGTGTCCCCGCTCCCCGTGTGCTGGAAACCGATCACGATCTCGCCCCGGTAGTCGGTCTTGCCGGCTTCCAGGACCAGGGACAGGCGGTACTCCGGATCCCGGATCCGGGCGGACCTGGCCCTGGCCTCGTCCCAGGTCAGGTTGGGGGCGGCACCGACCCTGGCACCGGGAGAGCACGCCAAGGCCAGCACCAGAGCCAGCCACCGGCCCGGTCGGAACCCAACCCGAGCCCGGGTCCGCGCCCACGACCAGGCCACCACCGACACGAGTCGTCTCGACATCCTCGGATCCTCCCGGTTCGAAGCCCGCATCCTAGTCCCGTTCCCCATCCACCCGGATCCGTCCCCGCCCGGCCGCCAGCAGTCGATCCAGATCGGCGGCCCGGTAGCGGCGCCCGTTCTCGACATAGCCGTCGGCGGACCGTACCAGGGACTCCCGTTCGGCCGCGGTCAGGGGGCGCACCACCTTGGCCGGCGACCCCATGATCAGGACCCCCTCGGGGAAGACCTTGCCCTCGGTCACCAACGACCCGGCGGCCACCAGGCTGCCCGGACCGATCACCGCCCCGTTCATGAGGATCGCCCCCATCCCCACCAGGGACCCGCGGCCCACCGTGGCCCCGTGGACGATACAGCGATGGCCGACCGTCACGCCCTCCTCCAGGGTGCAGGGGAAGCCGGGATCCGCATGGAGCACGGTCAGGTCCTGGACGTTGGAACGGGACCCGACCCGAAGGCTGGCGCGATCGCCGCGGGCCACCACTCCGAACCAGATCGAGGCATCCTCCCCGACCTCGACGTCACCGACCACCACCGCACCGGGGGCCACGAAGGCCGTGGGATGAACCCGGGTCCGGGCCGCATCGAGTCGATCCACGTCCGCCTCCATCCCGACTCCTCCCTCCGGGTCAGCGCCGCCCGAGCAAGGCCCGGAGCGCCCCGAACAGCCCCCGCTGCCCGCCCTTGCCGGCAGCTGCCAGGGCGCTCTCGGGGGCATCGCGCATGGCGTTCAGGGCATCCAGGAGGCCGAGCACCAGGATGTTCCAGCGGGCCGGCCCCGGACACCCCTCGAGGAGAGCCCGGGCCTCGTCGAGCTCGCCGATGTCCAGGAGCAGCAGGGCACAGTCGAGCACCAGATCGGTGTCCCCCCCGGCGTAGCCGAGCGCCCGCTCCAGCTCCTTGACCCCCAGGCGGGGGACCCCCTCGCGGACATGGATCATCCCCCGGAGCTGGTGGACCTTGGCCTCGAGGCCGACCGGCGGGGTCTCCCCCAGCTCGGCGGAGAGACGCTTGGCCTCGTCGAGCTGGCCCTTGCGGAGCGCCGCCACCGCCCCGTCGAGCCGGCGCTGGGCTGTGGTCCCGAACAGGGTCTCCTGGGTCTCCTCGTCGGCCTCCAGGCGGAGCCGGCCCAGGTCGATCAGCAGGTAGCGGAGGTCCTGGTAGCGCTGGGCCGGATCGTCGGCCATGAGCTTCCGGGTGATCTCGTCGAGGCAGAAGGGAAGGATCGGGACCAGGTCCGAGGGGCTCGGCAGGTGCGAGGTCCTGGCCTCGAGCAGCTCGTCGAAGCTGGCCGCTTGGATTGCCCGCCTCCCGGTGAGGAACTCGTAGAACACGCAGCCGAGCGAGAAGATGTCGGAGCGCTCGTCCGCCTTCCCACCTCTGCGCTGCTCGGGCGCCGCGTACATGAGCGTGCCCATCACCGTCCCCTCGGCGGTGTGGACGTGGCTGTCGTCGGCCAGGGCGATCCCGAAGTCGAAGAGGGTGGCCCTGCCGTCGGGCCCCACGATCACGTTCTGGGGCTTCACGTCCCGGTGGACGATGCCTTCCCGGTGGGCGGTGCGCAGCGCCCCGGCCACATCCTCGAGGACGGCCATCGCGAGGGGGACGTCGGCGGGTCCATGCTGCTGGTCGAGGATCTCCCGCAGGGACGAACCGCGAAGCAGCTCCTGCGCCAGGTAGAAGCCGCCGTCCGGGGTCGGCCCGGTATCCACCAGGCGGACGATCGCGGGGTGTTTCAGTTTCTGGTAGATCTCGGCCTCCCGCCGCAGGCGCCCCACCAGCTGGTCGTCGAACCGGAACCCGCCGCGCAACGTCTTCAGCGCGACGAAGGCCGGGCTCGCCACGTCGAACCCGAGGTAGACGTCGCTCATCCCTCCCTCGCCCAGGGGGGCCACGACGTAGAAGCGTCCGAGATAGGTTCCGACCGCGGAGATCCTGGCCTCCTCGCGTCCTACCGGGCCGCCGCCCGGATGCGCAACGCCCGTTCCAGCTCGTCGATCTGTTCCCGGAGGCCCCTCTGCATGGCGGTTTCCAGGCCCGGGGTCCCGAGGGTCGCCTGGGCACGGGCCAACACCCCGGGGTCCACCTGGTACTTGGGGAAGAAGCGCTCCACCCAGGCGTCGGCGAAGTAGTTGCCCCGCCCGCGGGAAACGGTGGGCAGGGCGTCGAAGTAGCGGGCCACGTAGCCGGCGAGGAGCTTCTCCTGGCCCGGCTTCCAGAATCCCCGCATCCCGGCCCGCACCAGGTCGAGAGGAAGGTCGGAGGCCTCCACGACCTCCTTCCACAACTGCGCCTTCACCGCCGGATCGGGCAACGCCGCCCATGCGGTCCGGGCCGCCACCTTGCCGCGCTGGCCGGGATCCCTGGTGCTCTCCGCAGCGTGGAGTTCCCGGGCCTTGGGATGTCCCTGGGCCGCCAGGGCCGAGACCAGCGACCAGCGCTTCTCCTGGTCGATCTCCAGGCCAGGGTACGACCGCTTCCCGTCGAGGACCTCCACCAGGCGATCCCCGGCCGAGCGCGATTCGCTGGCGCCGACCCAGGCCCCGAACCAGACCTTCTGGAGATCGGAGCCCGCCGGTGCGGCCTCCAGGTTCGCCGAGGCCAGGACCCGGATCCTCTCGACCCACTCGGTACGGGCCGGTTCCGCGAGATAGAGGTCGAGGATCTGGCGGACCGAGTCGAGGACGTTGCCGACCAGCTTTTCGTCCTGCTCCGAGCCGATCTTCCGCTCGAAGGTCTCCAGCAGGTCCGTCGGCGGCGCGGCGCCGTCGCGCACCATGAACCAGAGCGCCCTCCACACCGCCGAGCGGGCCATGGTCCCAGGCACCCGCTCCAGGTTCCCCCTCGCGTACCGGAGGCTCGTCGGGTCGAGGAAGACCCTGGCATAGGCCTGGTCGCCGTGGTTGGCGTCCACGAAGTCCGGGGCCGGGGCCCCTTCCAGCTCGGGGACCCGGGTCCGGGCACCCTCGACCTTCACGGTGGCGATCCGCACCGTCTCGAGCCCGTTCCGCCCCTCCCGGAAGAGCGCCACCTGGAGCCGATGCGCCCGCAGCACCGCGTCGCCGTTGCCCGGCTGCTGCACCAGCCAGAAGCGCCGCACCCTGCCCCTCGCGACCTCGATCTCGGGAACCAGCACGTTGGCGCCCGAGCGTTGCAGCCACTCGCGGGTCCAGCCCGAGAGGTCCGTCCCGGCCGCCGCCGCCAGCGCCGTCAGGAAGTCCTCGCGCCGGGCGTTCCGGTTCCGATGCCGCTTCAGGTAGTCCGAGACGCCCTTCCGGAAGGCGTCGGCCCCCAGGAAGAAGGCCAGCTGCTTCAGCACGCTGGCACCCTTGCCGTAGGTGATCCCGTCGAAGTTCGTGAAGGTGGTGTCGGTGTCCGGCACCTCGGTCTCGATGGGGTGGGTGGTGGGCAGCTGGTCCTGCCAGTAGGCCCAGCCCTTGGTCCCCTGCTGGAAGGTCTGCCAGGCCTCCTTGAACCGGGTGGCCTCGACCAGGCCCAGGTTCGCCATGTAGGTGGCGAAGCTCTCGTTCAGCCACAGGTCGTTCCACCAGCGCATGGTCACGAGATCCCCGAACCACATGTGGGCCATCTCGTGGAGGATGGTGTTGGCCCTGCCCATGCGTTCCTGCTCGGTGGCCCGGTGCCGGAAGATGGCCCGGTCGTTGAAGACCACGCAACCCACGTTCTCCATGGCCCCCCAGTTGAACTGGGGCACGAACACCTGGTCGTACTTGTGGTACGGGTAGGCGATCCCGAAGTACGGCTCGAAGAAGTCGAAGCCCTGGCGGGTCACTTCGAAGATCTCGTCGGGGTCGGCGTACCGGGCCATCGACTGGGTGGTGAAGATCCGAGCCGGGATCCGGGCCGCGAGGTCGGTCCACATCGCATAGGGTCCGGCGCAGAGGGCGAACACATACGTCGAGAAGCGCTCGGTCGGAGCAAATTCCCAGATCCTGGTCCCGCCCTGGTCATGCACCTTCACCTCGGGCGCGTTGGCGATCACGACCCAGTCGGAGGGGGCCGACGCCTCGACCCGATAGGAAGCCTTCAGGTCCGGCTGGTCGAAGCAGGGGAAGAGCCGGTTGGCATCGAAGGGCTCGAACTGGGTCCAGAGGTACTCCCGACCGTCCTCCGGGTCGACCGACTTGTGGAGCCCGGCACCGTCGGTGTCGTAGAGGTTCCGGTAGCGGACCCTGGCCGCGTTCCGGCCGGGGAGCAGCAGCTTCCCGGGCAGGGTGAGGCGCCCCTCGCGAAACGCCGGCTTCGGCACCTTCGAACCGTTGACCTCGAGTTCCAGGAGCTGTTTCCCCTGGAAGTCGAGGTCGAGGTCGCCGCTCCCCTGGTCGTCGAACTCGACCCGGCTCTCGCCCTCGTATTCGGGACTCCTGGCCCGCAGCTCGAACCTCAGGCGGTACTCGATGCCGGCGAGACGACCGGCCCGATAGGCCGCAGCCTCCTGGGTGAGCCGAGGTGCCGCCAGGACACCGGTCGCGATCAGCAGACCGACCACGAGGGGAAGGCAGGGAGCCCGATCCAGGCGAGCCATCCGAGGGTCCTTTCCGGGTCCACCGCCCATGCCGCCAGGGGTCGACCGGGCGACCACGGTACCCCGCAGGGGCCCCGGGAAGCACGAACCCCCCGCTCCCCGAGGGGAACGAGGGGTTCGCGAGGAACGGTCTGGACCGATCGGCGGTCCCCGGGCGGACCCGGGGACCTGCCCGATCAGAAGTCCATGCCGCCGCCCATGCCGCCCATACCGCCCATGCCGCCCATCCCGCCGCCGTGGGCGTGGCCGCCGCCGGCCGCCTTCTCCTCCGGCTTCTCGGTGATGAGCACCTGGGTGGTGAGCAGGATCGAGGCGATCGAGGCCGCGTTCTGGGTCGCCGACCGGGTCACCTTGGTCGGATCCACGATGCCGGCCTTGACCATGTCCACGTACTCGCCGGTCAGGGCGTTGAAGCCCTTGCCCTTGTGCTCGTTGCGCAGCTTGTCCACCACCACCGAGCCGTCGTAACCGGCGTTCTCGGCGATGCACCGCACCGGCGACTCGATGGCGTGCCGCACGATCCGGGCACCCGTCGCCTCGTCACCCGTCAGACCCTTGATCAGCTTCTCCAGCTCGTCGATCGTCGAGAGCAGGGCCGACCCGCCGCCGGGCACGATCCCCTCCTCGACCGCCGAGCGGGTCGCCGCCAGGGCGTCCTCCACGCGGGTCTTCTTCTCCTTCATCTCGGTCTCGGTGGCAGCGCCCACCTTCACGACCGCAACCCCGCCCGACAGCTTGGCGAGCCGCTCCTGCAGCTTCTCCTTGTCGTAGTCGGAGGTCGAGTTCTCGATCTCGGCCTTGATCTGGGCGATCCGGCCCTTGATCGCGTCGGCCTTGCCCTTGCCGTCCACGATCGTGGTGTTGTCCTTGGTCACCGTGACCTGCCGGGCGTGACCCAGGTGCGCCAGCGAGATGTTCTCGAGCTTCAGCCCGATCTCCTCCGACACCTTCTGGCCGCCGGTCAGGATCGCGATGTCCTCCAGCATGGCCTTGCGCCGGTCCCCGAAGCCCGGGGCCTTCACCGCCACGCACTTGAAGGTGCCCCGCAGCTTGTTGACCACCAGGGTCGCCAGCGCGTCGCCTTCCACGTCCTCCGCGATCACCAGCAGGGGCTTGCCCGTCTGCACGACCTTCTCGAGCAGCGGCAGGAAGTCCTTCATCGAGCTGATCTTGCCGTCGTAGATCAGGATGTGGGCGTCGTCGTAGATCGCCTCCATCTTCTCGGAGTTGGTCACGAAGTACGGCGACATGTAGCCCTTGTCGAACTGCATCCCGTCCACGGTCTCCAGCTCGTTCTCCAGGCTCTGGCCCTCTTCCACCGTGATCACGCCGTCGCGGCCGGCCTCGTCCATCGCCTTGGCGATGATCTCGCCGATCGCCACGTCGCGGGCAGAGATGGCCGCCACCTGGGCGATCTCCTTGGAGTCCTTGATCTCCCGGCTGATCTTCTTCAGACCCGCCACCACGGTCTCCACGGCCTTGTTGATGCCGCTGCGCAGCAGCATCGGGTTGGCGCCCGCGGTCACGTTCTTCAGGCCCTCGCGCACGATGGCACGGGCCAGCACGGTGGCGGTCGTGGTGCCGTCACCGGCGTCGTCGTTGGTCTTGGACGCCACCTCGCGGCAGAGCTGGGCGCCCATGTTCTCGAACTTGTCCTCGAGCTCGATCTCCTTGGCGATGGTCACGCCGTCGTTGGTCACCGTCGGCGAGCCGAACTTCTTGTCGAGCACCACATAGCAGCCCTTGGGGCCCAGCGTCGCGGCCACGGCCTGGGCCAGCTTGTTGACGCCCCGCTCGAGAGCGGCGCGGGCATCGGCATGGAAACGGATGTCTTTGGCAGCCATAGTCTTCCTCAATCTCTGCGTAGGTACGCGTCGAAACCGTGTGGAGGGATCGGGTCGGTCGGTCCCCGTGGCTCACGGGGCCGGAAGGCTCACTTGCCCTGGATGGCCAGGATCTCGCTCTCGGCGATGATCAGGTAGTCCTCGCCGTCGATCTTCAGCTCGGTCCCGGCATACTTCGAGTAGAACACCTCGTCGTTGACCTTGACGTCGAGGGGGACGTGCTTGCCGTCGTCGGCGCGCTTGCCGGGGCCCACGGCCATGACGGTCCCGATCACGGGCTTGTCCTTGTGGACGCTGTCCGGGATGATGATCCCGCCGGCGGTCTTCTCCTCGGCCTTCTTGGGCTTGATGACGACCCGGTCGGCCAGGGGCTTCAGTACAACGGCCATGTGCCATTCCTCCTTCCCCGGTGTTTCGGGGAGTCTGCGGGGACCGCCTCGGCGGTCCCCAGAACCTGGATCGGAAGCCATGCGCCCCGGGTTTAGCACTCACCCCCAGGCGAGTGCTAACAGGGGGGCGCGCATGAACTTATCATCGCCCTCCGGACGGCTGCAAGGGCGATGAGCTTGACGACCAGTCCCGGGTTCCTAGGATGGTCCCGTCGGGGATCCCGAGGAGGTCTGCCATGTCCGAGAGCCGTGTCCTGGGCGGGATCCTGGCCGCCTGCCTGCTGGCCGGACCGGCTGCCGGGGTGGGACGGGCCGAGGCCCCGAGCACCGGGAGCCGGATCGCCCGCTTCGCCGGCCTCCACGGGACCGCCCGCCCCGAGGCCTGGCAGCTCTCCGAGTTCGAGTACTCCCGCGGCGGCAAGCCGCTCGGCTGGATCCGCTACGGCCACTGGCCGGAGGCCCCGGACGTCCCCTTCCGCGGCAACCTGGTCTACCTGGAAGGCCTGGCGGACTCGATGCGCAACCACGCCCCACTCTTCTCGGCGGTGGCCCGCTCAGGCTGGCGCGTCGTCTCCTTCGACTACCTGGGCCAGGGAGGCTCCACCGGCTCCATGAACCGCATGCGCATGGCCTCCATCCTCGAGCTCGCCACGACGGTCTTGGGGAAGGCCGGGAGGCGCGCCCCCGGATCGAAGACCGTGGTCCTGGGCTGGTCCACCGGCGGCCTGGCTGCCTACGACTGGGCCAGGAGAGGCGGGATCGACGGGGCGATCCTGATGGCCCCGGGTCTCTCCATCCGCCCCATCGTGGGGGAACACGGCAAGATCACCCTGGAATCCCTCACCTCCCGTGTCGACCCTCCCGGCCAGGACGCCCATCTGGAGCCGATCCGCCCCGACTCGCCCTTCAAGGTGCCGCTCCTGGCGGCCGACCTGTTCCGGACCTCGCTCGCCTCCCGCGCATGGAAGGTTTCGCCCCAGGTGCCAGGCCTAGCCCTGCTGACCGGCCGGCTCGACACCTTCGTCGATGGCCCGGGGAGCGAAACGGTGCTCCGGCGCGGCGCTCCCCACTTCTCGGTGGTGCACCTCGAGGACTCCCGGCACGAGCCCGACAACGAGGTCGACCCCATCCGGACCCGGGTGATCGATTCGGTGCGGGCCTTCCTGGCCGGTCTCGAGTAGCGCGGACCTGCCAGGCCGATCGGGGATCCCGACGCCCTGCCTGAGGGCGCGTTCTCGACCTTCCACCTGATCCGGACCGGCGCGCCAGCACGTGCAAGCGCGTGTGGGGTTACCGGACCGGCCCGGCGACGCGAAGCTCCCGCATCCGAAACGACAGGAGTTCGCGATGCGCTGCGCCGTTCCCTTGGCTGCCCTGATTTCCCTGATCCCCGGCCTCGTGGGCCCGCCTCTCGCGGGAGCCGAGGCCCTCTCGCCCGGAGCCCCGCTGGAGGCCCGCACCCTGGCCCGGGTTCCCGGTGTCCGCCAGCTGGTTCCGGGTCTGCACTCGGTGGTCGAGCCCGAGACCCCCTGGTTGGCCCTCGGAGAAGGACACGAGATCGTCCGGCTGGGACTCGACGCTCTGGGCCTGGTGCGCGAGCGAGTGCGACTCGGCGACGGACGGACCACCACCGGCATCGCCAGCGACGGGCGCCAGCTGCTGCGGCTCTCGGGGGGACGGCTGGAGCGCTGGCGGGACGGGGTACGGGGCCTGCCCGACGATCCCGACGACTACCTGGGGATCTGGGAGCGGGTGCCGCTGGGTGAGGGTGTCCCCTGGCGGGTCCAGGACCTCTGGGCCGGGCACCGCACCCTCCACGGGTTCGCCACCGAGCGGAGGACCTACCTCTACCTGCAGAGCGGCGCCCTGGTGCAGCTCACCTCGTCCGGTCCTGTGCGCCTCGGGAGGTTCGCGCCACCCACCGGATTCGCGCTGCATGGGTCCGGCACGCTGATCTCGCTCGCCGACGGGTCGCTCCTCTTCCTCGACGCCACGGCCGGGGAGACCGACCGGATGCGCTGGAAGATCCCGGTGCACCCCGACACCATGCTGGTAGCCGGCGACCCGGAGCGCCAGGTCATGGTCAGCCGCAGCGGCGAACTCTCCGCCATCCTCCGTTCCAGCTTCGCCAACCCCCGCTTCCTGCGCCTGGACCACAGCCGACGCTACCGGCGCCTGGTCTGGCTCCCCGCCGAGCCAGGGCTCCCGCTGGCGAACCCCTCCCGCTTCGCCACCCTGGACGACCAGGGCGAGATCCGGATCTGGGACCTCGATCGCCACGACGGCGTGCCGGCCGCGTCGATCCGGGTGCCGGGCGCCCACCTCCTGGTGGCGGGGCGGGAGCCCTGCACCGGAGCCGGCGCCTACGACTTGCTGGTGGCCACTCGCGACGGGGAGGTCTCCGGCCTGCGCCGCGGTGCGCCACATTTCCACCCGGAAGTTCCTTGAATTTGTACTATTTGGGCGTTATCTTCGGCATTCCATGCGGATCCCCGGGGCTCCCGCCCGTCCCCTTCCCGTTTCCCTGGCCGGCCTGCTCGGACTCCTCACCTTCGCATTCGGTCTGCCCTCGGGCGTCCGGGCCGAGGACTCCGTGCCCGCGGTATCGATCCGGTTCTCCAGCCTGCCGGGCACCTCGTGGAGCGAGACGGGAACCAGCCTGGGCGCCGACTTCCCCCCGGGTCCAGTGGGCATGGCCGGCGGCGACACCGCGGTCATGGCCCTGGGCGCGGCACCGGCCGGAACCCTGGCGGGAGGCCTGTCCGACCCTTCCGGGTCCACTCCTCTCGGCGCCGAGGGATGTGCAGCCCTCGGGCCGAGGCATCCCGTCGGACCGGGCGCGGTCCTGTTCCTCGGCTTGCTGGGTTGGTCCCTGACTCGCAGGAGGTCCCGATGACCCGGCTCCTCGCCCTGGCCCTGGGAGTCGGAGCCCTTCTCTGCGCGGCCCCATCGCTCGCGGCCGAGCCCGAGACGCCCGCCATGCTGGCCCTCGAAGGGCGGCTCCGGCACCCCGATGGTCGCTCCTTCGATGGCGCCGCCCGCTTCACGGCCCGCATCTACGCCGAGGCGGAGGGCGGCGAGCCCCTCTACGAGGAGACCGATCCGATCGTCTTCGGACCCGGAGGCTCCTTCGCCACCGATCTCGGGGACACGGTTCCCCTGGAGCTCCCCTTCGACCGCTCCTATTGGGTAGGGTTCTCGATCGACGAGGGACCCGAACTCTCGCCCCGGCTCCCGGTGCGGGAAGTGCCCATGGCGTTGCGGGCCCGGGTCGCCGGGCGCCTCGGAGGGTACGCGGCCGCGGAGTTCATGCTCCGCGACGGCTCCACGGGAATGTCCGGCCCGCTCTCGCTGGGAGGGCACCGGATCCAGGACCTGGCGCCGCCAGGAGCCAGCACCGATGCCGCGACCCGCGCCTACGTGGACCGGCGGATACTGGAGCTGGCGGAGTACGCCAGGGGGCTCCATCGAGGCTTCGTCGACCCGGCCGTGTCGCTTCGGACGGACCAGGAACTCGAACAGGCGGCTGCGTACGTGCGTGCCCGCTCCGGTGCCCGGATCGTCGGCCGGATCATGGGCACCACAGGCATGCCCGACGACCCAAGGCGTCCAACGCTTGGCGCCACGGTCACGCTGATCAGGTCGGACCCACGTCGTCCCTTCAGGGTTCAGACCATCTCCACCGACGCGGCGGGACGCTACGCCTTTCACGGGCTCGAGTTCGGCGACTACCGGATCGAGGTCACGTCTCCGGACCACGCGCCCGGAATCCAGCTGGACCCCGCCCTGCCTCCCGGGGAATCGCTGCACTCGTTCCAGGTCGTCGCAAGGCCCAAGAATCCAAGCCAGTACCCGGAACAAGGCACATGGCCGAGCGGGGCCGCCTCCCCCATCCCTCCCCCCTTCGAGGTCAGCGTGCGCGATCTCTGGCTCCAGGAATTGGTTCCCCGCACAGTCGTCGTCCGGGTGTTCGACAGCGTCACGGGCTCTCCCCTGTCCCGGGCCAGCGTCGGTAGCGAAATGGTGACCGGTCAGGAGGATCCGGCGGGCACCTATACGATGCGGTGGAAGGCGGTCGCCCCGACCAGCCCGACGACTGTTCGCGGATATGCCGGCAAGGACGGATTCGTCGGAGCCTCCTTCGACGTCGCGGATCGGCCTCGCCAGACGGTGGAGACCGCTGTCACCCTGGCGCCCGCCACTGCGACCATCACCGGACGAGTCCAGATCGCGCAGTTCCGAAGCCTCTACGATCCAGCCCAGATCCGGATCTTCGCATCCGCCCCCTCCGCCAGTCCTCCACGCTTCGGGAGCGGCTTCGTCGCCAAGGATGGCACCTTCGCCGTGGCGGTCGCGGCCTCGGGCTATGAGGAGAGACTGACCTACGAGCTCCGCTTCGTGGCTCCAAACCTCTACGAGACCCGAGTGGCCAATGTGCAGGCTCCCTCCTCGGGTGGTCGACGGGAACTCGCTTCAGTGGTCATCCTGCGGCCGATCCTGGTCGACCTTTCGGGTGAAGTCCGCGATTCGAGCGGAAACGGTCCGAACCAACTCAGCATCTCCGGCATTCCTGACATGGTCGTTGTTCAGGAGACGGGCCACGTGGCGAACCTCATCCAGGGCCGCTACACGCTGATCGATGTCCCTGCCACGAGTCCCAGCGGCACCCCCGAGGGCCTCACCTTGCTGGTCAATGCCTTCAATCCGTCTCGTCCCGATGGAAGAGGTGCCTTGGGCAGTCAGGAGTTCGCGACCGTAACCATCCGCCCTATCCCCGACGGTGCGTCGAACCCAAGCTTCGAGGTTCCCCTGATCCAGACCTCTCCGTAGGGGTCAGTTCCCCCCCAGATCCTCGAACCCCGGGGCCCGGTCCGCCTGCGGGGCCCGGGACGTCGGATCGATCTCCGGGAAGGCCAGGCGGAAGAACTCGGCCTGGAGCTGGTCCCGGGTGGGCTGGCGCTCGCGGAGGTTCTGGTAGGCCTGCTTGCGCCGGAGGCGCTCGATGGCCGAAAGATTCGGGGTGGTCTTCCAGGATTCGAAGGCCGTGACCTCGGCCTCGATGCGGGCGGCCAGGGCGCCGTAGGCCGCCATGGCCGGGGAGCCCGGAGCGAAGTGGGCATCCAGGGCGGCGGCGTCCATGTCGACCAGCGCCAGCTCGCCGGCTTCGAGGCGGGAGAGCATCGAGGACCAGGCCTCGTGGCGGACCCGGGCCACCTCTTCCCGGTCGCCTTCCACCAGTCCGGCCTGGACCGGGGGGTTCTCGGCGATCCGGCGCCGGACCTCCCGGAGCCAGGGGGAAGCGAAGCTCGCGTGGTAGCGCCGCCGCGCCTCGGCCAGGCCGCGGGTGGAGGTGGCCAGCCGGGGCGAGGGCTGGTGGAACATCCGCAGCAGGGCCAGCCTCTGATCCCGGGCCGGCAGGGTGGCGATCCGCTCGAGCTCCTGGCGGGCCGCGTCCTCGACGAAGGGCGAGGGAGATCCTCCAGGCCCGTGAGGATCCCGGGTCCAGGCCGGGCCGCTGGGCCCGGACGGAAGCGGACCACCGCCCGTCCCGGAGCGCCGGTGCCCCTCGACCTGGGTACGCACCTCGGGCACCACCCGGCCGTCCAAGGCCTCGGGATCATGCGGCTGCTGCAGAAGCCAGAGCAGGGTGGCGACCGCGTCCAGGTTGCGGGCGGTGTGGACCGGGGTGCGGGCGATCCCGGTCCCGGCCACGGCCAGCGTCGCCCAGCTCTCGTCCTTGGTGAGTCCCCCGTGCTTGGAGGCCGACTTCTCCCCGTCGACCAGGTCGCCGATCGAAACGAAGGGCGCGGCCGAGAGGTAGAGATCCGGGGACCGGGCCTCGACATCGAAGGCCTGGTAGAGCATGACCGGACCGTCGGGGTACTCGGTGAGCACGGTGGCCTGCTGCCACAGGTCGGCGTGGTGGAAGGCCCCGTCGACCAGCCGGCCGATCGCCGGATCGTCCCGGTAGCCGAGCGGATCGGAGCCCTCCACCACGGAGTAGCGGTACAGGCTCCGGGTGGGGGCCGTCCCCTGGCGCTCGATGGTGGCCTCCCCGGCCTTCCCGTAGACGTGCACCAGTCCGGTCCGGAAGTCCTTGCCGAGCAGGAAGGACACCGCCGGCTGGCGCACCGCCTCGGCCACGATGTCCAGCGTCGTGCCCCGGTAGGGGAAGCGACGTAGCAGCGAGAGCGGGGGCTTCTTGTCCCAGTCCTGGCGGACCACGGTCATCCCGTCCTCGGCGAGCACCGGGGTCGGGAAGTAGAGGAGGGCGTGGCCCTCGCCGGCCGCCAGCAGGAGCTCCCGGTCGGAGATGTCGTCGGGGACCGACCCGGAGAGCTTCTGGCCGAAGACCTCCCGCCAGACCTTGTCGACCACCCGGGCGCCCTTGCGCTGCCTCACGAAGTCGTCGATCGAGTGGACCACCCGCACGTCCTGGTGGCCGTGGTCGGAGACAAGCACCATGTAGCGCTCGACCCGCCGCCCGATCCGCCGCTCGTGGGCCGCCACCGCACTCTCCCAGGTCGAGACCGCGGTCCCGATCAGGTCGTCGATGGCCTTGTAGTGGACGTCCATCTCGGGCGTGGTCGAGCCCTTCACATGCTCCATGTGGTCGAACCAGCCGTTGTAGACCACGGTCAAGCGGGCCGGGCTCCTGCCGGTCAGCGCCCGGGTGAGCTCCCGGGTCTTGGCCAGGAACTTCCCGCGGACCTCCATGGCCGTGTAGCCGACGTTCCAGACGAAGGGGACCACCGAGTCCGCCCCCCGGGTCAGCGCCGGCCCGATGGCGATCGCGTCATCGGGCCCCTCGAAGTGCTCCCACACGGTCTTCGCCTGGGGCGAGAGCCAGCGGTTCCAGGTCAGGGCCTCGAGCGGCACGTAGAGCACCGGGTACTTCTTGGTCTCCCGGTCGAAGAAGTAGAGCGAGGGGATCCCGTGGCGGCCGGGGGTCAGCCCGGTCAGCGCCGAGGGCATCCCGGCCCCGGTGATGGTGGGGAAGACCGCGGTGGCGTGCTCGACCCAGGCGCCCCCGTCCAGGAAGAGGCGCTTCACGTTGGGGAGCTTGCCCTCCTCGGCGTAGCGCTTCCAGACGTCGCCCTTGGCGCCGTCGATCACCAGCAGGAGCCCGAAGGAGTCCTGGGCCCGGGCGCCGAGCGTCAGACCGAGGCCCATCAGGGCCGGCAACCAGGCCAGGGTCCAGAGGGAACGAGTCATGGGGACGACGCCCTTCCTTCCACCGGAACCTACTACGGGGGAACCGGCGACCGGACGCGAGGACAGTTTGTCGGGGGGGCGAGGACAGAATTCCCCAGGGTCGGGGGAAGGCGGCCAGCGCGCTCCCGATCCCAAGCGGGTGCAGCGTCCTGGATTCGTTGGCACGGGAATTGTTAGTCTCCTGGCGTCCCGTCGCGGCCCCGGGTCGTCCCGAGTGCGGCCGTGGCGGGGGGAGCCTCGGATCGGATGCCCGGCAGCTGTCGGGCCCTTCGCCGGGGTCGCCCGTGGAACGGAAGTTAGGGGAGCGATGATCAAGGTCGAGAACCTGGAGAAGCGCTACGGGAAGCTGGTGGCGGTCTCGGGCGTGTCGTTCGAGATCAAGGCCGGCGAGATCGTCGGCCTGCTCGGCCACAATGGCGCCGGCAAGACCACCATCATGAAGATCCTGACCGGGTACATGGAGCCGACCGGAGGCTCCGCCCGGGTCGACGGCATCGAGGTGCGGGAGGACCGGGTGGCGGTCCAGCGCCTGATCGGGTACCTGCCCGAGAACGCCCCGCTCTACCCCGAGATGCTGGTCCAGGAGTACCTGATGATGATGGCCGAACTCAGGGCCATCCCGGTCGAGGAGCGGGTCGAGCGGGTGCTCGAGGCGGTCGAGGCCACCGGTCTCGAGGAGCGCCTGGTGCAGCCGATCGGGACGCTCTCCAAGGGGTACCGGCAGCGGGTAGGACTCGCCCAGGCGATCCTCCACCGCCCCCAGGTGCTGATCCTCGACGAGCCCACCAACGGGCTCGACCCGGTCCAGATCCTCGAGATCCGGGCCCTGATCCAGAAGCTGGCGGAGCGGACCACGATCCTGCTCTCGACCCACATCCTCCAGGAGATCGAGGCGGTTTGCGACCGGGTGCTGGTGCTGATCGACGGCCACCTGGCCACCGACCGCAAGATGACCGAAATGCTCCGCTCCAACGTGGTGCGGCTCGGCCTGGCCGGCAAGGCCGACGGGGTCGTCAAGGAGCTCTCGGGGATCGAGGGCGTGGAGCGGGTGGAGGACGCCGGGAGCGAGCACGGCATCCACCGCTTCCGGCTGCACTGCAAGGAAGGCGCCCAGGCGACCCCCTCGGTGATCGCCGCCGCCACCAAGAAGGGCTGGACCATCGACGAGGTCTCGCCCGAACGACCCAGCCTCGAGACCGTGTTCCGTAACCTGATGCACGACCACGTGGCCCGTGTCCGCGGAAAGGAGGTCGCAGCGTGAGCTGTGCCAAGCTCGACTGCCGCGCCATCCGGACCATCGCCCGCAAGGAACTGAGGAGCTACTTCCTCTCCCCGGTGGCCCTGATCTTCCTGGGCGTGTTCCTGACGGTGACGCTGTTCCTGTTCTTCACCTACTCCAAGTTCTTCGCCCGCAACCTGGCGGACGTGCGCCCGCTGTTCAGCTGGCTGCCCCTGCTGCTGGTCTTCCTCGTCTCGGCGCTGACCATGCGCCAGTGGAGCGAGGAACAGAAGATGGGCACCCTCGAGATCCTGATGACGCTCCCGGTCCGCACCGTCGAGCTCACCCTCGGGAAGTTCCTGGCCGGCATGGCGCTGGTGGCGATGGCGCTGGCGCTCACCCTGCCGCTGCCGCTGACCGCCTGGTTCCTGGGGCCGCTCGACTGGGGTCCGGTGATCGGCGGGTACGTCGCCGCCCTGCTCCTGTCGGGGATGTACATGGCCATCGGCCTGTGCGTCAGCGCCCGCACCGACAACCAGATCGTGGCCCTCATGGTCTCGTCGCTGATCGGCCTCGGGTTCTACCTGCTCGGGTCCGAGACCCTGACCGGCCTCTTCGGGCACGGCGGCGCCGAGGTGCTGCGGGCGCTGGGAACCGGCAGCCGCTTCGAGAGCATCGAGCGCGGGGTCCTCGACATCCGCGACCTCCTCTACTACGGGAGCCTCACCGTCTTCTTCCTGCTGCTCAACGTCTCGTTCCTGGAGATCAACCGGATCGAGCGGGAGCCGGACGACCGCCCCTCGGGTCTGAAGAACCTCTGGCTCACGGTGCTGCTGGCAGGCGCCAACGTGGTGGCGGCCAACCTGTGGATGGCCCCGGTCACCTCGTTTAGGTCCGACCTCACCGAGGACGGCGAGTACAGCATCAGCCCGGCCACCGCCCGCATCCTGGCGAGTCTCCGGGAGCCGCTGACCATCACCGGGTACTTCTCCTCGAAGACCCACCCGCTGCTGGCGCCCCTGGTGCCCCGGATCACCAACCTGCTCGAGGAGTACGAGGTCATCGGCCGCGGCAAGGTCCGGGTCGTGATCGAGGACCCCAACCGGGACGTCGAGGTCGAGAAGGAGATCAACGAGCACTACGGGATCAAGAGCGTCCCGTTCCGGGTCGCCAGCCGGCATGAGAAGTCGGTGGTGAACTCCTACTTCCACCTGCTGATCCGCTACGGCGACCAGTACGAGGTGCTCGGGTTCGACGACCTGATCGAGGTCTACGCCGACGAGACCGAGATCCAGGTCCGCCTGAAGAACCTCGAGTACGACATGACCCGGGCGATCAAGAAGACCGCCCAGGGTTTCCAGGGAATCGAGGGCCTGATCGCCAGGGCCGACCAGGCCGTGAGCCTGACCGCCTACATCTCGACCGCCAGCCTCCCCGAGGAGTTCAAGGAGGCCCCCGCCCGGATCGAGAAGATCGCCACCGAACTGGCCGAGAAGAGCGCCGGACGGTTCCGCTTCCAGAAGTTCGACCCCAGCGAGGACCAGAAGCTCCAGGAGAAGATCTTCCGCAGCTACGGATTCCGCCCGCTGGCCGCCGACCTGTTCGGGGAGCAGCGGTTCTACCTCCACATGGTGGTCGAGACGGGCAGCGTCGCCGAGCGCATCTTCCCCCAGGGCGACCTGAGCGAGGCATCGATCCGCACTTCGATCGAGGCGGCCGTGAAGCGGGCCATCCCCGGGTCGCTGAAGACCGTGGCACTGCTCACCGAGACCCCCCAGACGCCCCAATGGGGCATGCCACCCGGGATGGGGGATCGGGAGAACTACCAGACCCTCGCCAAGGTCTTCGAGTCGGAGTACTCGTTCAAGAAGGTCAAGCTCGACGACGGCGTGGTGCCGAGCGACGTCGACGTGCTGATCGTGGCCAAGGCCGGGACGCTCTCCGACAAGCAGAAGTTCGGGATCGACCAGTTCCTGATGCGGGGGGGCGCGGTGATCGCCCTCACCGGGGCCTACGACGTCAGCCCCGACGTCAAGGCCACCGAGGTCGACCAGGGCCTGCTGGACCTGCTCAAGGGCTACGGCGTCGAGGTCGAGAAGGCACTGGTCATGGATCCGGTGAACAGCCGGTTCCCGGTACCGGTGCGGGTCCCCTACGGGCCGCTCATGCTCGAGAAGATCGAGATGATCCCCTACCCGTTCTTCCCCGACATCCGCCGGGACGGGTACAAGGCGGGGCACGTGGCCCTGACCGGGATCCCCTCGGTGTCGGTGACCTGGTCCTCGCCGCTCAAGCTCTCCGATAAGCTCGAGGACCGCAAGGGCGACGTGCTGCTGCGCAGCTCGAAGGGTTCGTGGCTCCACAAGTCGACCGACCTGCAACCGGACTTCAAGCGCTTCCCCGACACCGGCTTCCTGGCCGAGAGCGGCGAGAAGGTCGAGGCCCGGCCGGTCGCCGTCTCGGTGGTCGGCACCTTCCCGAGCGCCTTCGCCGACAAGCCCTCGCCCCTCTTCACCGGGAAGAAGGACGAGAAGAAGGAGGACGACGGTCACGGGCACGAGGACGAGGAGGACGAGGCCGAGAAGTCCGAGGGCCCCCAGCCCCAGACCACCGGCACCGCCACCGACGGCAAGAAGGAGGACCGGACCGGCCGGACCCTCTTGAAGTCGACTCCCGACGCCCGGCTGGTGGTGGTGGGATCGTCGAGCTTCGCCTCGGACATCATCGCCAACCTGGACTTCCGCAGCGGGACCGACTCCTTCGGCGGGAACCTGGTGCTGGTGCGGAACCTGGTCGACTGGTCGCTGGAGGACACCGACCTCCTCGAGATCCGCTCGGCGGGGAGCTTCGCCCGGACGCTGCGGCCCATGCCGGAGTCCGAGAAGACCACCTACGAGGTCCTGAACTACGTCGCGGTGCTGCTGGCACTGGGTGCCGTCGCCATGGTGGCGGCCACCCGGCGCCGCATGGCCAGCCCCCTGGTGCGGGGAGGAACCCTGTGAACACGACCAATCAGATGCTGGCTGGGCTCCTGGTGGTCCAGCTCCTGCTCGCCCTCGGTACCTGGAGCTCGCACGGGGACTCGGTGGAGACCGGGACCCGGCCGCTCCTGCCCCTCGAACTCTCCTCGATCACCGGCCTGACGGTCGAGGCCAAGCCACTGGCCGCCGACAAGGAGGCCCGTTCGGTCCGCCTGGTGCGGGACGGCGAGACCTGGAAGGTCGCGAGCGCCGGCGACTTCCCGGCCGACAAGGCCAAGGTCGAGGAGGCCCTGAAGAAGATCCTCGACATCCGGATCCGGGACCCGATCGCCCGCAGCAAGGCCAGCCACAACGCCCTCCACGTGGGCGCCAGCGAGTACGACAAGAAGATCGCGATCCGGGTGGGCGACAAGGTCCACGACCTGGTCCTGGGCAGCGCCAAGGGATCGAGCTCCAATGTCCGGCTGTCGTCCTCGGACGATGTGTTCTGGGCCAAGGGCGTCTCGTCCTGGTCGGTGGGGGACGACGTGTCCTCCTATGTCGACACGCAGTACATCTCGCTCGACGAGCCCACCAAGGTCTCGGTGACCAACCAGCACGGCTCCTTCGTCCTGGAGAAGGCCGCCGACGGCGCCTGGAAGCTCGCCGGCCTGCCGGGGACGGTCGACAAGGGCAAGGTCGATTCCTTCGTCTCGTCGGTGGCCAAGGTCCGGCTGACCGAGCCGGTCGGCAAGGACGTCCGGGCCGAGCACGGCCTGACCAGCGGCGCCCGGGTCGAACTCGCCGACAAGGACGGGAAGACGATCCGGTACGCGATCGGGACCCTCGAGGACGACAAGTACTACGTGAAGGCCGACGACCGGGAGCACGTGGTCCGGGTCAGCAAGTGGTCGCTGGAGAAGGTCCTCGACCAGAAGCCGACCGACCTTCTGGCCCAAGCCGCGGGGGGCTGAGCCCAAGGGGGGCTGGGCTCCGGCTCCTGCCTGCCGGGGCCGAGGCCGGGCCGGGCCGGGCCGGGCCGGGCCGGCAGGCTCAGAAGACGAGCGCCAGTCCTCGCACCACGATCGCCTGCGCCAGGAGCAGGAACGACGCCGCGTAGCAGGAGACCTCGAGGGCGAGCGCCAGGCGGTCCACGATCCGCTGGCGGTCGATGCCGCCGGAGTCCGGGAGCAGTCGGGATCCGAGCACCAGGGTGCGATGGCTCATGGCTCCGGCCCTCATTCCGCGCCCTGGTCGAGGGCGGCGACGTCGATGTGGGCGGAGCGGGAGTCCCGGGGCAGCGACGCCAGCAGCAGCTCCACCGTGTTGCGGAGCTGTTCCCGGTGCCTGTCGGCCTTGGGCGCCGGGATGGAGGACCGGATCTCGGGCGCCCGCTCGATCGTCTCGGGTGGGACTTCGACCGGGAGCAGGAGCCCCAGCACGGAGCCCAGGCTCATCAGACCCACCGCCACCACCATCGACTCGATCAGGTTGTTCGGGGTTCGCATCGCCGTCTCCTCCGGGGCTCCTGGCCGCCCGCAGGCCCCTCTTAGCCAACTCGATGCCAAGAGGGTTGGATCCGCTGTGGATCCCGATTCCTCCCCTTCGGGCAGGGTTCCTCGAGGGGTTCGCCGCGCAGCCTGCGCGTCCAGGGTTCGAGGTCGGTCGCGCGGCCTTCGCGAGTGCCGCACCCGGAGCGCGGCGCGAGGCGCAGATCCACGAAAGGAGGATTTGCCCCGATCTTGACACTGTTATATGACAGTGTTATAGTCGTAGAGGAATGATCACCGCCGACTACCGCCTCCGGGACCTCGTGGAACTCAGCCATCCCCTGCTCGGTGGCGGGGGCGAGTTCCGGGGCGAGTCGAAGCGGGTGCAGTGGAACCCCTCCGAGCGCCTGTTCCGGTACTACACGACCCTGGGGTTGCTGGACCGGCCGGCCGAGATGCGGGGGAGGACCGCCTGGTATGGGATCCGCCACTTGCTCCAGATCCTGGCGATCAAGCGGCTCCAGTCCTCGGGTGCCAGCCTCCGGGAAGTCCAAGAAGCTCTCGCCGGTCAGCCCGACCGCGAACTCCGAAAGATCGCGGGTCTGCCCGAGGATTGGATGCCACCGGCCCGCACCGAGGACGAGGTGGGACCGGCAGAGGCTGGTCTCTCGCAGCCCCTGGTCGAGGCCCCCGCCGCCGAGCCGGTCCCCTTCTGGGCCCGGGTCCCGGTGGCTCCCATTGCCGGAGCACGGGATCCGCTCCTTGGCCCCGGGAGCCCGGGGGGATCTCCCCGGTCGGCATTGCCCGCAGCCTCCGCCCTGCCCCCGGACACCGAACTGGTCCTGGGCCCCGGGGTGACCCTGACCCTGTCCGGGGAACTCGCCTCCCGGACCACCCTCCACGGACTCCTCAAGGCGAGTCGACCCCTGCTCGAGTACCTGGCTTCCCTGGAAGACCACCCACCGGGTGGCGGAGAGGACGACCGATGACCCCCACGATCACGACCCTGCACGAGGTGCCTGTCGTACCCGGTCGGCCCGGGACGGAGGAAGCCGGCTTCGGCGCCCTCTCCACCCAGAGGGGAGGCATGCCGCTCCGGGAGATGACGATCGAGGGTCGGGTCGTCGGCCTCTACTTCCGCACCTGCCTCCGCCAGACCTTCGTGAACGCCTTCGGCACCCCGCTCGAGGCGACCTATGTCTTCCCTCTCCCGGACCGGGCCGCGGTGAGCCGGTTCGTGCTCCGGGTGGGAGGGAGGGTGGTCGAGGGCGAGCTCAAGGAGCGCGGCCAGGCCCGCCGCGACTACCAGGTGGCGATCGAGTCCGGCCACCGGGCCGCGCTCGCCGAGGAGGATCGCCCTGGGGTCTTCACCATGACCGCGGGGAACATCCCGGCCGGCGAATCGGTCTCGGTCGAGCTCGAGCTGGGCGGTCCCCTGACGCTGGGAGAAGGAGAAGCGACCTTCCGGTTCCCTCTGGTGGTGGCACCCCGCTACATCCCGGGGGTGGCCCTCGAAGGACCGAGCGCGGGAAGCGGGACCGCCTCCGACACCGACGCGGTCCCCGACGCCAGCCGGATCACGCCCCCGGTGCTGCTCCCCGGCCAGCCCTCGCCGGTGCGCCTGGGGATCTCGCTGGAAGTGGACCCGGCAGGGCTCCCGATCCGGGAGCTCCGCACCAGCCTCTACTCGCCCCGGGTCGAGGACCGGGGGGGCGGCAAGTTCCGGGTCGAGCTGGCCCCGGGCACCGACCGCATGGATCGCGACTTCCTCCTCCGGTTCCGGGTGGGGGCCGAGGGACTGGGGTCCGGCCTGGTGTTCCTCCCGGCCTCCGGCGAGACCGACGGCACCTTCGCGCTCACAGTGGCCCCGCCCGACCTGGTGACCGCCGGGGTGACTCCCCGCGACGTGGTGGTGGTGCTCGACCGCTCCGGTTCCATGTCGGGCTGGAAGATGGTGGCAGGCCGGAGGGCCGCGGGGCGCCTGCTCGACACCCTGACCGACCGGGACCGCTTCGGGGTGATCCTCTTCGACGACCAGGTGGAGGTCCCCACCATCGACGGGAAGAGCGGTTGCCTGCTCCCGGCCAGTGATCGCAACCGGTTCCGGGCCGTCGAGTTCCTGACGGCGGCCGAGGACCGGGGCGGAACGGAGATGGCCCGGGCGCTCGACCGGGCGCTCGAGTTCTTCGATGCCGAGAGCACCTCGGGCCGGGAACGGATCGTGGTCTTCGTGACCGACGGCCAGGTCGGCAACGAGGACCAGCTTCTCTGGCAGGTGCGCAAGCAGGCCCGGGGCGTGCGGGTCTTCGCCATCGGCGTGGACCAGGCGGTGAACGAGGCCTTCCTGAAGCGGCTGTCGCAGCCCACCGGCGGCCATTACGAGCTGGTGGAGAGCGAGTCCCGGCTCGACGAGGTGATGAAGAACGTGTACCGCCGGATCGGGCGGCCGGTGCTCCAGGACGTGGAGATCGAACTCGACGGCGCGATCCTGCGGACCGAGACCCTGACCCCCACGGGCGCCGGGGACGTCTTCCCCGGGGTCCCGAGCGTGCTCATGGGAAGATTCGCCGGAACACCCAAGGGCCCGGCCCGGATCCGGGGCCTGCTGCCGGACGGGAGCCGCTTCCTCCAGAAGGTCGAACCGGTCGCGTCGAGCGACGAGCTCGTGACCTGGTCCTGGGCCCGCTCCCGGGTCCTCGACCTGGAACATCGCTACGTCAGCGAGGGGAACCGGGATGCCGCGCTGGCTTCGGAGATCACCCGGGTCTCCCTCACCCACAAGGTGCTCTGCCGGTTCACGGCGTTCGTGGCGGTGGACCGGGCCGAGGTGGTGAACGAGGGCGGGCATCAGCACAAGGTGACCCAGCCGGTCGAGCCGGCCGCGGGTTGGGACATGCTCGAGGAGGAGAAGGCCGCTCCCAAGGGCCGCGCCAAGCGGGCGGCGAAGCCGATGGCGTTCTCCCTGGCCCGGGGTCCCCACACCGGTGCGCCCCCGCCTGCGGCCGCACCGTCGCCGATGCGGGCGGCGGCCTGTGCGCCTCCGCCGCCCCCGACCGAGGCCTTCGAAATGCTCTGCGACCTCGGCTCGGACATGGACTTCGCGAGTTCCGAGGAAGCCGATCTGGGAGGACTCGGCAGCTTCCAGCCCGAAGCCCAGGATCTCGAAGCTCCCGGGAGCGGAGCGGGCCAGGGTGGCCTTCTGGGCCACGCCAAGGACGCCCTTTCCAAGCTTTCGGAGGCGATGGGCGGTGGCAAGGGTCGGGCCGCGAAGCGGCAGCAGGCCAAGGCGGAGGCCCGGAAGGCGGCCATCGCCCCGGGCGGCCCCCCGCCTCGGCCGGTGCCTGCCCCGCCCCGATGGAAGGCGGACTTCCTGGCCCGCCACGGAGTGGCCTGGAGGGCACTGCTCGACGAGGGCGTCCCGGCGGTCCGCCGGGCCACCACGTCGCAGGACGTGCAGACCGACCTGGCCTACCTGCTCGCCGACCTCGAGGTGCTGGTCGAAGCCCTCGAGAAGGAGGGGGCTGCCATGGCCGGGATCGCCGGTCGCCTGCGGGAGATCCTGGCGACGCTCCAGGGACTGCCCTCCGGATCCGGACCCAAGGAGCCGGCGCTGGTGGCGGCCCTGACCCGCCTGGAAGAGGTCGACGCCGAGGTGCAGGGCAAGGTCCCCCCGACCCTGCCCCCCCAGGAGCCGGCGACCCGCCGGGAGTTCTGGAAGTAGTCCGTCCGGCCCGGCCGGGTGCCCGCATGGGTGCCCGGTCGGGCCCGGAGAGGGCAAATGGCCAGATCCGGACGCCCGGACACCCGTCCCTCGGGGACCTGAGGACTCGATCGGACGTCGCCGACCCGGGTGCTGCCAGGCGCCTCGGGCTTCCCGGGCGAAACTCGAGAATTTGGCACGCGGCCTGCATTAGCAATGCCTGCGAACGAGCGACCGAACCTCCCATTCGGCAATAGATCCGAGCCGACCGGCTAGTCCGGTCGGCTCGCTTTTTTTCTGGGCGGGCTCCGCCTGCGCTGCTCCCCCGGGTTGGACCCGGCTCGCTCCGACTGCGCCCGGGCCCTGTCACCGCCCTGTCACGAGGGAGGATCCGGGCGGCCGAGAACCAACGGGCCCGGAAGCCTCGCGGCTTCCGGGCCCGGGATCGTATCTTGGCCCTCACCTGCGTTCAGGGAGGGTATGGGGTCGATCTCAGAGAAGCGGCCTCAGAGCCATGACTCGCCTCCTCATCCTCTTTCTGCTCGGCATGCATGCGTGGTGACCACCCTCGGGCGGGGTGCGCTCGCCACGCTGTAGCAGAGTAGGTACCCCCCCCTCACTGTCAAGGCCGTCGCGCGATCGTCGCGTTCTGTGCTACGAAGCGGTCGGTTCCTCCGGCTCGCCCGGCCGTTCCCCGGAACCGAAGCGAAGCCCCTGCGCCCGGCCCGGAGGGGCATGCCGAAAGGACTGCGAAACGTGCTGCAAGTCGTCCTGACCCTGGGTCTGGCCCTGGTCTTCGGCCTCGCCCCACCGATCCGAGCCGAAGAGACCGTGATCCGCGACCGCTTCGGGCGGCACTTCCAGGGCGAGACCTGCATCAGTTGCCATGACGGGCGAGCGGGTGAGGTCCCTGAGCGGGTGCCGCGGGAGACCTACGACACGGTCGTCATCGGCGGCGGGATGGCCGGCCTCTCCACCCTCCACTACCTGAAGGACCGCAACGTCCTCCTGCTCGAGGTCGAGGACGAGCCCGGTGGGCAGATGCGCGAGGCCGAGTGGAAGGGCATCAAGTACGCCATCGGAGCCGCCTACATGGTGGTGCCTTACGGGGTGATGCGCGACTTCTACAAGGAGAACGGGATCGAGTTGATCCGGATCCGGGATCCCGAGAACAGCGCCTGGATCGACGGGAAGTACTACCCCAACTGCTGGAACAGCCACGGGCGCCACAAGATGCCCTGGAAGGGCGACAGCCTCAAGAACTGGGTGAAGTGGCTGGAGGAGATGGAGGTGGTCAACGACACCAACATGTCGAACCAGCCCTGGGAGACCTTCGATCCCCAGCAGCAGGACCTCGACTTCGTCTCCACCCACGACTACTTGAAGCAGAAGGGCATCTCGGACGACGCCATCCACCACCTCGACCGCTACATCCCCTCGTGCTTCGGAGCCCTGGGGGACAAGATCTCGGCGGCCGCCTTCGTGAACTACATCTCGGCGGAGATCAGCGGAAACTACACCTTCCCGGGAGGCCTGGGCCGCCTGACCCGCATGGTCTACGAGAACCTGAAGGACAAGGTCCGCCTGGGATGCCGGGTCGTGAAGGTCTCCCAGAACCTGAGCGGCGCCCGGGTGACCTACCTCGACACCCGCACCGGTCGCTACCAGACCGTGGGGGCCCGGACCGTAGTGGCTGCGGTGCCCGGGATGATCCTCCCCCACATCATCCCCGACCTGCCCGAGGAGAAGAAGAAGGCCATCGCGGGGATCGAGTACGCCTCCTACATCGTGGCCAACGTGCTCGTGAACGAAGTGATCTGGGACGACAAGGGCTACGACACCTGGATCAACGGCACCTTCTTCAAGGACATCATCGATGCTTCCTGGATCACCCGGAAGGGCAAGCCCTTCAAGGACAAGAAGCAGCCCCAGGTCCTCACCCTCTACATCCCCTCCGGCAAGACCGGGATGTGGGAGGTCCTCGACTGGCCCCCGGAGAAGATCAAGGAGGCCATCCTGACCGATCTCGAGAAGATCATCCCGGGCAGCCGGGCCAAGGTCCACGACGTGGAGATCTCCCGGTTCGGGCACTCCATGCACGTCGCCGACGTGGGCTTCCTCCACCAGAAGGTCCCGGTCCTCCGGAAGCCCTGGTACCGCATCGCCTTCGCAGGCGCGGAGGTCGAAGGGCTGCCCTGCAACGAGTCCGCGATCATCTCGGGGTACAAGGCCGCCAACTACGTGCGAACCTGGCTCTGGGATCAGTCCGACAGCCTGGAGGCCAAGGCAAGACTGACGATGGACTCGAAGCCGGCCCGCACCCAGACCCCCGCGGCAGCCACTTCAAGGAACTCGCGCTCGGCGTCCCGTACCCGCAGGCGATCGTCCGGCTCGGACTGAGGATCCCTTCCCCCTCCCGACGGGCTCCCCCGGGAGCCAGTCGCCGAGGCGGTGCTCCGGAGGGGAGGTATCAGTCGACCTGGTCGAAGGTCCCGAAGCGATAGCCTCCGGTCTCCTCCTTCACCCCGCTCCGACGGAACTCCCCGATCTCGGCGCCCCAACCCTCCCGGGCGAGGTCCTCGCCCCGGGTCGCCGAGTAGGGAGTGTCTCCCCCGCCCCACAGCCCCCAGAGCCGGCCCTTGTCGGCCACCCCGAACTGTTCGATGCCCACCTCGCACCAGGCCGCATCGTCCGGGATCGGCCGGGCGAAACGGTCGTCTCCGCTCATCCCGACGGCAGCCCCGGCATCGGCAGAGGCCGCCCAGGAGGCCGACACCTGGAACCCGCCGGAGCCGGGGAGCACCCGGAGCTGGCCGAAGCGTCCCCCCCTCAAGCCGGGAGACAGCTGGTCGATGGGGGCTTCCAGGGAGCCGGCCACCTCGTCCTCGTCGGTGGCGGCGTGGGGGTCGTAGAAGTCGTAGACCCTCCCGGGCTCGCCCCGGTCCTCGGTGTCCCGGGCCCGGAACACCACCAGGTAGCGGCGGCGGAGACCTGCGCTCGAGTCGAGGATGAAGACCAGCTTGCGGATCTCCTTGCCCTCGAGGCGCCGGAAGATCTCCTCCTCGAGCCGAGGCACAGACTCGAAGCTCCGGGGCGAGGGCGCGTGGGTCTCGTCCTTGCGCAGCGACGCCAGGAGCTTCCACTTCTCCTCCCCGAGGTAGTACCCGAGACCCTGGCCGGAGCTGATCCCTCGCGCCCAACCCGGCACCCCGTCGTTCCCGGCCCGCTCCCGGAGATGGCGCTGGGTCCGCCAGGCCATGGCGAAGGCGCCGCTCCGCCCCTCGTACCGGTAGGTCTGGAAGGCGGGGAACTCGCCCAGGGTCAACCCCGGGTACCCCGCGGCCAGCTCGGCCGACCGGTTCGCCGGGCCCCCCCCGGGTGCCCGACGGGCCCGGATCGTCTCGCCCTCCTGGCCGAGCATCTGGGACCGGACACCTCGAGCCCCGACGCCGAGGACCACGCAACCCAGGATGGCCGCCTTCGAGAATCTTCGCACCGGGCACCTCCGCTCCTCGCCGAGGAGGTAATGCGGGATCCATGCCAACTCCTGGAAGCCGCTTTTGGAGCGGGTATTGCCGCAGACCCGTAGCGCTATGCGTCACTCCGGGATGGAGCACTCCGCTCCGAGGGGTCGAGCCTCCGACCTTCGTCGGGCGTCGATCTCTCCCCGGGAAGCACGAACCCCCCGCTCCCCGAGGGGAACGAGGGGTTCGCGAGGAACGGTCTGGACCGATCGGCGGTCCCCGGGCGGACCCGGGGACCTGCCCG
Organism: uncultured bacterium; assembly: GCA_964403795.1. GTDB lineage: Bacteria > Muiribacteriota > UBA6191 > CAZXTJ01 > CAYOHP01 > CAYOHP01. The sequence continues at coordinate 8,427 of CAYOHP010000022.1, read as the reverse complement.
ATCAGAAGTCCATGCCGCCGCCCATGCCGCCCATACCGCCCATGCCGCCCATCCCGCCGCCGTGGGCGTGGCCGCCGCCGGCCGCCTTCTCCTCCGGCTTCTCGGTGATGAGCACCTGGGTGGTGAGCAGGATCGAGGCGATCGAGGCCGCGTTCTGGGTCGCCGACCGGGTCACCTTGGTCGGATCCACGATGCCGGCCTTGACCATGTCCACGTACTCGCCGGTCAGGGCGTTGAAGCCCTTGCCCTTGTGCTCGTTGCGCAGCTTGTCCACCACCACCGAGCCGTCGTAACCGGCGTTCTCGGCGATGCACCGCACCGGCGACTCGATGGCGTGCCGCACGATCCGGGCACCCGTCGCCTCGTCACCCGTCAGACCCTTGATCAGCTTCTCCAGCTCGTCGATCGTCGAGAGCAGGGCCGACCCGCCGCCGGGCACGATCCCCTCCTCGACCGCCGAGCGGGTCGCCGCCAGGGCGTCCTCCACGCGGGTCTTCTTCTCCTTCATCTCGGTCTCGGTGGCAGCGCCCACCTTCACGACCGCAACCCCGCCCGACAGCTTGGCGAGCCGCTCCTGCAGCTTCTCCTTGTCGTAGTCGGAGGTCGAGTTCTCGATCTCGGCCTTGATCTGGGCGATCCGGCCCTTGATCGCGTCGGCCTTGCCCTTGCCGTCCACGATCGTGGTGTTGTCCTTGGTCACCGTGACCTGCCGGGCGTGACCCAGGTGCGCCAGCGAGATGTTCTCGAGCTTCAGCCCGATCTCCTCCGACACCTTCTGGCCGCCGGTCAGGATCGCGATGTCCTCCAGCATGGCCTTGCGCCGGTCCCCGAAGCCCGGGGCCTTCACCGCCACGCACTTGAAGGTGCCCCGCAGCTTGTTGACCACCAGGGTCGCCAGCGCGTCGCCTTCCACGTCCTCCGCGATCACCAGCAGGGGCTTGCCCGTCTGCACGACCTTCTCGAGCAGCGGCAGGAAGTCCTTCATCGAGCTGATCTTGCCGTCGTAGATCAGGATGTGGGCGTCGTCGTAGATCGCCTCCATCTTCTCGGAGTTGGTCACGAAGTACGGCGACATGTAGCCCTTGTCGAACTGCATCCCGTCCACGGTCTCCAGCTCGTTCTCCAGGCTCTGGCCCTCTTCCACCGTGATCACGCCGTCGCGGCCGGCCTCGTCCATCGCCTTGGCGATGATCTCGCCGATCGCCACGTCGCGGGCAGAGATGGCCGCCACCTGGGCGATCTCCTTGGAGTCCTTGATCTCCCGGCTGATCTTCTTCAGACCCGCCACCACGGTCTCCACGGCCTTGTTGATGCCGCTGCGCAGCAGCATCGGGTTGGCGCCCGCGGTCACGTTCTTCAGGCCCTCGCGCACGATGGCACGGGCCAGCACGGTGGCGGTCGTGGTGCCGTCACCGGCGTCGTCGTTGGTCTTGGACGCCACCTCGCGGCAGAGCTGGGCGCCCATGTTCTCGAACTTGTCCTCGAGCTCGATCTCCTTGGCGATGGTCACGCCGTCGTTGGTCACCGTCGGCGAGCCGAACTTCTTGTCGAGCACCACATAGCAGCCCTTGGGGCCCAGCGTCGCGGCCACGGCCTGGGCCAGCTTGTTGACGCCCCGCTCGAGAGCGGCGCGGGCATCGGCATGGAAACGGATGTCTTTGGCAGCCATAGTCTTGTCTTCCTCTGGTTCTGCGTTCTTACGCGTCGAAACTGGGGTTCTCTACGGAGGGACACGCCCCGTGGCTCACGGGGCCGGAGGGATCACTTGCCCTGGACGGCCAGGATCTCGGTCTCCGAGACGATCAGGTAGGTCTCGCCGTCGATCTTCAGCTCGGTCCCGGCGTACTTCGAGTAGAACACCCGGTCGTTGACCTTGACGTCGAGCGGGATGTGCTTGCCGTCGTCGGCACGCTTGCCGGGGCCCACGGCCATGACGGTCCCGATCACGGGCTTTTCCTTGTTGGCGCTGTCGGGGATGATGATCCCGCCGGCGGTCTTCTCTTCGGCCTTCTGGGGCTGGATGACGACGCGGTCTCCCAGCGGCTTGAGCGAAAGGGCCATCTCGACTTTCCTCTCCCCCCTTCGGGGGGTCCGATCACGGGCAGCCAGGCCTGGGATCCGCATCCGAAGCGGGCCCCGGGCAGGTTGTTAGCACTCCATTATCCGTGAGTGCTAACCCCTCCGAGACCTTATCATGGTCGTCCGGGGCCTGCAAGGGGGGAGGCTCGGGCAGTCATCCTTCGCTGGCGAGGCCCTTGCGGCCGGGCCGCGGGCTCACGGGGCGGTCGGCTCGAACCGGATCCAGGGCAGGCTGTCCCGCTTCTGCACCGGCGGGCCGTTCACGCTGTAGACCGAGGCCCGCACCGGACCGGTCTCGAGACCGAGAGCATCACGAGGGATCGAGAGCACGGCCCGGGACCCTTGCCGCGCCACCAGGGCCCGGTCCCAGATCTTGTAGTCGCAGTCCTCCATGGATCCGTGGATCTCGGTCACCCAGGGAGCGTCCTTGGAGCCGAAGCCGACCAGCCGATCGAACTTCGAATCCCCGTCCAGGTCGAGGCCGATACACCAGGTCGGTCCGGGGTCCGAGAAGTCGCCGCGGACCTTCAGGTCGACCGTCCACCAGTCCGCCTCGCAGCGGATGCCTGCCTCCAGCAGATCCGATGCGGCCTCGATCCCCGGGTCCTCCGGGTCGGTCACGTGGTGGCGGGGAGCTGTCCCCGGAGGCGGCGGAAGCCCCAGGACGACCGTCCTACCCAGCTCCCGCGGGGGGAAGGCCGGGCGCCCGTCCTCCACCACCCAACCGGCGCCGGCACCGGGGAGCTCCCGCCCCAGCGAGGCCAGGATCTCGGCGCTCGGCACCGGCCGTCCGGAACCCAGGATCCGCGCCAGGACTTCCTTCAGCGCTCCGGGTCCCATGGCATGGGCGAGGGCGCCGAAGAAGGCGTAGGCCTTTCCCTGCCAGGCGGAGACCGCGGGCAGCAGTGCGGGCCCAGGCGGATAGGGGGGACTCCAGGTGGAGAGCGGTGGATCGAAGCCTCGGGGCGCCTGCTCCCAACCTTCCTCGATGTGGACCCGATGGACCCGGGCAGCGTCCCCGAGACGCGGCTCGACCCGCAGGACCTCGACCGCCAGCCAGAGGGAGAGGCCCACCGCCACCCAGGCCTCCCGTCCAGTGGGCTCCGCGAGCGTGGTTACGTTCCACCAGAAGCCTGCCAGGCCGGCGACCACCTGCCAGTCGGCAGTCCGGGGATGGACCTCGAGAGCCTCGCCCCCAGGGTCGCTGCGATAGTCGACGCCCCCCATGCGCTCCGGCCCCGACACCACCCGGAGGGTCGGCGAGCTCGCCCCGGGGGCGCGCCCTAGGAGGGCCTCGATCCGGGGCAGGGCCCGGACCGCGGTCTCCCGGAGACGTCGACACGAGCCCCGACTCGCCGGACCGCACTCGACCCTTAGAGGCAGGCGGGCTTGGCGCAGCTCGACCTGGACGATCCGCCCGGCGGCAGAGACGGGGGCCGTCGCTCCGGCCAGGGCGAGCGATGCCAGGCCGGCCAACCAGCACGCCGTGCGGCTCCCGGGTTCCACCTGCCAAGGGTACTCCAACGAGCCTTGCGTGCGGTCCGGCGATCCCCCAGGATGGAACCGTGAACCCGAGCGCCGATCCCATCCCGCCGCCACCGAAGCTTACCGGCCTGGGCGAATGGCTCCGCAAGAGCTGGATCCTCCACGCCGTCCTCCTCGGGCTCGTGACGGGCGTGGGGGCGGTCCTCTTCAAGGCCAGTCTCCATGGGCTGGGGCACCGCGTGATCCGGGACGTGATGGGGGTCCATGCGCCCGAGAACCCTCGCCTCGAGGGCAGTCTGCCCGCGGCCCACCCCGAACCCGACCCGTCGCATCCGGTCCCCTGGGCGATCCTGCTCCTCCCCGCCCTGGGTGGCCTCTTGTCGGGGTTGCTCTGCCACCGCTTCGCACCCGAGGCCATGGGGCACGGGACCGATGGCGGGATCCATGCCTTCCACCATCGCCAGGGGATCGTGCGTCCCCAGGTCCCGCTGGTGAAGATGCTGGCGAGCACCCTGACGCTCGGATTCGGCGGCTCGGGAGGGGTCGAGGGTCCCATCACCCAGATCGGCTCCGGGTTCGGGTCCAACCTGGGGCAGCTCCTCCGGCTGGGAGACCGACGTACCCGGATCCTCTTGGTCGCGGGGATGGGGGCAGGCCTGGCCGCCCTGTTCGAGGCCCCGCTGGCCGCGACCCTGTTCGCGGGCGAGATCCTCTACCGGGGCTCGGACATCGACGGCGAGGTCATCATCCCCTCGGCCATCGCCTCGGTAGTGGCCTATTCGAGCTACGTGGGCCTGGTCTCGGTGTTCTCGGGGGTGGTGCGCTGGACCCATATGTTCCACGTCCCCGCCTGGCAGTTCCAATCGGGGATCGAACTGGCCGGATACACGGTGCTGGCGGTGGTCTGCGCCCTGGCGGCCCGGCTCTGGATCCGGGTCTTCTACGGGGTCGAACACGCCTTCGCGGCACTCCCGGTGCCGCGCTGGTTCCGGCCCGCTTGCGGCGGCCTGGTGACCGGAGCCCTGGCGCTCGCCACCATCGACCTCATGCGGGAGCAGGGAGCCGGCTTCGGCCTCGGGACCGGCGTCCTCGACGGCGGGGACGGCTTCCTCCAGCTGGCCATCGACTCCCGGCTCTCGGTCGGGTTCCTTGCCACCCTCTTCGTCCTGAAGATGCTCGCCACCAGCGCCTCGGTCGGATCCGGAGGATCGGCCGGGATCTTCGGTCCGAGCCTCATCCTGGGGGGCCTCGCCGGCGGGGTGGTCGGGAAGGTGCTGGCTGAAGTCGCTCCCGGGTGGGTGGCCCAGCCGGGGAGCTATGCCCTGATCGGGATGGCCGCCCTGTTCGGGGCCGCCGCCCACGCCCCGCTCGCCTCGATCATCATGGTGGCCGAGGTGACCCGCAGCTACGGGCTGCTGGTGCCCTCGATCTGGACCTGCACCCTGGCCTCGATCCTGGTCGGGAACCGGTCGCTCTACTCCCAACAGGTCGAGCATCTCGAGGACTCGCCGGCCCATCGCGCCGAGATGCACTGGAACGTCCTCGAGGACATGCCCTGCGGGTCGGTGATGCGCTCCGAGGTCGCCACCATGGCCGAGAGTGCCGGCTACGCCCAGATCGAGAAGGCCCTGCTGCACCACCGCCACTCGAAATTCCCGGTGCTCGACGCCCGGGGCGACCTCGTGGGCGTCATCACCCTCGCCAAGGTCCGGGAGGTCTTCGACCAGCCCGAGATCCGCGACATCCTGATCGCCAAGGACGCCATGGATCCGGTCACCGCCTCGGCGGCTCCCGGGACCAGCCTGGCCGAGGCCCTCCGGCTGATGGAGGCCAACGGCTGGAGCCTGCTCTGCGTCACCGCCGACGGCGACCCCCGCAAACTGGTCGGGGTGGTGAGCCGCAGCGACATCCTGCGCGAGTACGGCGTCGAACTCCGCAGGCGCAGCCTGGCCCGCCAGGCGATCTGACCTGGGCCTCCGCAGTCGAGAGGTCTTTCCGGAGGATCTTCGATCCTCCGGAAAAACGAACCCCCGGTCGGCGGGACCGGGGGTTCGCAGTTTGGCGGAAGGAACGGTCTGTTGGTCGGAGACAATCCTGATCGTAAGGAGCCGGCAGGAACTGACAAGCCCCCCGGGGAATTCTTTTTTCCTGTGCGTCCAGGGGTTCCTCCCGGCCAAGGTCGCCGCCCCGGGGATCGCTTGCCGAAGACCGGCTCCCCGGGCCTAGTATGGGGACCTCCCGGGGGGAGAGAGGGGGTTCGGACATGGCCCCAGCGCCACTCCGAAGTCCCACGCCGAGACCCTTCCTGATCCCTCGACGGGACCGACGGGAAGTCTCGGCGGTCCGGCTCTAGGCCCTTCGGGCATCCACCGCCGCCTCCTGGTCCTGGCGGTGCCCTCGGCCGCCTCCAGCCTGGCCTTCCTGGCGATCGGCCTGGTCGACACCGCCTTCGTGGGTCGATCGGGAACCGTCGACCTGGCGGCCCTGGCCCTGGGCGAGACCGCATATTGGGCCTTCGCTCTGTTCCTCTTCGGGGTGATGCAGGCCCAGGTCCCGGTCCTGGCTGCCCACCGGGCCCGGGGGCGGCCGGGTTCGCTGGCCTCCGCCCACCTCCACCTGCGGCGACTGGGAAGAAGCCTGGGGTTGGCCACCCTGGCCGCGATGTTCCTCGGTGCCGGGATCCTCGGGTTCCTGGGGCAGGATCCCGAGGTCTCGGGACGGGCGATCCGGTTCCTGGAGATCCGTTGCCTGGCCCTCCCCCTGGTCGGTGCCTGGCTGGCCGACCGAGGCCTCCTGGTGGCTACCGGCAGGGTCCGGACCCTCTGGGTCCTGGTGGCCGTGACCAACGCCGTGAACCTGGCCGGGAACCTGGTGCTGGTCGCCTGGGCGGGGACCGGGATCGTCGGAACCGCGGTGGCGACCACGGTGGCCGAAGTCGGACTGTGGGCCATGACCGCCCGGATCGCAGCTGCGGTCGACCGGGGAGCCAAACCGAGATTCCGTCCCCGGCTCCTGGCGATGCTGCTGGTGCGGGGCGCGCCCCTCGGCCTCCAGCTCGCCCTGGAGTACCTCGTCTATACGATCCTCGCGATCGCGGCCGGATGGTTGGGTCCCATCGCCCTGGCCGCCCACCACATGGTCCAGCAGACCGCCTGGATCGCGCTCACGGTGGCCGAGGGTCTGGGGATCTCGGCTTCGGTCCTGGTCGGGGAAGGCGGAAGGGGCAGGGACCGTCCCGCCACCCTCGGGATCGTCAGGGCCGGCGCCCTGGCGTGCGTCGTCGCCATGGTCGCGGGCGCCTCGGTGGTCCTGGGGGCTGACCTCGGAGGGGGGATCGGCAGCCTGCTCACCTCCGATCCTCTCGCCTCCCGGGCCTTCGTGGAGACCCTGCCCCAACTGGTCCTGTTCCTGGTCACCGCCGGGCTCCAGGTGGTCCTCTCGGGGGCGATGCAGGGCCTGGGACGAGGACGGCAGGCCGCCTGGATCGTCGTCCCCGGGCTCTGGTCGGTGTCCCTGCCCCTGGCCATCGCCCTGGCCGGTCCCTTCGGGATGGGGCTCCCGGGGATCTGGCTCGGGATGGGGCTGGGAGGCCTTCCGATCTCGCTCGGCCTGGCGGTGGCCATCGGTCGGGACCGATCCGGACGGCGAGGCCAGGGCTCCCGCGGCTCCGGGTGACACCCTCCCGCTTCCCCGCCCCCCTGCGGGTCGCTACAATCCGGCTCCCGAGGAGGGGCGGATCTTGGGAGACCCGGTCGACGGTGGGTGGCTGCTCGAGGTCGTCGACGCCGAGAAGCGGTACGGGACGCTCCAGGCCCTGCGCGGCGCCAGCCTGAGTTTCCGGCGCGGCGAGTACTTCTGCATCCTCGGACCCTCGGGCTGCGGGAAGAGCACCATCCTCCGCCTGGTCTCCGGCTTCGAGGACCCCGAGGTGGGCGACGTCCGGCTCGAGGGGAAGTCGCTGGTCGGCGTCCCCCCCGAGCATCGCGACGTGAACATGGTCTTCCAGAGCTACGCCCTCTTCCCCCACATGACGCTCCGCCAGAACGTCGAGTTCGGTCCCCGGATGAAGGGCTGGCCCGAGGACCGGGTCACCGCGTCGGCGGCTCGCATGCTCGAGGTGGTGCAACTCGGGGATCGGGCCGACCGCTATCCCGAACAGCTCTCGGGCGGCCAGCGCCAACGGGTCGCCTTGGCCCGGGCCCTGGTCAACGAGCCCAAGCTCCTGCTCCTCGACGAGCCCCTGGCGGCTCTCGACAAGAATCTGAAGTCCGCCATGCAGAAGGAACTCCGCAGACTGCAGCGGGAATCGGGGACCACCTTCGTCCACGTGACCCACGACCAGGAGGAGGCGCTGGTCCTCTCGGACCGGCTGGCCATCATGAACCACGGCCGGGTCGTCCAGTGCGGAGGCCCCGACGAGGTCTATGCCCGGCCTTCCACGCCCTTCGTCGCCGAGTTCCTGGGTGCCGCCAATCTGGTGGATGCCCGCCTCGACCAGGACCCTTCCCGCATCGTGGTCGGCGACGGGCTGCACCTCCCGGCACCGAAGGATCTCCCGAAGGCCCGCGGCGGGGACCGGATCCGGCTGATGATCCGACCCGAGAACCTGCTGGTCGAGGTCGGTCCGGGGCGGGAGCCGAGGGACGACGGAGCCACCCGGTTCCCGGCGCGGGTCAAGGAAGTCCGGCGGATCGGCTCGGATCTCGAGATCGAGGTCGAGGCCGGAGGATTGACCCTGGCCTCCCGCACCACCCGGATCCGCGAGATCGGCGAGTTGCAGCCCGGGAGCGAGGTCGGAGTCGTCCTCGCCACCGACGACCTGGTGGTCCTGGGCGAGGACCTGCCGGCGTGAGGTACGCGGCG
>CAYOHP010000021.1:48375-74291 GCA_964403795.1 uncultured bacterium | reverse complement strand
CTGATGGCCATGAGCCTGACGTTCCTTCCCGGTTGCAGGCTGATCCAGGCCCTGCTGGGAGGCGCCCTGGGGGGCCAGGGTGGAATCCCCGGGCTCTCGGGCGGCGGTCTGCCGGGAGGGCTGGGAGGCGGAGGACTGCCGGGAGGCCTCGGTGGAGGCTCGATCCCCGGTCTCGGGACCACGACCGGGGTTCCCGGTTCGCCGCTGACCAGCGCACCTCCCGGCCTTCCCGGGTCCAACCAACCCGGATTCCTGACTCCGACCGGGGTCGGTCCCACGACACCGGGGGCCACGGCAGGGACGGGACTTCCCGGGACCGACCAGGGTGCGGCCGGCAATCCGGTCCCGACCGCGGTCTCCTGGGGCACGAACCTCGCCTCCGGCAAGACCCAGGCGGCCTCGGGCAACAAGAAGATCTGGTTCCGGATCTCGGCCACCTGGTGCGGTCCATGCAAGACCATGGCGCAGACCGCCTTCCCCGATCCGGCGGTGATCGCTGCCTCCGCGGCCTTCGTGCCGGTGGTGCTCGAGTCCTCCAGCCAGAACCTGACCCCCGAGGTCGATGCCCAGGTGAAGGCCGCCTTCCCGTCCCAGTCGGCAGCCGGGATCGGGTTCTCGGGCACCGTCCCCTACATGGTCATCCTGAACCCCGACGGGACCGTGAAGGCGAAGCAGACGGGAGCGATGCAGGCCGCCCAGCTCGCCGCCTGGCTGAACGCCAACCGGTAGCAGGGCCGGCGGGCGACCCACCTCACTGCGGCCGGGCCTCTGGTCCGGTGGGATGCTGGTGGTATTCGCCGCTCTGGCGACCGAAAGGGTGGTCGGGTCCCCCCGAGGGAGTTCCGAGGAAGATGGGTCCCCGGGGCGGCTGGCGGTTGCGGGCGTCGAGCCCCAGGCCCTTGGCCCGGTCCCGCAGCTCGAAGCGCCACTTGCGGCTGGGGGAGCGCATCTCGCGGTCGTACTGGGCGTGGATCCACTTGGTGATCCGGGTCGGCTCCCAGACGATGTGGCGGATCGCCCTGGGATCCTCGGGCTTCAGCCAGCCGTGGCGCCCGAAGGCGACCTCGAACTTGTCGACCCGGCGACCCGAGAGAGGACCCCCGAAGTACTCGGGCGGGATCCCGACCTCGAACTTCCAGGCCTTCTGCCCCGGGGCGTCGACCAGGTATTCGCGCTCGATCAAGCCGGCCACCGCCAGGAAGCTGACCGCGAACGGGGCGCAGCCTCCACCCTCGCCGTGGCGGGGACGGTTGGCCCCGCCGTAGTGGAGGTCGGCTCCCCGCTGCTTGATCCCGTCCAGGTAGTCGACCAGGCGCTTGGCCAGGGGCTTCGAGAGGAGGATCCGGAGGAAGGCGAACTCCCCGGTGGTCTCCCGGAAGGCGAGTTCCTGCTTCAGCCTGGCCGGATCGTCGAGCTTGCCGAGCTGGTCGGCGGTGAGGACTCCCAGCCCGTACCTCTTGTCCTCGACCAGGCGTACCGCTTCCCCGTCGTCGGCGGTGGTCATCCCGACCCACTCGTCCCGCCCGTAGGTACGGGTCTTCAGGTGGACGAACATGTGCCCGATCCGCCGCTTGTAGCCGCCTGCGGCCGGCTTGAACACGTTCTTCAGGGCGGTGGCCAGGAGCGAGGCCGGGGACTCCCAGTCGAGCTCGCCGACCGCCGGCAGGGTGTAGAGGGTGAGCTCGTCGTCGTGATCGGGGAGCCGCTGGAGGGGATCGGTGGGAGGCGGCGCGGCGGCGGTGACCCGGCCCGAGGTTTCGGCCCCGCGGGCCGACGCTCCCGGATCCGCGAGGGCGTCGGCGTCGCCCATCCCCAGGATCGACGAGTCGCTCCCGGCCGCCCGTCCCGGGGGCGCCACCAGCCAGGAGATCGAGAGGGCCAGGGCCAGGAACCCGATTCGCATCGTCATGCTCGTGCCTCCGGGGAGGGTCCACGCAAGCCCGGAGCCAGGTAGTGCGATCGGCTCCGGGAGCGGATTCCCGGTCGTCGCTCAGGTGTTCCTGGTCAACCTGGCACGTGGAGCGCGGTCGGATTGACCCGGATGGACCCGGGCTCCTAGCGTGGAGGCGGCGGGGAGAAGAGGACGGCATCCGTGCCGGGAGCGCGTGCGGGGCTAGGCAAGGGAACGGGTCTGGGCCTCTGGACGGGAGCCCTCCTGGTCGGAGCCCTCGGGATCGCGGGGTGCGGCGAAGCCACCGGGAGCGCTGCCGCCCCGGGGCCCGCGCCGGCGGGAGCCGCACCGGTCGCGATCGCGGCCCAGGCCGGGTTCGCCTCCGGCCGGGTCACCAAGGGAGACGGCAGCCCGCTCTCCGGGGACATCCAGGATGTCTCGATCCTCCTCCATGGAGTGAGCGAGGCCGGCGAGAAGGTGCGCTACACCCCGGCCGTGAAGGAGGACGGGACCTGGCGCCAGAAGCTGGTGCCGGGGAGCTACCGGTTCGAGATCGGTCGGATCCGGGTGCGCTACCGGGGAGCCGAGTTCACGCTCCCGCTCGAGCCGGTGGGCCGCCTCTGGAACAAGGAAAGGGATTCCGGGGAGGGGATCAGCCAGGACTTCGTGTGGCGGGTGACCGGGGTGACCCCCTACGGCGAAGGGGACGGGAAGAACCCCGACAACCACACCCACTGGTACGGGATGAACATCGGGATGCGGCCCGACGGGTACCGCAACGACGTGAAGAAGGTCCCCGATCCGATCCCCGACGGGACCAGGCTGGTCTTCACCCTGGTTCCCCAGGCGCCGGCCATCGACGGGTCGACCGTGGCGCCGGTGACCCTGGAGCGGGTCTATCGCAAGGATGCGGGCAAGACCCCCGACCTGAACGACCTGGTCCCGGCGCCCTACCTGGTGAGCGCGGTGGCGACCCTCCCGGACGGTTCCACCCGGAAGGTCCTGATCATGGGCAAGGACGACTACCCCGGCTACAAGCCGAGCGTGCTCTTCGACCTGACCAAGGACGGGATCCTCGGCACCTACGCCAAGTACCTGGCGGCCTGGGTGCTCGAGTAGGCCCGGGGACCGGGGGGACCTCCCGGGTCTCGCCTGTCCCTCACGCCTCTCGGCGGGAACCCTTGCGACTCCCGATCCTGGCGAGACGGCCGCGCCAGGGTCTCTTTCGCTCGACCGGTCCGCGGCGAGGGGAAGGCCGGGAGTCGGCGTCCTGGCTGCCTCCTGGGTGGCGACGAGGGCGTCGGCTCCCGGGCCTGGAGGCTCGGCGAGGCACTTGGCCCCCGAGTTGCGTCGGCGGGAAGCGACGGGAGATCCATCCGTGCCGCTCCGCTCCACCGGGTTCCGGGTCCGAGGCCTGTTCCTGGCCGCGGCCTGGACCTGGACCTCGGCCTCGGCCCAGACCCCGTCGGTCTCCGGCGTGCTCGGACCGGCCGGCGGGCTTCCCCCGGCAGGGGGGGTGGGAGCGGTGGGGACGGCCACCAGCTTCCCTCCCACCGGCGCAGCGGGAGCCGCCGGTCTGCCCTCGGGGAACGGACCGCTTCCCGGTGCACCCGGCGGTCCCGGTGCTCCCGGCCTGCCCTCCGGCGGTCCCGGCGGTCCGGGCCCCGGCCCCGGCCCCGGAGGTCCCTACCGGATCGTGGTGGGTCAGGTCGACTCCTCGGGCTTCCCCGAGACCGGCTTCACCGACGACCTCGCCAAGCTGGCCGCCGAGTCGGCGAACCTGGCGGTGAGCGGGGGCAGCCCGATCTGGAAGAGCACCGCCGACGAGATGGAGCGGCTGGCCGGGTACCGCCCTCCGGCTCCCACCGGCCCCGACGGCGAGGGACCGGTCAAGGTGCTGGCGCTGCTCTCCGACGGCGAGGACACCGCCGACGAGCCGATCCGCCCCCAGATGCGGAGGATCCGCCAGGCGGCCCTGTCCTCCGGCTCCATGGTCGTGACCATGGGGTACGGCGACGTGTTCGAGTGGCCGATGCGGCGGGTGGCCCGGAGGACCGGAGGCTTCTTCGTGCCCGGGGTGGACCAGAACGTGGAGGGGGCGCTCGGGGCGGTGATCGACGGGGCCCGGAAGACGTACTGCCTCAGCTACCGATCTCCCCACACCGACGTCGTGAACGAGACCGCCACCGTGGTCATCCGGATCTCGGGTAGCCGCGGCGAGGCCCCGTATGCGCTGCCGTTCGTGCTCCCCGAGGACTCCCGGAACCTGGTCCTCTTCTTCCCGGTCACCGACCGGGTGGCGGCCCCCGAGGATCCCTCGCCCCCGCCGGTGCTGGAGGCGACCTTCACGCTCCAGGAACGCGACGCCAGCGAATGGGCGGCGCGGGGACGTCCGGACCGACCCGAGAGGCAGGTCGTGGTCCCGGTGGCGGAGACCGACTGGTTCCTGGTGCCTGAGCCCCCGATGCCGGGCGGCAAGGGAGCACCTCCTCCGCCGCCCCCGGGTGCCGCCGGGATGCCGCCACCCCAGCCTCCCGGCACCGGCCGGCCGCCCGGGATGTGGTCCGGCTTCCTGGTGAAGGTGCCCGATGCGCTGCTCCGGGTCCCCACCGAGGCGATGAACCTCGACGACACGGTGGCTCCCACCCAGCGGTTCCGGGTTTCGGTGAAGCCGGCGCCGGGCGCGCAGGGCAGTCGCAACGTGGCGGCCGCAGGTCGGCTCTCGGTCCAGGACCGCACTCCACCCGTGGTCCGGGTCCGGGTCTTCAACCAGGACGGGACGCCTCCCCAGATGGTGCGGATCCTGGAGGCCGCCCCCGACCAGGACCCGGCCCTGGTGCCGGAAGGGGAGGCCGACGACGAGCGGGTCCGGATCCCGGGCCCCGGCGCCAAGACGGCCCGGGTGGCGGCCGAGGTGGTCGAGCCGGGGAGCCCTTCCCGGGGTTTCGTCGCCGAGTCGCCGACCTGGACCCCGGACCTCTCCGCCGGACAGACCCGGGACTCGCCCTGGATCCTGCTCTGGGCAGGGGCCCGGGCCCGCCTCGAAGTGGTGGCGCTCGACAACCACGAGGGTCTCTCCGAGTCGCTCCACCCCGCCGATCGCGACGTCTTCTCGCCCGCGGCCCAGGGCTCCCAGGGAGAGCCCCTGTACGCCGATCCCGACCGCCACGACCTCCCGGATCCCGGGGACTCTCCGCCTCTGCCCTTCCTCCCGCACCGCCCCCGGCGCGAACTCGAGACCTCGCTCAGGGTGGCCGGGATCACCTGGTGGATCGAGGCGCCCGGCGATCCCCGCGATCGCAACCAGGGGATCGAGTTCCTCTCCCAGCTCGGGTACACCTATCCCGATCGGGCCGTGCTCGGCTCCGATCCGGACGATCCCCCCTCGCTCCGGACGCTGTGCGTGCTGGCCCAGGACGGGGCCGGGAACCAGACCCGCCTCCGGATCCCGATCTACGTCGAGGACCTGGAGTTCTCGGCCCGGAGGATCCGCACCGAGTCGATGCGCGCCGGGGTGGATTGACCTCCCCGGTCCGGTCCGGGTCGCTCAGGTCCGCGGCAGATCGGCGAGGACGAGCCTCAGGAGCGAGGGATCGAGGATCCCGGTCTCGAGGAGTTCGCGGGCCCTCGAGGCGGTGCGCCCGTCGGCGCCCCGGGCCAGCTCGAAGGCGGTCTCCAGGCTCTCGTCCCGGGATCCTGCCCGGTCCAGGAGGTGGAGGGCCCGCCTCACCCGTTCGGCCCTCACGACCGGGGCGTCCCCGATGGCTCCGAGGTCGGCGCCCAGGCAGCGGGCCAGGGCCGGGGCGGCTGCGGCTTCCGCGGTCCGGGAAGGGAGCTCCGCCAGGACCCGCACCAGAGGAGTCCGGTGCTCCTCCTCGGCGCTCCAGGCCGCCTCGACCAGCCTGGCGACCTCGACCTGCCCGGGGGCAGGCAGCCAGTCGGCGGCCGCCTCGATCCTGCCGCGCCCGACCAGATCGCGCAGCGCGCCCACCACCGCGGCCCTAAGGCGCGGCAACGGAAGCGCCAGGGCCCGCGCCAGGAGGACCGCGGAGGTTCCCGACCCCAGCCCTTCGAGGGCCCTTCCCAGGCGACGTCGGTCCCGCTCGGAGAAGAGGTCGAGCATGGCCTCGATGGAAGCCAGCGTCTCGTCCCGGATCCGGGCCAGGGAGGCGACCGCCTCCTGGCGGAGCGCTGCCGCGGGCGAGCGGTCGAGGCAGGCCTCCAACGCCGGGACCGCGGTCGGGCACCGGGCACGACCGAGCGCCCGGGCCGCCTGGACGGCCACCTCCGGATCCGGATCGGAGAGTCCGGAGGCCAGGGCCGGGACCATGGCCGGGAGGCCCAGGCGTCCCACCGCCGCCATGGCGCGGGCGCGTACCGCGGCACGCGGGTGGGAGAGATCGCCCCGGAGGCTGGTGACCGCCCGGGCGAGGGGGTCGGGCTCGATCGCCACCCGGAGCAGGGCGGAGGCCACCCCGGGGCGCTCCTCGGGCGGGAGACCCGGATCCCCCAGTCGAGCCAGCAGCGCCGCCGCACTCCGCGGGTCGCCGAGTTCGCCGGTGGCCCGCAGGGCCCGCCGCCGCGAGCCCGGATCGCTACCGGCGATCAGGACCTCTCCCAGTCTCCGGGCGGCCGGACCCGGGAGGTGGGCGGCCGCCAGTCGCTCCAGGGCGAAGAGGCAGGCATCCTCGCCCTCGGTCTCCAGGGCCGAGGCGATCCCGACCTCGAGGTCGCCGGATCCCATCTCGACCAGGGCGCGCCGCACCGCCCCGATCAGGCGGGGATCCCCCGACGCCAGGAGCACCTGGGCGACGCCCGACCCGGTGGCCGCCTGCATGGCCAGGGCGGACAAGGACGAGGACTCCTCCCCGGTCCCGGCGCCGGTCGGAGCGGTCTGGCGGAGCAGTTCGTCGGCCAGGGAGGAGCGATAGGCCTCGGTCACCCCGCGGACCGCGAGCAGGGCGAGCCCGCAGGATCCCGCCATGGCCAGGTAGACCGCTTCGAGACGCGGGGTGCCTGCCAGGGCCAGCACCGCGCCGGCCGTCAGCAGACCGGAGGTGGTGGCGAGTCCGTAGGCGACGGCCCGGAGTCGGGGTGCCTCGGAGGTCGGTGCCGCGTTCACGAGCAGCAGGCAGGCCGGGCCGTGGGCGAACCGGGAGAGCAGCAGTTGCCCGGCCCGGATCACCACGGCCAGCACGAAGCCGGGAGAGGCGGCGGCCGCCAGGGCGGCGGTGCCCACAGCCAGCGGCAGGATCGCCAGGGTGGCTTCGAGCCCGAGCCGTCGCACCAGGACACCGGTCCCGAGCAGCTGCAGCACTACGGTCAGCGAGTTGGTGAGGGCACTGACGTGGCCATAGAAGGATGCCAGCTCCTCGGGAGTCGAGAAGGCGCGGGCCGCCATCACCGTGCGCGGGTAATCGCTGGCGGCGCTGGTGGCCCCGACCAGGAAGGCCACGATCGCGAGCCGGGAGAAGAGCGGACTCGCGACCACCGAGCTGAAGGTCGAGCCCAGGCCCGAGGGCGATGTCGACCGCTCCGGGAGGCGCTCGCCCGGCGGGGGACGGCTGCGGTGGAAGGCCACCAGGAGCGGTGCGGTGGCCAGGCTCAGGAGTGCCGCCAGCACCATGCGGGCGGAGATCGAACCGAGGCCCAGCGGATCGGCCGCGAGCAGCGCTCCCGCCACCCGCCCCAGGGCGGCCGCGGCTGTGATTCCCGGGAGGAGGCGCTTGGCGTCCTGGAGAGGCAGCACACCGCCGACCCAGCCCGGGAACTCGGTCTCGTAGACCACCTGGTAGATCCAGGCGGCCAGCAGCGCGCCGAAGGCCGCGCCCGGGGAACCCTGGAGCGGGACCGCGGCGATCGCCAGGAAGAGGCAGGCGGCCGCCAGGATCCAGGCCAGCAACCGGCGGGTCGAGCCGCGCCCGACCAGGAAGGCGAAGGCCAGGAACGCCACCGCCGAGCCGGCGCTCACCGCCACGTACATCCGCGGCATGGCCTCGGGTCCGGCCTCGACCACGAAGCAGCCCATGAGCGCGCCCCAGGCCAGCTCGCCCCCGGCGTTCAGCACGAAGCTGGCGGCGCCCAGGCGCGCCAGCACCGGGACGTCCCCGGGGAGGAGTCCGAGGGCCTTCAAGAGGAGCGAGCGACGAGCCGCCACCATCGGGCCAGCGTAGCCGCACGGACGATCCGGTTTCCGTTACGATGCCGGGGCAGGGGAAGGTGGGGACGATGCCGCAGGCCGAGCGCGCCGGATGGTCCTGGCTGGCCGTCGCGTTCCTCGGACTCGCCGCCGACCGAGCGATCGCCGCCGGGCTCGAACCCGAGCTCGCCGCCACCCTCGATCGTGCCGGCAAGGCGCGGGTGCTGGTGGTCCTGGCCATCGAGCGACCTCCGGCGCCGGTCGGGGACGGCGCGAGAGGCTCCGGGGAACGGGCCTGGTTGGCGAGCCTGCAGGCCCGCTTCTCGGAGCGGGTCGGGGCGCTGGCTCCCGGCCTTCCCCCGGATGCGGATCCGAGGGAACTCTGGGGGGCGGATACCCTGGCCGTCACCCTGGATGCGGCTACGGCCCGGGAGTGGGCGCGACGACCCGAGGTGGAAGCCCTCCTCGCCGATCGGGAAGTCGAGTTGCCCCGGACTTTCGCGGGGAGCGCCAAGACCCAGGAACTCGGGCCGGTGGCCTGGGGGCTGGCACGACTCGGGGTCCCCGAGGTCTGGGCCCGCTACGGGCTCCGGGGCCGGGGCCAGCGGATCGGCGTGATCGACACCGGGATCGACGCCGCCCATCCCGACCTGGCGGGACGCATCGAGCGCTACCGCGACTTCGCCAGCCCGGCCACCGAGCCCCAGGACCCGGTGGGCCACGGGACCCATGTGGCCGGAACGCTGGTAGGGGGAGACGGATACGGCACCGCCATCGGCGTGGCGCCGGAGGCACGTCTCCTGGTGGCCCGGGCGCTGGGCGGGAGCTGGGGCGGGCGGGAGAGCCTGCTCGCCGCCATGCAGTGGATGCTCGATCCCGACGGGGATCCCGCCACCGACGACCGGCCGGCCGCGGTCAGCATGTCCTGGCACTCGGGTCCGGGCGACCAGAAGCCCTTCTACCGGATGGTCGACAGCTTCGTGGCCTCCGGCATCTTCCCGTGCTTCTCGGCGGGCAACATGGGTCCCGACGGCGGGCTCACCAATCCCAAGCGTTACGCCGCGAGCCGCTCGGCCGGGGCCGTCGACGAGCACGACCAGGTGGCGAAATTCTCCTCCCGGGGGCCGGTCAAGGAAGGGCTGACCACCATCCCCAAGCCCGACTGGGCGGCGCCCGGGGTGGACGTCTTCTCGTCGGTGCCGGGGGGCGGATGGCGCCACATGTCGGGGACCTCCATGGCCGCGCCGCATGTGGCCGGGGTGGTGGCGCTCTTGCGCCAGGCGCGGCCCGAGCTCACCGTCGAGGCGCTGGTGGCGACCCTGGCCGGGACCGCCCGGGACCTGGCGCCGGCAGGCTGGGACGGGGCCACCGGCGCGGGTGCGGTCGATGCCCTGGCCGCGGTGGCGTCGGTGGCACGGGTCGGGACGCTCGAGCTCAGGGTGTCGGTGGCGGGCGGGGGAGCGGCGGGGGGGGCGACCGCCAGGACCGAACCGGGCGGCGCCCGATTCGAGGCCGACCTCGAAGGAATGCTGAGGGTCGAGCTGCCGCCGGGGACGCATCGGCTGCGGGTCGAGGCCTTCGGGTGCCTGCCCGGGGGAACCTCGGTCACGGTGGTCGAGGGCGAGGTGGTGTCGGCCGGGATCGAGCTGGCAGGGCTCCCGAGCCATCCGGTCGAGATCCGGGTCGTCGACCTCTCCGGTGCCCCGATCCCCGATGCCCGGCTGACGTGGCTGGGGACTCCGCTCGCCGAGTCGATCGCCGATGCCTCGGGTCAGGTCTCCTGCCGGCTCCCGACCGGGAGCCATGGGTTCCGGGTCCAGGCCGCGGGGTACGCACCCGGGTTCGGGGAGGTCCGGGTCCCCGGCTCCCGGCTCGAGATCCGGCTGCGTCCCCGCGCCGGGATCCTGCTCGTCGACGACGACGAAGCGAAGAAGCTCGATCGTTTCGTGTTCGACGCCTTCGAGGTCGCCGGGCTCGAGGTCGACCACTGGGACCGCAGCCGTTCGCCGCTCACCACCGGCACCCTGGCCGAGTACCCGGTGGCGGTGTGGATGACCGGCGGGGACTCCCGCGACACGCTGACGGCCCTCGACCAGGGAGTCGTCTCGGCTTATCTCGCAGGCGGCGGCAAGCTGGTGCTGACCGGGCAGGACCTGGCCTACGACCTGCGCGGCTCGGACTTCCTCCAGAAGACGCTCGGCGGATGGTTCGACCGGGACGACTCGGGGATCCACCGGGTCACCGGATTGGGGATGGACTTCCGGATCGAGGGCGGGGACGGGGCCCAGAACCAGGAGAGCCCCGACCAGGTCTACGGCCTCTCGGGTCTCCGACCGATCCTCTTCTACCCCCAGGAGTACCCGAAGCCCGCCGGGGTGGCCCGTCCCGGACGGATCGTGCTGCTCGGCTTCGGCCTCGAGGCCGTGACCCCGGTGGCGACCCGGGCCGAGCTCCTGGTACGGCTCCTGGCGATCGCCGCGGGGCAGGACCCCGGGGTGGCCGCGGCCGCGCTGGACCGGCGGCGTCGCCAGGTCCGCGGCTTCGGCGGGAGACGCCCCGCCCGGAAGGGAGACCCATGACCGGCGACGCTCCCGGGGAGGGTGTCCTCGTGGTCTTCGTCCCGCTCGCCTTCGCGGTGGTCTTCCCGCTGCTCTGGTGCGGGATCGTGAAGCTGGTCTCGGTCCTCGGGGGATGGTCGGCGCTGGCCGCCCGCTACCCCGCCGGTGGGGCGCGCCCGGCGCGGAGCTGGGGGATGAAGAGCGGGACCTTCGGGAACTTCGCCAACTATCGCGGGGTGCTCACGGTGGGAGTGGGTCCCGAGGGTCTCTTCCTCGACGTGATGTGGGCCTTCAGGGTCGGGCATGCACCGATCCTGGTGCCCTGGTCCGAGGTGGAGATCGGCGAGGACGAGCGCTTCTTCTTCCTGCCGGTCACCTCGGTACGCTTCCCCAAGGCCGGCACCCGGCTGCGGATCGCCGGAGGGCTGGGCGAGGAACTGCGCCGGGCCCGGAGCGAGGCGCTCGGCTCCTAGCCTAGTGGTCGTGACGGGAGCCGGCATGGCCTCCCGAGGACCCGTCGGGCCGGGAGGTCCCGCTGCCGGCCGGGCGCCTCGCCGGCTTGCCCTGGGCCGCCTCGTCGAGGATCGCCAGGTAGCGCTCCGGGTCGGCACGGAAGGTGGCGATGCACCCCTTGCAGCAGAGGCGTACCCGGCGGTCGCCGTGGCGCTCCTCGATCGCCTCGCCCATGCCGCCCAGGTCGTCGCCGGACACCACGCACCAGGAGAGCGGATAGGCGTCGGCCGTCTTCACGGGAGCCAGCGAAGGGCCCCGGGTGCGGCGCAGCACCAGGGTGGCGGAGACCCCGTCCTGCCGGAGCCCCCGGACGAAGAACGTCGCCTTGCGGCTCCCATCCTTGAGGTGGGAGAGGTCGCGGCGGACCGCGAGGTGGTCGGCACCCTTGCCGCTCCGCGAGGCCGGGAGCAGCTTCAAGGTCTCCGGCGATCCGCTGCGGGCCCGCAGCACCACGTCGGCCTCGAGTGCCTCGACCGGGACCTGCCCGCCGTCCGCACCCATGAGGACGAGCGAGATCCCGGCATCGTCGAAGTTCAGCTCGAAGGCGTGCTCGCCGATCGCGAAGACCTGGCCCTGGTGGCGGGCGGCCGGAAGGGAGCGGGCCGCGGCCGGGGCGCCACCCTTGGCGGGTTCGTGGTGGTGGCCCTCGTGAGCGGCCACCCGGGTGGGCTCGCCGAGAGCGAGGCCGAGTGCGACGAGGAGAGCGAGGCGGGGACGGTTCATCGGGACCTCCGTGGGAAGCGACGGGCCAGGAC
This sequence comes from uncultured bacterium, assembly GCA_964403795.1. Lineage (GTDB taxonomy): Bacteria > Muiribacteriota > UBA6191 > CAZXTJ01 > CAYOHP01 > CAYOHP01. The sequence continues at coordinate 62,435 of CAYOHP010000021.1, read as the reverse complement.
CCGGAGACGCCGGGCCAGATGGCGGGGAAGAGGGACGGGGTGAGGGTCAGGGCGGCGAGCCGCGGGCGGAACCGAGGGTGCGCCCGCCGGTCCGTCGCCGCCGCTGCCGGCCTCGATCGGGCCAGGGGCTGGTGTCGGACCGGTCCCGGCCGGCCACGGCTCGCGCCACCAGAGCTTCCACTCCTCGCGCGCACAGTAGAGGACCGGCACCACGAAGACGCCGTTCAGCTCGACCAGCATCCCGCCGAAACCGGGGATGGCCATGGGAAGGAGGATGTCGGAGCCGCGTCCGTCCGAGGTCAGCACCGGGATCAGGGCCAACATCGTCGTGGTGGTGGTCATCAGGCAGGGACGGATGCGTCGGCAGCCCGCCTCCAGCACCGCGGCCCGGATCCCGGCGACATCCCCGGGCCGGCGAGCGGCGAAGCTCTGGTCCAGGTAGGTGGCGATCACCACGCCGTCGTCGCTGGCGATCCCGAAGAGGGCGAGGAACCCTACCCAGACCGCCACCGAGAGGTTGACGGGACCCACCTGGAAAAGGGTCCGGAGGTTCGTCCCCATGACCTCGACGTCGAGGAACCACGGCTGCTGGTAGAGCCAGAGCATGCAGAACCCGCCGCCCCAGCAGACCACGATGCCGCTGAACACGAGCAGGCTGGTGGTGACCGCCCGGAACTGGAGGTAGAGCAGCAGGAAGATCAGGAACAGCGACACCGGCAGGACCACCCGGAGCCGCTTCTCGCTGCGCACCTGGTTCTCGTAGCTGCCCGCGAAGATCCAGCTCACCCCCGCCGGGACCGTCAGCCGGCCGGCCGCGATCTCCCCGTCGATCACCTTCCGGGCCGACTCGACGACGTCGACCTCGGCATGGCCGGGCCGCATGTCGAAGAGCACGTAGCCGACCAGGAAGGTGTCCTCGCTCCGGATCATCTCGGGGCCGCGCACATAGCGGACCGTGGAGAGTTCACCGAGCGGGACCTGCACCCCGTCCCGGCCGGGTACCAGGATGCGCTCCAGGGCTTCGGGGCTGTCCCGGAGTTCCCGGAGGTAGCGAACCCGCACCGGGTAGCGCTCCCGGCCCTCGACGGTGGTGGTGGCGATGCCGCCTCCGATCGCCCCTTCGATCACGTCCTGGACGGCCCGGATGGGGATCCCGTAGCGGGCGATGGCCCGGCGGTCGATCTCGATCTCGAGGTAGGGCTTGCCCACGATGCGGTCCGCGAACACCGCGGCCGGCTCGACGCTGGGGATCTGGCGCAGGAGGCGCTCGAGCTCGAGCCCGAAGGCCTCGATGGTGGCGAGGTCGGGGCCGCGCACCTTGATCCCCATGGGGGCCCGCATCCCGGACTGGAGCATCACGGTGCGGGCCGCGATCGGCTGGAGCCGGGGCGCCGAGGTCAGTCCCGGGATCCGGGCGGCAGCCAGGATCTCGGTCCAGATGTCGTCGGGCTTGCGGATCTGGGGGCGCCAGTTCCGGAAAGGGCGTCCCGCAGGGTCGGGGATCAGCGCACCGTCGCGGTCGCGGGCGAAGTCCCCGGCCTCGTCGTCCCAGGCGAAGTAGAGGCGCCGTCCCTGGTCGTCGACCCGGTACTCGGGGAGGTAGTTGACCACCGTCTCGAACATCGAGATGGGGGCGGGATCGAGGGCCGACTCGGCCCTGCCCAACTTGCCGACCGCGGACTCCACCTCGGGGACCGTGGCGATGGCGGCATCCAGGAGGGCGAGGAGTTCCTGGGCCTCCTCCATTCCGGCGTGGGCCATGGTGGTCGGCATGTAGAGGTAGGAGCCCTCGTCGAGCGGCGGCATGAACTCCTTGCCGAGGCCCGGGAAGGCGTGGACCAGGCGGGACCACCACGGGTGCATCCGGACCGACGAGTCGTCCAGGCCGGACCAGGCGACCACCCGGAGGAACGGCTCGCCGACCCGGGCGAAGCCGAGCCAGGTGGAGGCGCCCACCAGGACCACCAGGGCCGGGGGTGCCAGGGCCAGGAGCTTCCGGTCAAGGGCTGCGGCCAGGAGCCTCGGATAGAGGCGTTCGAAGAGGGCGAAGGCCGCCATGATCCCGAAGAGGAGGCCGGCGACGAACACCAGGTTGGGGCCAAGGCCCCGGTCGGCCCCCAGGGGCGACCAGTGTCGGGAGAGGGCGACGACCACCAGCGCCAGAGCCGAGAGGTTCACGAACAGGGAACCCAGGATCCCGAGCGGTCCGGCGAGACCGGCCAGGCGCAGGAGCCAGGGGGACCCACCGGGGCCCTCTGCGTCCCGCCGCGAGGGCTTGCGGGCGCCGCCGGTGAAGAGCAGGTGGGCCGCCGGCGGGATGATCACCAGCGCCACCACCACCGAAGCCAGCAGGGCGAAGGTCTTGGTCCAGGCGAGCGGGCGGAAGAGCTTCCCCTCGGCGGCCTCCATGGTGAGGATCGGGAGGAAGCTCGCCACCGTGGTGGCCACCGCGGTCAGCACCGCGCTCCCGACCTCGCTGGCGGCCCGGTAGACGACCTCGAGTCGGTCCTCGTCGGGGCCGGCCTCCTCGAGCCCCCGGAGCACGCTCTCGCAGAGCACGATCCCCATGTCGACCATGGTCCCGATGGCGATCGCGATCCCGGAGAGGGCCACGATGTTGGCGTCGATCCCGGCCACCCGCATGGCGATGAAGCACATGAGGACCGCCAGCGGCAGCAGGGCGGAGATGAGCAGCGCGCTGCGGAAGTGCCAGACCGAGAGGAGGATCACGATCACCGTGACCAGGATCTCCTCGAAGAGCGCGTCGTCCAGGGTGGCGAGCGTCTCCCGGATCAGGCCCGAGCGGTCGTAGAAGGGGACGATCGTGACCTGCGAGACGGTGCCGTCCGGGAGGGTCTTCCGGGGCAGGCCGGCCGAGATGGTGGCGATCCGTTCCTTCAGGCTGGCGATCGAGGCGAGCGGATTGGCGCCGTACCGGACCACCACGACCCCGCCCGCGGTCTCGGCCCCTTCCCGGTCGAGGGCGCCGCGGCGCAGCGCCGGACCCTCCGTCACCCGCGCCACGTTCTTCACGTAGACCGGCGTCCGGTCCCGGACCGCCACCACCGAATCCTCGACGTCGGCGACCGATTTCAGGAACCCGAGCCCCCGGATCACGTACTCGACCCGGTTCAGCTCCAGCGAGCGGGCACCCACGTCGAGGTTCGAACCCCGGACCGCGGTCTGGACCTCGTCGAGGGTCACGCCGAAGGCGCGCAGCGCGTCGGGATCGACGTCGACCTGGAGCTCGCGGACGAACCCTCCCACCGAGGCGACCTCGGAGACGCCCTCGGCCGAGAGCAGCGCATAGCGCACGGTCCAGTCCTGGATGCTCCGGAGTTCCTCGAGGCCCCAGCCTCCGGTCGGCTTCCCGGCCGGATCACGGCCCTCGAGGCCGTACCAGAACACCTGACCGAGGGCGGTGGCGTCGGGGCCGAGCGACGGCTCGACGCCCGGTGGCAGGGTGCCGGGCGGGAGCGAGGAGAGCTTCTCCAGGATCCGGGAGCGCGACCAGTAGAAGTCGACCGCCTCCTCGAAGATCACGAACACGGTGGAGAACCCGAACATCGAGGTGGTGCGGATCGTCTTCACGCCGGGGATCCCGAGGAGGCCGACCGTCAGCGGGTAGGAGACCTGGTCCTCCACGTCCTCGGCGCTCCGGCCGGGCCACTCGGTGAAGACGATCTGCTGGTTCTCGCCGATGTCGGGGATGGCGTCGACCGGGACCGGATCGCGGGGGAGCCAGGGGAGTTCCCACTCGAAGGGCGCGACCCGGAGACCCCAGAGCACCGTGAAGGCGACCAGCAGGACCACGACCAGCTTCTGCTCCAGGCAGAAGCGGATCAGCTGGTCGAGCCAGGAGGCGGGGGCTGCTGCGGGAGGGCCCTCGACGGCGGCGACCGGATCCACGGACTAGTCCTTCCCGGAGGCCGGGGACCAGGTCTCGCCGCAGCGGAGCATGGCGGCGCCGAAGTAGGGATTGGCGATCGGCCCCGGGGCCTGGATCCAGCGGGCGCCCCGCCCCGCGAAGGCCATCGGGCAGGCCAGGATCTCGACTTCACCGGAGAGTGCAGGCTGCCGGGCCAGCTGGACCAGCACCAGATCCGAGAGGACCGCGAAGCTGCGACGGAAGGCCTCGAGATCGCCGGCCTCGGCCAGGTCGGCGAGCGCCAGCGAGAGCTGCCATCCCGCGGGTGGTCGTTCCCCGCCGGCGGTCGCGGGCGAGGGGGCGGACCGGTCGGTGACGGCACCGGGGAGCGGGGGTGCCGGGAGCCCGGGGAATCCCGCCAGGGTCCGGCGGGCGCGTTCCAGGTCGTCGGCGGCCAGCGCCGCGGCCAGGTTCCGGGCGAGCTCGACCACCGCCACCAGCGCCGGACGGGCGGAGGGGGCCGCAGGTCCCGTCTCCGGGCGCAGGCTCTCGAGGCGGCTGCCGAGGCGGAGCAGGGCGCGGCGCTGTTCCGGGAGCTCCCAGGCCTCCGCCCCGGTTCCGGCGGTCTCGTCGAGCTCGGAGACCAGGGCCTCGGCCCGGGAGCGGGCCTCGCCCCGGAGGCCGGAGACGGGGAGATCCGCCAGGATCGCGCGCACCGCGGCGAAGGCCGGGCTGGCCGCGTCCGGGTCCCTCCGGGCCAGCGCCTCCGCCACCGCGTCCAGGCCTGCCTCGAGGACCCGGAACACGGGCCAGAGCACGGGATCCCCGGGAGCGGCCCCGGAGGACCCTGCCTCGTCCGGCATCGTCATCATGCTGGCCCCGCCCGCGATCTGGACCGCCGAGTCGATCTTGAAGGCGCCCTGGACCACCACCCGCTCGCCCTCCCTGAGTCCGTCCCGCACCACCCACCAGTCCTCGGCCCGGGGACCGAGGGTGACCACCCGGGCCTGGTAGGTCGGGGTCTCGGCGCCGGGTACCGCGACATAGACGACCGCCCGCCGACCGGTGAGCAGCGGGGCCGTGGCGGGGATCACCAGGGGCAGGGTCACGGTGGTCCGCCGGGAGGCGAAGCCGAGGGTCTCGGCGGGGACCAGCGGGATGCCACAGACCCGGCAGGGTCCGGGGCCGTCCTCGACCACCTCCGGGTGCATGGGGCTGATCCACTTGCCGGCGTACTCCTGGTCGTAGACCAGGCCGCCCCCGCTGAGCGGGGCCTTGACTCCGGCCCGCACGAACATCCCCGGCTTCAACTGCCCCTTTGTGTTCTCCACGTTCACCCGGACCTTGACGGTGCGGGTGCTGGGGTCCAGCACCGGGCTCAGGAAGGCGATCCGCCCTTCGAACGGTTCCCCCGGGTAGGCCTCGGCCTCGAAGCGCACCGCCTGCCCGTACCGCAGCCAGGCCAGGTCCGATTCGTAGGCCTCCAGCAGGACCCAGACCCGGGTGAGGTCGGCGATGGTGTAGATCGACTGGCCCTCGGCGACGTAGGCGCCCTCGATGGCGTTCTTGCGGATCACGATTCCGCTCCGGGCTGCGTGGAGGGTCAAGTGGTCGGAGGTGCGTCCGGCCTCGATGGCCCGCACCTGTTCGGGGGAGAGGCCCCAGAGACGGAGCTTCTCCCGGGCGGCTTCCACGGTGGCCAGGGTGGCCCGGCGCAGGGTCTCGCCCCCGGCCGCGGTCACGGTCCGGGCCGCGGCCAGCGCCTGGACCAGCTCCTCCTGCGCCGAGAGGAGTTCGGGACTGTAGATCGAGGCGAGGTGGTCTCCGGAGCGCACCGCCACTCCGGTGTAGTCGACGAACAGCCGGTCGAGACGCCCCGGGAACCTGGCGCTGATCTCCTGGACCCGGGTCTCGTCGACCTCGATCCTCCCGACCATGCGGATCTCCCGGGACACCTCCCGGCGGGCCGTCGGCTCGGTCCGGATCCTGGCCAGGGCGACGGCTTCGGGAGAGAGGCGCACGGTCGCAGGGCCGCCTCCGGCGGGCGCCGCGTCGTCGACGGGGATCAGGTCCATGGCGCAGATCGGGCAGAGGCCGGGATTCGGCAGCCGGATCTGGGGATGCATGGAACAGGTGTAGATGCGGCCGGCGGCGGTCGTCGCGGGTGCCCCCGTGGCCGGGGTCGCGGCAGGCAGTCCGGCCTGCATCCGTCCGATCCCGTAGGCGATCCCGCAGAGGAGCGCGGCCAGGATCGACGGCACTCCCTTCCCGGTGCGCGTCATGGCTTGGCCGCCTTCCCCTCCGTCGTCGCCTCGAGTCCGGTACCGACCAGGCGCTCGAGCTCCGCGATCGCGACCAGGTGGCCCGCCAGCGATTCCGCCAGGGCCAGCTCGAACATGAGCGCGGTGCGGATCGAATCGACGAGGTCCAGGAACGAGGCCGACCCGGACTGGTAGCTGGTGAAGCCGGCCTCCAGGGCCTGACGTGCCTTCGGGACCAGGCCTTCCCGGTAGAGCGAGATCCGGCGCTTGGCGTCGCGGTAGTCGTACCAGGCGGTGGCCAGCTCCGCGTCGAGGGTCCGACCGGCGGCATCCAGGGAGCGACGGGCCGCCTCTTGGTCGCGGGTCCGCTCCCGGGTCTCGGCGCGCACCCGGGCCGAGACCGGGAGGTTCACCCCGAAGGTGGCCATCACCATGTCCTCTCCGGTCGCCGAGGGGAGCATGCGGGACCGGGCCATCGGCATGAAGGCGATGCCGAAGGTCAGGTCCGGAGCGGCCGCGCGCTCGGCCAGCCGCAGGTCGATACCGGCCTCGGCGATCCGGAGCCGGGCGACGGCCAGCTCGGGACTCGAGGCCTCGGCCAGGGCCCGGAGGCCGGGGAGGTCATGGAGCAGCGAGCGTTCCGCCACATCCTCGGGGTCGACCTCGCCGAGGCCGGTGCCCGCCTCCCTGCCCAGGAGCGCCGACAGTCCGGCGGCCCGGCCGCTCTCCCGTTCGTCGAAGGATCGGAGCCGGTCCTGGAGCTCGCCGAGCTCGACCTGGGCCTTGAGCAGGACGCCCTGCTCCTCCTTGCCGGCGGCGTAGCGGGCCCGCGCCACCTGCTCGGTGCCTTCCAGCAGGCGGAGGACCGCGGTGGTGAGGTCGCGGCTCCGGCGCAGCTCCCAGATGCCGTACCAGGCCCGGGCGACCTCGGCGCGGATCCGCAGGCGGGTGGCCTCGTGCTCGGCCTCCCGCATCGCCACCCCGAGGTCGGCGCGCTCGCCCCGGAGCCGGAAGATGGCGCCCTGGGGCAGGCGTTGCATGAGTTCCAGGCTCATGCGCTGGTCGCCCATCAGGGTCTCGTTCATCGAGGGATAGACCGACACACGCAGCTCGGGATCCGGACGGGCGGTGACCTGGGGTCTCCGGTGGCGGCTGGCCTCGACGCCGGAGGCGGAAGCCGAGAGCGCAGGGCTCTCCCGCTCGGCTTCGGCGAGCAGGTCGGACAGCCGGACCGCGCCAGCTCGGCCCGAGACCGCGAGCAGGCAGGCCAGGAGCAGCGGGGACCGGGCGGACCGGCTCATGCCGGTAAACTACTACGGGGTGTAGTAAGAAGCAAGGCGCCCACCGCGGACAGGTCACCGTCTCTCAAGGCATCGAGTCGATGAGGCAATGGAGGATGCATGCGCCGGGCTCGGTCCCGGCGACCAGCAGGACCGCGACCAGTCCCAGGAGGGGCGCCGGGTGGCGAGGCAGGAGCGGCAGGTCGGCCTCCGGTTCCCCCTGGAGGCGGGCACAACGCTGGTGCAGGCTCCAGGGATCGGATCCGGGCTCGAAGGGCTCCGCCGGGAGGAGGGGCTCGGTCGCATCGCCGCACGCAACTCCGGTCGCCAGGCGGCGCAGCGCGGCGAGGAGGTCGCTGGCACGGGCCCGGTGCCCGGCGACCACCCGGTCGTCGGCCCGGCGCTCCAGCTCATGGACCACGGACCGGAAGAGGATCCGGGCGCCCGGCCAGAAGAAGAGGAGGCGCCGGTAGGCGCGGGCCCACATCATGCATCGGTGGTCGGAGGCGGACAGGTGGGCTGCCTCGTGGGCGAGCACCGCGGCCAGCTCCTGTGGCCGGAGGGCGTCCTCGATCCCGCCCAGGAGCAGGATCCGGGGGACCGGGACGGTCTCGCTCCAGGCGGCCGGCTCGTCCCCCGGGAGGGACTCGACCCAGGCCCCGACCTCCCGGACCGCGGGGATCGACTCGAGATCGATGCGACGGACTCCGGGGGGGAAGGCCGGGAGGGGGTGGAAGAGGGCGAAGACGACGCCCGCGAGAGCCAGGCTCCCCGCCAGCAGGACGATCAGGGTGAAGGCTCCCGGGCCGTGTTCCAGGTCATGGCCCAGGCAGGTGACCACGATGTCGGGAAGGCCGGGATGGGTGCGGGGTGCGAAGTAGATCCGATTCAGCACGCAGGCCGCCGCAGCCGCCGCCAGGAGCAGTCCGGATCCCATGCGCAGGGCCAACCTGCGGAGTCGGATCGAGGGATCCCGCGACGGAGGGAGCAGGCGGGACCAGAGGGGATCCCAGAGGACCTCGAGAGCGGGCGCGAAGATCAGGGTGAACCCGAGACCGAACAGGAGGAGCGTCATGGTTCCCGCTCCGCCTCCTCGAGCATGCGCCGGAGCAGGGCCCGGTCCCGCTTGTCGAGGCGGCCGATCACCCCGAGAGGCCGGTTGCGCCGGACCTGATCGAGGATCCCGGTCAGAAGGCGCGAGAGGGCGTTGCCCTGGAACTCGGACCGGGAACTCAGGGGACGGTAGCGATGCGCTCGCCCGTCCGGTTCCCGCTCCACCAGGCCCTTCTCGTGGAGCCGGTGGAAGATGGTCAGGACCGTGGTGTAGGCAACCTCGCCCTCGCCGCCGAGGCGCTCCCAGGTCTCCCGGACGGTCGCCTGGCCGAGGTCCCAGAGAGCCTGCATGACGCGGGCCTCGAGCGGCCCCATGAGTGCCTCGAGTCCCTGGCGGTCCGGATCGAAGCGGAGCGCCGGGACGGACTCGGGGCTCTTCTCCTTGGCCACGGCGCTCCCTCGGGCGCGGCCGTCGCCGTCCGGGACGACCCCCGACAGTCTAGCCGATCACGGCCCGGCCGCTCCCCGGCCGGGCCGCCCTCGACGACTCCGCCTACTCGGCGAAGGCGTCGTCGATCAGCTTCTTGAGCTCGCCGTTCTTGTGCATCTCGGTCACGATGTCGCAACCGCCGATGAACTGGCCCTTGATGAAGACCTGGGGGATGGTCGGCCAGTTCGTGAACCGCTTGATGCCCTCGCGCACATTGGGGTCGCGGAGCACGTCGACGGCCACGATCGGCTTGCCGTAGGTCTTCAAGGTGTGGACGGTGGCTCCGGAGAACCCGCACTGGGGGAAGTCGGGGGTGCCCTTCATGTAGATGACGAGCTTGTTGTCCTCGACGGTCTTCTTGATGTCGGCCTGGACGTCGGCCATGGCATTGCCTCCAGCAGGCGCCCTCAGGGCGCCCGGGTCTTCAAGGTCAGGGCGTGGATCGGGCCCTTCAACTCCTCGGCCAGGGCCCCGTAGACGAGCTGGTGCTGGGCGATGAGCGGCTTGCCGCGGAAACTCTCGGCCACCACGCTCACTTCGTAGTGGTCGAGGGTGCCGGTGAGGTCCTTGACCTCCACCTGGGCCCCCGGGATCTTGGCCTGGATCCTGGCCCGCACCTCGTCCGGGCCCAGCTTGCCCGGCGCTCCCACGATCGGCAGACTCATCGCTCCTCCTCGCGATCGAAATCGTACCAGGACGGTGCCCATTTGGGGAGGTACGCTCCTCGGGAGGAAGGAGGCCAGCCGCATGTTCCGTTCGTTCCCATGTGCTCCGGCACCGGGGCCGGTCCCGGGATGGGTGGGCCTGGTGGTCGCATCCCTGGTGATGGCGACCGGGTGCCAAACGGGTTCCACCCAGGCGGGGCTCGAGATCACCGTCGAGCCCGAGGCCGCCCGGGTGTTCGTGGAAGGCGAGTTCAAGGGACTCGGCAAGGCCGTGCTTCCAGGCCTTCCCGCCCCTGGCGAGTACTTCGTGAAGGCGGATCCGCCTCCGGGATATGCGGGACGCTCCGAGAAGGTGGCGCTCCGGCCCGGCGAGACCCGGAAGCTGGCCTGGAAGCTCGACACCGTCGCCGAGGCGCGCCTCCGGGCCGAGCGCGAGGCGGCGGCCCCGGCGGGTGCTCGAGCCGGCGGCTCGCTGCCCCGGGTGGGCATCGAGACCTCGATGGGACGGTTCGTGGTCGAGCTCTTCGAGGACGAGGCCCCCAACACGGTGGCCAACTTCGTGGCGCTCGCCGAGCGGGGCTACTACGACGGGACGCTCTTCCACCGGGTGATCGACGGGTTCATGATCCAGGGCGGCGATCCGCTCTCGAAGGACCGCGATCCCGGGAACGACGGGACCGGCGGCCCCGGCTACGAGTTCGGCGACGAGTTCTCGCCGCGGCGACGGCACGACGCGGCCGGGGTGCTCTCGATGGCGAACGCCGGGCCGGGGACCAACGGCAGCCAGTTCTTCGTGACCCTGGGGCCGACCCACCACCTCGACGACCGGCACAGCGTGTTCGGGAAGGTGGTCGAGGGGATGGAGGTGGTCCGGGCGATCGGCAAGACCCCGGTGGGACCGAACGACCGGCCCAGGCAGACGGTGGCGATCGTCAAGGCCGAGGTGCTCTCGAAGCGGGACCACGAGTACCACCCCAAAGGGCCTGACGGTCGGCCGCTCAAGCTGCCGTAGGGTCGGGGTCCGGTCGGGCCGGGAGCATTTCTTGCCGGGCTACCCGCTCCCGATCGGCTCGGTCCCGGTGGCGCCGCCCAGGACCGGGAGGTCGTCGCCGAGGGTGACCCAGGGGACCCGGGCATCGGCGAAGACGTGGGCCTTGGGTTCCATCCCGGGGTCGCCCTCGAGGCTGGCGCGGACCACGTGCACCTCGCCCGGCCACCGGGTCGACCGGAAGAAGAGGGGTGAGCCGCAGGCGCGGCAGAAGCCGCGCCGGGCCTCGGGACTGGAGGCGTACCACCCGACCTCGGATTCCCCGGTGTCGAACCGGAACCCCGGATCGGGCACCCCGACCCAGGTGACGAAGGCCGCTCCGTGCGCCTTGCGGCACCGGGAGCAGTGGCAGTGGACCGCGAACCTCACCGGGACCGTCACCGAGAAGCGCACCGCGCCGCAGAGGCAGGAGCCGGGGATGGTGGGATCGGACATGGTCCGAGTCTACGCCGGGATCCGGGTGCGCTAGAGTCGAGGTCTCGAACCCGAGTCGAGAACTACCCGAGAGGTGCCCGGTGCTGACCCGCGCGATGCGCGTCCCGGGGGGGACCTTCCCGGCCGTGATCTTCGGCCTCTTCCTTTCCTGGTTCCAGCCCCTCGCGGCCGCTCCGCAAGCGGGTGCGACGCCGGTGGCGACTCCGGTCGCGACCGTCAGGCCGGCCGCCACTCCGGCCGCCACTCCGGCTGCCGGCCCGGCGGCCTCGGCGGCTCCTACCCCGGTCCCGACCGTCGCTCCGGTCGCGTCCACGGTCGCCGCGATCCAGGCCGCGATCACCGCGGCCGAACAGCGGGAGGCGGCCAAGGACTTCCCCGGCATGCTGGCGCATGCCGAAGCGGCGAAGGCGGCGGCCCGCGCCGGCAAGACCGAGGCCGTGCAATTGCTCGAGGCCGACGCCCTGCTCCGGGTGGCGCGGGCCAAGGTCGGCCTGAACGACAACCCCGGCGCCATCGTCGCCATGGAGGAGATGATCCGCTTCCGGGACGCACGGCTGGGACCCGAACATCCCGAGTCGCTCTATCCCGTCTGGCTCTTGGCCCGGGCCTACCTGGGGATGAAGAAGGCAGCCGAGGCCGCCCCCTGGAAGGCGAGGATCGATGCTGCCGAAGCCCGCGTCAAGGCCGCCACCGAGGCCCTCAAGGCAAGGATCGCCAAGGTACGGGAAAAGCCGGTGCGGATCCCGGTGGACCTGGGGTCGACCTTCATCTTCGTGGATGCGGAGGGGTTCCCCTACCCCAACCGCTACTGGGAAGGCCTCGACTTCGACGCCGGGGTAGGGGCAGTCAAGCAGTACGCAGGCAGCGAGTGGAAGCTCGTGGGCCCCGACTTCAAGGAGACGGGGGTCGTCTGGAAGGGCAAGCTCCGGGCCTTCTCGGAGGGACTGGCCGCGGTCACCGAGAGCTCGACCACGACCTCGTGGGGGGCCATCGACGTGAAGGGCAAGCTGGTCGTCCCTTTCGGGAAGGCCTCCGGGGCCGATTTCGTGGGCGGATTCAGCCTGCTCTCGGACAAGCGCGGGTTCGTCGACAAGAAGGGCAACGTCGTCTCCTCCGACGAGGCGCAGTTCGTCCGCTCCGGGAAACTGGGACTCTCGTTCCGGATCGACGCCAGGGACAACCGGATCGGCTATGTGGACCGGGCGGGGCGCTGGGTCCTCCCCCCCCAGTTCATCCAGGCCGGCGAGTTCCTCGAGGGCTACGCCCCTGCCCGCCAGGAGCGGGACGACACCTGGGGCCTGATCGATGCCAAGGGTGACTGGGTCCTGAAGCCGGCCTACCGGGCCACCCAGGGGGGCGTGTACGGGGGAGTGATCGCGGTGGCCCGGCGCGATCCCTCCAAGGCAGTACCCGAATCGGCGGGCGCCAGTCCGGTGAGCAGCGTCTCGGAGCCCCTGCTCTGGGGCTACGTGGACGTGAAGGGCAAGACCATCCTGCCGCTCGAGTACCCCTGGGTGAGCCGCTTCCGGCATGGCTTCGGACGCATGGAGAAGGTGATCCCCACGGTCCGTCCTCCCGACGGGACCGGCCGCCAGGTGGTCTCCGGGGTGGTGGATCGGGCCGGGCGCATGGTGTGGGAGCCGGGCCGGATCTACACCTGGGATCGGCGCGTCTCGATCCCGCTGGCCCACGACCTGGCGATCCAGCGGATCCAACCGGATCTCGCCTTCGAGGAATCGACCGGAGGGTGGGGCTACGGCGATCCGCGCCGGACCTGGATGATCCAGGTCCAGGCCGAGGGCCGACCGGTCGCCTTCCCGATCGAGTTCCAGGAGGAGCTGTACTTCGAGCAGATCAAGGGGAAGCTCCCTGGTGCCGGCGTGAAGCGGCTGGAGACGGTGACCATGGCCGGTCGTCCGACCCGGGTGCGGGTGGTGGCGAACTACCAGGCGGTCCTGACGCTCGGGGTCACCGTCTCGGGCGATTCGGTGGCGGCCGTGATCACCGCCGCGCCGCCCGGTACCGGGCCCGGGAAGTCGTGGGCGGAACAGGCCCTCGAAGAGGTCCTCATGGGCTTGCGCTTCGAGCCGATGCAGAAGGGCTGAGGCGGCCCCGGAAGGAACACCCCCCTCGAGCCGCAAGTGGGGAGAGGCTCAGTCCTGGGGCGGGGGGACCCCGAACCAGGGTCCGGAGAGGTTCATCGGCAGCGCCGGCCAGGTCCTCGCGAGTTCCTGCCCGAGGGACGGCAAGGGCCCGGCGAGGAGTCGCACCAGTGCATCCTTCACCGCTTCCAGGGCGAGTCTCCGGGCCGAGTCGAGGGCGCCGGGATCCCGGCAGGATTGCGCCAGGAAGACGTGCACCAGGCCCTGGCGCTCCCGGGGGTCGAGACGGACCGTGGCATCGAGCAGGGCGCTGAGCGCGACGGGGATTCCCGGGACCCGGTCGGGGAAGTCGAAGGTCTCACCCCCGATCCACGCCGCCTGGAAGCGGAGCATCCGCGCCACTCGGCCGTCACCCGGCGTGGCGATCACCGACGGGGTCGCCTCCTGGAGGTAGGCCTCGGCCTCGGCATCGCGTCCCTGGCAGATGCTCCGGGTCTGACGCACGGCACGGGCGGCCAGCATGCGGGCCGCATGGCCCTCCGGGGTCGCCGGGAACCCGACGAGCTGCAGGCGCAGCGGAAGGCCGGTCGAGATCCCCAGGCGTCCCACCTTGTGGGGCCCGGAGAGGGTGAGATCGTCCAGCATCGCCAGCACCAGGACCCTGGTCTCCGGCTCCTCCGAGAGCGATCGGGCCGCGGCGTAGAGCATGCGACGCCAGGCCCGGTGGGCCGGTCCCAGCACCGGTGCGACCACCTTGCGCCCCTCGGGACTGGCGATGAAGACGTCGAAGATCCCCGTGACCATGGGTGTCGGGTTGTCCGGCGACCGGTGGGCCCGGGCCTGCATCATGGCGATCGA
>CAYOHP010000021.1:23174-48365 GCA_964403795.1 uncultured bacterium | reverse complement strand
GGGGCGGCGGGCGGCGCGCGGTCCGCCTGGGGCCGGCGGATCCACTCCGCGGTCGCCAGCGCGCCCTCGAAGCGCTTGCGACCTTCGAGGACGACGCGCCCCGCCCAGCCGGGTGCCGGACGCCGCCAATCGCCCCAGTAGGCCTGGGAGCCGTAGCGTGGCTTGCCCTCCTCGGGGTTCAGCTCGACGGTGACCGGGGACGGGACCAGGTCGGACAGGAAATCGAAGGCGGAGGGCAGACCGGCCTCCAGCATGCGTCCGTCGGCGTCCGCGAGCTCGGCGAGGTCCCCGCTCCCGAGAGTCTCGGGACGCCCCCCGGAGGCCAGCCACTCGAGTACCTCCCGGACCGGGGGGAGCGAACCCGGACCTTCCCCCCAGGCGAGAGGGTCCTCGTCGCCCCGGCCGATCCGACCGTCGCCTCGCTCCAGGCGGTCCTGCCAGTCGCGCACCGCGGCGGCCACCCGCCGGGCGAGTCCGGGGAAGACGGTGGCGACCGGCTCGGGAACGGGCGCGGGGGCCGGATCGACCGCTCCCCGCGGGTCGGGGGAAGGGGACCGGTCCGGCCAGAACAGGCCGGCGAGCACCAGGATGGCGGCGGCCCCCGCCACCCAGGGACGCTTGCCGGACGGCGTGCCCAGGGCCCCGCTGATCACCCGGCTGAGCAGCAGGCTGCCCGACCAGCGCTCGCCCCCGGGGCGTCCCCGCGGGGTGGGCGTCGGGGTGGGTGTGGCGCCGCTCGGGATCCGGGGCAGCTCGATGGTCGCGACCGGTGCCGTCCCATCGAGGGAAGGCGGCCAGGCCTCTCCCGTGCCCGCCAGCAGGGCCCTCGCCTCGGAAGCGCTGGCAGGACGGGCGCGGCGGGTCTTCGCCAGCATCCGGTGGATGAAGGCCGCGTATCCCGCCGAGACCGGGGCCACCGAGTCGAGTCGGGGCGGGTCCGAGGCCAGGTGCCGGTCGAGGATCTCGCCCAGGTCGGCGCCCCGGAACGGGTTCTTCCCGGCGGCCAGCTCGTAGCCGAGGATGCCGACCGAGTAGAGGTCGTCGGCGGGATGGGTCTCCAGGCCCTGGAGCTGGTCCGGAGCCATATAGGCAGGAGTGCCGAGGACGGTGCCGGTGCGGGTCAGCTCCTCTCCCTCCGGGAGCGCCGAGGCGAGCCCGAGGTCGAGGATGCGGAGGCCGCCCCCGGGGGTCACCAGCAGGTTGGCGGGCTTGAGGTCCCGGTGCACCACCTGGACCCCATGGATGGCTTCGAGGCCCGCCAGGATCTGGTCGAGCATGGGACGGATCTCGGCTTCGGGAAAGCAACGGTCGCTGCGCTGGCGCAGCAGGACGTCGAGGCTCACCCCCCGGTCGTCCGGATAGACCATGTAGGCGGTCTCGGGGGTGCACCCGAAGTCGAGCAGCTCGAGCACGTTGGGGTGGCGGATCCGGGCAAGGATCCGCGCCTCGCGCAGGAAGCGGGCCTCGAGCTGCTTCTGGGGATCGGGATCCCGGCGCAGCAGCTTGACCACCACCGAACGATCGAGGTCCGAGCGATGGGCCCGGAGCACGATTCCCTGGCCCCCCGACCCGAGCAGCTCGACGGGCTTGTAGGGACCGCTCCGGAACATGGGGAGGAGCGCCCAGGTCGGCAGGCGATCGGGGGCAGGGCGGGGGCCGGGCTCGGGCTCGTCCATCCCGGGCAGCGTGCCATGTGTCCTTGCAGCTCGCCCTCGGGGCCCGGTCCGGTGAGGGGTCTGGTACCTTCGGCCCGGAGACGGACCGGGAAAGGCGATGGGTGTCGACCAGCAGCCCTGTCTGCGGTGTCTGCGGGGAGCCGGTGGCGCCGATCGAGGGCGTCGCCTGCGATCGCTGCTTGGCGCCGAGTCATGGCGACTGCTGGTCCTTCAACCGGGGCTGCGCGGTGTTCGCGTGCGGCGGGACCGGGACCGTGGCTCTCGCCTCGGCAACCATGCCCGGTGCCGGGGTGGTGCTGCACGTCGGCGAGGGGACCCGACCCCCGGTCGATCCGGGCGCCATGTTCACGGCCTTGGGACGACGGATCTCGTCGCGATTGCCCTTCCTGGCGGTCACCGTCCCGGCCGGGATCGCCGGCTCGATGGCGGCGCTCGCCCTGAGCTGGGCCTTGCAGCTGCGTGTGCTGAACAAGCCGGAGCTGGCCGGCTCCCTGCTCCTCGCCGGGATGCTCCACGGCTTGCTGGCGCCCTTCACCGCCCCGTGGCAGATGAGGCGACCCTGGGCCGCCACGATCTACGGACTGGCCTTCTCGCTCGGTTCCTTCGCGGTGTTGGACGCCCTTCACCTGCGATACGTGGCGGCGATCCCGTGGCTCGTCGCCTCCTTCCTCGGGGCCCTGGCCTTCGCCTCGGGTCTCGCGGAGCTGGTGGCCGGACACCGGACCGAGGTCGGGGAGCGGCTCGGCAGCCTGGGAGGCCTGGTCCGGGGTGGGGTGGCGTGGCTGGCGGTGGCGGTCTCGGTCCTCGGCATGGCCTGGGTCGAGCAGGGCCACCTGCGTCTCGACCTCGAGCTGCTCAAGATCGCCCTGACCGTCGGGCTCATGGGCGCGGCCGTGGCGGTGCCGGCGAGCGAGCAGGGGAAGGCGGCTTTCCTGGACGCCATCGGGCGGGGGGAGTCCAGGGAACGCCTGCCGGGCACCTGATTCGTCGATCCGACGCGTCGGGTTCGAGCCTCGGGGCCGCGGGTCTAGGCTTTCATGCATGGGAGACTCCGGGGGCGGCGGGGCCCGCAATGGGGCCTCCATGTCGGCAGGCGCGATGGCCGATCATTGCGGTCGTTGCGGGACGCCGGTTCCCCCAGGTCGGACCGACCCCTGCACCGGGTGCGGGTCGCGTCTGGTTCCCGACATCCCGGCCCGCCTGTTGGTGCCTCCCGGAGGGAGCGCCGGGACCGGGGGACGCCTCACGGTACTGGCGGCGGGGCTGGCCCTGGTCGGGCTGCTGGTCGGGAGTGCGATCCTCCTGGGCCTGGCCGTGGTCCTCGGCCTGCTCGTGGCGACCGGGAGGATCGGTGGCCGGCCTCCCTTGCCCGGCGACGACCAGCTCCAGATCGAGGACTGCTGGTGGAGGGTGGTGGAACTCGACGGCGAACCCGGGGTGCTGGCAGTGGCCTCGATCCGACCCTCGGTCCTGACCCTGGGGCGTCCCGTGGGTCTCGGCATCCGGGTGATGGAGGGCGGTTCCTACCTGCCGGCCGTGGTCCTCCGGTACCGGGGGAGGGTGGGCGAGGCGGCCGCGGTGCGGACCCGCACCATCCCTGCCGGAGGGGAAGGGGAGACCCGACCTCCCGCCTTCCCGATCGCGACCTTCCTCCCCTTCGGGGTGATTCCCGGTTCGGGCCGAGGTCCGAGCTTCCGTCACCTGGTGCTGGAGGCGACCGTCGAGATGAGCGGTACCCGTCTCGAGCTCCCTCCCTTCGAAGTCGAAGCGATGGTCGGGGCGCATGCCCCGGTCCCGGTCCCGGTCCCGCCTCCGCCACCACCTCCTGCTCCTGCGGTTCCCCGTCCCCGGCCGACTCCGGGCTCGAGCGCGAGCCCGGCGGCGATCCGGTCGCCGGGACCGACTCCGGCGCCGCTCCCGGTGGCCGCGCCCGCGCCCACCCCGGCGCCGCTTCCCGAGCCAGTGCCCGCGCCGACTCCGGCGTCGCCTCCGGTCCCTCCCCCGGAGGTGCCGCCCGAGGAGCCTTCCGCGTCCCCCGCGGCGGGGGAATCCGTCGGTGCGGAGCCGGGCCGTGCGCCGCCCGGTTCGGCCCTGGGATCCGCATGGGCCGCCGCGGCCCAAGCCCTGGTCGAGCTCCGGGACCGGGTGACCGGGGTGGCGGGCGGAGGCCCGTCCCGGGGCGTGCTCGCCGCCGAGGTCGAGGACGGCCCGGAGGGCGGCACGCTGGTGCTCGATCTCACGGTGCCGGCGGGCCCGGCCGGGACCGCGACACCGGTGGAGTGGGCGGTCGTCCTCCGCGAGGCGGGGCGGCCGGTCGGGTGCACCGAGCCGCGTTGGACCGGCGAGGGTGGGGAGTTCCGGGCGAGACTCGCACCCGAGCCCGACGGGTCGAACGGCGTGCCCGGACGACTTCGCTGGACGCAGCGCGTCACGGTGGGATCGCTAGTGGTCAGGCCGGATCTCTCGGCGTTCCGGCACCTCGAGGTCGTGGCCGAGCCCGTCGGAGACGAGGCCGTCCCCTCTCCGGCGCCGGTCGAGGTGGGGCTCCTCGTCCCCCATGCGCCGCTGCTGAGCCGGCCGCCGGTCCGGGGTTCGGATCCGCCGCCGTCGCCGTCTCCCCCGACGCTCCTGTCCCCTTCGCCTTCTCCCCCGGTGCAGGTCCCCGTCCCCGTGGCTGAATCCGTGGGCGGACCCGAGCCCGAGTCCGTGCCGGTGCCCGTGTCTGGACCCGGACCTGAGCCCAGGCCCGAGCCCGAACCCGAACCGGAACGCGAGCCTGAACCCGAACCCGTGCGCCCTGGACCGCCCTGCCCGGAGCCGAGCCTGGACGCCCCGCTCCTCTCCATCCCCCCGCCCCGCCGCAGCCACGCCCTGGCGGTGCCCGATCCCGGGGCCCGCCCGGCGCGCCTGCTGCTCGTGGCGCCCGGCACCTGGAGCGAGGTCTACGGGACCGCGGTGTTCCGCTGCTTCATGGTGGCGGTGTTGCCGGCCTGGTGGTTGGGGCGACGGCTGATCGAAGCCGGACCCGCCCTCGGCGAGATCTCCGCCTGGGTGGTGGGGCTGGTCTTCGGCTGCTGGTTCGGGGTGCGCGGTCAGCTCGGGTTCGAGGCCGAGGAGGTGGTGGCCACCGGCGAGCTGCGCCTGCTCCGCCCCCGGGTCGACCCGGTGCGGGTGAACGGACAGCGGGGACTGGCGGTGGGACTCACGGTCGAAGCCCGCGGGGTGGCCCCCGAGGCGGTCTTCGAGACCTCGGTCCGGATCCGGCGCGCCTCGGGCGCGCTCTTCCCGGGCAGGGCCGACCGCTACCGGAACGAGGCCGGGGCCTTCACCAGCGCCAGCCGGGCCCGAATCCTGCTCGAGCCCGGGGAGGAACGGGTCGGCCGCCTGGCGGTGTACTGCCCTCTCCGGGCCCTCGACCTGGCCCCGGGCACCCTCGAGCTCGTCGGCAACCTGGACGTGCAGGTCTCCTCCGAGGGCCGGGTGCTCTTCCGCTACCTCCTGCCGCTGACGCTGCCGCTCCTGGCCGGGGACGTAGCGGTGGCCTTGCCGGTCGATCCGGTGCCGGATCCCTCCCGAGCCGAGGGGGAAGGCGGGGAGGCCCCTCCTTTGCGCCCAGCCCCGTTGCCGGACGAGGGAACCGCCCCGATGTGCCCGGTCTGCCTCATGGAGATCGACGCCACCTGTGCGGACTGCCCGCTCTGCGAGGCGCGCCAGCACCCCGAGTGCTGGGAGCTGACCGGAGCTTGTCCCACTCCGGGTTGTCCGGGGCGACCGCCCCTGCCCGAGCCGGGCGCTGCCGGCCTCGCCGCGCCGATCGCGGCCGAGGAGGCGATCGAGGTCGTCTCGAGAGCGCCGGGCGAGCCGGCGGGGAGCCGGGAGGGAACACGGGCGGAGGCGTCGCCGGGTCCTCCCGACGTCGGGTCGTGAGCCCAAGGTCCGGTCCGGTCGCACCCGTACCGCTATCGGCCCGGCGCCCCGGATCCTGCGCGGCGACCTGGGGGTGGTGGCCGCCACCACGCTTCTCGCCCTCTGGGCGGTGGCCCATTTCGCCTGGCTCGGGAGCGTGGCGGGCGCGCTCCTGGAGCGCAACCACCGTAGCGTGGGCGCCGGCAAGGGAACCCTCTTCGACAGGCTCCTAGCTGAACTCGACCCCGAAGCGGGCAGGCTCGCTCTGGAGGGCAGGTGCCTGGGACCAGGCCTCGGCCGGCTCGATGAGCCGCGCCTGGGCTTCGACCAGCCGGCGCAGGCGGGCCCTCTGGCTGGCCCTGCGGCTCTCCAGGCGATGGTGGAGCGCGGGCTCGAAGGCTCCCCGCAGAGCCACGATGATGCTCGCCGAGGCAGACGCGTCGGCCCGCTGCCTGGCGTTGCGGGCCGCCTCCTCGATCAAGGTCGCCAGCGCCGGATCCGCGCGGGTGGCCCGGCCGGTGCGGCTCGCCTCGACGAGCCTGACGAGGCACGAGCTGGCGTTGCGGATCCAGGATTCCAGCGGCGACCTCTCGGGCCTGGTGGGCTCCGCCAGCCAGTCCAGCACGACCTCCTCGGTCGGTCCCAGGGGCGCCTGGATCGCCAGGAACCCGAACACGGCCTCGGCCAGCGACGGATCCCGGGGCGAGAGAGTGCCTTGGGCACGGATCCGCCCCGCCAGCTCCATGGCGAACACGCACACCCTGCGGGTGCGCTCGTGCTCGAGGCGGAGCAGGTCCAGATCGATGGCCGGCCCTTCGAGGCTCGTGTCGAGCATGCTTCCCCACTTTCCGGATCCGGACGCGTCCCAGCGACGCGGGACGGTCGTCGGCGCGCCAAACGCAAGAGGGATGCCTGGACCCGATCCTCGATCGAAGGCGGGGCGAACTCCGGGGTCGGATGTGGGAATCTGCCGCATGTAGAGGCGGCCGGCCAGGAGACGATCACCAGGAGGACGGCCGTGGCCAGGGCCGAGCGGAGGATCCAGGCCCGGGGCAGCCGGGTCCGCACGAAGTAGGCATCCCCTCCCACCAACACCGCCCGGCCGCGGTCGTCGGCCACGAAGGCGTGGGTGGCCTCCGGGGCGTCGCGGGCCCGGTAGCGGCCCTCGCCCAGGGAGACCAGCGGGACGGGCTCACGGGCCATTGGCCATGCGACCAGGCCCGGGTCCTGATCCGGGGTCGAGGACGTGACCAGGAGTCCGTCGGAGAGGGCATCGAGGACCCGGGTCGAGGGGTACCAGGGGTTGGCGGCGCGGTAGCTCCCGATGCGGGCGGACCGCTCGGGATCCGGGACCGGAGGCGCCGGTGGGAGCCGAGGCAGCCCCTCGAAGGCCGCTTCCTGCAGGACCACCTGCAGCTGGTGGAAGGCCTGCTCGCAGCAGGCGCAGGTCAGGATCAGGAGGTAGCCGCGGCCGGTCCCGGGCAGGTACCGGAAAAGCGCCATCCCCCCGTACCCGCCACCGTAGTGGCCGGCCAGGCGCCCCCAGGGGCTGGGCCGGAGCGAGAGGCCGGCACCCGCCCCGACCCGGATCCCGGCTCCGGCCGCCAGGGTGGAGGTGGGGGTCTCGGCTCTTCGGACCAGCTCCTCGGGAAGCACCTGGACGCCCTGGAGGCGACCGCCATCGGCCAGCAGGGCGGTCAACCGCCCGAGGTCCCGGGGCGTCGACACCATGTCGGCGGCGGCCCAGAACCACGGGGACCGCTTCTCGGTCAGCGCCGCGTGGCCGGCCTGGTAGCCGTCGGCCAGTAGGGCTTCTTCCGGAGGCCCCAGGCTGAAGCGGGTGGAGTGGAGTCCGTCGGGATCGAGCACCAGGGCCCGGGCCGCCGCCTCGAAGGGGAGTCCGGTCAGCCGCTCCACCATGCGGGCCGCCACCATGGTTCCCCGGTTGGAGTAGGCGAACCGGGTGCCCGGTCGCCACTGGATCCGGAGCCGCTCGGGATGCCGCTCCAGGACCTCCAGCACGCTCGGTCGCGGTGCCTTGGCGGGGGCCAGGACCTCGTCCGAGTGGGCATCCTCCAGCCCCGAGGCGTGCTCCAACAGGTGGGCGGCCGTCACCGGCGCCAGGTCGGCCCAGGGATTGGAGATCCGCAGGTCGGGGAGTACCCGGCCCACGGGAGTGTCCAGGTCCAGGCCCCGTTCGGAAAGCGCCCGGGCCAAGGCCAGGGCCACCACGACCTTGGAGATGGATCCGACCCGGAACAGGGTCTCGGGTCCGACGGGCTGGCGTCCGCCCCTGGAGACCTGGCCGTGGGCGTAGCTCCAGGAGAGGCCACCGGCCTCGACCAGACCCACCACTGCCGAGGGGATCCGGTGGCGGCCCAGGACGGCGGCGACCGCGGGCGGGTCGGGCGACACCCGCGCCACGGCCCGCCCCATGACCCGGGACGGCGCAGCCAGAGAGAACCCCAGGGCGAGCAGGAAACCGATGGCAGGGGCGATCCGCGGCGGGCTCGCCGGCGTTCCCGTGGCGCGGCCCCAGGCTCACGGGCCGAGGATGCGGAGCCGGGAGGACCGCGGGGAGAGCCTGCCGGTGTCCAGGCCCGCACAGCCCGTGAGGTCGAGCTCCTCGAGATGCGGGCGAGCCGCAGCCACTCGAGGCGCCGGAGCGAGGCGAGTTCGGCATAGTCAAGGTCGCTGGCGCCTTCGGCATCGGAGAGGTCGAGGCTCTCCAGGCGCTCCATCCCGCCGATGGCTCGGAGGCCGGTCGCCGACACCTCGCATCCCACCAGCGAGAGCTCCTGGAGGACCCTCGATCCCGCCAGCCTGGCGAGGGTCGAGTCCCCAACCGGTGTCCTGCGACCGAACCCGCCCACGGTGAGCGACCGGAGGCCGCGCATCCAAGCGAGCGGATCGAGGTCGGGATCGGAAATGCCGTGGCACTCCGAGAGGTCGATGGCGGCCAGGCGGGGCAAGGATGCGAGCGCCTCCAGCGTCCTCCTCGCCCTTCCGCCTCCCCCGTCACCCGAGAGCGCGACTCCCACCAGCTCGTCGATCCCGGCTGCCCGGGTCAGCGAGGACTCCTCGAGGCGATCGAGATCCAGGACCAGGAACCGGGGCGCCGGGATGCGATCGAGGAGCCGCTCCAGCTCGGCTCCGCTGGTCGCATGCTCGGGGCTGGCCTCGCCGGCCCGGTCGAGCCAGGCCGGGAAGAACGAGCCCCGGAGAACCGAGCCGCCGGGGATCTCCGGTCCCCGGCCAAGGCCCAGGACCAGGGCAAGCAGCAGGACGCCAGGGACTGCCACGAGCCCCGGGAGCCCCAGACGGCGAGGGGAATCGATCATGGGCGCTCCTCTCCGCAGGATACCGTCGGTTCGCGGGAATCGGGCCGGACGGACCAAGGCGCCGGCCCGAGCGCCACGGGATCGGGACCGGTGCCGGCCGTCGCCTGCTACGGTCGGGAAGGTGGAAACCGATCCGCAGCGCACCCCATTGCGTGTCTACGACCCCCGCCAGGAGTAGCGTGGGCTTCCTGGACCGCTGTCTCACCCATCTGCCGGGAATCGGTCCGGAGCGTGCCGCGCGCCTCAGGGAAGGCGGCTACGACAGCTGGGAGCGCCTGGACGAAGCCCTGGCCGGGGGAGTCTCCCGGGCCGAGCTGCTCGGCGCCGGGCGCGGCGCGCCGCCGGGGAAGCGGGGCGGGGGAGGGTCGGCGTGGCCGGCCGAGGCGGCGCGCTGGCGGGCCGTGCTGGCCGAGAGCCGGGAGGCGCGGGATCGTCGCGACCTCGGCTGGTTCGTGGACCGCTTCGCCTCGCGGGAACACTGGCGGGTGCTGGCCGAGGGCTTCCCGGAGGCGGGGTGGCTCGACATCGAGACCACCGGCGTCTCCCGCTACTACGGGCACGTGACCGTGATCGGCATGCTCCGGGGCGGCGAGTTCCGCCACTGGGTCTGGCCAGAGCCCATGGATCGGGTGGCTGCCTGGATCGCCGAGACCCCGCTCCTGGTGACCTTCAACGGCAAGCGCTTCGACCTGCCGTTCCTGGCCCACCACGTCCCGGGCTTCCGGGAGCCCGCCGCCCATGTCGACCTGCTCGACGTGGCGCGGGCCGCGGGGCAGCGCGGCGGATTGAAGGAGATCGAGGCCCGCCTCGGGCTCTCGCGGCCCGAGGAAGTGGCCGGCATGGGCGGGTACGAGGCGGTGGTCCTCTGGCACCTGGCCCGGGGCGGGGACGTATCGGCCTTCCACCGGCTGCTCGCCTACAACAAGGCGGACGTGGAGATGATGCCCCGGGTGGCGGCCCGCTTGCTGGGAGAGTTCTACCGGCGACACCCCGAGGTCGAGGGCGTGGAACCGATCCCGGGAGCCGTGATCGAGCCCGAGGGGCCGCGGCAGCCGGGCGAGGTCCTGCCTCGGGTCCGGGCCGCGGGTCCGGCACTCGAACGGTTGCTCGAGGAGGCCGAGGCGCGACTCGGGCACTCCCCGGTCGTCGTCGGGATCGACCTCAGGGCCAGTCCCGACAACCCGACCGGCTGGGCCCGGCTCGACCGCACCCGGTTGACCACCAGCCTGGTGTCCCGGGACGTCGACATCCTGGGATTGACCTCGGCCGCGGCTCCGGACCTGGTGGCGATCGACGCGCCGCTGTCGCGGCCGCGGGGAGGTGCCGGGGTCCGGGAGGCCGAGCGGGTACTGGCCTCGCGCCGGGTGCCGGCCTACCCGCCGCTCATGCCGGGGATGCGGGCCCTGACCGAGCGCGGCATGGAGCTGGCACGCGGGATGCGCGAGCGCGGGCTCGAGGTGGTCGAGTGCTTCCCGGGCGCGGCCCAGGACGCCCTGGGCCTGCCCCGCAAGCAGGACGACCTGGCCGGCCTGGCGGCGGGGCTGGCGCGGCTCCGCCTCGGGGTCCGGGATGGGAAGTCCCATGACGAGCTCGACGCCACCACGGCCGCGCTGGTCGGTCTGTTCTGCCTGGCGGGACGGGCCGAGGCGGTGGGCGATCCCGGGGAGGGGGTCGTCATGGTACCGGTCTGGACGGCTACGGGAAGGTAGTCGGGCGGCCTGGGGAGCGGCCCTGGGGACGGGTTCCGGGTCGATCCCGGCGGCCTCCGGCCTCCGGTGTACAGTGCCCGCGAGGAGGATCCCTTGCCCATTCCCTCGACCCGTTGCATGCCGTTGTCGGCGGTCCTGGCGCTGCTCCTGGCTGGCACACCGGCCCCGGCCCCGGCCCAGGCACCCGGCGCCACGGAGGTCTCCAAGGCCGATCGCATGGCGAAGGCCTACGACGAGGCCGTCAAGGAATCGACCCTGCATGCGGGCCTGTTCCAGCTCCGCAAGAAGGACGGGAACCTCTACGCGGAGCTCCGCAAGCAGGACCTCGGCAAGTCCTTCCTGGTCTTCGCCCAGATCGCCCAGGGCGTGGCCCAGGGCGGGCTCCTGGGCGGGATGATGCGGTCGTGGGCGGACGAGTGGGTCTTCGAGTTCCGCCGGGTGGACGACTCGGTCCAGGTGGTCCGCAAGAACGTGCGCTTCACCGCCAAGAAGAGCTCGCCCCTCGAAGAGGCGGTGAAGATCTCGTTCTCGGATTCGATCATGGCGTCCCTCGACATCGTCGGCGAGAGCAAGGCCGGCAACGTGCTGGTGAAGCTCGACGGGCTCTTCCTCTCCGACATCCTGGACCTCGGCAGCGAGCTGCAGGCGGCGCTGGGATCCGGCTACTCGATGAACTCGAAGCTCTCGGCCTGGTCGAGCGTGAAGGCGTTCCCCAAGAACATGGAGCTGGAGGCCAACCTCACCTACACCAGCGGCCGCTACGCCGATGTCGAGACCATTCCCGACAGCCGGTACGTGACCCTGACGGTCCACTACAGCCTGGTGGAACTCCCCGGGGGAGGCTTCAAGCCGCGGCTCGCCGACGACCGGGTGGGCCACTTCGTGACCGCCATCAAGGACTACTCCTCGACCGACATCGAGGGGCCGTTCGTCCGCTACGTGTACCGGTGGCACATCGAGAAGGCCGACCCCAAGGCCAAGCGCTCGACCGTCAAGGACCCGATCATCTTCTACATGGAGAAGTCGATCCCCTACGAGTTCCGGCCATGGATCCGGCAAGGGATCCTGGAGTGGAACAAGGCCTTCGAAAAGGTCGGACTGCTCGACGCCATCGAGGTGCGGCTCCAGTCCGAGGATGCGGACTGGGATCCGGAGGATGTCCGGTACAACACCATCCGGTGGATCACCTCGCCCCACACCTTCGCGGTGGGACCGAGCCACGTGAACCCGCTGACCGGGCAGACCATGGACGCCGACATCCTGATCGACGCCAGCTGGATCAACCTCTGGACCCAGGAGGTCGGACTCTGGAAGCTGCCGAGCGCCGAGCGGGTGAAGCTGGACCAGGACTCGCCCGCACCCGACACCGCACTGGCCCGCCAGGCGGTGCGCTCGGACGCCCTGGCCACCCGGCGGATCTGCACCATGACCGAGGGCTTCCGGCACCAATTCGCGCTGGGCGCGCTCACGGTCCTGGGGGCTGGCCAGGAGAAGGGGGAGGCCGGCGACAAGGATGCCAACGGGGTCCCCTACTGGTACATCGGGGCAGCCCTGAAGGACCTGGTCATGCACGAGGTCGGGCACACCCTGGGTCTCCGCCACAACTTCAAGGCCAGCTCGATCCGGGACCTCGAGGCCCTCCATGACGCGGACACCACCCGGTCGAAGGGCCTGGTGGGCAGCGTCATGGACTACCTGCCCGTGAACCTGGCGCCTCCCGGCAAGAAGCAGGGCGAGTACCACCCCTCGACCATCGGACCCTACGACTACTGGGCCATCGAGTACTCCTACGGCGACGTCGACGGCGACGAGAAGAAGGGGCTCTCGGCAGTGGCGAGCCGGGCCACCACGGCGGAGCTGGCCTACGCCTCGGACGAGGACGTGGTCCCGATCTACGACCGCAACCTCGATCCCCTGGTCGGCACCTGGGACCTCGGCTCCGATCCCCTGAGCTACGCGGAGAACCAGCTCGCATGGACCCGTGACCTCTGGGACAAGATCCTGGAGCGCGTCGTGAAGCCGGGGCGCAGCTACCTGCTGGCGCGCCGGGCCGTGGGGACGCTCCTCTGGGAGATCTTCAACGGAGGCACCATCGCCAGCCGCTACGTGGGCGGCCAGTACCATTACCGGGACCACAAGGGGGATCCCGGGGAGCGTCCCTCGTTCGTGCCGGTGGAGGCGCCGCTGCAGCGGCGGGCGGTGGACTTCCTGGCCCGCGGCCTGTTCGCCGATGCGAGCTACCCCTTGTCCCCGGATCTGCTGAACCGTCTGGCACCTTCCCACTGGTGGCACTGGGGGGCGGACCCCTTCGAGCCGCGGCTCGATTTCCCGCTCCACCAGCGGATCCAGGCCATGCAGGCGGCGGTGCTGGCCCGGCTGCTCTCGCCCCGGGTGCTGGCCCGGATCCTCGATACCGAGAAAGCGGTGGATCCGGGGAGCGACTTCTTCACCGTGCCCGAACTGCTGGAGAGGTTGGGGAAGGCCATCTTCGCCGAACTCGACGGGGCACCGGACGCCCGGACCTTCAAGCCAAGGGAGCCCTACATCTCGGCCATGCGCCGGAACCTGCAGCGGCTCTACGTGTCGATGCTCTCGCAGCTGGTGCTGCTGGTCTCGGCCCGCCAGGCGACCGATGCCGGGCTGGTGGCCCGCTCCGAGCTGACCGCGCTGCGCGAACGGCTACGGGCGGTGGCGGGCCGGGGCGAGAAGACCCTGGACGTCTACAGCCTCGGCCACCTCCGGGACCTCGCCGACCGGATCACCCAGGTCCTCGAGGCCAAGCAGCAGGCGGTGGGGTTCTAGTGTCCCGTTCCCGAAATCCGCCCACATTCTACGGGCTCACTCGACGCCGGCCGCCGCCGCAGCTCCTTGAAGTGCGTCCAGCACTCCGGCGTCGCTGCGACGACGGCGGGCGCCGAGTCGCTCCGCATTCAAGCGGGCGGACTTCGGGAACGGGACACTAGTTGGCTGGCAGCTCGGCCCGAGGGCCTCGCTCGCGGGCGGGCTCCGCCTGCGCTGTTTCCCCGGGGTGAACCCGGGGCGCTCCGGCTACGCCCGGGGTCGTCACCCCTCCAGCATCTTCTCGAACTCGAGCTCGTCGAGGATCGGGATGCCGTGCTCGCCGATCTCGGGGATCGAGGGCTTGAGGCGCCGGGCCTCGAGGATGGCGTCGCGGTAGATGGTCCGCATGCGGAATCCCCGGCGCTGGTAGAAGACGAAGGCGTCGGTGTTGTCGTTGGTGGTGACCAGCCAGAGGCGTCGCCGTCCGTGTTCGCGGGCGTAGATCTCGGCGCAGGCCATGAGGTGGGTCCCGATGCCCCGGCCCCGGTAGACCGAGTTCATGGTGACGATCTCGCAGCCACCCTCGTCGATGTGGAGGGTGATCAGCCCGTTCAGGTCGCCGGACATCGAGGGGGCGATGAAACCGGGCAGGCGGGACGCGTCATGGAGGCGCCCTCGGGAGACGATCCGGGTCGAGCCCCAGTGGTAGCTCAGGAACTCGACGATGTCCTCGTGGTCGTCCGGGGCGATGGGGCGGATCCCCAGGGACCAGCCGGGAAGCGGTTCCTTGGCGGGACGGGCGCCGCTGGTGGAATCCATGCCCGAAGGATAACACGCACCGGACGCGGATCCTGACGCCAGGGCGGAACCCGGAGGACTCCCAGGGCACCTATCCCGGGGGGACCGAGGGTACCCTCGGGGATGGAGGATCATGGCGGCAGGGGCATGGTGGTGTCGGACCGGGCTGGGTGCCGGGAGGATCCGGGCCTCGCTCTTCTGCGTGTGGCTGGGCCTCGGTGTGGTCGCCGGTCCTGCCGCAGCCGACGGGGGCCTGGGCAGGTTCTTCCGCGGCCTGGCCCGGCTCGGGGCCAAGGTGCTCGGGGCGTCCACCGGCCAGGCTCGGGCCGGCTCCACGCCTGGTCCCTACCTGGGGCGCTCGATCCCCAGTCACGGCGGCCGTCCCGGACTGCGCTCCGGGGCCACGCTTGCCTGGGTGACGGGAGGGGTCCACCGGGTGCTCCTGGAAGGCCCGCATGGGGAGACGTTCCGGATCCCGGTCCCGGGCGCCAGCGACCGGCGGGGCTCGCTCCTGGTGGTGGACCTGCCGCCCGGGGAGTACGCCTGGACCGGCTTCGAGATCGAGCGCAGCCGGCAGGACACGGTCCAGGACGGCAAGGTGGCGATCACGGTGCGCACCACCCGGATCTGGCAGCAGCGGGGCGAGGCGCGTTGGCGCTTCGCACGGCCCGGAGACGCACCGATCTATGCCGGCACCCTCGAGGTGAGCAACCTGGAGCCGCTCGGAGACACGGGTCCGCTGGGAATTCGCGATTCGACCATCGTCATGCCCCACGGACACCTGCGGGGAAGCCTCCACGCCTACGACGACTTCCCGATGGTGGCGGCGTGGATGGAGAAGACCTATGGGGTGACCGTGGAGAACGGCCTGGCAGGCGAGGGCGATCCGCTGACTTCGGCCCGGAAGCGCCACGAGGAGGCCGCGGCCTTCGCCACCCCTCTCGAACTCGAGCCCTACCTGCGCTTCCTGGGGCGCCTGGTGCGCTTCGGGCTCCCGGCCTCGTGGCCCCGGCTCGAGAGCGGCGGCGAAGGTGCCCTGTTCCGTCTGGGGCTGTACCGGTCGTTCCAGGGCTGGTCGGCGTCCCGGACGGACCGGCGCCGGCTGCGTTTCGAGGACTGGCTGGAGGAGACCGGCCGCGAGGACGCCTCCCGGCTACTGGCGGCGGAGGATCGACGGTCCCGGATCCGGGAGATCTTCGAGGCGCGTCGGAAGCGGGCCGAGGCCGAGACGACCGCCTCGGCGACGGAGACCGCAGGGGAGCTCCGGAAGACTCCGGTGTCCTGGGGCGAGCGGGAGCCATGACGCAGCGTCTCGCCCGGCTGGCAGGCCTCGTGATCGCGGGCGTGGCGGTGGCCGGCGCACCCGCCGAGGACCTCTTCCGGGGAGCTGCCGACTCCCGGGACCTGGCACCGGGGCACCTGGTGCCCCAGGTCCCTCCGGGAGGCCCGGACTCCCCCTACGCGGCTTTCCTGCTCGAGCTCGAGGGGGCGGCCACCATGCTCTTCCTGCAGGACGAGCAGGGGGTGACCTGGCGGATCGAGCTGCTGAGGCTCCGCTCGGGTCGGGCCCGGAAGCTCTACGCGGTCTCGCTCCTGCCCGGCAAGTACTGGTGGAAGGGATTCGCCCGCCATCGGCCCAGAAGCGACGGTCGGATCGACGTCTACGAGGTCCTGGACGTGGACCCGGTGCCGCTCGAGGTCCGCGCCGACCGGGCCAACTACGGAGGGCGGATCGTCTCCGAGGTCCAGCCCCGGCGACGTACCCATGCCGCGGAGGTCGGGCGAGGCCAGGTCAAGGTGAACCCCTACGACTTCTCGTCTCGGTTCGCGGTCGAGGACGACGGGCCGGCCGCCCTGGCCCGGCTCGCCGGGGTCTGGCCATGGGTGGCCCGCCGGCGCCTTCCCCTCGCCTCGGCCCTGCTCGGTCCGGGAGGCTCGTCAAGCCCGAGACGCGAACTGCCCCCCCCGTCGCCCGGCGGCGTCGGAGAGGGCAGCAGCTGGGGCGTCCGGGTCAGGTAACCCGGTCGTTCCCGGACCGGACTACACCGGATAGCTGGGGTAGTACCGGGGAGGTGGCGCCGGAGGCCGGATCGGGTACTGGGTGGGGTACCCGGGCTTGGCCATCGGGGGGCCGTAGGCCGGTCCCATCGGGCCGACCGAGGCGTAGCCGGGATCGTAGATGGGGCCGTTCGGGCCCATGCGGTATCCCGGGGGCGGCGGACCCATCGGCACCGAGTACCCACCCTTCCCCGGAGGATACGGCGACGGAGGCACCGGATAGGGCGCAGGGGAAGGCGGCCAACCCGGATACCCGCCCGGAGGAGGGGCCGGATACTGTCCCGGGTACTGGCCGGGGTACTGACCGGGATACTGCCCCGGGTACTGGCCAGGATACTGACCGGGATATTGCCCCGGGTACTGACCGGGGTACTGCCCCGGGTACTGACCGGGATAACCGATCCCGACGTTGGCTCCCACGTAGCCGCCCCCACCCTTGGCGGAGAGCGCGATGGCCGCCACGCCGGCGATGAGCAGCACCGGGATCAGGACCTGGGCCCAGTCGTTGTTCCGTTCCCGGCGGGGCTCGGGGTAGACCGGCCGCGGCGGCGGGAAGGGATCCACCGGGCCGCTCTTGCCACCCGGGTAGACCGGGCGGTAGACCGGCGGCGGGACGCCCTTGTCGGGCGGCATGTAGGGCGGGAGCGGGGGCGGCTTCACGTCCCCGGGGACCCCGCCCGGATACTGGCCGGGGTATTGCCCGGGGTACGGGTCGCCGGGGACCCCGCCCGGGTACTGGCCGGGATACTGGCCCGGGTACTGCCCGGGATACGGGTCGCCGGGGACCCCACCCGGGTACTGGCCGGGATACTGGCCCGGATACGTGCCGGGAGCGGCCACCACCGGGACGGTGTTGCCGCCGGGAGCCGTCGACCCCGGCATGGCCGTGTTCAGGTCCTGGTACCCATAGCTTCCGGACTGACCCAGTGGTTCGTCGGCCCAACCCTGGGCGCCGAACCCCGCGAACCCGACGCAAGCGACGAGCAGAAGTCTCTTATGAGAGCGAACGAATCGCAAAGGAACCTACCAATCCCTGGTAGGAACTACGAGCTGGGGGGCTCCCAGGTTCCCTTGCGACCCCAATGGAGGAGGAAGGCTCCCAGGGCGAGGAAGACCGAGGCCCCTACCAAGGTCTCCTGGGCTGCCCGGGATTCGGCTCCAGGAGCGCCAAGGACGGCCACCAGGCCCAGTCCCAGGACCAGGGTCCCGAGGCCCCTGAGGACCCCCGCGATCCTCGCTCCGGGTCGGGGGAGTGCCAGCCAGGGGGGGATCCCCGCTCTGCCGACACCGGCCATCCGGAGTGCCAGACAGACCTGCACCGCCAGGACCAGGGGGACCAGGAGTCCCCAGAGGGGCTCCCCGGCCTGGGCCTGGAAGACCCCCAGATCCCAGCTCCCGTGCAGAGCCATCACCAGGAGCAGGGCCCGGCCCCGGGACCGGGTCGAGTACCCGCCCAGGACCCAGCCGTCGAGTCCGTGGGAGGGCACGGCCAGACCCAGGCGCACGGCGGCCGCGACCGGGCCCTCATGGAGGAAGAAGAGGGCTTCGAAGAGGGCGAATCCGAGACCCATCCAGGCGCCGCGCCGGGCGGCCTCCAGGGGCGCCCCCTCGGGGTCGAGCCCGGCGGGAGCCTTCCGGTTCGCCAGGCCCAGGGCGAGGAGCTTCAGGCCTTCCTCGGATCCGGCGGTGACGACGAAGGCATCGAACGCCCGGCGCGGGAGGCCCACGCCCAGGGGGAGGGTGAGCGGCTCGGCCAGGATCTGCAGGAACCCGGAGGGGAGCACGGCCATGGCCCCGGCTGCCATGAGGAGGGCTCGCCCAGGGGGCGGCGCCGGGAGGGTCGGAAGGTCGGCGGGACCGCCCGCGGGACCCGCCTCAGGCGGAGTCGGGGAGGAGGGTGGCGTGGAGTCGGCGGACATCCTGGACGACCTGGCGGACCGAACCCGGGTCGATCCCGGTGGCGCCGTTCTCGAGGTCCTCGGCGAGCCGGCGGATGCGCTCGACCCGGCGGGCCAGCTCGCCCCGCGGTCCTCCCGGGAGGTGTTCGGCCAGGGCCGGGAGCAGGGCGTCCTCGGGCAGCCCCTGGAGGGCCTCCACCGGGAGCCAACCCTTGGCCAGGGAGCGGATCGACTGGTAGGCCGAGGCCAGGGCGTCTTCGGGGAGCCCGGCGGAGAGCAGGGTCTCGGCCGCCCGGACCTGGGAGCCGGCGCGCTTGCGGCACCCGGACCGGGAGACCTTGATGACCCGTGCCGGGGCCAGCGGGGCCGGCACCGGGCGGGGCCCCGGGGCGGCCGGCAGGGCCGGGAGTGCGGGAGCCGAGGGAAGGCAGGGAAGGCCGGAATCGAGCATGCGCCAGAGCGAGGCGCCCCCGTCTCCGGTGGCATCCAGTACTCGCGGGCTGGTGATCTCGATGGCCAGGCCGGCCTTGAGCTCGGCCTCGATCTCGTCGCCGATCGTCCAGATCCGCTCGGTGACCGGGTGGTCGAGTTCGGCCAGGACCACCAGCACGTCCACGTCCCGGGGAGGGCGGCGGTGACGGTCGGGGCGGGCGCCCACCACCTGCACCGAGACCACCCGGGGGCCCAGGTCCTCGGCCAACCGGCGCGCCAGGAGCCGGGCCGCCAGCGCCCAGGTCTCCTCGAGCTCTACCAGCATGGATGGCCTCTCCGGGACGCCCCACCGGTCCCATCGGACCGTGTCGGCCTCCCCCGAAGCCTAGACCGGGATCCCGACCGATGTCCCGGAGGTCGGGGGCGGGAAGCACCCGGGGGATCGAGGCGGGCGCCGGGCGGGATCAGTCGTACCTGGGGGAGGGCGCCAGGCTGGGGAGTCGCTTGCGTCCGGCGAACCCGTCCTGGATCCCGTGGTACCACTCGATCCGCTTCTCGCCGTACTGCCAGCAGAGGTAGACCGGCTCGCCGTCGAGTTCGCTCGGGAAGTCGACCAGGCCCAGGTCGGGGCCCTGGAATACGACCCCCAGGCCCTCGAGTTCGAGGATCCGGCCGGCCAGGCGGTCCACCAGCTTGCGCAGGGAGGGATCCTCGGCCACCAGCCGGGAGAGGGTCACGGCGTCGAGTTCGCCCGGGCGATCCACCAGCACCGCCCGCAGATCGGCATAGCCCTTCTGGATCTCCGGGACCAGGAGCTCGAGCTTGGGCACGAGGGCATTGGCCTCGGCCCAGGTGAACCGGGTCCGGGGGGCCGTTTTCCGGGAGGGGGCGGTCGCCATGAGGGCATTCTAGACGTCCGGGAGGCCGAGAAGGACCCCCTTGACGATCCCGGTGGGGACCCTAGGGTGTCGGGCACGGGAGGTTCCCCTCAAATGTCGCTCTTCCGCACCTTCGTGCTCTCGCTCTTCCTGGTTCCTTCGTTCGCCTTCGCCGGAGGCCAAGTCCTGGTCGGAGCCACGCTCCCGTCCGGCGCCTCCACCGTCATGATCCGCAGCGTCGTCCCGGCCTATGCGGCCGCACCCGGAACCATCATGGCGATGGGCAACGGCGGCGGGACCCTGGGCGGGATGGGCAGCTGGAGCCCGCGCCCGGCGCTCGCCGAGAGCGCGTTCTCCCAGGGCTTCCGGAACCAGATGCAGACCTCGATCGACGCCTCGCTGGCCCGCCAGGCCCGCCGCATGACGCCGCCCTCGATGCCCCGGGGTTCGGTCTCGATGGTCTACCTCCCGGGCCCGGTCCGCACCCACGGCCTCTCCCCCAGCTCGGCCGGGTACCACTTCCCGTTCCGGCGCTGACCGACGAGTCCGTCATCAGGTCCCGATCGGCCCTGCCGGTCGGGATCTTCGCGTCTGTGGGCTGCGGCTCCCGTCCGGTCCTCCTCCGGTGGGATCGCTTCCAGGGCGGTGCTACCCTGGAAGGGGAGGTCCCGGTGGAAGAGAGCCCACTCGAGAAGATGTTCCTGTGGCTGCCGCCGATCGTGCTGGCGCTCTTCTTCATGAACCACTCCGAGATCCTCACCAAGAACTGGAACCTGATCTTCCCCTTCGTGGTGGTCGCCGGGCTCTGGGTCACCTCCAAGTTCCTGCCCGAGGTCTGGCACCAGGTGAAGGGCTTCTTTCCCATCCTGGTGGTGCTCGTGGTGGTGCTCGGGATCACCATGTTCGCGATCTTCGGCGGGGGCGCCGACACCTTCGTCGAGTTCGGGGCCAAGTCGCGCGAGCAGGCCATCGACGAGATGCGGTGACTCGTGCGGGTCCGGCGCATTTTCCCGGCGCTGGTCCCGGCCCTGGTGGTGGCCTTGGCCACCGGTGAGCCGGATCGGCCCCGGCTCCGGGTCGAGGGACGCTCGCTCCGGTTCGAGGCCACCATGCACCCGCTCCGCTGGGGCTGGCATCCCATGCGCTACGGAGGGCACCACGCCCTGGTCTTCGAGGGCGGGGGCATGGCGGGGAAGGCCTTGATCCGCGCCCCCATCCCGGATGCCGAGGTGGCCGAAGCCCTGGAACGGCTCGGCCTCGAGGCCCGGGGTGGGATCCCCAAGCGGGCCTGGGAGGCGCGGAGCGACGCCGGGGACCCGGCCCCCGACACCCGGGCCGCGGGCGACCCGGTCACGGTCTCGGTGCGCTGGGAGGGGTCCGGGGGCTGGCGACCGCTGGGCTCGCTGATCCGGGACCGGCGGGGCCACGGGATCGACCTCCGATTCGCCGACAACCGGGAGTGGATCCCGGTCTTCGGCTCCGGCTGCATCGTCTGCCTGTCCTCGTGTCCCGGCTCCAAGATCGCCAACCGGGAACTCACGATCCGGGAGAACGAGGCCGGGGCCATGGACTTCCAGGTGGTCGCCGAGGACCTGCCCGGCGAGGGGAGCCGGGTCGAGGTGCGGATCGACGCTCCGGGTGGCCCCGACGAGGCGCCCGGGGAGGGGCGCTGAGGCACCTCGCCCGGCGAGGGCGCGGGCGGCGCTGCGGGGCGGGAACGGGAGTGGGGAATCCGTGGCGGAGGCCCGGGGACGGCGCTCCCTGCCTTCCCCCATTGCATGCGGGGAGCCGGGCTCTGTACCGTAGCCGGAGACGGCTCCTGGAGCGGTATCCGGGAGCAAGTCTGCCAAGCCTCGTGGAAAACGGGGAAGATTGGTCGGGGAGACGAGACGATGACCCATTCCGATGCCAGGCGCCATGCCCAGCGGACCGTCGGGGCCCGCCAGCCCAGGACCGTGCGTCCCTACGCCGCCCAGGGCGGCCAGCTCGATCTCGATCAGGTCTACGGGTCGCACACCTTCGGGGCCAAGGCCCAGGACGAGTTCCTCTCGGAGCCGGTGCGGGCCAAGCTCCGGAAGATCATCCGGGGCTCGGCGCGGCTCGACCGGGAGACCGCCGACGCGGTGGCCCACGGGATGAAGGAGTGGGCGCTCGAGAAGGGTGCGACCCACTTCTGCCACTGGTTCCAGCCGCTCACCGGCTCGACCGCCGAGAAGCATGACGCCTTCCTGACGTTCTCGGGCGAGGGCAAGCCGATCGCCCGGTTCAGCGGCGGGCAGCTGGTGCAGGGCGAGCCGGATGCGTCGAGTTTCCCCTCCGGCGGGATGCGGGCGACCTTCGAGGCCCGGGGCTATACCGGTTGGGACCCGTCGAGCCCGGCGTTCCTGATGGAGGGGCCGGGCGGGCTCACCCTCTGCATCCCCTCGGTGTTCGTGAGCTACCACGGGCAGGTGCTCGACCGGAAGACGCCGCTGCTCAGGGCCAGCGAGGCCGCCGACAAGGCAGGCCGGGCGCTGCTCAAGCTCTTCGGGAAGACCCCCGAGCGGGTCTATCCCACGGCCGGGCCGGAGCAGGAGTACTTCCTGATCGACCGGGCGCTGGTGGCGCTGCGCCCCGACCTGGCGATCGCCCATCGCACCGTGGTGGGCGCCGAGCCCCCCAAGGGCCAGCAGCTCGAGGACCAGTACTTCGGGCACATCCCGGACCGGGTCATCGCCTTCATGGCGGAGCTCGACTACGAGCTGTACCGGCTGGGGATCCCGGCCAAGACCCGGCACAACGAGGTGGCGCCCAGCCAGTTCGAGATGGCGCCGATCTTCGAGGAAGCCAACCTGGCCGCCGACCACAACCAGCTCATGATGGCGACCATGCGCAAGGTGGCGCGTCGGCACGACTTCGAGATCGTGCTCCATGAGAAGCCGTTCCAGGGCATCAACGGGAGCGGCAAGCACCTGAACTGGTCGCTGGGGACCTCCGACGGCGAGAACCTGCTGGAGCCGGGCTCGACCCCGGGCGAGAACGTCCAGTTCATGGTGGTGCTCGCCTCGGTGCTCCGGGCCGTGCACCAGCGGTCCGGCTTGTTGCGGGCCGCCATCGCCACCTCGGGCAACGACTTCCGGCTGGGGGCCAACGAGGCCCCGCCCGCCATCCTCTCGGTCTTCCTCGGGGCCCAGCTCACCGAGGCCGTCGAGTCGGTGGTCGGCGGCAAGAGCGTGAAGTGGCAGAACCACAAGGTGCTCGACCTCGGGGTGGGGACGCTGCCCGAGCTCACCAAGGACACCACCGACCGCAACCGGACCTCGCCGTTCGCCTTCACCGGCAACAAGTTCGAGTTCCGGGCGCTGGGCGCCTCGATGAGCATCTCGGGTCCCTGCGCCTACCTGACCGCGGCGGTGGCCGGTGCGCTCGGCGAGGCGGTGGCCTCGATCGAGGGCAAGATGAAGGAAGGCAAGAGCCGGGACGAGGCGGCGGTCGAGACCGTGGTGGCCTTCCTCAAGGAGTCCAACCCGGTGCGCTTCGAGGGCGACAACTACTCGAGCGAGTGGGTGGCCGAGGCCAAGAAGCGGGGGCTGCCCAATCTGCGACGGACCCCCGAGGCCCTGGCACAGCTGGTGGCGGCGGAGAACAAGGGCTTCCTCACCCGGATGGGGCTCCTCTCCGAGGAAGAGGTCGAGGCCGTCTACCACATCGAACTCGACCGCTACGTGAAGCAGGTCTCGATCGAGGCCAACCTGCTCTCGGAGATGGGACGCTCCCAGATCCTGCCTTCGGCGCTCTCCTATGCCGGCGACCTCGCCCGCGAGGTGAAGGCCATCGGCGAGGCCAAGGCGGGGAGCGCCAAGGCGGCCATCCGGCTGCTCCAGGAGGTCACCGCCGGGATCGACCGGCTCGAGGCGGCGCTGGGGGCGCTCGACGAGCGCCACGCCAAGATCGGGCACGACGACCTGGAGGCGGCGGCCAAGGCGCTCCTGGCCCTGCGCGAGGACGAGATGCAGGAGGCCCGCAAGGCCGCCGACCAGCTCGAGCGGGTGGTGGGCGACGGCTACTGGCCGCTGCCCAAGTACCGGGAGATGCTGTTCCCGGTGTAGGTGTGGGGGACGTCGGGGTCGTGGCCTGGCCACGGCCCCGGCGTACCGGGCAGCTCGACCCTCCTCCGGGGTAAGGGCGAAAGCGGGTCTTCTTGCCGATCCTCGAGGTCGAGATCGTCGGTGCTGCCGGCGCCGAGGACGGGATCGAGGGGCTGGCGGCGCGGCTGGCGGAGGCCGCCGGTCTGGCGCTCGGAGCTCGACCGGGCGGGACCTGGGTACGGCTGCGCTTCCTGGCGCCCGAACACTATGCGGAGAGCGGCGGTGCCGGGGACGTGCGCCCCGTGTTCGTCCGGGTGCTGGAGCGGGCGGTCCCGGATCATGACCGGCTGGCGACGCGGATCGAGGCGTTGACCGTGGCCCTGGCCGAGGCGTGCGGCCGTCCGCCGGGCAACGTCCACGTGCTCTACGAGCCTCCGGCCGCCGGTCGCATGGCCTTCGGCGGGAAGCTGGTCGGGTAGGCCGCCGCGCGCAGGTTCCCTGGAGCCGGTCCAAGGGACCGAGGATCCTCCAGGCCGAGCTTCCGGTCAGAAGTTGGCGTAGCGGTTGGCGTCGTAGACGCCGGCCTCGTGCGGGTCATGGCGCTGCATCCACTCGGTGAAGAAGTGGAAGTGGTCCCAGAAGCGGGGATGGGTCCGCCGGATCCCGAAGGCCTCCACCACCTTGGCGAAGGCGGCCGGACCCCGCACCCGAGAGAGCCCGTCGACGAAGGCCGTGATCTCGCCCGGGGGCACCACGAAGATGAAGTTCGGGTAGCTGCCGAGCGGTCCCCGCACCAGGGTCAACCGGTCCTCCTCGGGGACCAGGCGACGGTCCTCGCCGGTCATGAAGGCCACGTTCAGGTGCTCGCGATCGCGGGTCAGGGTATAGGCCTCGTCGGCGCCGTCCTCCATGCGGACCCGGAGGAAGGTGATCTCGGGGAGTTCGAGCAGGAAGGGCGCTTCCCGGCCGACCACGTTGGCGAGCCGCTGGAGCTCCGCTTCGACCTTGGCCCGGGGGAGCGGGGCGCCCCGCTCCTTGCAGGGCTTGGCCTCGCAGCGGTTCAGGTGGTCCGGGGGACCGGCGATGGCGGAGGCGCGAGCGAGCAGCCGGTGGACGAAGGCAGCCTTGGGGTCGGACTCGGGCAGATCGAGGAGCGATGGGGTCTTCACGTCCACGGCCGGGTACATGATCTTGCGCTTCACGGTGGCGCCCATCCCCCGGTACCAGGCCTTGTGCAGGTCCTTGCGGGACGCCGCCGGCAGGAAGCGCAGGAAGTTCGCCTCCGCCTCGGCCCTGAGGGTGTCGAAGTAGAGCCGGGTGGCGACCTGGTGGGTGCTGGATCCGAACACGTTGAAGTTGACCACCAGCACGTAATAGATGCGCTCGAAGAGCGGGTAGTCCATGACCCAGACGGTCTCGGGTACCTCGCCGACCAGGCCGAGCGCCACGGTGGCGCTGTCGAAGTGACGGAACACCGTGAGCAGGGCGTCCCGGATCCGGCCCTCGCCCTGCCAGAGGTGGCCCCAGTCGAAGCGCTCCCCGTCGTAGGCGGTGTTGCGCTCGTGGTGGTACTTCATCTCGGAGCGGAGCCAGGGAGGCAGCACGCCAAGGCCCCAGTTCTCGCGCCCCGGGAGGAAGAGGTTCGGG
>CAYOHP010000021.1:21064-23164 GCA_964403795.1 uncultured bacterium | reverse complement strand
ACCTGGCGCGACGCGTACTCGGGGTCGCGCAGGAAGCGGTCGGTGGCCGGGTCCTGGAAGAGCGCGAAGAAATGGTCCTCGATCACGTCGGTGGCCAGCTGGCCGCGGCAGACGGGTCCCCGGATGAAGGTGTCGACGAAGTACTTGCTGTCGTCGAGCATGAACCGATAGCGGGCCTCGGCCGGGATGGCCGCGAAGGTGGCGAAGGGGTTGGCGCTCTCGTCGCCTCCGTAGTCCGGGAGCCGCTCGACGGTCCAGTCCCCGGCGAGGAAGAGTTCCCGGTAGCGGGTCCTCCGGGCCGCGTCGAGCCGGTAGGTGATATGGGTCTTGTGGACGATGGTCCCCGGCACCGGACGGAGGCGGTACCAGAACTCTCCCCCGGGCGAGGAGTTAGGCCGCACCGCCTCCACCGGGGCGATGGCGGTTCCCGGTGGAGTGCGGGAGCGCACGATCTCGAAGGGGCGCCGGGAGGGGCCGGTCTCCAGCCAGAGGTGGGCCAGGAACAGGTGCTCGTAGAGGTAGCGGGACACCAGCTGCTCCCGCAGCCCCCGCTGGTTGAAGAATTCCTCCCAGGCGGCGATCTCGGACGCCTCGACGGGAGCCAAAGGCACCTCCCGGGTTTCCAGCCGGGCTCCCTCCGCTACCCATCCCTGCAAGGTGGCGTACTCGGCGTCCGTGAGGGGGGCGACCAGGAGCGGCATTCCCTCCTGGGGGTGCTTCTTCGCCCAGCCGTCGAAGTCCTTGCCCCGGGCGCAGTCGCTGGTGCGGTCGACCCCGGTCTTGATCGAGTCCGGGATGGGACGATCGGGACGCATGGTGTTCCGGCGGCCCAGCGCCAGCATCCGCGCCAGGAGCGAGTCGGCCCCGCCCTCGAGGACCGACTCGAAGCCCCGGGTGCGCCAGGCGGCGGTGTCGGGGGCGTCGAAGTGGAGCTGGGAAGGCTTCTGGTCGCTGAGGCGGGCACCCGCGTAGACCACCTCCTGGCTGGATCCCCGGTCGAGTCCGGCCTCATCCTCCATCTTCAACTGGCAGGGGGCGTCGTAGCAGGCGTGGCAGGCCAGGCAGTTGCGTTCCAGGATGGGGCGGACGTGGCGCAGGTAGTCCACCCCGGTCACGGGCGTGACCTCGGCGGGAGCCGGCGCGGAGCGACCCGGGGCGGTACCGGCGGAACGTAGCGGGCGACCCGGATGGGTCGGGACGTCGCCGGCGGCCGGCAGCTGGGGCGCCAGGGCCGCGGCCAGGAGGAGCCAGAGGGCCGGGACCAGGGAAACGCGGGACATCGGGTCCTCACTCCCCGCCGGGCGGGGATCTCGGGCCCGGTGCACGCCAGGGCCGGATCCCAGAGTAGCAAAGGGCGCACCGAACTAGGGATCGGGTAGAGTCGGCGGCATGAAGAAGAAGACCAAGTCCCGCCCTGGTCCAGAGCCCACCGGACGTCCCGGTGAGGTCGAGGTTCCCGAGGAAATCCATACCGCCTTCGAAGGGTTGATGAACCTGCTGCTCGAGTCGGCCATGGACGAGCTCGCCGAGACCGGCTATGCCGATCCCATCGGCGCCATCCTGGAGCCCCGGGGAGCGAGCGTGATCCGCCTGCGGGATGACGTCGACCCCGATACCATGGAGCCGGATGCCCTTGCCGAGTCCCTGGTCGCACACCTGAAGGAACTGGTCGCCGGGAACCCGTCGATCGAGGCGACCGGCGTCCTCATGGAGGTCACCGTCGATCCAGACGAGGAGATCCTGCCGGGTTCGGTCTCGGTCGCCAAGAACGAGGAAGGCCGGATCGACGCCTTCGGCATCACCCTGGAACACCGCAAGGGCGACGCCCATTTGGTGATCGCTCCCCTGGTGCTCGACTCCGAGGGGAACATCGACATCGGGGCCATCTGGGCGCTCCCCGAGACGCCCATCCTCTTCAAGTGATCCTTGCTTGGCAGCTCGGCCCCCGGGCCGAGCTGCCAACCAACTAGCGGGTGCAGCCGGAGCGCCTCCGGCTCCGCCGGAGGGAGCAGCGAAGGTGGAACCCGCCCGCGAGCGAGGCCCTTGGGCCGAGCTGCCAACCAACTAGCGGGTGCAGCCGGAGCGCCTCCGGCTCCGCCG
>CAYOHP010000021.1:0-20964 GCA_964403795.1 uncultured bacterium | reverse complement strand
GAAGGTGGAACCCGCCCGCGAGCGAGGCCCTTGGGCCGAGCTGCCAACCAACTAGTCCGGCAGGGGAATTCCCTCGAAGGCCCCGCCGCCGCCGGCTTCGCCCCCGCCGCCTCCGCCGGAGTGGCCGCCTCCGCCCCCGCCGTGGCCACCGCCACCGTGACCTCCGCCGCCGCCGCCCTCGGCGTTGCGAGGCCGGTCCCAGCCGCCGCGATCGCCGCCGCGCTCGTTGCCGCGTTCCCCACCCCGGTCGCGCCGCCTGCGGCGCCGCCGGCGGCGACCCTGCCGGTCACCCCGGAAATCGTCCCGTCCGCCCTCCCCGCCGTGGTCGACCCCGGCCTGGGCCGGAGACCCGCCCTGGTGGCCACCGCCGGTGTGCCCGCCTCCCGAGCCCCCGCCGCCGCCCGAGGGCCCGGCCCCGCGCCCGGAAGCCGGCGGGGGAGGCGGCGGCGGAGGTGCCGCCACCAGCTCGCCCGAGGCGTCGAGGACGAAGCCCCGGAAGGCGTCGGCATCGTCGACCGGACGGGGATCGGGACGCCGGGTGTTCGGCTTGGTCTGGGCACGTCGCGGCTCGGAGCCGCGCCGGGGAGGCTCGGGGACCTTCTCGGCCGGCACCACGACCGGGATCAGATTGCCGGTGGCGTCGAGCTGGAGCCCGTCCACGGCCTCGGTCTCGTCGACCGAGACCGGGGGCAGCTTGGTGACCCCGTCGCGGGGCGAGAGGCCGCGGCGCTTGAGGTGTTCGCGGACCCGCCGGTTCTCTTCCTCGATCTCGCGGCGGCGCATGGCGTCGACGTCCTCGCCGGCCGCGTAGGCGGCCACGATCCGTTCCGGCTCGCCCCGGCGCTTGGCCTCCTCGGCCGCTTCCCGGTTGCGGCCCTCGATCTCCCGGCGAGCCTCGTGGGTCGCCTTGACGGCGGCCTCCACGGTGGCGACCTGGAGCTGGGCCTGGGGCTTGGGGCTCTGGCGCAGCCGCCGGTGGAACTCGAGCCAGTCGCTGGGATTGGCGCTCTGGACCACCCCCGACAGGCCCTGCCGCTCGGGGCGGAGGTTCAACTGGATCCGGACGTCGTAGCTGCTCTGGAGCCGGACCAGCTCGTCCCGCTTGGCGTTCACCAGGTAGACGAGCACGTCGGGCGGCAGGTCGCCTCGCACGAAGGCCACGTCCCCGAGGGCCACCCTCGCCTGGATGTGCCGGAGCACCGAGAGCGCCAGGGTCTCGACCGAGCGCACCACGCCGGTCCCGCTGCACGCGGTGCAGGGCGAGAAGCTGGTCGTGTAGACCGACTTCTTCATGCGTTGCCGGGAGACCTCGAGCAGTCCCAGGCGCGAGATGTGGGTGGTCTCGATCCGGGCCTTGTCCTTGCGGAGCGCGGTGCGCAGGATGCGCTCGACCTCCCGGACGTGCTTGCCATCGCGCATGTCGATGAAGTCGATGACGATCAGGCCGCCGAGGTCCCGGAGCCGGAGCTGACGGGCGATCTCCTCGGCCGCCTCGCAGTTGGTCTTGAAGGCGGTGAGCTCGGCGTCCTTCTCGCCGGTGGCCCGGCCCGAGTTCACGTCGATGGCCACCAGCGCCTCGGTCTGGGTGATCACGATCTCGCCGCCGGCCTTGAGGCGGATCCGCTGTTCGTGCAGCCGGTCGATCTGGTCCTCGATCCGGTAGAAATCGAACAGCGGCCGGTCCTGGTCGAAGAGCCGGATCCGGTTCTGGTAGCTCGGCATCACCGCGGTCACGAAGTCGAGGATCCGCTGGAAGGCCTCGTCGTCGTCGGTGACGATCTCGGAGACGTCGGGCGTGAAGTAGTCCCGCACCGAGCGCAGGATCACGTCCGACTCCTGGTAGACCATGGCCGGGGCCTTGGCCCTCATGTAGGTCTCCATGATCGTGTTCCAGAGCTTGTTCAGGTAGAGGAAGTCGGTCTCGATCTCGGAGTGGGTCCGGTCCATCCCGGCGGTCCGGATGATGATGCCCATGTCGTCGGGCACGTCGAGCCGGTGCAGGATCTCCTTGGCGCGGCGCCGCTGCTCGTCGTCGGCGATCTTCCGGGAGATGCCGCCCGAGCTCTCGCCCGGCATGATCACCAGGTAACGGCCGGGGATGGCGATGCGGGTCGAGAGGGCGGCACCCTTGGTGCCGATGCCCTCCTTGACCACCTGCACCATGATCTCCTGCTTCTTCTTGAGGATCTCCTCGATCTTCGGGTTGCGGGCGTCCTTGGGCTGGCCCGACCAGGCGGCGCTGCGCACCTCGCCCACGGGCAGGAAGCCGGCCCGCTCCGCCCCGTAGTCGACGAAGGCGGCCTGGAGGCTGGGCTCGACCTTGGTCACCACGCCCTTGAAGATGTTGCCGCGGGACTGTTCCCGGGAGCAGATCTCGTAGTTGTAGTCGATGAGCTGGCCGTCTTCGACGATGGCGACGCGCGACTCTTCTTCTTCCTGCGCGTTGATCAGCATGACCTTGGACAAGGTTCTGGGTCCTCTCGCTCATCCCGACCGGGGTCGGACGCGGGCTCCGCCCCTGGGGCGGACCGGCGTCTGGCGCTACCGGGTCGAGGAAGTCGGGTACGTGATTCGGGAGATTTCCGGGTCCTGGACGCGCAGCGAGCCCGTCCGGAGCGGGCTCGCTTCTCGGTCTCGGCGGCTCGCCTCGGGGCGGGGTGCGAGGATCGCGGATCCGTGCGACGGTCGCGACACTCTTTCCTCCTCGAGTCGGGCGTAGGACGGCCTCTCGGCTGCCCACGTCGAGCGACGGGGTGATCCGCCTGCCGGCCTCCGCCCAGGGGACGGACGCCGGTAGCGGTCGGGCCCGCATCTCCCCGCTTGCACTCCGAGCGCCCCACGCGCGCCGTGGCAGAAGCGGGTGCTGCGAACCCCTGCGGGAGTCTATCACCTCCCCCATGGGGGGGCAAGGGACCGGTGGAGGACCACGGAGGCTACAGTCCTCGGGAGGCGATCGGCAGGTCGGGATCGACGCCGGACCGGACGGGGAAGGGTGGGTTCCGATGGCCGGGAGCGAGCGGGATCGCCAGGAGCTCCGGGAGGCGCTCTGCCGGCTCGACCACCCCTACCCGGGTGACCGGAGGTCGCTGGCGGCCGGGATCGCCGACCTCGCCCGGACGCTGGCAAGGTCCGGGGCCGAGGAACTCGCGGAGCTGGCGGCCAGGGCCACCCGGGACGGTGCATCGCCCGCGATCCTCCGGGAGCTGGCCGGCGAGCTGGGAGGCGATTCCGGCTGGGAGCTCTTCGAGGAGTCCCTGGGGCGGGTCGCGACCACCCTCTACCTGGAGGCGCATCGCCGCGACCCCTCCGACGGAGAGGCGGTGCTGGCGCTGATCGACCTGCTCGGAGAGCTCGACCTGCCGGAGACCCTCC
The DNA here is from genome assembly GCA_964403795.1 of uncultured bacterium. GTDB lineage: Bacteria > Muiribacteriota > UBA6191 > CAZXTJ01 > CAYOHP01 > CAYOHP01. The sequence goes on along the minus strand of CAYOHP010000021.1, from coordinate 17,592 downwards.
TGGAGGTCCTCGATCACCACGCCTCGAGGGCCGCCCCCAGCTTCCACCCGCTCTGGATCCGGGCGAGGCTGGCGGCGGGCCTCGGGCGGATCGACCAGGCCCGCGACGCGGTCGCGATCCTGAAGGGCATGGTCGGGATCGGGGGCCAGCGGGATCGCCTGGAAGAGGTCGAAGCGATGGTGGTGCGCTGGGAGGCGCTCGATCGCGCCGGCTGGATGGGCTCGACCGGCAGGACGGCCCGCTTCCTGGCCCTGACGGGGTGCGTTCCCCTCGCCGGGGAGGCTCGCCTCGACGCGGGCGCCGAGCCCGGGCACGGATACCTCTCGGCGGCCCGGGACCTGGCCGCGTTCCTGGGGGCCTCCGGTCGGATCCCTCCCCGGGTCTTCGAACTCGAGGATGCCTCCAATCGGATCCTGGCCGGGGTGGTCGCCCGTACCTTGGATCTCGGGCTCGAACCCTGGCCGGCCGCCGGTCGCGACGAACCGGGGTTGCTGGTGGTGGACGACATGGCCTTCCTCCCCGGCCTGGCCTGGTTCCATGCGCTTTCGCAACGTCGACCCGGGCAGGTCCTGTTCGTCCACGCCCTCTCGAGGACCGGGCAGGGACCGCTTCCGGACCTGACCAGCGGGCTCTACGAGCGGCGCGACTCGCCCTACGGGCGCAGCCGGCCGGAGTTCCAGGGGATCGACGTGGCCTCCGAGGTCGCCGGGATCCTCGCCCTGCCAGCCCCGCCGCCCCGTCCCTCGATCCCCGAGGTCCTGGCGATGCTGGGCGCCCTCTCCGGGTTGCCCGGGCCGCTCGGTCCCGAGATCGCCCGGGGACCCGGCCCCCGCCGGCGGGTACCGGCCATGCCGGCCTGCGGGTCCCCCGGAACCGGGGTCCCTTCCCGTTCGGACGGCTGACTCGGCGCCGTGCGGATCCTGGCCCGGTGTGCAGGACCCGCGCACCCCGGAGCCTGCCGGATCTCGCACAACCGTTCCATGGGAAGGCGGAAAGCGGCTTCCCGAGCCGGATCCTGGCGATGGCACGGCTCCTGCTTCCTCCCGGGCCAGCGGAACTCGAACCGGAAGGATGGGTGGTCGGGATGGCGGGATCGGCGAAGCGGAGCAAGGGGCGGGCGGGTCGGAGGGGCCTGGTCCTGGGTCTGGTCCTGGCGATGGTCCCGGCCACCGGGTGCGCCCAGCTGGCGCCCCTGCTCTCGGCCCTGGGGCCGCTGCTCAGCGGTCTCGGAGGGGTGGCCAGCGTGTTCACGGCCTCCCGCAGCGGGGCCGCCGCGGCCACCGCTCCGGCCCCGACCCGGACGCCCTCGGGTGGGACGACGACTCTGGTCGGGACCGGAGCGGTTCCCGGCAGCGCCACCACGCCTCCGGTCGGAACCGTCCCGGTCCGGGTCGAGCGCCGGGTTCCCAGGAACGACTCCCCGTTCCGGGGAACCGCGCCGGGCGGGTGAACCCCGGTCTCCCGGCTACACTCGCCGGGTGGGACCCCCCTCGGGAACGCACCTCGGCATCCCGCCCCGTTACCGGCCGGTGGCCCGGCTCGGCAAGGGGGCCATGGGCGAAGTGCTGGAGGCCGAGGACCTGGAGCTCGGCCGCCGGGTCGCCCTCAAGCGCAGCCTGAACCCCCACCACCCGGTGGTCCGGGCGCGCTTCCTCCGGGAGGCCCAGGCCCTGGCCTCGCTGGAACACCCGGGGGTGGTGCGGATCCTCGACTTCGGCGAGGTGGACGGGCGCCTCTTCCTGGTGATGGAGCGGCTCGAGGGCGCCCCGCTCGAAGACCTCCCCCTGGAGGCCGATCCCCTCCCGCCCATGTTCCAGGTGGCCGAGGCCCTGGAGGCCCTCCATGGCGCGGGGATGCTGCACCGGGACCTGAAGCCGGCCAATGTCTTCCTCACCCGCGAGGGGAGGGCGGTGCTCCTCGACTTCGGCCTGGTGCTGGAGGCGGAACGGACCCGCTTGACCGAGACCGGGCAGATCGTCGGGACCCCGAGCTTCATGCCGCCCGAGCTGGTGACCCGGGGCGAGAACCGGCCCGAGGGCGACTGGTACGCCTGGGGGGCCAGCCTCTACTGGCTCCTCGAGCGCCGGATGCTCCGGACCCTGGCGGACCTGGAACGCCTGGCCAAGGGGGCCGATCTGCCCGATCCGGTCTGGTCCAGGACTCCCCCGGAGGATCCCCGGCGACGCCTGGTGGAGGCCATGCTGGCGATCCAGCCCGAGGCCCGCCCCGCGTCCCTGGTGGCGATCCGCGCCGGGCTGGCGGATCCGGATCCCGAGCCGGGACGCACCCTGGACCCCGGAGCAGGGCCGGTAGGCGTGGTGGAGCCGGTGCCGGGCGCCTCGCCCGGTTCGTCCCGGCCGGTGGCAGGCCTGGGCCGGGCGGGGGGCGACGAGTCCGGAGCCCGTCCGCCGGTCTCGGCGGCCTTGGGTTCCCCCTCCCGACCCTTGGTCCATGGCCGGGGCCGCCTGGCAGCCACCCTGCCCGTCCTGGGTCTGGCAGGAACCGTCTGGATCCTCGCCGGGGTCCGCGCGCCGGAGAGCAGGAGCCCGGGCGGGATTCCCGCCCGGGATGCCGCGGTCTCCCTGGCGGAGCGGGTGGACGCGGTCCGGGGAGGCCTCCCGGATCCTGGAGCGGGTCTGGGGGAACCGGGAGACCCTGCCCGCCTGGCGGGCTATCTCCGCCAGGCACCGGACCTCTCGGATCTGGTCTCCGCCCTGGCAGCGCGACCACCCTCCGTTCGGGACCCGGCCCTGGAGGCCGCTGCCGGGGCCCTCGACGAGCTCCTGGTCGATGCTGGTTTCGCGCCCTTGGCGGCGGTCCTGGTCGAGCCCGTCGATGCGTCTGCCCATGTAGGAGTCCGGCCAGGGCACGTCGCCAAGCGCCATTGGCCTGCCGAGGGCGCTTCCGGAGCCTTCGCCCAGGCGATCGCCGCCGAGGTGCGCCTGGCGGCCTTCCGGGAGCGGGCCGAGGCCTCGCTCGAAGCCAGGTCCAGGGGACTGCCCGGCGATCCGCGTATGCCCGAGCTGGCCGTGGGACTGGGCCTCCTGGGGTCTCTTGGCCTGCCCGACCGACTGTCCCGGGCCATGGCCACTCCCGAGGGTCGCGGCGAGATCTCGCCCTGGCTCCGGGAGCCGGTCGCCGACCTCCGGCGCATGCTGCGCTTCGGGCTCGCCGGGCTCACCGCCCTCCCGGTCGAGACCCGGGACCAGCCGGCTCTGCTGCTCGCCAGCCTGGTGGTGCAGGAGGATTGGGCCTTCGTCTCGGAGGCGCTCTTCCTGCCCCCGGAGGCGCTGCTGGGAGGACCCGGTCCCGAGGATCCGGCCGGCCGCCTGGTGGTGGCCGTGGTCGAGACCTCGCGGGCGGAAGCGGCCCGGGAGGCCTCCCTGGAGTGGCGGGAGAGCCTGGACCGTGGGCTCTCGGCGGCCCGGGCCGCGCTCGCCTCCGCGGCCGGAGCCGAAGACCCCGGGCGTGCCGGGGAGGCGGTCCGGGAGCGTCGCCGCTGGGCCTGGCGACTGGCGGCGCGGTGTCTCCTCCAGACCGGGAGGGACGCGGAACTCGGGGATCTGGTCCGGAGGCATCTCGGGCTCCTCGATGCCCGGGAGGCCCCGGAGGAGCTGCTGCGCATGGTCACGCTCCTGGAGCCGCGCTGGCGGTCCACGGCGGCCGATCCGGGTACTCGCGAGGCGGTGGCGCGGGTGCTGGCCCTGGCTCCCGAGGCCCGCACCCGGATCCGTTCCTCCGATCGACCGGCCTTGGAACGTCTCCTCGCCAGCCTGTCCGCGGCCCTCGGCTACAGTGGGAGCCCATGAGCGGTTCCCGGCCCCTCGACCTGGTGGTCTGCTGCGGGACCGCGACTCCCTCCCGCCTTCCCCTCTCGGGTCGGGACCAGGTGACCCTGGGCAGGGCCGAGGACTCGGACGTCCGGGTGGAGGGAAGTCGGGTCTCCAGTCGCCATGCGGTGCTCCAGTACGGCGACGGCGGATGGACCCTGCTCGATCTCGGCTCCTCGGCCGGCACCCGGGTCAACGGCCGGTTCGTGAAGCAGGCCCGGCTGGCCCCGGGGGACGTGGTCGGGCTCGGCGGGGTGGAGTTCAAGGTCGAGGAACCGGACACCGGGGCACAGGCCGAGCGGGTCGGAAACGGGCCGAGCCGCGAGCTGCTGGAAGCCCTGGCCGCCTTGCTGACGGCCGAGGACGAGCCGGTCGAACGCCTGCTCGAAGCTGCCCTCGATCGGCTGCTCGAGGCCTTCGGCGCCGATCGGGCGGCCGTCTACCTGCCTCGGGGAGAAGCCTTCGAGCGCCTCTGCCTCAGGGTCGCTCCCAGGGCCCTGGTCGATCCCGAGGAGCCGGTGAGCGAGCGCTTCGTGGCCCGGGTGGCGAGCGGCACCGGGGCCCACCTGCTCTCGAGCGCCGATACCGAGGAGCTGCGGGCGTCCTTCCGCAGCGTGGCGGGCCAGCTCCGCTCCATGCTGGCCGCCCCCCTGCCGTTGCCGGGTCGCTCCGGAGTGCTCTACCTGGACAGCGCCTACGATCGCCGCGCCTTCGGGGATCGGGATCCGCCGCTGCTCCTGGCCTTCGCCAAGGCCGCCGGGCTGGCCCTGGCGCGGGATCGCGAGGTCCGGGACGGTCGGGCCCGCGAGGAACGCACCACCGAGCTGCGCCGGAGGGACCTGGCCGGAGCCGAACTCGTCGGTCGCTCTCCCGCCATGCGGGCCGTGGGCGAGGAGATCGTGCAGGCCGCCGGCGCCGACGTGACCGTGCTGGTCACCGGCGAGTCGGGGACCGGGAAGGAGCTGGTGGCCCGGGCCCTGCACCGGGCCTCTTCCCGGGCGGACGAAGCCTTCGTGGCAGTGAATTGCGCGGCGATCCCGGCCGAGCTCGTCGAGAGCGAGCTCTTCGGCCACGAGAAAGGGGCCTTCACGGGGGCCGAGGCCCGCCGGCTGGGGCGCTTCGAGCTGGCTTCCGGGGGCACCCTCTTCCTCGACGAGATCGGGGAGCTGCCGCTGCCGGTCCAGGGCAAGCTGCTGCGGGCCCTCGAGGAACGGGCCATCCAGCGGATCGGGGGGAGCCGCCCCATCCCGGTCGATTTCCGGCTGGTCTCCGCCACCCACGTCGACCTGACCCGGGCAGTGAAGGAAGGTCGGTTCCGGGAGGATCTCTTCTACCGGATCGCGGTCTTCCGCATGCGACTCCCGGCGCTCCGGGAACGGGGCGAGGACGTGGTGGAGCTTGCCCGCCACTTCCTCTCGGACTGTGCCGCCAGGTTCCGCCGGACCCTCACCGGACTCGACGAGGCGGCGGTGACGGCCCTGAGCCGCCACGACTGGCCCGGCAACGTGCGGGAGCTGCGCAATGCCATCGAACAGGCGGTGGTGCGGGAAACCGGGACCGTGCTCTCGGCCCGGGCCCTGCTGCCCGCCCTGGGCGCGGACGCCGGGATGCACCTGGCACCGGCGGTGAGGAGCCGCGAGGTGGCAGAGGCCATGAAGGCCTTCCCGGTCGGTTACGAGGAGGCCAAGCGCACCTGGGAGAAGCAGTTCCTGCTCCACCAGATCACCGCCTTCGGCGGCAACATGAGCGCCACCGCCACCGCCCTCGGGATGTCCCGGCGCAACCTCTACACCCGTTGCGACGAGCTGGGGATCGACTACCAGGGGTTGCGCGGAGCCTAGCAGCCCTCGTCCGGGCACCCCGGGTAGGTCCCGTCGCTCGGGTCGTCCTCGGGGTAGCAGCCGCTGTCCCGGCACTCGTCGTCGGACTCTTCGACCGGCTCGGCCTCGGGGTAGCAGAAGTCGTACGGGCATCCGGTGCCGGAGTCATCCTGCCCGGGCAGACCCGGGCGAGGCTCCTCGGCCAGGGGGCCGACGAAGTCCGGGTCACCGGGGACCGGCGGCAGGGGCAGGGGGCCGACGAACTCGGGATCCCCGGGGGCAGGAGGCGGGGCCGGCGGCCCGACGAAGTCGGGGTCGCCGGGCGCTGGAACCGGAGGAGCGGGCCGGTCGGCGCCCGGGGGCTGGGCTGCCGGGGCCGCCGGGGGCGCGGTCCGGACCAGGGTGGCGCCCGGGGGAGGGACCGCCCGGGCGGCCTGGGCGGCGGCCTGGGAGGCACCGCTGGAGGTGCATCCGGTGGCCGAGAGGCCGAGCAGGGCGAGGAGTCCGAAGCCGATACCGTCGAGCCGCCGGCGCCGGGAAGTCTGCACGAGGTCTCCGTTCCGTTCCCTGGGGAACCGTCCGGGGACACCTGCGCAGGAACCGTGCCCGGCCCGGAGATCCGCTTCCCGTGCGGGGTTCGGAGCCGGCGTGCGAGATCCCTCCCGGCCCGGGCGTGCGTTCCCTGCACACTGTGCAGGATCCGCGCAGGGGGGCGAGAGACTCCCGGCACCCGAGGCGAGGAATCGGGGCGCGGCAACCGGCCTTCCTCCGAGCTGACGCGATTGCATGAGAAACCTCCCGGCCCGACCTCCGTATTCGCTAGCGGAAGGTCGGTCACGGATCGGTGCCCCGGGCCCTCGAGGCCCCCGCCGGCGGGCGGAGGAGGTGCGCGGATCCAGGAGGAGGTCACGTTGTCCCTCGCCGCGGTCTCACGCGCGCTCGTACCCGCTTGGCTGTTCCTCTCGTGCCTGGTTCCGGGCGCACTCGCCGAGAGCCTCCCGACGCAGGTACCGACGCCCCAGGCCATGGTCGGAACCGACGCCGACGAAGCCGGGTTCGCCGACCAGGTGATCGACCCCGAGGAGGTCGAGGACCCGAACCTGGTGCTCGAGGAGTTCCACGACGCCGCCTTCTCCACTCCCGCCCAGGTCTCGGCCTACGTCCAGGCCCAGCTCGGGGTGGCCTTCGAGCCCAGCGCCGAGAGCCCCAATCTTGTGGTGGTGCGCAACGCCGGCTCCGGCTATCGCCCCGAGCCCAAGGAAGCCGCCTACGACGACCTCTTCCTGGTGGTCACCTCCACCAAGGTCGTCCAGTTCACCCACGGCAACGCCGAGGGCACCGAGCACCGGGCCATGGTCCAGAAGTACGGCTACAACCAGCACGTCGATCCGAACCTGGGGATGGCGATGACCCCGGCGCTCGCCCCCGGGCCCTATCAGTTCGTGGTCGGCAAGCACCAGGACAAGTACAAGGCGCTCCGGGTCCATGCCCTGGACGGGGCCCGGGACGGGCTGCCCAGCCAGCGCCGCAACGGCAAGCGGGGACCCTTCATCGTGGGCGCCGTGAACATCCACAAGGGCGGCTCCGACTGGATCTGGTCGGTGGGCTGCCTGACCCTGCACTACTCCCGGTACGAGGAGTTCATCGCCCTCTTCCCGATGGGGAAGTGGGGCAAGCTCTACCTGATCGGCGACTGGGACGGGGAGAAGCCCCGGGGCCAGGAGCTCGCCGAAGGCCGGACCGGGGACCGCCTCGAACGCTTCGGCCTGCTGGCCGAGCGCTTCGGGTTGGATTGACCTCCTCGCCCGGGGGATCCGGCGACGCCTTGCGCGTTGTGTTCGGTCCGGGCCCACCTGTACCATCTCCGGGCCTGGCGCCAAGACCGCCGGGCGGAATGTGAGACTCCATGTCTTCCGAGAATGCCGTGACTCTCGACCGCACCCGCCTGCTCGGCTTCGACAAGGTCCCGGCTCCGTCCGCCGACGAGATCGTGGTCCGGGCTGACGCCTCGAAGGGGCTGGCGCTGGGCGTGAAGATCGGCGGCAAGCCGGGGACCAAGAGTCGGACCGTCGCCGCCAAGCTCGGCAGCAAGGCCGGGACCAAGAGCCGCACCCTCGGCGCCAAGCTCGGCAGCAAGGCCGGGGTCAAGGGCTGATCCCCGTCGGGGACTCCCCGGGCTGCCTTGGGGCGCCCGGGTAGCCCCGCGAGGACTCCCGTCGTGTTGGTTCCCTCCCCGAGCCGCGCCGCGGCCCTGGACCACCGGATGCGGGAGCGCCTGGGGGCGAGCCTCGCCTACGTCTTCGAGGCCGCCGACGGGGTGCTCCGGCTCGACGGTGCCCGCCGGGATGCGGCCCTGGGGCGGATCGCGGCCGGACCGGTCTCGCCCCTGGCCTTCGGCCGGTACTACGAACTGGTGCTGGCCCTCGAAGCCGGGGACGCCGAGGACGCCCGGCGGGTCGCCGAGGACCTGTTGGCCCGGACCCTCGAGGACGTCGAGTTCCGGATCCTCGACCTGGCAGACCCCGGAGCCGACCCGGCTTCCGCCTGCTACGAGCGCCTGTTCGACAGCGATCCGAGCACTCCGCTCGGCCTCCGCTCGGCGCCTCCCGAGGAGGCAACCCGGTTCCGGGAACAGATCCGCGCCGGCCTGGACCTCCTCGAGACCGGGTATCCAGAGCTCGCCGCCGAGTTCCGGACCCTGATCCGCCGGGTGGTGCTGGCGGTCGGCCCGGTGGATCCCCAGGCGATCCAGTTCGACGGAGCCTCGTCGTTCATGCTCTGGGGGGCGGTGCTGCTCAACGCCGGCAACCGGGAGACCCGGCTCTCCATGGCCCAGGTGCTGGCGCACGAGAGCGGGCACAACCTGCTGTTCGGGATGTGCACCGACCGGGACCTCGTCGAGAACGAAGACCACGAGCTCTACCGCTCGCCGCTCCGGGTCGATCCCCGACCCATGGACGGGATCGTCCACGCGACCTTCGTGGCCGCCCGCATGTTCGACACCGTGCAGGTGCTACGGGCCTCGGGCGTGCTCACGGCCCCCGAGGTCGAGGAGGCCGACCGGGCTCTCGAATCCCACCGGGCCGCCTTCGCCCGGGGCATGGAAACGGTCCGGGAGCACGGACGCCTGACCGACCTGGGACGCGACCTGCTGGCCGCCGCCGAGACCCGCGTGGCGGCCGGCTGAGCTGCGAGCCGTGACCGGACCGGCTCCCGACACCCCGCACCGCGACCTGCCCCGAGTCCGGTCCGTGACCGAGGAGATCCCCCCGCCATGCTCCGTTTCGTGATGACCCGGGGCCACGAGTACACCCTGGAGGAGATGCAGGCCGATCCCGGCTTCGTGCGCTTCGAGGTCTGGGACTACGACCGCCTGCTGGCGAGCCCGTCGCTCCCGGTCGGGACCTGGGTCTTCACCGACCTCGACCGGCTCTCCGATCCCGATCTCGAACTGGCGGCGGCGGTGGCTCGCGACCTCAGGCTGGGAGGTGCCCGGGTCCTGAACGACCCGGCCCGGTTCCGGGGGCGATGGGCCCTGCTCCGGCGTCTCAGGCTCGACGGTCGAAATGCCTTCGACGCCTACCGGGTGGACGAGGGCAGGGTCCCGGAACGGTTCCCGGTCTTCCTGCGACGCGAGCGCGGCCACGGCGAGGCCGTGGGCGGCCTGCTCGGTTCGATGCAGGAGGTCGAGGCCGCCCTCGAGGAGGCGGCTCGCCGAGGCATCCCGAGGGCCGGCCTGGTGCTGATCGAGTACTGCGGGGAACCGGTGGCTCCCGGCCTCTTCCGGAAGATCGGGCAGTTCCAGATCGGGGGCCGGGCCGTTCCCCACCTCTGCGTCCACGAGGACCGTTGGATGGTGAAGTACGGGAAGAAGGGTTCCGCCACCCCCGAGCTCTACCGGGACGAACTCGAGATCGCCCGGACGCTCCGCTACCGGGAGCCGGTGCGGGCGGCCTTCGAGGCCGCCGGGCTCGACTTTGGCCGGGCCGATTTCGGGATCTTCCAGGGCCGGGTGCAGATCTGGGAGATCAACTCCAATCCCCATTTCAAGCGGGGCGCCGCCGACCACCCGAACCCGGCCAGGGTCGAGACCCAGAGCCTGGTCTGGGCCAGCCTGAAGGTCGCCTTCCGCGAGCTCGACCGGGAGTCGCCGGCCGGGACCGGCGGCGGGATCCCGATCAGCGATTCCCGGATGAAGCGCTTCCAGGGGCCGGAGGAAGCCGGAGCCAAGGCCCGCTTCGTGGTCTAGGCCCGGAGGGGGCGGGGCCGGGGTCGGGAACGGGAGCCTCGGTCGGGACCTCGGGGACGAAGCGCAGGGTGCCGTCGGGATCCTCGACCAGGAAGCCCTCGAAGGGGGGGGCGGGCGTCCGGGGCGGGGCGGTCTCCGCGGACGTCCCCGGGGAGGGCGACGGGCCGGGCGGAAGGGACGCCTCGGCTGCCTCCGGCCCGGAGGCGGTCCAGGATCCGGGTCCGGCATCGAAGCGGGCACCCCAGGTGTCGGGGAGCCCGGGCGCCGGGGGCAGGCTCCGGAGGGCCGAGGCTCGCCAGGGCAGGGCCAACCCGGCCAGGCCGAGCCACAGGCCGAGGCGCCGGCGACGGCACGGACCGCGATCGACTCCGACAGGGACGGGGTGTGCGGACATGGGCAGGCGAGTCCTCCCGTTCGCCGGATCGGCAGGGGGAGGCGACCCGGGTGAGGCCTCCGGATCGGGTCGCGACCACGCCTTCCAGGTGCTTCCCGTGCGGGTCAGCGGGCTCGCCGCGCACACGAGGGGACGGCGCCGGGGCGCACTTGGCCGCCTTCCCCAGGGGACATCGGTCCGGCTCGCGGCGGCGGGTCCCCGGACGCGGATCAGAGCCTGAGGGGTCTTCCCCGGCGTCGGCCCGAGAGCGACACGGCGCCCCGGCTGCAAGGCGATCGACGACGCGGGCAGCGGATCCTGCCTGCGAGGAGACCGCTGCCGCAGGCGGGGACGACGGGGCGCCCGCATTCCGTCGAGGCTCCACCGGAGCCTCTCGGACCTGCGAAGCCGGCCGGGGAAGTTCCCTCAGGCTCAGGGCGTTTCGAGACGCCCCAGGAGCGAGACCGGGGGATGGCCCTCGGTCCCCAGCACCGACCAGGGGTGGAAGAGGAAGGCGCCGTCCACGAAGATGAGCTTGCCGAAGACCGCCAGCAGGCTCGCCGGACGGGTGCGGTACAGGTGGCGCAGGCGGGAGACCTCGGCCACCGAGATCGTCTCGGAGAGGAGCGGGAGGGAGTTGCCGTGGCCGTCGACCAGGGCGCCCGGACCCCGGGGGTCGAGGCCGCGGGGCCGCACCAGGATCGGCAGGGTGCGGGGCGCCAGGTACTCCTCGCGCAACGTCCGGAAGTCCTCGAGGAGCCTTCCCACCGAGTCGGCGATCCGGCTGGTGGCATAGGCGCGCAGGGTTTCCTCGGGGATCGAGCCGGCGGTGTGGGAGACGATCCGGAGCCTGCGGGGCGGGAAGGACGGGAGCACGGTGCCCTCGATCACCAGCGGGGCGGCCCCGAGCTCGGTGAGCGGCTTGTCGAGCCGGTGGTCCTCGATCTTGCGGTTCTCCCGGAACACGTAGAGGGCTCCGTCGCGGGGATCGAGCAGGTGCACGGTGCGGAACAGGTCGGTGCCGTCGCGGTGGCCGGCGTCGGCGAGCACCACCAGGGTGCTGTTGGCGAGCGGCTCCACCCGGTCGACCGGCCAGCCCGAGCCGATCAGGTCCTCGTAGAGGCGCTGGTCCTCGAGGCCCCGGCCCAGGTGGCTCTTCAATGCCTTGCAGGTGTAGCGGGCGTCCGCCAGCAGCCGGCCGAGCTCCTCGAGGGGAGGCCCGTCGAGCCGGTCGTCGGGGTGGGCGAGGCGGATCGCCAGGGCGTCGAGGATCCAGTAGAGGCGCTTGAAGCGCAGCGCCTGGCAGCCCTTGGCGAGCGCCCGGAAGCGCTCGGAGAGGTCGCGGCCGCCTCCCGCCGCGCCGTCCCGTGCCGCCTGGATCAGGGCCCGGGCGACCTCGGCCAGGAAGTCGACTTCGCGGCTCACGAGGAGGCCCCCGTCCCGAAGCCGTCGAGGGCCCGGCGCAGGTCGCGCTTCTGGTTCAGGTCCCTGGCCTCGGCCAGCATGGCCTCGAGCTCCTTCTTGGCCTGCGGTTCCCCGGTCTGGGAGAGGGCCCGCAGCGCCTTGGGGACCATCGGTCCGCCGGAACGGGCCACCGGGAGCAGGGCCGCCACCGCCTCGCTGCCGCCGGAGGTGCCGAGGGTCTGGATCAGCTCGGCCTTCACCTCGTCCTCGGTCTCGGCGGCGAGGGCCCGGGCCAGGGCCGGGCTCGAGGCCGGGGACGCCAACTCGTCGCGGCCGAGCAGCCAGGCGGCGTGGTGGCGCACCGTCCAGTTCCCGTTGGCGAGGGCGGCTTCCAGCGGCGCCCGCCCCCGCTCCCGGTAGGCGGTGAGCCAACGGCCCACCGGCTTCTCCAGCCAGCGGGTCTCGCGACTGCCCGGCTTGCCCTTCACCAGGTCCGGGGCCGGGCTCCCCAGGAGTTTCGCCAGGAGCGGCAGGGCCTCGTCGCGGCGCCACTCGGCGAGCAGCGCCAGGAGCGGGTCGCGGAGGTCCTTGCGGGACTTGGCGAGCTCGATCAGGCGGGGGGCCACCGCGTCCCGGCCCAGCGATTCGAGCCGGGCCCGACCGTCGGATTCGGATCCGGGCAGGACCAGCCGCGCTACCGCCAGCTCGAGCGGGTCCTCGCCCTGTTCCCGCTCCTCGAGCACCCGGGCGGCCCGGGGGTCGTGGCGGAGCCCTTCGAGGCTGGCGAGCGCCAGGCGCCGGGTGGCCGGGTCGGGATGGGAGAGCAGGCTGCCGAGTGCCGGGATGGCCGGTTCGGCCAAGGCCTCCAGGGTGCCGGCCGGGAGCGCGGCGGGTCCGTGGCGGCGCACCAGGTAGGCGAGGAAGGGAGCGAAGCGCACGTCGGGGAGCCGCTTCACCCGGGGCAGGAGCTGGGTCTGGTAGGCGTGGAGGACGTCGCTCCCGAAGCGGTCGAAGTCGCCGCCCTCGAGGGGGGCGAGGTCGACTGCCATGGCCAGCGGCTCGAGGCCGGTCCACTCCACCAGCAGGTCCAGCATCCGGTCGGCGAGCTCGGGGCTCGGTTCGTCCCGCCAACCCGCCAGCAGCCAGGCCAGGGAAGGCTCGTCGAGGGCTGCGAGTTCGTCGAGGGCGCCCCGCCGCTCGCCCGGGGAGTTCGAAGGCCGGAGCTGGTTGCGCCAGGTCTTGGCCAGGCCCTCGATCCTCCCGGTGCCCTTGAGCGGCGTGAGCAGCGGCTCGAGCTGGTCCCGGCGCTGGAACATCTCCTTCTGGAACCGGGGAGTATCGATCTCGCCATCGAGCAGCAGCTGGGCGATCGCCAGGGCCCGGAGCACCGGTTCGTCGATCGAGGTGGCGAACGAGCGCATGCGGATCACGTCGATCTCGCCGGCCCGGTAGCGGGCCACCCGGAGGAGTCCCGCGAGCTCGGGATCGTCGCCGCAGGCCGGGGCCCATCGGTCCGGCTCGCCCTCCTTGGCGGAGCGGGCCAGGATCCGCATGGCGAGCCGGCGGGCCGGGAGGGGCGCCGGCCCGGGGGTGGGCAACACCGGCGGTGCCGGGGCGTCGGGGCCAGGGGTGGGGTCGGTCCTCGCCCCGGTCAGGACCGCCTCGAGTGCCTGCCGGACTTCCTTGCGACGCGGGAAGAGGAACTCGAAGGCGGCGGAGAGGTCGCCGGGATGGACCAGGGTCGGCAGCAGGCGCCGGGCCGCCTCCAGTTCGTCGAGGCCCTCGGCGAGCTTCCAGACCGAGCGGCGCACCAGGGCGTTCCCTTGGCGGGCGAGCCGGTCCAGGAGCGGTGCCAACCCCTCGGGGGGGAGCTTCCGGAGGTGTCCGACGGCAGGGCTTCGCAGGTCGGCGTTGGCGAGCAGCGCCTCGATCCCGTCGTCGGTGAGCGACGAGAGGTCGGGCGACCCGGCGAGGAAGAGGAGCGCGGCATCGGTCTGCCGGAAGCCGCGGGCCGCGGCCGCCAGGCGGGCCGGGTCGGGGATCCGGTCGGCTTCCGGGACCAGGAGCCCCCAGGCGTCGGCGGGGACGTCGGGGGCCGGGGGCCGGTACAGCTTCACCACCGCGCCCTCGAGCTCGCGGCGGAGCTCGACGAAGGTCCGGTAGCGCTTCTCGGGAGCCGGATCGACCATCTCGGCGGCCTCGGCGGCGGCGGCCCCGAAGCCGTTGGCGCGCAGGAAGCCCGAGAGCTTCTCGGCGGTGGTCGGGTCCATGGCGGAGAGGCCCGGGACCAGGAGCCGGTCCAGGGCCCGGAGCATCTGGGCGGCCTTCTTGCCGAGGGGCACGGGGTCGGGTCCTCGCTTCCGCTGCGCCTACTGTAGTGCCTGGGAGCCGGGATCGAGCGGGGTGTCCGGGTCGGGTGGTGGGGCCCGGCGACGACTCCGCCCGAGGCCGCCGGGTCGGGCCGCTTCCCAGGCCTCGGCCAGCCGGTGGGCCGCCACCGGGCCGCCGTCGATGTCCGGGTTCGCGCCGGCCAGCCGGAAAGCCTGGTCGTCGTAACGTCGCTCGAAGGCCAACGCCAGATGGCGCCCGGGCGGGAGTACCGAGGCCTCCGCCACCGAGTTGTAGCCGCCCCCGGTGACGACCGTCCCGGCCCGGGCGAAGAGCGGTCCCGCCGGGAAGGCCTCGACGCTGCCGGGGACGCGGTCGGCGAAGGGAGTCACCACCACGATGGCTTCGGGTCCGGCGGCGCGGGAGGCCGCGAGGGTACGGAGGTGCGCCAGCTCCTCGGGACTGCCGGCGTGCACCACCAGCACGCTCCCGGGCTGCTCGAGGCGCGCCGAGAGGGCAGGGTCGGGAGCCGGCGCCAACGCCTCCCCGGGAAAGCGGATCCTCCCGGGCAGGCAGGTGGGAGGCGGCCCGGGGTGCGCCAGGCATCCTTCCCATGCATCGGGCAGCGGCTCGATCGCCAGCGTGACCGAGAACTCGAGCGGTGCCGGCCGGTCCGGGAGAGACGCCAGGTAGGCTTCGGCATCCACGGTGCGGGCCAGCAGGGCCCGGGCCGTGCCGGGCGGCGGCGCCTGGCACCACTCGCCGCGCAGGCCCCAGGGGAAGGTATCGAGCACCGTGAGGCGCGGGGGGAAGGCCGCCAGCCGCGCCCCGATCTCCCGGGACCAGGCCCCCGGCCGGAAGGTCTCGACCGGGACGGGGACGAGCCGGGCGAGTCCGGGGCCGAAGCGCGAGTTGGTGAGCACCCGGACCGGGATGCCGAGGTCGGCGAGGCGGAGCGCCAGCCCGGTGGCGCGCACCAAGTGTCCGAGCCCGGCGCCGGGGGCGAGCAGGGCCAGGTCGTCGGGACCGGGTGGGAGGAGGAGACTTCCGGTCGGGGCGGCGATCGGCACCTACCGGTCGAGGGCGGCGAGTACCAGGAGCAGGGCGGCGCGCCCGGCAGCGTCGATCTCCCCGGCCCGCTCGATCAGGAAGACCCCGGGGGCGCCGGCCAGCCCGGGCCAGTCCTTGAGGGCGGCCACCTCCACGTCGGAGGCGTCCTTGACCTTGAGCTTGCCGGTGTCGGGGTAGTGCTTGACCTTGCCGATCTCGGCCTCGCCCCGGGTCACCTTGATCTTGTCCTCCTTGTGCTTCAGCTCCCAGAGGGCGCCTCCGGGGAGCTGGAGCTTCACCTTGTCGGGCTTGAATCCGACCGAGACGAGCGGCGAGCCGTCGCCCCGGGCGAGCTCGAGCTTGTCGCCCTTCAGGCGTCCCTTGGCGGTGGTGGTTCCCTTGGTGCGCACCTCGAGGTCGTCGCCGGTCCGGACCAGCTCGTGCACGGTGCCGGAGTCGGCCAGGGTCCAGGTGCCGGTCGCGGCGCGCTCGAGCACCAGGGTGCGGTCGGGCCCGAGCTCGATCTTGTGCTTGCGGGCCGTGGGCGTCGCCTCCAGGCCCGCTGCCATGGCTTGGCGGGGGGCGATGCCCCGGCCGGATTCGGCGGCGCCGGGGGTGCCGGCCATGTGGACGGAGCCGGGGTCGCTCCCGCCGCCGCAGCCGACGACTCCCACCAGGGCCAGGGCCGCCAGCCGGGACAGGGACGGGGCGGGGGGATGGGAACGGGTCATGGGATCACTCCTTGGTCTCCAGTTCGCGGAGGAGTTCCTCGATCCGGTCGGTCTCGGCCGAGAGGGAGAAGTCGGTGCGGAGGCGGGCGGCGCCGCGTTCTACCATGGCGCGGCGGGAGGCGGGGTCCAGGGAGAGGGCGCGCTCCATGGCCTCGGCCGCGGCGGAAGCGTCCTCGGCCCGGAACAGGAAGCCCTCCACCCCGTCGCGCACCACGTCGGGCATGCCGCCGGCCGCCGCGCACAGCGGGATCGCCCCGCAGGCCATGGCCTCGAGCAGCACGTTGGGCATGCCCTCGAACATCGAGGGCAGCACCACGAAGTCGACCGCCGCGTAGAGGCCGGCGAGCTGGTCGGGTTCCACGAAGGGCACCCGGTGGATCCGCGGCACGAGCACGGGGTCGGCGAGGATGCCCTCGGTCTCGGGGTCGGCCCGCCCCACCACCAGGAGCGAGAGCCGGTCCATCAGGCCGCCCCGGCGCATGGCCGCGAGCCAGAAGGGGACCCGCTTCTTGGGCTTCAACTCGCCGAAGATCCCGACCACGGTGCGGCCGTCCCCGGCGAGCTTGGCGCGCATCAGGTCGCGGCGATCCCGGTCCTCGGGGAGCAGGGCCCATCGATCGGTGTCGATCCCGTTGCCGGCGAAACGGACCCGTCGATCCGGGAACAGGGCGCGGATGCGGTCCGCCATCTCGCTCGCCACCGCGCCGATGAGGTCGGCGCGGCGCAGGGCCTCCTGGACCATGGGGCTGCGCCTCGGGTCGAACCAGTCGCGGTCGAGGTCGTTGCCCCGCACGCTCACCATCGCCGGGATCTCGAGCCAGGCGGCCAGGGTCACCGCCAGGTACCCGGGGAACGAGGCGCCGAAACCCACCACCGAGGAGTAGGGCGCCAGCTGGTGGCGGTCCCGCACCAGGGACCAGATCTTCTGCGCCAGGTAGCCGCGGGAGACCGAGCGGGAGAGGATGCTGTCGGTGCCCCGGTCCCGGGGGACGGTGCGGACCTCGAGCTCGGCGGCCGCGCCCCCGATGGCCACCAGGTCGAGCTCCCGGTCGCGGGCCCGGAGCGCCTGGACCTGGCGGGCGCAAGAGGTGGCCATCCCGCCGGGGGAAGGCGGGTAGCGCTCCGTCACCCACAGGATGCGCGACATGCGCCGGCTAGCTCTCGCCCAGGTCGTCGATCCCGAGCCAGTCCTTGCCTTCTTCGGTGTCCTCGAGCCCGACCGCGGCTTCGGCCATGGGGTCGTGCTCGACGTGGCGCTCGGTGTCGAAGGTGCGGTGGTCGTAGTCGTCGAAGTAGCCGTCGTGGGTCGTGGAGTGGCCGTAGTGCCGGTGGTAGAACCAGGGCCGGTAGTGGTGTTCGGCGTAGAAGCGGTGGCGCTGGTGGGCCCGGGCCAGCGAGGCGGTGCGGATCGGGGCTCCCTGGGTCAGGGCGCATTCCGGGCACAGGTCGCCCTCGGTCCCCTTCTGGCGGTGCTCGCCGCACAGGCCCCGGGAGCAGAGCACGCACTCGGTCCGGCTCGGGGCTCCGCAGTCGCGCAGGACGAGCAGGCCGATCTTGGCGCGGCAGGGACCCTCGGCCCCGGACGCTTCGCCGCCGCCGGAATCGGAGGAGGCCTTGGCGTCGTCGTCGTCGTCCCGATCGTCGTCGTCGTCGTCCTGGTACTCCACGCTGGGGTCGTCCTGTTCCGGGTCCGGTTCGTGACCGGGCCGCCTCAGGCGGCCCGCTGCTTGGGTTCGAGCGAGCCGTAGAGTTCCATGAGCATGGCCAGCAGGCGGTCCGGCGGCACACCCTCGCCGGGATGGGTGTT
>CAYOHP010000020.1:298-74375 GCA_964403795.1 uncultured bacterium | reverse complement strand
GCAGCGAGGCGTAGCCCGTCGCTGGCGAGGCCCTTGCGGCCGAGCCGCAGGCTCAGCAGGCGGCCGGGGGACGACACCAGCGAGGAACGGAGCCTCACCGTCCTGGGCGGCCCCGACCACTGGATCGTCGGATACGGGAGGACCGGACGGACCGCACCCCTCACGGATCCGGAGCTCTCCTCCCTGCTCTGCTCCTGGATCTCCTGCCCGAACTCCGACACCTTCTTCCGCTGCCACCTCGACCACTGGACCCCCCGGCTCCTGTGGCCCTGGGGATTCTCCTCATGGCTCCACGGGAAGCTCCCCGTCCTCTGGGGTTCCACCCCCCGCCAGGTCTATCCCGCCGTGGAGGAGGCCATGACGCCCGAGTCCCAGGAGTTCGCCGAGGCCCTCTGGAGAGCCGTGCCGTTCGGCCCCTTCGTCGCCGGCATGGAGTTCCTCCCGGAGACCCGCCAGTGGAGCCTGCTGGTCTGGGCGACCGCCCCCTCCCGGGATCCCGGGATGTGCCTCTCGCTCTGGATGGAGGACGGCCGGATTCCATGCCTCGGCCTCGGGCCTCGCCACCACGGCTGGCATACCCACGGCTCGCACCTCATGGCCCACCGAGGCGCGACCAGCCGCACCGACGCCATCCTCGGCCTGCTCGACGACCTCTTCTCGGACCGCTGGCTCCTCTTCGAGGACACCGGACTGGCCTGGCCTCGTACCACCCGGCTGGTCCGCCCTCCCCCGGCGAACGACCTGGTGGAAGCCCTCGTCCGCCCCGGGACGTCGGGCCTGGCGAACCTCCGGTCCTGGTCCGGGCACCTCGACCGGAGGACCGGCATCCACGACCCCTGGATCCTCGGCGCCACCGCAGGCTGAACCCGCGGAGTAGCCTCGGGGCACCGACCCCGAGGAGCCGAGACCGCCATGCCCCGACCCCGTCCCGGCCTGCGCATCCTGATGGTGTCCGCCGTCCTCCTGCACGCGGCCGGGGCCTCGGACGCCGCCGGACCAGGCCGCCGGGGAGAGCTGGTCCGGTGCCTCCACGACGACCTGGTGGCGGGCGCCACCGTCCCGGCCTTCCATCATCTGGTGCGGCTCTACGAGGAGGAGGGGGTACCCCTCTCCGACAACCTCCGGCTCGAGGAGCAGTCGTCCTTCGAGCTCCTCTCCGTCTACCGGGAAGGCGGGGAGCTCCGACAGTCGCGCCTCCTGGGGCCCGGCGAGGGGTTCCGGTACTGGCAGACCTGGTCGGAGGCCATCGCCGGGGGGAACTTCGACCCGGCCGCGGTCTTCGCCGACGAGGAGGAGGCCCGCCGGATCGGGAACTTCGCGCTGCTCGGGATCATGGCGCACGAGCTCGGGCACCACGCCGCCGAGATCCACGGCCGGAACACCGACCATCCGCCGTTCCGGGAGCTGGTCGCCGACGAGTTCGCGGTGCGGATGATGCGGGTCTGGGCCGCGGAGCCGGCGATGCGGGAGCTCGTCTCGGGCTACCGGGAGAAGGTCGCCGGCAGGCTGCGGGCCGCGGTTCCCGACGGGGTGCGGGCCGAGCCCTGGCCGTCGATCGCGCCTCCGGACCTCGCCCGGCTCCGGGAACTGGCCGCCACCATGGCGCCTCCCGAGGGCGGGGTCGCCGGCTACGTCTCCCTGCAGCTGGCCCGCCAGGCCGCCCTCCTCGACCAGCCGGAGCTCTCCTCGCTGGCGGAATTCATGGCCGAAGCGCCGGCACCCGCCACCATCCCGGTCACCGGGACGATCGACCTCGCCACCGTGGCCGACGGCGAGGTGCCTGCCTGGATGCGGACCGACGGTTCGCCCGCGACCCTGTGGTCGATCCCCGAGAGCGCCCTCGCCAGCGCCGTGGCGGGATCCCTGGGGGTCGCCCCCGAGGCCGTGGAGGCGGGAGCCCCCCGGACCCTCTGGACCATGGCCGGCCCGACGCGAGCGCTCTGGATGCAGGCGCGCCCCGACCTCTGGCCCGACGATCCGGTCCGGATCCAGGCCGTCACCCTGGGCGCCGACCGCTCCCTCTCGGCCACCACGGTAGCGACCGGGAACGAGATCCCGGGACGCAAGGCCGTGCTCCTGGCCCGCGACGGAGCCCGCGGCGCGGTCGTCACCTGGGTCGACCTGCGACGCCGCCCCCCGGCCCTGCGCTGGCTCCAGGGCGAGGCGGGCGGCCGGCTCCTCCCCGGCGACCTCGACGGCATGCCGCTCGCCAGCGGACGATCCCCCGACGGCGGACTCTCCAGCCTGGACCTCCTGCCCGGCGCCGGCCAGCTCCTCCCGGTCGGGCCCGAGGCGATCGTGGTCTGCGAACGCCGCCGGCTGCGTCTGGTGGAAGGCCGGAGGATCCGCACCCTGGCCGGCGGCAACCCCGGCCACCGGGACGGCCGGGAGCCTCATGGAGTCCGACTCGAAGCTGCCCGCCTGCTCGGAGTCGAGGGCCGCACCCTCTGGTTCGAGTCGCGAGGGCGGAGCGGACCGGTGACCCGCCGCCTCGCCTGGTGAGGCGTCCCGACCTCACTCCTGGTGGGGGACCTCGAGCGTGCTCCCGCCGATGAACTCCCGGATCACCGAGTCGCCCGGGATCACCCCCAGACCCAGGTCCGGCATGGGTTCGATGGCGTCGAGGGTCCGGCGCACCCGTCGCCAGCGCACCTGGGCGTCGAGCAGCTGGCGGTAGGCGTCCACCGCGCGGTCCGTAGGGAAGATGTCGGACCCGTGCGCCTTCAGGGCCGGCAGGTCGAAGGGCATGCCGCCGTTCACGATGGCGTCGGCGGTGTTGTGGAGCGGGATGATGTTGGCGAGCTCGCTGCGCCGCACCTTCTCCCAGTGCAGCAGGGTGGAGAGCGGCGGGTGGTTCCGGTGCTTGGCGTCCCGCACCATGCGCCGGAGCAGGCGGTAGTCGGTGAAGGGCACCCGTCCCTGGGGCGTCGATTCCTCGAAGAGCACGTTCTGGCTCCCGGTGGCCAGCACGTTCAGGGTCTCGAGGTAGACCTTGAACTTCTGGCTGGCGTCGATCCCGTCGGTGATCGCCGGATACAGACCGTGGAGGCAGTCGAGCAGCAGGATCCCGCCCGAGGCCAGCTTGAACTCCCGACCCTCGACCCGCTCGCCGGTCTTGAAGTCGTAGCGCGGCATGCGGATGGTCCCGCCCGCCAGCAGCTGGTGCAGGTGCCGGTTGATCAGGTGGTAGTCGAGGGCATGGGGGGTCTCGTAGTCGCGATCGGCGATCCAATCGGTAGGATGCTGCGAGACCGGCCAGAAGTAGTCGTCGAGGCTCATCAGCACCAGGTGGTAGCCGCGGGCCTCGAGCCGCATCCGGAGCTTGGTGGTGGTGGTGGTCTTGCCCGAGGACGAGGGACCCGCCACCACGAAGACCCGGATGTCCTGGCCCGAGTCGACCCGCCGGCAGAAGGTCTCGACGGTGGCGTCGAGCTCGCCCTCGTAGCGCTGGCAGGCAGCCGCCACCAGCTCGGCGATCCGGCCGCTGCGCACCCACTCGTTCAGGCCTTCCACGGTGTCGCAGGAATGGGCCCGGTTCCAGGCCAGCACTTCCTGGATGCGCGCCTGGGGGAACCCGTTGCCGGCGAACTGGTCCGGCCGGAGCACCCCGGCCCGGATCCAGTGGCGACCCCAACGATAGGCCTCGTACACCTCGGCGAGCTCGACGAAGCCGTAGCTCCGGAGCACGTGGACGATGGTGTCCTGGACCTTCTCGATGGTGGGCGGGAAGTTCGGGACGTGGTGGCGCTCGTCGGAGTTGAGCGTCATGGTCACCATGCTGGCCAGGGTCTGGGCGATCGCCTCGTCGTTCCCGCCCGAGAAGAGGAACCCGTTGATCTCGGGGATGTGGCTTTCCTCGAAGCCTCCCACCGAAGCCGCGGCCCGGTGGATGGCACGGGCGACCACGGCCAGGTCGAAATCGATCAGCGCGCCGTCCCTCCGGCGCACCCGGAGGATCTTGTTGTTGACGAGCATCCCGCGCTCCTTCGCCTGCGCCCCGCCCGGTGTCGAACCTGCCGGTCGGGGTCGTCGCACCCCGATCCTAGCCCGACGTGGTCGTCCGTCCCGTCGGGAAGTGCTCCGATCCGGTCGGATCCCCGGGAGTGCGCCAGGATTCCAGGCCGGGAGCTACCATGAAGCCTCGACGGGGGGACCCGATGACCGGTCCGGATCCGTTGGGGCCCGAGGAACTCTTCGGCCTGGTGGCCGACGAGTGCTTCCGTGACGGGCGCGTCGAGGCGGTCGAGAACGAGCTCCTGAACTCGCTGATCCGGGTCCTGGCGCTGGACCGGAGCCGGGCCGTGGAGCGGGCCCGGCAGGCCCAGCAGCGGTTCGCGGCGGGAGCCCTGGGGGCAGCGGGCCCGCTGGACCGCGCCGCGCTGGTCGAGCGGATCGAGCAGGCCATCCGCTCCGACGGGATCGTGGAGGACTCCGAGCGGGCCCTGCTCGGGGAACTGCGGGTGTTGCTGGGACTGCCGGAGCCCGCCGAGGTGGAGCCGGACGCCGAGGAGACGGGCGGGACGACGAGCGGGGCGGAGGGTGCGCCGGCCCGGCCGGACGCCGGGACTCCCCCGGAGGATGTGCCGAAGCCCGCGGGGAAGGCCGACAGCGCGGGTCGCGAGACCCGGCAGGCGAGTTCCCGGAGGGTCCGCGTCACCCGGCGGGAGTTCGTCCGCTTCGCGTCGCCCCACCTGGATGCCGAGGCGGTCCCCCGCTTCTGGCATGGGTTGACCGCCCGCTGCCCCGGTCGCCCGCGCTTCGAGGGCCCCGACGTGCTGTTCCTGATCGGCGGGGTCATGGTCCTCTACGGCCTCGGGTGGCTGGCCGACCGCCTCCACGACCTGCTCGGGGTCATGATCCCCTCGCTGGCCGCGGGTGCCGGGTCGCTGGCCCTGGCGTTCCATGCGGACCGGATCCGGAGCCAGGGCGGGAGCACCCGGACCGCAGGCCTGTTCGGCTTCCTGGCCGCGGTACTCGGCGGCGGTGCCCTCGCAGGCATCGCCCATGCGATCGGCCTCGAGGCATGGCTGGGCCGCACCGCGTGGGGACGCACCCTGTTCTCGACCTACCTCGCCTCCCTCCCGCTGGCGATCGGCGGCGGGCTCCTCGCCCGCGGCCTGCAGAGCCCGCACCTGCTCTTCCTGGTCCTCGCCGGAGTCTCGCTCGTGGGCCTCCAATGGATCGATCTGGTGCTCTCCCCGGGTCGGACCCTGTCCTGGGCCCTCGCCGTGGTGTGGGGATCGGCGCTGCTCCGCTTCGGCTTCGCCCTCGATCGCCGCACCGCCGAGGACCTCGCCCAGGCGCCCTACATCCTGGGCCTCGGGTTCTTCTGGGGCTTCGGACTCTGCGGCATGCCTTGGCACGGCGAGGTCGCCTGGCTGGCCTTCGCGATCGCCAACCTGGGACTCATGGCCCTCTCGGCGGCGCTGGAACGCGGCATGTTCCTCACCTGCGGCGCCCTCGGCGTCTACGCCTGGCTAGGCCATCTGGCGTTCTCGGTGTTCCGGAGCCAGCTGCTGTTCCCGTTCGTCCTCACCCTCGTCGGGCTCTCGGTGATGGGCAGCGGTCTCTGGTACCAGCGCAACCAGGAGGGGGTCCGGGTCTTCCTCCTCGGCCTGATCCCGGAGACGCTCCGCCCGGTGCTGCCCGCCGACCGCCCCGCGGCAGCGGTCCCACCGGGACCCGAGCCCCCCGCCGACCCCATCCCCTCGGACCCCGGGATCGCGGCGGCGCCCGAGAGCGCCTCGCGCCTCGACGTGTCCGAGGACGATGTTGCCCGCGTGGCCGAGGCCATGGGCATCCCGTCGACCCTCACCCACGGCCTCTGGGAGCGACTCCTCCAGGGGAGCCCGGTACGCGCCCGGCTCACCGGCGCCCACATCCTCTACTTCCTCGGTGCCCTCACGGTGATCGCGTCCATGACCTTCTTCATGGGCCTGTGCTGGTCGACCCTGGGATCGGGCGCGGTCCTCCTTCTCTCGCTCCTCTATGCGGGCGCCTTCGCGGCGGCCGGCCTCTGGCTCTGGCAGAGTCCTGAGAGCCTGCCCGGGGGGCTCCTGGTCACCATGGCCGTCTGCATGACGCCGCTGGCGACCTGGGCCTTCCAGAGCGCCACCGGGATCTGGCCGCACGGGAACCCCGGCGCCTACCAGGGCTTCTACGTCTGGGTGAAGGGCAGCTGGATCGTGATCGAGGTGGCCACGGTGGCCGCGGGCCTGGTGGCCCTCCGCTTCGTCCGCTTCCCGTTCCTCACCGCGCCCATGGCCTTCGCCCTCTGGTACATGTCGATGGACCTGACGCCCCTGCTGGTGGGCGAAGCGAACTTCTCCTGGAAGGCGCGCTGTTGGGTCTCGGTGGGCTTCGGCGCCCTGATGCTGGCGGCCAGCCGGTTCGCCGACCGGAAGACCGACGAGGACTACTCGTGGTGGGGCTACCTGTTCGGGACGCTCGCCTTCTGGGGTGGCCTCTCCAGCATGGGTTCGGGATCCGCCTTCGGGAAGCTGGCCTACGCCGCGGTCAACGCCGGGATGATGCTGCTGGGGGCGAGGATCGAACGCCAGGTGCTGGTCGGCTTCGGCTTCCTCGGCTTCCACGCGGTGGTGGCGGGCGAGCTGTTCCGGATCTTCCGCGACATCCCGGGCTTCCCGCTCCTGGTGGCCCTCGCCGGGTGCGGCCTGATCCTCGCCGGCCGTTGGCTGAAGCAGAACCGGGACCGGTTCGAAGCGCTCCTGGGCTGACCGTCCCGACGTGCCGGAACCGAGGTCCGACCGAGGGCAGCTACACCTCGAACCCGGGCGCCGCCATGACCAGCGGCTCGAGGTCGGCGATCGTCACCTTCTCGAGGTCGACCCGGCGCCCCAGCCTGGTCACCTGGGCCTTCTGCCAGCGGATCTCCTCGACCATGCGCGCCGCCTGGTGGGTCAGGGTCGGATCGTCCTCGCCGATCGAGGCGAAGCCCTGGTCGCGCTCGGGCCAGAGCTTGCGCACGATCAGGCAGTCGGAGTCCTTGGCCTCCTCGGCGGTGTCGATGGCATCCCAGGCGAAGGTGAAGCTCCCGTCCCGCCGGCGCTGGAACCAGAACGGGTGCAGGCGGCAGAGCCGGGGCCGGTCCTCGAACACGGTGCAGCCCTGCTTGCCGAGCAGGTGGCAGTCCTGGCCCCGGGGCAGGGTCTGGAGCAGGCGCCGCTCGCCTACGAACAGCCTCCGGAACCAGGGGTCGGCCTGGAGCCCTTCCCTGAGTTCGGTGTCCCGGATCTCGGCCAGGTGGCAGATCGCCCCCAGGCGCTTGCCGGTGCGGGCCACCAGGCGGCGGGCGTCGTGGAACGAGACGGTGATCCCGTAGGCCGGCTGGCAGCAGGTGTACTGGATCCGGGCGCACTGGGCGCACAGCGCCCCCGGAGAGAGGTCGGGAACGGCTCGGGACGTGGGGGTGGGGGGCGACACGGACGGACCTCGGTCGATGCGGACGGCTCTCGTCTGCGTCGCGGCAAATCTACCCGATGGCCCGATCCAGGGCTATCTTCCGGGTATGGTGCGCCTCCTCCTGATCCTCGGCCTGGCGACCGCGGCCGCCGTCGGCCACTGGCTGATCACCGTCCCCAAGACTGCCCCTGCCCCGGCCGCCACCATGCCGGCCTCGGCGGCCCTGGGGCGCGGCACCCTCGACCACAGCGGCCAGCCCACCGCGGCCCTGCCCGGTGACGACCGGGTCGAGACCGTGGGGGTGGGAAGGTGACGAGCGCCGCGCCCCGTCCTCGTCCCGGGTTCCCCCGACCCGATTCCCGCCCCGGGGTACGGGCCGGTCGGGCCGTGATCCGGTCCCGGGGCCTCCTGGCCGCCTTCCTCGCCCTGGTCCTCTCGCTGGCACCGGCCCTCGCCGGGGTCCGACCCCGACCCGCGCCCAGCGTCCGGCACGGCGACCCGGTGCTGGTCGTCATGGAGGGGCGCGACGACCTGGTCGAGGTCCTCGAGTTCCCCCGGGAGGAACGCCTGGCGGGCTTCCGCAGCTACCGTCTCACCAACCCCCGGGGCGAACGGGTCGGCGACCTGGTGCGGCTCGCCTACACCCGCCATCCCTCCTACCTGGTGGTGGGCCAGGCCGGCGCCACCCGGGGCAAGCTGATCCTGGACCGGGCCCACCCAGGGACCGGGTTCCAGCTCCATGGGCCCGACTTCCTGGTGATCGGACGCTGGTTCCCGCTGCGGGTGGTGTTCCGCGAGTACGAGTGGCGCCAGAACGACGGCACCGTGCTCGCCGCCATCGTGCCCCGCCCCAACTCGCGGTTCTGGGAGATCCGCGGGGGAGCCGAGGCCGCCGCGGCCCTTCGCGACCTGGGCATCCCGGTCGAGGACCCGCCCGCGGTCCGGAAGTTCCGCCTCCTGCATGGCGAGCCCTGATCCGGGTTCGCCCCAGGAGGCCCGGCTCGAATCCGCTCTCCCGACCTCCGTCCCGGCCGAAGCCGCCCCGGGAGACCTGATACCCCGCGACCAGGCGCTGGTGGCGATCCGCCGGGCCCAGGTCGAGCTGGCGGCCGAGGCCACCCGTTTCTTCGAGCTTGCCGGGCTGGTCTTCGTGGCCCTCCGGCCCCTACTCATGCACTGGGCCTACCAGCCCGATCCCTACAACGAGTTCGAGGGCCTGAGATTCTTCATGACCGCCTTCGAAGTCCTGACCTCGTCCCTGGCAGCGACCATGGTGGTGATCCTGCCGGTAGCCGGCTCGCTCTTCTGGCGATCCCGTCGCCGCCGTCGCTTCGAGGCCGAACTCCTGGCCGGCGAGCCTGCCGCGGTCCCCCTCGGCCGGCTCCCGGTCCCCTCGGGGAGGGCCCTTCTGCCCTTCCTGCCTCCCGGGACCTGGGCCAAGACCCGACGCCTGGTCCTGATCTCGAGCCTCTGGACCTACGTCCTCGACCTCTGGATCGACGGGAGCTCGATCCTGACCAAGCTCCTCGATCCCTCGTCGACCCTGGTGGCCTGCTTCCTCCTGGTCACGATGTTCGGGATCACCCTGATCCTGCATGGGCTGTTCCTGGGTCCCTTCCTGCTGGTCCCAGCGGTCCTGGCAGCCTCGCAGGAAGAAATTCCGAATCGTCTATCCCCGGGGGAGGGACCCTCGTCTCCCCCGGTGGGAAGATCGACGTTCGGGTAAGGGTCGCGACGGGAAGGACGCCCCACGAGGGCGGTCGTTCATGACTCTTACTTTCATCCAGCGGCGGCGGCCGCTCTCGAGCTTCGTCCTCGGTGCCCTCCTCCTCGCGGCGGGCGCCGTCCCGGTACTGGCCGTGGCAGGAGCCTCGGCCGGAGGTACCGATCCCGGCCTCACCCCCCGGCCGGTGCACGACGCCTCCCTATGGCCCGTGGCCCAGGGTCCGCTCTCGGCCTACTGGTCGGAGTGGAAGGCAGCCAACGGCGTCAACGACCTCGGACACTCGACCCAGCTCGGCCCCGGGGTCGTGATGCGGGGCGGCTTCCGGGCCGACGAGGTCCCGGTGGCCTTCCGGACCTGGGTGGTGGGTCGAGCCGCCCAGGACGGGCTCCTGGTGGTCGGCAGCTCCGGGGATGCGGCCATCGCCGCGGCCCAGGAGGCCGAGCGGGTGCGGGCCGCCCAGGCCGCCGCCGATGCCGCCGCGGCGGCAGCTGCGGCCGCAGCCAACGGACAGGGCGGAACCGGCACCGGTACCGGCACCGATGGGACTGCGCCTCCCCGTCCCGAGGGCACCGACATCGGCAACGTGGCCCAGGGCGAGGGCGGCGACCCCAACGCCACCTCGGCTCCTCGCCCCGACGGCGCTACCTCGACCGGGACCCCCGGCGACGGCATCGACACCTCGGTCACCCCCCCGCCGGCCAACGGGATCCCGATCCCCGAGGGCATCACCAACGTGGTGATCCCCACCCCTCCGGGAGGGACCGGGCCCGGCGGCACCCCCACCGCCTCCCGCACCGCCAAGGAGTACAGCTACGGGAACGAGCACGAGCGCCAGAAGCTCGACATCTACCTGCCCCAGGGCGCTGGGCCCTTCCCGCTGATCGTGTTCTTCCACGGCGGCGGGTTCTACCGGGGCGACAAGAAGGACGTGGACGACTTCCTGCCGATGCTCGACATGGGCTATGCCTTCGCCAGCTGCAACTACAAGCTGAACAAGGATCCGGCAGCCGCGGCCGACGACTCCCGCAAGGCGGTGCGCTTCCTCCGGGAGAAGATCGCCGGCGACGCCCAGAATTTCCCCTTCGACGGGCGGCGCTTCGTCTCCGCCGGGGCCTCGGCCGGCGGCTACCTGGCCGCCCTGCTCGGCGCCAACGGCAACAAGCACGGCGCCGAGGTGAACGCGGTGATCGACCTGGCGGGCCCCACCGACTTCCTCACCTTCACCGGCCAGTTCGCCTACCAGACCCACGTGGCCCCCAAGGCCTACCGGATCGAGATCCCGGGCGGCCTCGGGAACCTGGGCGGGGCCCTCGGCGGGATCGCCGGCACCGCCTTGAACCCCGAGTACTCGGCCCAGCGCAGCGCCACCGGCTCGCACCCCCCGGCCCTGATCCGCCACGGCAAGAACGACCCGATCATCCCCGAGGCCCAGAGCGCCAAGTACGCCCAGGTCCTGCGCCAGAACGGGGTCTACGTCTGGTACGAGACCGTCGACGCGGCCCACGGGCTGACCCCCGAGCTCGCCAAGCGGGTGATGGAGGAATCCCACCAGTTCCTCCAGTGCGGCAAGGTCTTCGGCAACGGCCCCTGCCCGGGGGGGTGAGGCGCGGGGACCGTGTTCGGCCTGCGGCTCGCCCGCAAGGGGCTCGGGTACCGACCGGGGTGGCGAGAAGTCGTCGGCCGTCGATCGACCTGAGCCCGAGGTCCCTCAGGCTCTCAGGTCCCGGGAAGCACCTCGACCAGCAGGTCGGGGGCGGCGGCCTCGGGGCTCGCCTCGAGATCCGAGACCTCGAGCAGCCGGGCCACCTCGCGGCGAGTGACGGTGGTGCCCTCGGCGCTGCCATCCAGGGCCGCGAGCTCGGCCACCACCAGACGCGGGAAGAGGAAGGGATCGCCGAACTCGAGCAGGTAGACCCGATCGACGGTGCGGACCGCCAGCCAGCGGCGATCGCCGCCGCCGAAGGCGGGCCGGATCTCGAGGGCGTCCTCTCCCTCGTAGCGATAGGTCCCGGAGGCCGCGCGCTCGATCTGCATGCGCTCGTTGCGGGAACCGTCCCGGAGCGCCAAGGCCCCGAGGCGCCGCCCGTCCAGGGTTGTCAGGTCGAGCACCTCGGCCCGATAGCGGTAGGTGCCGGGCGGGACCTTGCGGCGGACGGCTCCGGTTCCCTCGCCCAGCCGGTCCTCGAGATCGGCGAGTTCGCGCCGGGCCCGGGCCGCCGCGACCCGCTCGGGATCCCCGTGGCGACGGGCGAAGAGTCCCCCGGGACCCATGTAGGTCTCGGCGAAGCCCGGCTCGGCCTCGAAGGGGGTCGGACGCCACTCTTCGAAGTCCTCGATGGCGCGGGGCGTGAGGATCGAAGCCCGGGCCGCGGCCCGCACCTGCTCGGCCAGATCGGTGCCGGGTCCGCCCGTCGCCCCGTTCCCCGATCCCTGGGGGCTCGCTCCCTGCCTTCCCCCGACCGGATCGGATCCAGGCACGGACTGGTCGCGGTCGTCGCCGTCGCCGCTCCCGAGGAATCCCGGTCCGAGGCGGCCCCGGCGGCCTGAACCGGTGCGATCCTCCGGACTGGTCGGAGCCGCTCCCGCGATCACGGGCTTCGGGGCCCCGGACGAGGTACCCGCCGTCGACCCGGAGGGGCGGCCCGGCTCCCCGTCCCGCTCGGCGGCGATGAAGCGAGCGGTCTCCTGCTGGCGCTCCCGACGCTCCTCCTCGTCGAGCCCGGACGAGGCACCGGGATCCTGGTCGTCGTCCCGGTGGGGCCCGCCCCGGGCCGGTCCCGGGCTCGCCGCCACCCGCCAGTCCTCCCGCATCCCCCAGCCGAAGGCGGTGGCCGCCGGCGAGAAGCCCGAGTAGTGCCGGAGCGAGGGCTCGCTGCCCCCCGCCGGCTGGAGGTGGCGGGTGAAGGCCAGCGACGAGACCCGGCCGCGCTGCGGGACCTTCCAGGTGGTCCAGGCCCGGAGGCTCACCTGCTCCTCGCCGCCGCGGCGCACTCGCTCCAGGGCGATCCGGGTGCGGAACCCTGCGTCCGCCAGTTCGGCGGTCGCCCGCGGCTCGACCGCGGCCAACGTTGTGTCGCGGTAGACGGAGTTCCCCCGCACCCCCTCGGGGTCGCCGAAGTCCTCGACCAGCCGCTCCAGCACCGGGAGGGGAAGGCCGTCGAAGCGGTGCAGCATGTTGCGGGTCAGGGCATCGGCGGTCTCCCGGCGTTCGTCGTCCACGCCCGTGGTCCACCCCGAGAGGAGCATCACCGAGAGCGGCAGGAAGACCCCCCCGAGCAGTGCCAGGGCGATCAATACCTCGACGACCCCGAAGCCTCTCCTCAACGCCACCACTCGCCCTCCTTGGTCTGCTGGCTGCGGCGATACCGCTCCAGCTCGTCGAGGAGCTTCTTTACGTCGAGACCCAGGTAGTACTCGGGCCCCGCATCGTCGGGAGGACCCAATCCCTCGAAGCCGGGATCGGCAGGGCGCGGCAGCATCACCACCAGGCCCGGGACCAGCTCGGCGCCGCGCCCGGGGAAGTGCAGGAACTGGGAGCTGGGCTGGGGCAGGCGGATCAGGCGGTTCACCTCGTAGCCCGGATCGTTGCGGGCCCCGGTGGGGAACCGGACCCGTACCGCCACGCACCAGCCGGGCCGCTCCTCCTCGAGGCTGGGGGGGAGGAGGTCGAAGTTCCAGTCCAGGACCTCGACGTCGCCGAGGACCCGGCCATCCCTCACCGGCTGTCGGGTCCCCGAGCGGTTCGGCGCCGAGAGGTTCCACGAGGCGGGGCGGCCCAGGATGGCGGCCGAACAGGCGAGGTGGACGGTCTCCAGGGGACGGTAGAAGGTCAGCCGGCGACCGTCGCGGATCCGCACCGGGGGGCGGGGGTCGCCCGGGGCCTGGAGGGTCTGGACCAGGTCCTGCTCGAGCTGGTTCAGGAGCAGCACCGCGGCCTCCGGCCCGCGGGCCCGGGCGATCCCGGATTCGAACATGCGGAGCCCGCCGAGGAGCAGTTGCCAGGCGCCCGCCGTGGCCATGACCCCGAGGCCCATGGAAATGAGCAGCTCGACCATCGTGAGTCCGATGCGGGGGCGGCGGGTCATGGGGCACCTCCCGGATGGACCGGCTTCAGCAGTTCGAGGCCCGGGACCTCGTCGGGGAGCAGGGAGGCACGGCTGCGACTCTCGCCGGGATCGAGCCGGGAGAGCCGGCCGTAGCCCTTGACCTCCTCGAGCTCCTCGGCGGTGAGTTGGTCGTGGGTGGACCTCCAGGTCTGGATCACCCGGGCCAGTTCCACGGGATGGATCGAGAGGTCGGAGCCCGCTTCCGAGCCGGTGACCTCGGCCCGCACCTCGGGACAGGCGGGCGCCTCCAGCGAGTACTGCCACAGGCTCTCCAGGCGCTTGTAGACGCGGACCCCCGAGACGTCGACCTTGGCGATGGCGATCATCTCGAGGATCCCGTGGCTGGCGGGGGGTCGCCAGTCGCCGTAGAGCTCGTGACGGGCGGCGCGGCGATCGGGGTCGTCGTAGGGTCGGCCCGACCATTCCTCGAGGTGCTTCCGGAACTGTTCGCAGTCGACGGGGGAGGAGACCGGACGGGGAGGCTCGGTAGCCTCGGGAGGCGTCCCCATGCCGCGGCCGGTACGGGGATAGGCCTGGACCCGCACCGCCAGCACCCGGGGCTGGAAGGGATCGTGCTCCGAGCCGAGCTTCGGTCCCGCGAGGTCCTGGGCCGAGATCCCTCCGGGCTCGAGGCTCCCGAAGAACTCCGCCAGGGCACCCCCGCCTTCCTCGCTGCCCCCGCCCCACTCCGCCCGGGCCTTGAGGGAGGCGATCGACTGCTCGATGGAACTCTCGGCCACCAGCAGGACCCGGCGATCCGCCTCGGCGATGCGGAGGCGCTTGGCGATGGCGTGGGTGGTGAAGTGCTGGGAGCCCCCCCAGACGAGGAGCAGGGCACCGAAGAGGAGGACCAGGACCAGGGTCACGAAGCCGCGACGTCGCATCGACGATGGTCATTGCACGGGACGTGCCAGGGTCGGGTGCAGCAGGGATGCGGATCCCGGGGAAGGGAGCGGGGCACGATGTCCCGTTGCGCGCCTCGGGCCGGGACCGGCGGTCCCGCCCCCCGCTCCCGGAACCGGTCCTCGCCGCAGGGTAGGCTGGAGGACCATGCGCTCCACCTTCCCTCGCCTGGCGATCCTTGCCGGAATGCTCCTCTCCTTCCGCGTTGCGAACCTACCGGCGGCCCCTCTCTGGCGGGTCATGTACGAGGACGATCCGGTCCTGGAGTTCCCCCGCGACCTGGTGGCCCGGGCCTATGGCGGGCACGTCTGGATCCTCCCGGTCGAGGGGGTCGAGCCGAGGCGCCCGGTCCGGAAGCCGGGAGTGGTCCTCCACCTCGACCCGAAGTTCGACCCCCCCTGGGTGACCGGGGACCGCAATCCCCAGGTCGAGTACGCCCGGTTGAAGGCCCGGATCCCCAAGCTCTTCCCCGGGATCGGGGACGTCGAGGACAAGTGGCACGAGTACCGGTTCCTCTGCCGGGTGGCGCCGGGGTTGGCACCCCCGGAGATGGCCCTGGGGACCGAGTTCTCCGGGACCGCCTCCGACCCGGGCGAAGCCGCCCAGGTTCGGTCCCTGGTGGGTAGGGCGTTGGAGACGCTGCGGGCCGAGGCCCCTCCCCGCCTGCACGCGGCGCTCCGTGCCCTCGACACCCCGCGGGTGCGGCGGCGCCTGGAGCGTCTCGAAGTCCTGCGGAGACGGATCCACGCCCGGCTGGGCCGGGCCCTGGTGAAGATCCGCAAGCAGGACCACAGCGAAGGGCGGATCCCCAAGACCAACCACGATTGGGTGGGCACCTACCTCCGCTACCTCCTCTATGTCCGTCCCCATGTGGATCGCGCCTCCCGGAAGGTGGAGGGCACCACCCTCTCCCTCCAGGGCGAGATCGTCGAGTACGCCCACATCGAGGGACGGGTCCTCGAGTTCCTCCTCGATCGACCTTCCTCGGTGATCGTCCAGACCATGATCGACCTCGAGAAGGAAGTACGGGTCCATGTGGTCGAAGGCGAGATCCTCTCGGGGACGAGTTTCCTCCGCTTCTATCCGCTGGGAGGCTTCCTGGCCCCCGAGGAGATCGCCCGGGTCGAGGAGGCGGTCCGGAAGCATCTGATCGCCCGGCTCCCCAGGGAGCTGCGGGGACTCTCGATGACCCCCGACATCTCGATCGAGAGGCACACCGGGAAGCTCCGGGTCCTCGACTTCAACGCCGGTCTCTTCTCCGGGTACTACTTCCCGGAGGAGGACCTGTTCACGACCTCCCTCCTGGCCGAACGGCTCTCCGGGGAGCGGGCTCCCTTCCTGGTCGAGTGGGACGCGGTGCGTCGGCTCCCGATCGGGAAGGCCAAGGTCGAGGCCCTGAAGGGGCTCCGGCAGCGCTGGTCCCGCTTCCTCACCGACGACGTCGCCGAGGCATTCTGGGACCGGGTCTTCGCCGACTACCGGCAGAAGCTGGCCGACGATCCGACCCCGGAGCGATTCGCCGCGTGCCTTTCCGACTTCCTGGCGGTCGGGTTGCGGACGCCCTCGAACTACCTCCAGTTCGCGGCCGAGGTGCAGGCGGCCTGGCCGACCCTGCGGCTCGATGCCGAGCAGACCGCGAGCTGGGCCTCGCGCCTCGGGCGGCTCGACCCCGCCCTCCGCATCTTCGCCGAGGACGGCAGGCTCCGCGGCGAGGACCCCGAGGACGATCCGCCCCCGCCGCCTCCCCGGGTGGTTTCCGTGCCGAGGACCCGGAACGGGAACCGGAATCGGAATCGGACCGCAGCGCGATCCCGGCCTTCCGCCCGGACCCGGAATGGTTCTCGGTGAGGTGTTCCCGGGGCATGCGGTTCGCCTCGGCTCTGGCCGCCTTCCTCGCCTGTCTCTCGCTGGCTCCGGTGGCAGGCGCCCAGGACGGTGCCTGGCTGATCTCCGGGGTACGCAGGGTCGGCACCACCGAGCCGTTGGCGATCCTGGTGGAAGCCGGGCGGATCGCCGCGGTCGGCGACCCGGAAGCACTGGAGGAACACCTCGACGACGGGATCACGGTCTGGCATGGATCCGGGGGCGTAGTCCTGCCCGGCTTCCATGACGCCCATGTCCATGTGGAGGACGGGGGCCGTTCCCTGTCGCAGCTCTGGCTGGGCGAGACTCCCGACCTGGCATCCCTGCTGGCAAAGGTGGGTTCCTGGGCAGAGGCCCATCCCGACGAGGCGTGGATCGAGGGCAGCGGCTGGGGCCACGAGGTCTTCCCCCCCGGGACCGAGCCCACCCGCCAGCTCCTCGACGAGGTGGAGTCCGAGCGGCCGGTGGTGCTCGAGAGCCTCGACGGGCACTCGCTGTGGGTGAACACCCGGGTGCTGGAGCTCGCCGGACTCCTCGGAGGTGCCGCCGATCCCGAGGGAGGGAGGATCGTGCGGGAGGAGGACGGTACGACGCCGACCGGTCATCTCCTCGAGGAGGCCGGGGAGCCTGTGGAAGCCCTGCTCCCCCAGCCGCGTCACCGGGATCGCCTGGCCGCGCTGCGCGCCGGGGTCCGTCATCTGGTCAGCCAGGGGATCACCTCGGTCGACGACATGGCCAGCGACCCCACCGTGCTCCCGCTCTACGCCCGGCTGGCCGGGGACGACGAGCTCCCGATCCGGGTCCAGGTGGCGCTGCCCCTGGGGGGCGACCTCGAGGAGTTCGAGGCGCTGCGCAGCAGGTACCAGGGTCCCTGGTTCCGGTTCGCCCGCTTGAAGGGCTTCGTCGACGGGGTGGTCGAGACCGGTACCGCCTGGCTCGTCGATCCGTACGCCGACGGATCCGGGACCGGGACGCCGGCGGAGCCCGAGGCCCGGCTGGCGGAACGGGTCGCCGAGGCCCATCGCCGGGGCTTCCCGGTGGCGCTCCACTGCGTGGGGGACCGGGCGGTCCGGGCGGCGCTGGACGCCTTCGCAGCTGCCGGGGCGGCCGCTCCCGGGAAGGCCTCGGGCCACCGCATCGAACACCTCGAACTGGTCCACCCCGACGACCTGCCCCGCTTCCGGGCCGAGGGCGTGATCGCCTCGCTCCAGCCCTCGCACGCCGGGATCGGCGGAGACGACCGGCCCGAGGGCGGTCCTTGGACCCATGCGCTGGGTGCCGAACGGGCGGCCCGCGGCTTCCCGCTGGCGGCGCTGCTGGCGGCCGGAGCCCAGGTCCAGCTCGGGTCCGACTGGCCGGTGGCGGCCGCCGACCCGCTCTCGATCCTGGCCTCCTCGCCGGCCACCGCCGCCCCCTTCGAAGCGGTGCTCGCGGCCATGACCGCCGGGCGCCGGCTGGAGCCGGGCGCACCCGCCGACCTGGTGGTGCTGGCACCCGGTGTCGACCCCGCCGACCCCGGGAACCTCCCCGAGGGCCACCCGGTCCGCATGGTGGTGGTGGGCGGCAGGGTGCGGTACCCCTACGACTAGTCAGAGCCTGAGGGGTTCTCCCCGGCGTCGGCCCGAGAGCGACCCAGCGCCCCACCTGCAAGGCGATCGACGACGCGGGCAGCGGATCCTGCCTGCGAGGAGAGCGCTGACGCAGGCGGGGATGATGGGGCGCTCGAAGCCAGCCGGGGAGATCCCCTCAGGCTCTCGGCTGGCAGCTCGCCCGCAAGGGGCTCGCTCGCCGACTCGCTCCTCCTACGCTGCTCCCCCCGGGTGAACCGGGGGCGCTCCGGCTCCGCTCGTTCGAATGGCCGCTAGGACGCCGCCCCGGACCCGGGATGGTCCCGGGTCACCAAGGCCAGCGCCGGGCGGGAACCATGGCATGCTCGACGCGTGGACCTTCCGCTCGGCGACCGCCCGTCCTCCGTCCCGGGCCCGGGCCGCGACCCCGGCGGTCCCTTGGACCTCCCCGCCCTTCCTCCCGAACCCGGGCTCGACCCTCTCCCGGCCGTGCCGCGCTCGCCCCAGGACCGCGTCCCGGTCGGCGGCGCCCCCGTCCAGGTCCCGGTCCGGGAGGCGACCGCCGACCGTTTCGCCCGGCTGGTGCCCAAGCTCCTCGCCTCGGTCGGGATCGCTCTCGCCGCCTTCTTCTCGTTCGCGATCCTCCAGGATGCCTTCTACGGCCGGTCGCCCTCGATCCTGGAGTCCCTCTGGGCAGCCCTGGTCGGCAGCACCTGGCTGGCCGCCCCCTTCCTGGGTCTGGGCCGTCTGTTCCGGGAACACTGGTTCCCCAAGGGACCGACCTACGCGCTCACCTCCCGGATCCGCCTCCTCGAGGTCGCCTACCGGGTGGTCACGCTGGGCGCCCGGCGGGCCCTCCGCTTCCAGCTCTCGGTCCAGGC
This sequence comes from uncultured bacterium, assembly GCA_964403795.1. Taxonomy (GTDB): domain Bacteria; phylum Muiribacteriota; class UBA6191; order CAZXTJ01; family CAYOHP01; genus CAYOHP01. The sequence continues at coordinate 55,906 of CAYOHP010000020.1, read as the reverse complement.
CGACGGGTTCCAGGGCCGGAGCCTGGCGATCACGATCCGCTTCCAGTCGCCCTCGGGCGCCTACCTGGAGGCGGTCCTCCCCCGCTACCGGGGGCGCTTCGGCGAGGCGATCGCCCGCCATCGCACTCCGCCGCTGCGCTTCGGCAAGGCGGACTTCCCGGACCTCTGGCTCCTGGTCCCGACCCGGGCCCTCCCGCTGCCGCCCCATAGCGCGATCGCCACCCTCTACGCCGAGATCCTGCTCTCGGTCGATGGCGAGGTCCACCTCCAGCACCGGCAGGTGGTGACCTTCCCCATCCTCCCGGCGGATCGCCCGCTCCTCCGGGTCGCTTCCGACGAGGCCGCACCGGGCCTCCCGGGAGAACCGCTCCGGACCGCAGAGGTCCGGCTCCTCGAGCCGGCCGACACCGACGCGATCCCCACCTGCGGCGTGTGCGGGGATCCCCTCGAGCAGCCGGTCACCGAGTGCCCCGTCTGTCGGATCGGTGCCCACGCCGACTGCTGGGAATTCCTGGGCGGCTGCTCGGTCTACGGCTGCCCAGGGGGACCGGGCTCCACGGACTGAGCCGGGAGGCCCTCCCCTGGGTGCGGCGCCCGGCTCGACTCCACCTACCGGGTCGAGGCCCGGGCCTCGGCGAGCTGCCGGCGGGTGGCCTCGGCCTCCGCCAGCCGGCCGGCTGCGACGCTCGTCGCCCGAATCCACACCCGCGGTCATGCGACCGCTGCCGACCTCCAGGGGCTCGCAGCAGCGATCCGGCCGAGACGACTCGTCCGATCCATACCTTGGAGTCCGAAGGCTTCGTCGGCCGATTCGAGAACGTGCATGTAGCCCGGAACGGCGAGCGGATCGCCTGGACCCCCGAAGGGAAGTGGGGACGCAGGTCCCCGTCCTACTTGGAGCCTGGCTTCCGGGCAGATCCATCCTGGGGCCGGGTGCATTGGACCCGCCAGGTCTCGAGCAACGCCGCGAGCTCCCGGTAGGAGAGACCGTAGTTGTCGTGGAGGCTCGCATGGGGATGGCCCATGCGGAGCATGCCCTCGGACAGGACTCCGGCATGCCGGGGGTCGCTCTCCACCCACTGCCAGCCGACTCCGGAATCGATGTGGTTGCGGCGGACGATCACGAATCCCTCCACCGACGCCCACTCGGTGAGGGTGTCGTGCCCGAGGAGATGGACGGTGAAACCCTTCTCGTCCAGCAGGAGGTAGCTGGCTCCCGGCCGGGCCGCACGCAGGTCGAGGATCCCGAGGGTCAACATGCCCGCCGACACCAGCAGCAGGAACCAGGAAGCCGCTCGATCCCGGGTGGTGGCGGTGAGTCCATGGGTGGCGGTCGCCAGGAGAAGGGTGCCGACCGCCAGGAGTGCCAGTCCGCAGCCTGCCTTCTTGACGGCCGAGGTGTGAAGGACCACCGGCTCGATCTCGCGGCTGCCGGTCTCGGCGTCCTTCGACGGGCTCCCCGGATTCGGGTCGGGCGCTGGTTTCAAGGGGGGCCTCCCGGAGCCGTCGGAATCAGCGCCGGCCGCGGAGCGATCCGCGGCGCCGGGACCCGCCGCGCTCTGCCGAGGCGGCGATGTCGTCGGTCAGGATCAGGTCGCCGGGGGGCGGCTCGTTTGCGGTATCCACGCCCGGTCACCGAGACCACCAGCGGCTTGGCCGGGAGGCCGCCCAGGCCTCGCCGGGCCTCGGTCCCGTCCTCGATCGAGACATGGGAGGTGAACCCTTCCGGGTCGGCCCCGCCGAGGAGCTCGACGAGGTCGGCGAAGCTTCCGCCGCCACTGGGGTAGACGCCGCGCCAACAGGAACGATAGATGCCGGGTTCGGTGCCGGCGAGATCGCTGGCGGTGCCGGGCCTGACCGCCCCCGCACCACCCTAGTCCCCCGACCCGGGGTGGTCCCGGGTCACCAGGGCCAGCGCCTGGTGGACCATGCGCCGGGCATGACGCGCCTTCAAGGGGCCGGCCACGAACCTCGCCAGGCCGGCCCGGACCGCGTCCGCGGCTTCGGGGTCGAGGTCCGCTACCAGGGACCGCACGGCGGTGGCGGTCTTCAGCAGGTGGGCCGTGAAGATCGGTACCGCAGAGCCATGGTCGAGGACCCTGGCTGCCAGCTCCCGGTCGAAGGCCCCCGGATCGGCGGGGACGAAGCCGACGGGGTCCAGGGCGAGGTCCTGGATGCCTCGGTTGCGCCCCACGAAGCAGGCGAGCTGGAGGAGACCCTCGGGCCAGAGTCCGGGGTGGCGGTCCGCCAGGACCCTCACCGCGTCGGCGAACGTGAGCGCGTGGGTGAGATCGAGCCAGCCGGCGTCCTCCCCGACCGGCGAATCCCAGCGCTCCTGGAAGCGGAGATCGAAGCGGGCGAGCTGGATCCCGGCGGCCTCGACCAGGCTGGCCCAGAGGTCCCGGGGCTCGCGTCCGGCCGCCAGTCCCTCGACCACCCAGTCGAGCGCCTTGTTCACCGAGGACTCGGCCAGGCGCCGGACCTCCGCATGCCGCGCCGACCGGGAGGGAGCCCCGGGGAAGGGCCTCTCTCCCGAGGCCTTCGCCCGGTGTTCTCTCGCCCGCTCCACCGCCGGGCCGTAGCCCTTGAACTCCGGGATCAGGTCTTCCCGGGTGGCGCGCACCAGGCTCCTCACCAGGGGCAGGAGCAGGCTCTCGGCGACTCCGGGCCCCAGCCTGGCCAGCAGCTCGGCGGTCTTCTGCACCCAGATCAGCGAGTGCCCGAAGTCGTGGTAGTGGGACAGGGCGACTGCGGCCATGGCGCCTTCGAGGTCCGCCCACGGGAGTCCCTCGGCCAGGGCTCCCCGGACGTGGGCGATCGCCACGGTCTCGTCCTCGCGCTCGACGGCCGCCGCGAACTCGACTCCGTCCCACTCCGTCAGGGCCGGGGGAAACGGGTACTCGGGCTCCCCGTAGGCATCCTCGGCCAGGTGGTGCAGCGCCTCGTTCCAGCAGACCAGCCGGGACTCCAGGTCGGTGCCCTCGGCGTCGGCCCGGGAGAGCCAGTCGGCCAGCGCGGCATGGGCATGCGTCATGCCGTCCTCGAGCCGGTCATGGACCCTGGCCAGGGCGAGCCGGATCGCCTCCAGGGGATCGAAGCCGCCCAGGGCCAGGCGAGCCAGCTCCCGGGCCATGCGTCCCGACTGGACCTTGGCGAAGGCCTCCCCGAGATCGGCGAGCAGCCGGTCCCGGCGGGCCTCGGGCGAGGCATCGGCCAGGTCGACCCAGACGAAACCGTCCTGCTGGCGGGTCGGGTAGCTCCGCACATGGTCCTGCCCCATCAGGCAGAGCCCGCTCGCCAGGTCGAACTTCCAGTTGTGCCACTGGCAGGTGAGTACCGCGCCTTCGCCCACCGAACCCTGGCAGAGCGGATAGCCCTCATGGGGACAGCGGTTGTCGACCGCGAAGACCCCCTCGCCGGTGGCGAAGAGGGCGAGCTGCCTCGCACCCTGCTTCACGACCATGCTCCCCCGCCGGACCAGTTCGCCGATCTCCACCGTCTTGTGCCATTGCATCGCGTCCTCCTGCCGGGAGCAGACCACGGCTGCCGTCATCGGAGTAGCGGGTCCGCCAATCCTTCGGCAGGTCGCCAAGACCCTGGCGGCGAACCCCTACCCGTCGAGACGCTGCATGGTCGAGAGCGAGTGCCCCGAGGGGACGATGCGCCCGGACAACCAGAAGGCCCCGCTCACCACGCCCCCGACCTTCGGCTCCACGGTGACCAGCTCGGGATCGGCGACCAGGTCGAAGGTCCCCCCGTAGCTCTCCACCAGGCACCACCAGAAGGAGCGACCGCTGTACTCGTTGTGCTTCCGCTCGGCCGCCAGCACGTGACCCGTGATCACCGCCTGGGCCAGGGCCGTCTGGCTCCCGGTGACCTCCTGGACCAGGCCCGCCGGCACGAAGGACCGGGAGGCGAAGCGGGTGGGTTCCGCGGCCGACGCCAGGTCGTAGGCCTCGGGCGACTCGTGGACCTCGAGCTCGTGGGCGAAGGCCGCCACCTGGACCTGGACCACCCCGGGGACCAGGACCCCGGCGTGCAACTCGAAGTCCGGGGCATCGAAGACGAAGGGATAGGCCCCGCCCCCGGGCTCGGCCTCGTCGGGATCCGCCCACCCCTTGAACCCGCCGTCGAGGCAGGTCTCGCCCTCCCGCCGGAGGCGTTCGACGAGCTTCACCCGGACCCGCGAGGGACCCGTGAAGTGCGGATTCATGCCGACGAAATTCCGCTCCGGGTCCACCTGCAGCCAGAGCTCCGCCCCGCTCGCCGAGACCCACCGGAAGTAGGTCCCCCGGGCGGTGTCGAGGCTCTCGGAACGGGTGGCGACGGCCTGGGCGAGAGCCATGAACTCCGCCTGGGTGTCGACCGCGAACCCGATCGAGCTGAGGTGGCTCGCCAACCCGATCAGCTCCCCGATGCGGCCAACCCCGCCGGGAGCTGGGCCGTCCGGGCCACGCCGATCTCGCCGGTGGCCGGGCCCTGGGAGCGGGGGTCGACGTCGCTGCGGTGCATCACCGAGTGGAGACCCAGCAGCGAGAATCCGCACAGGGCCAGCACCAGGGTGAGCAGCCAGAACCGGGTGACCACCTTGGGCTCGGCCCACCCGCAGAGTTCGAAGTGGTGGTGGATCGGGGCCATCCGGAACACCCGCTTGCCGCCCCGGGTCCGGAACGAGACCACCTGGATCATCACCGACAGCGCCTCGACCACGAAGATGCCGCCGACCAGGGCCAGCAGCAGCTCCTGGCGGACCAGCACGGCCACCGCCCCCATGGCGCCACCCAGCGCCAGCGACCCGGTGTCGCCCATGAACACCTCGGCAGGATGCGAGTTGTACCAGAGGAAGCCGAGGCATGCCCCGGTGATGGCGGCGCACACCACCGCCAACTCGCCGGCCCCCGCCACGTAGGGGATCGCCAGGTGCTGGGCGAAGATGGTGTTGCCGGCCAGGTAGGAGACCCCGGCGAACCCGGCCGAGACGATCGCCATGATCCCGGCCGCCAGTCCGTCGAGCCCGTCGGTCAGGTTCACGGCGTTGGAGGCCCCGACCACCACGAGCATGACCCAGGCCAGGTAGAGCCAGCCGATCTCCGGCTCCTGTCCCATGAGCGGCAGGAAGACCGAGGGCTCGGCGCCGCTTCCCAGCTTGAGGTAGAGACCCAGTGCCAGCGCCACAGCGCACTGGACCACCAGCTTCCCCCGGCTCGAGACGCCCTTGGTGTTCTTGCGGGTGACCTTGAGGAAGTCGTCCCGGAACCCGAGCAGTCCGAGGCTGACCAGGACCCCCCCGAGGAGACCCGTCTGCCAGTTCCAGCGGGCCCAGAACCCGCCCGCCACCAGGACCGCCACCAGCATCACCATGCCGCCCATGGTGGGGATGCCCGCCTTCTTCTTGTGGGTGGCGACGCCTTCCTCCCGGATCACCTGGCCGAACTGGCGTCGCTTCAGGCGTTCCGTGCTCCAGGGAGTGAGCAGGATGGTGACCAGGAAGGCGGTCACCAGGGCGAAGATCACCCGGACCGTGATACCCCCGAACATGGCTACGAGCACGACCCGGACTCCTTCGATCGATGGGCCTCGGCCACCGCGTCGACGACGCGATCGAGACCGATGCCTCGGGAACCCTTGACCAGCAGCAGGTCGCCCGGTTCGAAACGGGCGAGCACCTCGGCGACTACCCGGTCGCGCCGCTCCGCCACCGACATCTGCTCCTCGGCCCGATCCGCCAGTCCGGCGTAGATCGGACCCACGAACCAGGCGCCCGCCAGCCGGCGGCTGGCCGCAACCCGCTCCCGGACCGCCCGGTGGCAGACCTCGGAGACCGGTCCGAGTTCCAGCATGTCGCCGAGCACCAGGAATCGCCGGCCCGGGACCTCGACCTCCTCGACCCAGTCGATGGCCGCTTCGACGCTGCGCGGATTGGCGTTGTAGGCGTCGTCCACCAGCTTGCGGCCGCCGAGGTCCAGGACCCGCATCCGCCCCCGGGTGGCCTCGAGTCCCTGGACCAGCGAGGCCAGCTCGCCGGCCTTCACCGGGAGCCCGAGGTCGCGGGCGATCAGGATCGCGAACAACAGGGGATAGACGAGATGGCGCCCCGGGAGCGGCCAGTGCACGGGCATCTTCTCCTGGCGCCCCAGGTCCGGGCGGTCCACCACCACCACTCCGTCGGTGCCGTCGATCCCCACCCGCTCGACCCGCATCATCGCCTGGGCCTCGACCAGCCCGCCCAGCGAGACCTTGCGCACCGTCCGGGGCGCCGCCCTCCGGGCCAGCTCGGCGGTGGAGGGATCGTCCCCGTTCAGGTACAGGAACCCGTCCGGGTCGAGGTGGGGGATGAGCTCGGCCTTCGCCTCCCGGACCTGCTCCAGGGTCCCGAGCGTCTCCAGGTGCGCCGGGGCCACGCAGGTGATCACCCCGAAGCGGGGCTTCAAGAGCCGGGCGAGCCGGTCGATCTCACCCCGGGTCGACATGCCCAGCTCGAACACCCCGACCTCGGCTCCGGGATCGGCCTCCATCAGCGCCAGCGGGAGCCCCAGCAGATTGTTCAGGTTGCCCGGAGTGCGGACCACCCGGCGCGAGCGCCCCAGGAAGGCGGCCACCAGATCCTTGGTGGTGGTCTTCCCGTTCGACCCGGTGACCGCGACCATGGGATAGCGGAGGGTGGCGCGCTTGGCCTCGGCCAGCGCGATCATCGCCTCGGCCACGTCCTCCACCACCACGCACGGGAGCCCGGAGGCGGCGGCCGCGGCCGGATCCGAGACCACCGCGCCCCAGGCGCCTCGGGCGGTCGCGTCCGGCAGGAAGCGGTGCCCGTCGGTCTGGGTCCCGGGCAGGGCGAAGAACAGGTCCCCGGCAGCGAGCTTGCGGCTGTCGATCCGGTAGCCGCCCGGCATCCCGCCGCGGTCCGGACCGATGGCCCGACCCCGGAGCAGCCGGGCCAGGCCCGCCAGGCCTTCGAAGAGGGCGGTCATGCGACCCCCAACACCCGGCGGATCTCCGCCAGGTCGTCGAAGGGCACGGTGCGCTCGCCCAGGATCTGGTAGTCCTCGTGGCCCTTGCCGGCGACCACCACCAGATCCCCGGGACGGGCCTCGCCCAGGGCGGCCTCGATGGCGGCCCTCCGGTCCAGCTCCACCCGCACCCGGGCGCGGGCGGTCTCGGGGATCCCGGCCAGGATCTCGGTCGCGATCGCGGCCGGGTCCTCGCGCCGGGGGTTGTCGTTGGTCACCCAGACGAGATCCGCGAAGCGCTCGGCGGAGGCGCCCATGCGGGGCCGCTTGGTGCGGTCCTTCTCTCCTCCGCAACCGAAGACCAGCAGGATCCTGCCGTCGACCACGAGCTCCCGGCAGCTCCCGAGCAGGGCCTCCAGGGCATTGGCCGAGTGGGCGTAGTCGACCATGGCGAAGACCCCGTCGCGCCCGACCACCTGGAACCGGCCCGGGACCGGCCCCAGGGAGGCGAGCCCGGCGGCCACGGCCTCGAGCCCGACCCCGACCGCGTAGGCCGAGGCGACCGCGGCCAGGGCGTTCTGGAGGTTGAACCGCCCGCCGAAGCGGAGCCGGGTCCCGCACCGCTCCTCGGGAGTCTCGAACTCCAGCGCCAGGAAGTCGAGTCCGGCCTCCGCGATGCGACCCCGGACCTCGGCGGCCGGACCCACTCCGAAGCGCACCACCCGGGCCCGGGGACCGGCGGCCCGCGCCATGGCCTCGCCGTCGGAGTCGCCCTCGGGGACGATCACCGCGAGCTCGGGACGCACGGCCGCGGCATCCGAGAAGAGCCGGGCCTTGGCCGCCCGGTAGTCGTCGAGGGTGGGGTGGAGTTCCCCGTGTTCGGGCGAGAGGTTGGTGAAGGCCAGCGACCGGATCGGCAGGTGGCGCAACCGGGCCTGGATCCCGGCCTGGGAACTCGCCTCGATGGCGACCGCCCGGTGCCCGGAGGCTCTCAGCCGCACCATCTCCTCCGCCAGCCGGGCGGCATCGGGAGTCGTGTTCCCCAGAGGGGCGATCCCGCCTCGGGCGTCGACCACCCCGAGGGTCCCCACCGTGGCGCAGGGACGCCCGGCCGCGGTCAGGATCGAGGCCAGCATCCGGGTCGAGGTCGTCTTCCCCTTGGTGCCGGTCACGGCATGGAGCGGCAGGGAATCGAAGCACTCGGCGTGGAGCCGCGCCACCAGCCTTCCCACCGCGTCGCGGACGTCCTCGACCCGGACCCAGGGAACCGGGACGGCGAGCGGGGGATCGGCGGAGACCACCGCCACCGCGCCCCTCGCCAGGGCATCGGTCACGAAGGCCGAGCCGTCGTTGCGGGCGCCCTTCACGGCCACGAACAGGGACCCCGGACCCGCCCGGCGGGAGTCGAGGACCACCGAAGCGACCTCGGGATCGGCGGGTGCGTCGGAGACCCCGGCGTCCTGGCTGCCGAGGACTCCGGGAACGCCCGAGAGGAGTTCCCCGAGCCTCATGGCACCCGGCCTCCCGGGAGCTCGCCGTCGGGCGTCCAGGGCGCCGGGGCCGACAGGCCGGTCCGGGCCGAGAGCAGCTCGCCGATGGGATCGGCGCCGGCAGCCCCGTAGAGCGCATCGGCCCCGGTGGGGTTCTCCGGTGCGAAGGGCGGGGGATCGCGCAGCGCGACGGAGGACGGCGGAGCCTGGGACGGGAGCATCGACCCCGGCAGCTCCGGGGCCGCGGACGCTCTCGCCCCCGGGACCCCCGGCGCGGGAGCGATACCCGGATCGGCAGGGCGATTGGCGGGAGCCGCGGCCGCGGCACCGACCTCGGGCTCGTCGGGCGGTACGTCGAGGTAGATCATGATCTTGGGCGCCAGGCGCCGGAAGGCGGGCGCCGCGATCAGGCCGCCGTCGATCTCGGTGCGCTTCCCCTTGGGCTCGTTGATCACGATGTAGATCAGCGCCTTGGGGTCCTTGACCGGCAGGAAGCCCACGAACGAGGCGATGAACTTGTCCCCCTCCTTGAGGTTCGAGCCGAGCTTCTGCGAGGTACCGGTCTTGCCGGCGGCCTGCCAGGTGTCGAGGCGGCCGCGACGTCCGGTGCCGCGCACCACGACCTCGCCCATCATCTCCCGCACCAGCCGGGCGGTCTCCGGCGAGATCACCCGATGGCGCACCTCGACCTCGGGGGTGTCGTCGATCCGGGCCCCTTCCCTCGCCATGACGCGGGAGATGACGCGGGGACGGACCAGGTTCCCCCCGTTGGCGATCACTCCGATAGCGGTGGCCATCTGGACCGCGGTCACCGCCACCTCCTGGCCCATCGAGATGGCGCCGATCGAGAGGCCCGACCACTTCTCGGGGAAGCGCAGGATCCCCGGGGTCTCGGCCGGATGGGGCAGCCCGGTGGGCTCCCCGAACCCGAACTTGCGGAGGTAGTAGTAGAGGTTCTTGGGACCCAGCACCTGGCCCACCTTGATGATGCCGGTGTTGCAGCTCTTGGCGATGATGTCGGGCAGGGTGACGGTCCCGTGGACCCCGGTGCACCCGATGGCATGTCCCCAGAGCTTGACCCAGCCCGGACACTCGAAGACCGTCTCGGTCTCGAGCACCCGGTCCTCCAGGGCGGCCGCGGCGGTGATGATCTTCAGGGTGGATCCCGGCTCGAAGAAGTCGGTCACCATGCGATTGCGCCAGGAGTCCTCGGGATAGGCCTGGTAGGCATTGGGATCGAAGCCGGGCCGGACACCCCAGGCCAGGATCTCGCCGGTCTGGGGGTTGGTCACCATCAGGAACGCGCTGCGCGGCTGGTAGAGGCGCTCGATCTCATCGAGTTCCTTCTCGGCGAGGTGCTGGACGATCTCGTCGATCGTCAGGTACACGTCGGCGGCGCCGGACGCGGGCTTGACCTCGAGCACCCCGCCCGGGAGGTCGAAGCCGCGCAGGGTCTGGAGCACGACCTTCTCCCCGGCGACCGCCGAGAGGGCGTCCTCGTACCGGAACTCGAGCCCCTCGAGCCCCTTGTCGTCCTGGCCCACGAACCCGAGCAGGCTCGAGGCCATCGACCCGTTGGGGTAGAACCGCCGGTACTCCTGCTCGAAGGAGATCCCCGGGATCCGCAGCTTGCGGATCTGGTCGGCCACCTCGGGGTCGATGCGGTGGGCCAGCGACTCGTAGCCGCGTCCCGAGCCGAGCTTGGCGGCGAGTTCCTCGGGAGGGATCCCGAGCAGCGGACCGAGCCGGCGGGCGGCATCGCCGGCCCCCTCGGGGTCCAGCTTGCGGGCGTCGGCCACCACTCCCATCGCCGGTACCGAGAAGGCCAGGCGGTTCCCGTTGCGGTCCCGGATCGCGCCCCGCTCCCGGTGGAGCGTGATCCGCTTCAGGTGGGGATTGCGCTGGGGCAGCGGGCTCTGGGGGACCTGGATCTGGAAGAGGCGGACCGAGAGCGCCACCAGGGCCAGGAGCGCCACCGCGAAGGTGGCCAGGATCCGGGTACGGATCTCGCTCGGGATCACCGGCCTCCCCCCTTCCGGGGACCGAACACCCGGGTCCTCACAGCCGGCGCGCCACCCGCATCTTGGCGGACCGGCTGGCGGCGTTCTCGGCGAGCTCCGCCTCGCCCGGCACCAGGGGCCGTCGCGACAGGAGCTCGAGGGTGGGCTTCTTCTTGCAGGTACACATGGGGAAGTCGGGGGGGCAGGTGCACCCCTTCACCTCCTGCTGCATGAAGTGCTTCACGATCCGGTCCTCGAGCGAGTGGAAGCTGATCACGATCAGCCGCCCGCCCGGCTTCAGGCGCTCGAGCAGGAGCGGCAGGGCCGCCTCCACGTTCTCGAGCTCCCGGTTCACGTGGATCCGGAGGGTCTGGAACACCAGGGTGGCGGGATGGATGGCGCTCCTCCGGGCCGGATCGGCCGGGGTGGCGCGCTTGACGAGCTCGGCCAGCTCGGCGGTGGTGCGGAGCATCGCCTCGGAGCGCTTGAGGGCCCGGGTGACCCGCCCCGGCATGCGCACCTCGCCGTCGGCGAGGACCTTGCGGAGTTCGGCCTCCGACCAGCCGCGGATCAGGTCCAGCGCGGTCGGCCCCTTGCCGGGATTCATCCGCATGTCCAGCGGTCCGTCCCGGGTGAGCGAGAAGCCCCGCTCGGGATCGGTGAGCTGGTAGGTGCTGGCCCCCAGATCCATCAGGATCACGTCGGCCTGCTCGATGCCCGCCTCGTCGAGGGCGTCCACGGCTTCCACGTAGGAGCGGTGCTGGAGCCGGATGTTGCGGGCCTTCTTGCCCTCGGTGAAGGGAGCGAGCTTCTCGCGGGCGGTGGCCAGGGCGTTGGGGTCGACGTCGAGGCCGATGTAGTTCCGGGTCTCCCGCAGGTCGGAGAGGAGCGCGAAGGCGTGCCCCCCCTGGCCCACGGTGCAGTCGAGGATCGTCTCCCGCCCGCCGGCCGAGGCGAACGAGAGCACTTCGTGGAGCATGACGGGACGGTGCGAGAGGGTGGTCTCGTGGATGCCGCCGAGGAGGTCGTGTTCGAGCCGTTCGGGCTCGGGACCGAGGTCCTCCTCGTCTTCGTCTTCCTCGTCGCCGCCGCCGCCCAGGTTCACCGACCGCCTCCCGTCCGGGTACCGCCGGTCTCGCCGGGAGAGCGGACCAGCATCAGGGTCTCGCCGGTGCCACCGGGATCGGCGACCTGGGCGACCGGCAGGTAGCGGACGTTGCCCTGGCCCGGGAGCACCAGCCCGAGACGCTCCTGGGCCGCGAACTCGAGGCGTCCCAGGCGGGCCAGCTCGGCCCGGCGCACCAGCAGGCGCTCGGTCCGCTCCTGGTCCCGGGAGGTCTCCTGCTCGTGGCGGGAGATCTCCAGCTGGACCTGCACGATCTCCATGTACTGGCCCACGTAGATCAGCACCAGGAGGGCGAGTCCGAAGACGGTGGCCGAGTACAGGTACGCCAGGCGATCGGCATCCTGGCGGGTCTCGGACCCCGCGCGGGCTTCGGCGGCGTCGCCCTTCACCACGGCCTCCCGGTCGCCCGGGATCACGACCCGGTTCTGGGAGCCTGCAGGCGGCTACGCCGACAGGCTCCCAGCCCTCCCACCATACAAAAATCCGTCATGGCGGGCAATCGCGGGGTTGGGTCCGGCCGCTCCGGGGTAGAGTGGCCGGAACCCGGGGGACCCCGGGAGGCGAGACAGGGCCGGAGGGTCAAGGTGGGAGCCCGCAGTCGAGGGACTGCCGCATCCCAGGGGGATCCGGGTCCGACCGGACTCCTGGAGCTGGTGCGCTGGAGGAATTGGCGGAGCAAGCTCCCGGCCTACCTGGTGGCCATGAGCTACTCCGGACTGCGGGCCGGGGCACCGGGACCCGGGTTCCTCCTCCAGGTCTCCGGGCTCGGAGTGCTCCTGGTGGCCCTGGCCTGCTCCGGGCACATCGCCAACGACCTCAGCGACCGGGAGGTCGACGCCCGGGTGGGCAAGTCCCGCCCGGCGGCCCGGATGGGCCGGGCCCAGGTGGTCCTGTTGCTGGCGGGGCTGGCGGGGGCCGTGCTGGCGATCGCCGCCCTGGGGTTCGGAGCCGGGACCGCGGCCTGGGCGGCGGCAGCCCTGGTCGCCGGCTACGGGTACTCGCTGCCCCCGCTGCGTTTCAAGGAGCGCGGCGGCCTGGGGGTCCTGGCGGGGGCGATCGCCCAGCGGACGTTGGCCGTGGGTATCGTCTTCCAGGCCTTGCGGGGATGGGACGCCGGGGCGGTGGCCTTCGCCCTCCACGGAACCTTCATGGGACTCCGGTTCATGCTCCTGCACCAGCTCTCGGACCGGGAGTCGGACCTGGTCACGGGGATCCGCACGGTCGCCACCCGGGAGACGAGGGAGCGCCTCGAAGGCTGGATCACCCGGGTGCTGGCCCCCCTCGAAGTCGCCGCCATCGGTGCGACCCTGGCCTGGACCGTGCCCCGCGCTCCTCTCGGGGTGGCACTCGCCCTGGGCCTGGCCTACCTGGGACGCCGGGGAAGCCGTCTGCCTGCGCTCTCCTACGGCTTCCTCGGCGAGCTCTACCACCTCGGTCTCCCGATCGGCCTGGCCCTGGCGCTGACGATCCGGGAACCCGCGGGACTGGTCCTGCTGGCCACCGCCCTGGCGCTGGCCGCCAGCGTCGAGGACTACGCCTTCTACCGGGTCTTCGGCTTCCTGGGGGCCAGGCCCCCGCCGCCCAGGCCGCCCCCGGATCCCGGGGACTCCGTGTCGCACCGCGACGTACCCGAGGTCCTCGACCTGCAGGTCGACCCGGCCTCGCCCCATCCGGAACTCGCCCGCCTGCGCCGGCAGACTCCCGTGGTGCGCGGCATCTGGAAGGGCCTCGGCCCCGGGTGGCTGGTCTTCCGCCACGCCCAAGGCCGATCCCTGCTCGCCGATCCCCGGTTCCGGGCCGCCCCCGGGACCGCGGCCCCCGGCGATCCGCCCCGGGTCTCCTCCCGCGGCTTCGGTCCCGACATGCTCGAGGCCGACGGTGCCGACCATGCCCGGCTGCGGGGCGTGCTGGCCGAGGCCTTCCAGCGGCCGCGCCTCGAGAGCCTCACGCCGCGCATCGAGGCCCTCTGCAACCGGATCCTCGACGGCCTGCCGCGGGGCGAGGTCGTGGACCTGATCCCCGCCATCGCCCGGCGCCTGCCGATCCAGGTGATCGTCGAGTTCCTCGGCCTCCCGACCGAGGATCCCATGGCGCTCCAGGAGTTCGCCCTCGGGGTGGCCCGGAGACCCGGATCGCCCGAGGAGGCAGAAGCCCTGGAGCGCGCCCGGACCGGCTTCCGCTCCCTGGTCGATGCCACCTGCGAGGCCCGCCTCCGGGAGCCCCGCGACGACCTCGTCACCCGGATCGCCCGGGCCAGGGAGCAAGGTGTCCTCCGCACCTCCGAGGAAGTCCATGCGCTCGCCTTCCTGATGGTGGTCGCCGGGGTGCTCACGACCAACAACCTGATCGGCAACGGGCTCCTCGCCCTGGCCGGGAACCCGGAGGTGCGGGCGCAGCTGTGCGCCGATCCCGACCTGGCCCCGAGCATGGTCGAGGAGGTCCTCCGGCTCGACCCTCCCCTCTGGCTCTCCTCGGCGCATCATCCTTCCGAGGACGTCGAGGTCGGGGGAGCCGTCCTGGCACGCGGCGAGCCGGTCCGGATCGTGGTCCCCTCGGCCAATCGCGACCCGGAGGCCTTCCCCGATCCCGACACCTTCGACCTGGGACGGCGTCCCAATCCCCACCTGACCTTCGGGCACGGCCCGCACTTCTGCCTGGGGGCGCCTCTGGCCCGCCTCGAGGGGACAATCGTCCTCGGGAAGGTGGCGGCCCGCTTCCCCGACCTGGCACTGGCGGTCCCCGAGGCCCGACTGCCGCACCTCGACCACCCCTTCGCCCGGGGTCTCGAGTCGCTGCCCGTGAGGATCTGAGGTCCACGCACCGTGATGTCCCCGATCCCGCCTCCCCCGGTCCCGCTCCGATACCGGATCCTCGGCCGGCTCGGTCCGGGCCCGGCCGCTGGGCTCCTGCTCTGCCCCCTGATACCGCCGGACGGAGGGTCCCTGGCGGCCGGTGTGGCGATCCTGGGGGGACTGGGTACGGCCCGGGAACTCCTCCGCGACCTCGGGACCCGGGACCGGGACCGCCGGGCCTCGCGACCCAACCCGACCCTCGCCTCCCCGGTCGCTGCCTGGCGGTGGGTCGTCGCTTCCGGCGCGGTCGCAGTGTGCGGCGGGTATGCCACCCTCTGGTGGTACGGAGCCGGCGTGGTCCTGGCGGCCTGGCTCGGCGAGATCCTGCTGGCATGGCCCTCGGTGCGGGCGTTCACCTCCGGGGCGCTGGGAACCGTGATCGTAGGCCTGTGGCGGGGAGTCGTCCCCCTGGGACCGATGTCCCTGAATCCCGTGAACTTCGCGGCCTGGCTCGGCCTGGCGGCTCTGGCCACCGCCGTCGAGGCCCACCGGGCCATGCGGATCCAGGCCGAGGAGCGGGAGCTCGACCGGGTCGCCGGGATCCGCACCCTGATGGCGACCGGCGGGCGGCTGCACCGCACCAGGATCCAGCTGACCAAGTTCGGGATCCTGGGGTTGGGCACATACCTCCTCATCAACCGGACCGACCCGTGGTGGGTCGTCTCTGCGCTCGTCTTCTGGGCCCTGGCAGCCGCGGGGGAAGGCAGGCTCGGTGACCGGGCGACCGTCCCGGCCCTGGCCGCGGCCCCGCTCCCGGGCCCGCCTCGCGACCCGCTGGGTACTGGGTTGACGTTCCTGGCCGCGGGCCGGGATGCCACCGGCGGATACCCGGTCCTCTTCGGGAGGGACCGCGACCTCGGGGACGGAGTCCCGCTCCCCTCGGTCTTCGCCACCGCCCTGATCGCGCGCTCGCTGGCGCGGCTCCCGGCCGGCGACCAGGTGAAGGACCTGACGGCCGGCCTCCATGACGCGCTGCGTCGGGAGCGCGAGCCGGACGGACGATGGCGCTACTTCGGACGGGGGAGCCTGATCCCGGCCGACGTCGACGACACCTCCTACGCCCTGCTGGTGTTGCCGCCCGAACCCGGGGACGAGGCGGTCGTCGCCGCGGTCCTCGCCAATCGCAGTCCCGAGGGTCGGATCCATACCTGGTTCCTCGAACCCGGAGCCGGCCCGCCCACCGTCAACGGCTTCGACCGGGTGGTGAACGCCAACGTGGCGACCATGCTCCGGGCCCGGGACCGGCCCGACCATGGCCTGGAGGAGTGGCTGCGCGGCGACCTGGGCAAGGGCCGCTACCGGGAGGGATCCCAGTACTACCCTTCGCCCTGGGTCTTCCTCCATGCCATGGCCGGTCTGGGCCCGACCGCCGCACCGCCCGACCTCGTGGAGCGGGAATGCCTCTCCCTGCTGGCGGCCACGCCGCCCGGCGACCCGGTCGACACCGCCCTCGCCCTGGGAACCCTGGTGCGGATCGGCCGAGCCTCCGGCGCCGAGGCCCTCCGCCTCCGGGAAGCGCTCCTCGCCTCCCAGGCCGGCGACGGCGGCTGGCCCGCGGGCGGCCTCTTCGCCGGCTGCCAGGACGGCCGCCTCTGGTACGGCAGCCGGGAGCTCACCACGGCCCTGGCGCTGGAGGCGGTCTATGGAGCCGACGCCGGGCCGGGGCGATGATGAGGACTCCGCCGACTCCCAGCCGGGCCACTCTGGCTGCGACAGGCGTCGATGCGATGCTCCCAGGTCCGAGAGGGGGGTCCGTGGGCAACCCGGGTGACGCCCGCCGCACCATGCGGGTCGCCCATGCCACTCTGCCGGGGTGGATCTCGACGACCAGCTGATGGCGGATCTGGCGAGAGGCGATGAGGCCGCGCTGTCAGCCCTGATCGTCCGTCACCAGGCCCGGGTGTGGCGGATCGCCTCGGGGGTGCTCGGCGATCCCGAGGAGGCCAAGGACATCGCCCAGATGGCGTTCCTGAGGATGGTCGAGGCTGCCTCCGGATATCGGCCCGAAGGCCGCTTCACGGCCTGGCTGCGCCGGCTCGTGACCCGCCTGTGCCTGGACCACCTGCGGCGGCGGTGGCCGGAGCCGATCGAGGGCGGGGAGCACCTCGACACCGAGGCCGACCCGGGACGGGTGAGCGGATCGGAGGAACGCCACCTCGAGCTCCGGGGCGCGCTCCTCCACCTTCCCCCACGACAGAGGATGGCCTTGGTGCTCCGCTACGACGAGGGACTGGGGTACGCCGAGATCGCCCTGGCGCTGGGGGACGACGCCACGCCCAAGCTGGTGGAACGGCTGTTGGAACGGGGTCGCAAGGGCCTGGCGAGGCTGCTGCAGGACGGGGAGCGATGAGCTGCAGGAAGGCCGGGAGCCGCTCGCGACCTGGACCGCGAGGAAAATCGCGGGCGGCGCGGGGGTTTCCGGGTCCGGAGGGCGTTGACGGGAGGAAGGGTTCCCGATGAGGAACTGCCAAGAGGCCGAGGCGGTCCTCGGCCGGTACCTGGACGGAGAACTCGAAGCCGATGCCCGTGCCGATCTGGCCCGCCACCTCGAGGGCTGTGCCGGATGCCGTGCGGGCCTGGCTTGGAGGGAAGAGTTGGGAAGGCGCTTCTCGGCGTCGCCCCCGCTCCCCCCTCCCCCCGGGCTCGCCGCCTCGGTGCTGGCCTCGGCCCGTGCCCCGAACCGGACCGGCAGGCCCCGCCTGCGGCCACCGGGACGGCTCGGCTCCCTGGCAGGTCGCCTCCTCGGGGCCCTCGTGACCCGAGGAGATCCGATGCTCGTGGCGATACGTCCCTGTCCCTCCTGCGCCGCACCGCTGGCCGCCGGAGATGTCCGCTGTCCCTCCTGCCGCACGCCTCCTACCCCGATCTGGCGGGGACCGACCGGCTTCCGGGGCGTGACCGTGGCGGCGCTGACCGCGCTCGCTTTCGTCTCGGGGGTGGCGCTGACCTCGTGGTCCGTCCGCCGCAAGGTGGAGGCGCTGATCCGACCCGCCCAGCTGGGAGTTCCCGAAGTCCGGGACCTGGTGGTCGAGGAGTACCGCTCCGTCCCCACCGGGCCCTACGTCCCCCCGATCGACGAGACCGGGCGGACCTACGCCGATCCGAAGCAGGAGCCGATCGTCACCGTTCCGGGCCTGGTGCGCCTCTCGGAGGGACCGTTCGCGTCGGTCGAGGACCGGGTGGAACATCCGATCTGGGCCAGGACCATGGGGGTCGAGCCGGGGCGGACCTCGGACTACCGGTACGAGCCTGCCGATCTCGTGCCGGAGTCCCGGCCCGGACCGGGATCGTCGTACCACCTGCCCCTGAGCCAGGTCCGGGTAGGAGGCCCGGACCCGACGCGATTTTGGTTCGTGCGCCCGGTCCTCGGCGACATGCAGATCCAGGCGCGGGTCGCCACCGATGGCAAGGCCGGGGCCATGTTCACGATCCTGGCGAGGGCCTCCCGGGAAGGGCTCGTCGATCCGGAGGAGCCCAATGCCGGTGCGTTCCTGAGAGTGACCCGGCACCCCGAGACCCGCATGCTCTGCCTGGAGGTCGGTAGGGAAGGTCGGGTACTGGCCCGGGGATTCCTGACCAGCCACGGGCCGTGGGCCCAGGTCCAGTTCGAGATCCGGGGTCGGGAGGCCAGGGTCTCGGTCCAGGGCGTCGCGTTCGCTCCCATCGACCTGGGACCCCGGGTCGAGGGACCCCACGAGAACCTGGTGGGGATCGTCGCACGGGAGGTCCGGATCACCGACCTGCTGGTCTGCCTGCAGCCCCGGGATGTCTACGTCCCGGTGTCCGCTCCTCGCACCCCGCCGCCGATGCCTCCGCTGCCCCCGGATCAGAACCGCGCTCGTTTCGCTCCCACCCGCGGCAAGGTCTGGCCCGGGTCCCTCCCGGCCTTCAAGGACAAGATCGAAGCCCTGAGACGCATCCCCTCGCCCCCCGAAGCCGCGGATCGGACCGGCAGGATCCCGGCGGAGGCGCTTCCCGGGTGGACTCCTGACCCTCGAAACACCGGAGCCTGGACCTTGGTGGACGGCAAACCGGCAACCCACGGGACGAGCACCGCACGCCTCTGGCATCCGATCGCCCCGGGCACTTCACGCCTCGAGGTCCGCATCCGACACCGGCTCCTGGACCGGCCAGTCGACTCGGGTCCCTGGTTCGGCCCCCAGATCGTCCTGTTCGCCGACCGGTCGGGAACCGCGACCGGAATTCCGGAAGCCGACGAACCCTGGTCGAAGCTCTCGGGAATGGGCTCCGGCTACCAGCTGGAGTTCGAGGACTCCGGCCCGGCCCCGGCTCCGAGAGCCAAGCGGGTCGACATCCTCTTCGCCGGCTTCATGGGCTGGTCCGATGCGCCCCGAGGCGAGGAGCAGCTGGAACCCGGGAGGTCCCGGTCGTTGCGGGTCCGGCTGCGGGACGGGAAGCTCGGCGCCTGGCTGGACGACGTCCGCCTCTACTCCCGCAGCCAGCCGGCGTCCCTCGACCTCGCGGAGGCGAGGTGGCAACCCGGGAGCGATGCCGACTGGATCGCAGTCGACCTCCAGCACACGGTGGTCGAGGAACTCGAGGTCCTGGTCCCCGAGTGATGCGAGGCAGGCCCGCGGCCCGCTCCGGCCTGCCTACCCCTCCCGACCTTCGTCCTGCGCCAGGATCCCGGTCAGGTCGTCGGGGAGTTCGCCGTGGCGGGTGCGGAGCAGCTGCGCCACCATGCGCAGCGCCGCGGCCGGCGGCATCGAGAGGACGAGCGAGGCGATCTCTGCGGGTTCGAGCGGACCCCAGAGCCCGTCGCTGCCGAGGAGCAGCGTGCCCCCTCCCAGGGTCTCGACGAAAGCCGCCGGCACCGCCCGGCCGGATCCGAGCCGCGGCCTGGCCTCGGCGTTGCGGGTGAGGTCGACGCTGCGATCCTCGCCGAGGATCCAGGCCCGGGAGTCGCCCACCGCGGCTCCCGCGACCTGGAGCGGCCCCCCGGGGGAAGTGGATCCGACGGCCACCACCAGGCCGGTCGTCTCGCCCGCCCCGGGGTCGGCGTAGAGACGGTTGTCCTGGGCATAGAGCCACTCGAACCAGTAGGTCGGGTCGAGCACCGAGGCGCCCGGATCCCCGAGGGCGACGAGTGCCTCGACCAAAAGCGCGGCCGCGTCGGCGGCGCCCGAGGAGCCGCCTGCCCCATCGGCGATCGCCAACACCGTCGCCCCCGGATGGTGCAGGACCGCGTGGCGGTCGTGGCCGCGCTCGGGGGCCGACTCGGCGTGGACCGTCACCTGGATCGCCACCGCTGCCCGGACCTCGCTTCCCGCTGGCAACCGACGGAAGGCCGGCGGACGCGATGATACGAATTCATGCGCGACCCGGACATCTGGTATTCGTTCCCTCCTCCCGGTCGGGAGTTGATCGAGAAGGAAGTATCGAGATGCGCTGCCACCCCCTCCCCGTCCTCGTCGCGCTCCTGGCCGGTGCCGGATCGACCCTGGCCTCGCCGCCCGCGACCCAGCTCCCCGACCTCCGGGTCCAGGTCCAGCAGATCACCTACCAGATCGCCCCCGACGGCAGCGCCAAGCCGATCGACCACCAGGTGCTCGACGTCTTCGACGTGGCCCTCGAGAAGCAGTACGACTCGATCGACCGCACCGCCGGCGGTCTCAAGTTCGGCCTCGTCTACTTCGAAGTCCCCCGGGACGGGTCCGACCAGCCGAACTACAACCTCTACCTCTACATGCGCGACCGCACCCACGAGGTGGTCGCCGACGGGTACCGGAACAACGACGTCCCCGGGGCCCTCTTCAAGCTGACCACCATGCTGATGGAGCGGGAAGGCGACAAGGCCTATGCCCGGCTCATGCACTGCGTGGCCCCGCAGTCCGGCCCACCCTCTCCCGGGGAAGCCGCGGGTCTCGACCTCTGGCAGGTGCGCCGCCAGCTCGACGATCGGGTGGCGGCCCTCCTGGCGCGTCGCTGACGGGGACGCCCCGGGGCCAGACCACCCCGGCGAGCCGGTACACTCCGGTCGAGATGAGCACCTCTCGATCGCGGCTCGCCGTGGCGGTACTCGGGGCGACCTTGCTGGCGGCCCCGCTCGCCGCCGGCCCCGGCACCCAGGATGCCCAGAACCTGAGATCCGCCTACGGCTTCGGCGGCATGGAAGCGGCGGAGAAGACCCTGGACCGGCTGCTCTCCAGTGCCGGCGGCAACGCCGACCGGCTGGCCGAGGCCGGCCGGGCCCTCTCGGGCGACCCCCGCCTCGGCAAGCTGGCGACCCGCCTCCTGGACGCCGCGGCCCGCCTGCGTCCGGGCTCGGCCGGGACCCACCGCGACCTCTCCGACGCGGCCGCCAACGCCGGGGACTTCGAGCGGGCCGCCGAGGCCATGCGGGCTGCCATCCAGGCCGCCGAGCTGCCGCTCCAGGACGGCGAGGCCCGGATCAAGGCCTTCGTGGCCAACGCTCTCTTCGACCGGGGGCTACGCCGCCTCGCCGACGAGCTCTACCGCGAGGTGGCGAACCTCCCTCACCCTGCGGTGAAGCGCCTCGAGGCGTTGCTGAATCCCGGCCAGGTCCGCTTCGGCCTGGTCCTGTCGCGGGAGACCGGCGGCGAGGTCGGGATCCCCATCGAGCGGGTCCTCGACGGCACCCCCGCCTCGGTTGCCGGGGTCCGGGCCGGCGACCGTCTCACCAAGGTGGGACCCTACCGGGTGGTCGATACGCCCGACGCCGTGAACCGACTGGAGGCCGTTCCCGTGGGGGCCGAGGTCCGCCTGATGGTCCGCCGGGACGGGAAGATCGTCTTCCTCGACACCCGCAAGGTCGACTCGGCCCCGATCGAGGAAGCCCGTCGCCGCAACGACCAGGGAATGGCGCTGGCATCCTCGGGCGAGATGGAGGCGGCCGTGGAACAGTTCCGGGCCGCCACCCGGGCCGCACCGGACGACGCCAAGAGCTGGTTCAACCTGGGTCTCGCCAGCCACCGGAGCGGTGCCAAGGAGGCGGCCCTCGCCGGCTACCTGGCAGCGCTCTCGCTCGGCCTCGATCCGTCGACCTCGGCCAAGGTCGAGCGGGAGGTCTCCGGCCTGAGGGCCGAACTCTCCGCGGCCGCCTCGGAACTCTTCGACCCGGTGGCCCGGGCCCAGGTCGACGAGGGCGTGGCGCTGGCCCGGACCAGCCGCTATGCGGCCGCCCTGTTCCGATTCCTGGAGGCCCTCGAGCGCGAGCCCGGCTACCCCAACGCCCGCCTCGGTGCCGGCGTCTCGGCCCGGGCCCTGGGCCTCGGGTCGGTCGCCATCCGCCACCTGGAGGCCTACCTCCGGATCTTCCCCGAGGCCCCCAATCGCCGCGAGGTCGAGCGCGACCTGGCGGAGCTGCGCGCCGGCGTGGTGATCCCGCCCGACCAGGGATCGGCCCCGCCCGCCCCGGTCCCGGTGGCGGCACCGGCTCCCGCCGGTCCACCGCCGCCGCCTTCCGGTCGCCCGGACGCCAAGGCACCTGCCCGCATCTGGGGACAGCGGCGCTGACCCGGTCGGAGTCTCAAGTCCGTCTCGGCTCCCGAGTCTCCCAGGTGTGAGGTACGGCACCCGTCCGCCGGACACTTCGACACCAACCGGCTCCCGGAGCCATGCACAGCCTTGGCATCGATCCTGCGAGCACGCGGCTCGGCAGGAGGTCCGATGCCTTCCCTCTCTCGATCGCTCGGTCTCGTCGTCGCCTGCGTCGGGGCATTCGCCCCTGGCCTCCCTGCCGTCGAGACCGCCGGCCCGCCGCGTCTTCCTGCCCAGAGCAGTGCTGGAAGGCAGCCGGGCGGCGCCCCGGTCGACCTCCAGCTGAACCTGGGTGGCAGCCCCTCCTTCGAAGGGCTCGATCCCGACATGGTGGTCGGCGTCGCCTTCCTCGGGAACCTGCGGTGGTGGGCCGCCGACGTCCCCGGGACCATGAGCGCCGGTGCGGCCCTCTCCATCGTCTATCCCCGTCGGCTGCCACGCCCGATCGGCAACCCCGTCGACCCGGGAGCGACCACCGGCTCCACGAATCCACTGGGCGGCCTCCAGACCGCCCTCTCGGATGCCCCGGGGATCGAGAAAGTGCTCACCGCCCTGCGCTCCGACTACCTACGCGAGAAGCTGGTGCGGGCCGGGAGGATCGCCACCTTCGAGGACCGCGGAGCGCTCCGGGTCCACCTCTATCCCCGGGATCGCTGGGAGTCGGTGGCTCCGGGGACCTCCCTGGTCCTGCCCGATGGTTCCAAGGACGCGCTCCGCGCCGGCGAGAGCCCCGAGGACTTCCTGGTCCGCCACGGCACCACCTGGGATGCTGTCGTGGCCCGGAATCGTTCGCTGATGGTGTGGCCGCACGCGGTGCGCCATGAGCCGAGCATGCACCTCGGCGAGGTGGCGGTACGCCTCGATTCGGTCCAGGCCATCTCGGCCACCCTGCTCCACGAGGCCGGCCACCTGGGCGACGGGGGTCAGGGGTGCAGCACCGACACCGAGACCTACGGGCCCGACGGCACCCACTTCATGAGCGAGATCCTCTCCCCGACCAGGGCCTTCTCCGAGGGCTGGGCCAACTACCTCGCCGCCGAGGTCCCCGGGTTCTTCCGGGACTACCTCCGGAACCCGCCCAGGGTCCTCAAGGTCGAGGCGAGCCACAGCACCCGGGAGAACCCGGTCTACTTCGAGCTCATGTTCCCCGAGCTCGGCGACTTCCTCTCGAACGAGTCCTGGGTGGGTCACATGCTCCTCCGGATCTCTGAGGAGCTCCCGGGCGGGCGGGCAGCCGTCGACGCCGCGCTGCGCGCCATGCCGCGCACCTGCCGCACCATGGCCGACTTCCTCCACGCCTACGCCCAGGGGAGCGCTCCCTCCACCGGCACCGAGGAGGCCGGCTCCCTGGCCCTGGTGGAGCGCCTGGTGATGCTGCTCCTCGAGATCACCGGCAAGAAGGACCACGAGGCGCTCTACCGGCAGCTGATCGCCGACGCCCAGCTCCCCGGGGGACTCGGACCCGGGACCGTGAACCGCGACCGCGACCCGGTCGGGGTGATGGGGATCTTCCGGGGGATCTTCGACCTCTCCCCGGGGCGAGGAGCGAAGGGCGAGAAGTCGATGACCGAGACTCCCGCTCCCCAGCGGCCCGGTCCCGACCTTCCCTCCGCCGTCCGGGCCGGACGACTGCGCCCTCTGCCTACCGGAGGCAGGGGCCGGATGATGGTGCCCACCTCGTGCCGGCCCATGATCGACGAGCCGGGCGTCGGGGCCGTGGAGATCCGGGTCCCCGCCGGCACCGCGGTGCCGGCCCCGGTCCTGACCGAGCCCACCGGCTTCCTCGGGCAATAGGCCGCCGACGGAGGCCTTCGCTCCGGGGTGCCGATCCTCACTCCCGGGCCCGGAGACCTGTCGTCAGGAGAGGCTCCGGGTCTAGCGTCCTCCCACTTCCCCCTCCAGGGGAGATGGAGGTTCAGTCCATGAAGCTGGTTCGACTCTTCGCCACCGGGGGTGCCGTGCCCCACTGCGAGGGCTGCGGTGACCAGGGCTGAGCCCCGGTCGCCGCTCCTCGTCCGTCCCGGACCGTCGCCCCGTGCGGCGGGCCGGGACGGGCTCCCTGGCGGAGACGGAGACGGACTCCGCCTCTCCCGCGGCATCCGTCCGATCTGGGTCGGCCGAGGTCGCCCGGGACTCTTCCGGGTGGCCGACGGTGCGGTCTTCGAGATCGACGCCGAGGCATGGGAGGCGCTGGCGGGCGTGCACCTGGGGATGCGGGACGCGGCGACGTTGGGCGAGGTCCTCGACGATGCCCGTCGCGAAGGCATCCTGGGACCGCCGGAGGCCGGCCATGACGCGCTGCCCTCGTGGCCGCCGCCGCTCCCCGCCTTCCCCCGCTGGATGAACCTGCAGATCACCCACCGCTGCGCCCTGCGCTGCCGGCACTGCTACCACGGACCGGCGCTGGACGACGGAGCCTGCCTGGGGACCGCGACCGCGATCCAGGCGATCGAGGAGTTCACGGACCTCGGCGGGCTGGGCGTCATGATCACCGGCGGCGAACCGCTGCTCCACCCCGGGATCGACGCCATCCTGGCGGTGGCCTCCCGGTTCCCGATCCGGGTCGAGGTCTGCACCAGCGGCGTCGGCTTCCCCCCGGGGAGGATCGCGGAGCTCGTCTGCCACCGGGTGAGGATCAGCCTCGACGGGATGCGGGCAGGCCACGAGCGACTCCGGGGCCGGGGGAGCTTCGCCCCTGCGCTCCGGTTGGCCGAGGCGGTGCGGGCCGCCGGGATCGAGCTGGCGGTCTCGACCATGCTCCACTCCGCGAACCTCGGGGAACTCGAGGAACTCGCCGGGCTGGTGCGGGGTCGGCTCGGGGCCGTGGCGTGGAGGCTCACCGCTCCCTTCCCCCGGGGTGCCTGGATCGGCAATGCCGCCGACCTGGGAGCCGTGGACTCCGGAGCGGCCCGGGCGCTGGCGGAGCGGTACGGCTACGGCGACCGCGGCTTCGTCTCCCCCGACCTCGACTCGTGCGATGCGGAGATGCTCACGATCGACGCCGACGGGACCATGACCCGTTGCGTCATGGCGGGGACTCCCGGCCCCGGAACGCGGCTGGGCGATGGCCCGCTGGCGGAACTCTGGTCGGCACTCGTCGGACCCGCTGAGACCGGATCCCCATGCGGCGTGCGGCCCTGCTCGCGGCCCTGCTCCTCTTCCTGATCGCGGTCCTGGGTTGGCCGCTCCTGGGGATCCCCGCCCGCTACGGCTGGGGACCGCTGCTGGCAGGCGTGGCGGCGGCGGCGCTGACCGCGCTCGCCGAGACCCGGGGACGGGCCCTTCTTCGAGGTCTGGCCGCGACCTTCCTGGTCTTCGGAGCCGCGTTCCCATGGATCGCGGTCCATGGTCTCGAGGCCTACCGGTTCGGGCCGGCCGCGGGCGACACGGTGCTCGGCCTCCCTCCACTCGTCCCGCTGGGATGGCTCGGGTTCGGACTCCTGTCCCTCGCCCTGGGGGACTCGCTCCGGTGGTGGGCTGCCTCCGGCGGCAGGCAGTGGCAGGGGCCCTGGATCTCGGGGGCCTGCCTGGCGGGGATGGAGATGCTCTGGGATCCTGTCCTCCTGGCCGAGGGCGTGCTGGTCGCTCCGGTCGCCGGTCCGGTGGCATGGCCGCTGGGGTATGCCCCGGCCTTCGCGGCGTTCCACTTCCTGGTCGGTACCGGCTTCGCCGAGCTCGCCGACCGGATGGCTCGCACCGGGCGCTGCGAGACATCCGCTTGGGCCCGGGGAGGAAGCATGGTCCTGGGGACCGCCCTCCTGTACGCAGCCTGTCCGCCACCCCGGTTCCTCGTGACCCTGGCGACCTCCAGCCCCCTCGCTGCCGGACTGGGGGAGGCGGCGGTGGCGCTCGCCGGGGCGCTGGCCCTGGCACGGCTGCTGCGGGCCGGAGTGCGTCGGGCGGTGCCGCGGCTGCCGGCCAGGATCCTGCTGGTGACCCCCACCGGTCCGGTGGCTCCCGACCCCGGGGGCGAGGACCCGTTGGACTTCTACTCCAGCCGCTTCACCCGGGGGCAGGGCCCCTGGCGCAGCGAGGTCGAGCTCCCCTATCTCGGTGCCCACCGGATCGCGGCCAACCTCTCGCCTTCGGTCGCGGTGCTCGAGTACCCGACGGTCGCGGACTTCGAGGAGGAACTCCGCGAAGTGCCCTACGAAATCGTGGGGATCGGCTTCACCCTGGTCTCGAGGGACGTCGTGCACCGGATGTGCAGGACCGTGCGGAGGATCCGACCGGAGGCCCGGATCGTGCTCGGCGGCTACGGCGTGGTCTGCCTGGACTCCGCCCGGCCCGGGGACCCGGGGTTCGAGGGCCTGGTCGACTCCGTCTGCCGGGACGAAGGCGCGGCGTTCATGCGATCCCTGGTCGGGGACGAACCGGGCGCGCCCCTCGTCCCCAATCTCCCGGGCCAGGAGCTCTTCCCCCTCGGGATCCGGCTCCTGCCGCAGCGGATGCAGCCGGTGGTCGCCGGCTTCGGTTGTCGCAAGCGCTGCGGATTCTGCGCCACCAGCGCCTTCTTCGACGGTCGCGAGGTGGGAACCGCCGGGGCCGCGGAACTGGCCGACGCCATCGCCGCCGGCCTCGCCCGGGATCCCGGGACGATCGCCTTCGCGATCTTCGAGGAGGACTTCCTCGCCGACCGGGCGAGGGCCGAGGAGCTCGCATCCCGGCTCTCGTCGATGCCGGGCCTCGACTTCGGCAAGGTGCGCCTCTCGGCCTTCGCCACGGTGGCGAGCCTGCTCGAGTCCACGCCCGAGGAATTGGCACGGGCGGGGATCGCCTACCTGTGGATCGGCGTCGAGTCGAAGTTCTCGCCGCTCGGGAAGCTCGACCATGCTCGCCTTGGAGCCTTGCTCGCCGCCCTGAGGGACCAGGGAATCGCCGTGACCCTCTCATGGGTCATGGGCTTCGACTTCCAGACCCCGGAGAACCTGGGCGAGGACCTCGACTGGTTCGCCGGTCTGCCCATGGCCACCGCCCAGGTCTCCCTGCTCGGGCCGGTACCCGGGACCGCGCTCCACCGCAGGATGGAGAAGGCGCGTCGCCTCCTGCCGACGGGCTGGGAACACCAGCACCTGTATGCCGAGAGCATGGTCTACGCCCACTTCGAACCGGGACGGCTCGCTCCCTGGGTCGAACGGGCCTACGCGACCCTGTACCGACGGCAGGGGCCTTCGGTGCTCCGCGCCGCCGAGGCATGGCTCTCCGGGTGGATCCGCCACCGGCGACACTCCGACCCCCGCCTGGCGGCCCGGGGTCGCCAAGAGGAGCGCATGGTCCGGCAGGTCATGCCGGTGGTGGTGGCGGCGGCTCGATCCGGCGAACACCCGGGGCATCGTTTCCGGGCCCTGCGCTGGCTGGTCATGGCCGCTTCCGAGGGCATCGCCCTCGATGTCCAGAGCCGCGCCGCCGGGTTCCTCCTCGGTCTGTGGATCCGCCTGCACGGAGCCCTGCTCCGCCACCTCGGGCTCCCGGCACGACAGCCTCGGGTGCGACGGACCGTGTACCGGGCAGGCACGACACCCCAGGCCTGCGCCTGAGGGTCGCCCCGGGGGTGCACTATCCTCTCCTGCCGGATCGGTGTCGGGGATGGGTGCGAGGCGGAGGCAACCGGATGGCCCTGGTCGGATTGATGCTCGTCCGGAACGAGGAGGACGTGAT
This sequence comes from uncultured bacterium, assembly GCA_964403795.1. Taxonomy (GTDB): domain Bacteria; phylum Muiribacteriota; class UBA6191; order CAZXTJ01; family CAYOHP01; genus CAYOHP01. The sequence continues at coordinate 28,309 of CAYOHP010000020.1, read as the reverse complement.
CGAGCCCATCCTGCGCCAGGCGCTCCGCTGCCTCGATCGCATGATCGTCGTGGAGCACCGGTCCTCGGACGCCACCCCGGAGATCCTGGCAGCCATGGTGGCCGAAGGGCTCGCGGTCGATGTCCGTCGCCACGAACCGGTCGCCTTCACGCAGGCCGAGGTCACCACCGGCCTCCTCCGGGAGCTGGCCCGGGATGCCACGGTGACCCATGCCGTGCCCCTCGACGGCGACGAGTTCCTCGATGCCGACCCCGGGGAGCTCCGCCGGCAGCTCCTCGCCGAACCCGATCTCCTGTGGTCGCTCGCCCAGATCCACTACGTCCCGACCCCGGGTGACCCGGGGCCCGACCTCGACCCGGTGCGGCGCATCGGGCATCGGGTCGCCGGGAGACCCAGACGCCACCACAAGGTCATCGTCCCCAGCCGACTCTTTGCCGCGGGACTCCTGGGGCCGGGGAACCACTTCCTGAAGGTCGACGGGAAGGTGCAGGAGTTCAAGGAGATCACGACGGCCCGACTCGCCCACTTCCCGATCCGCTCCCCGGACCAGATCGCCTCCAAGGCGGTGATCGGGGACTGGGCGATCGAGCTGAATCCCGGCAGGCTGGAACGGGAAGCCTGCCACTGGCGCGACATGGCTCGCCTCATCCGACGGGATCCGTCGATCGCCCGCGAGAGGTTCTTCGAGTTCGTCCGGGAAGTCCTCGATCCGGGTAGCGCGGGACTGGTCGAGGATCCGATCTCGCCCCGGGAGGAGGACCTGCCGCGCTACCGGCTCCGGAAGGGGTCCTTCCTGGGCGACCTTCTCCGCTTCACCGGCGACCTGGTGGGCGAGGTGGCCACCGAACGTCGGACCAGGATCACGGCCGCAGCGCCGCCGACGGGAACGACCTCCCCGTCCGACACCCTCATCACGCCCCGCGTGGCGGTCAGGACCGGACGCCGGGGGACGTTCGCGGCCTCCCGGGCCGACCTGGTGATCGGTCGGTCGCTCGAGCTCTACGGGGAGTGGGCCGAGGAGGAACTCCGGCTGCTGGACCTGTGGCTGCGCCCGGGCGACGTGGCGGTGGATGCCGGGGCGAACCTCGGTACCCATACCGTGGCCATGGCCAGGCGGGTCGGACCGGAAGGCAGGGTGCTCGCCTTCGAGCCGCAGCGGAACGTGTTCCATCTGCTGGCGGCGAACCTGGTGCTGAACGGGATCGAGAACGCCGAGCCCCATCGCCTGGCGCTCGGGGAAGGTCCGGGCAGGGCACGGATCGAATCCGGCGGCCTCTCGCTCCCCCGCAACGTGGGGGCCGCCCGGATCGGAGTCGCCGGAGGTCCCACGGAGGAGATCGAAGTGGTGGCGCTCGACTCCCTCGGGCTCCCCCGGCTCGACCTCCTGAAGGCGGATGTCGAGGGCATGGAGGCCGCGGTGCTGGCAGGCGCGGGCGAGACGATCCGCCGCTGCCGCCCGATCCTGTTCCTCGAGAACAACCTCCCGGAGCGTTCCCCGGCACTCCTCGAGCGGGTGGCCGCCCTCGGCTACCGGGCCTGGTGGCACCTGGCTCCCTACTACTCGCCCGGGAACTTCTACCGGAACCCGGTGGACATCTTCCGGGGGGTCGGTCGACCCGAGGTCAACCTGGCCTGCTTCCCCGAGGGGAGGCAGCCGGCGGGGGAAGGCCTGATCGAGGTCACGGGGCCGGACGACACCTGGCAGGCCGCCCAGGCCCGCTCCGGCACGGGGCCGACGGCGGTGGGCAGCCGGTCCTCACGAACGGGGGTGCTGCGCCGGGAACCCGCTCCGATCGAACCCCCGCCGGTGTTCTGCTCGGTCGCCGACCCCGGGACCGCAGAGGCGCTCGCCGAGCTGGTCAGGGACGTCCCGGGAGTGGCGATCGCGCCCGGTCCCGATCCCGAGCACCCCGAAACGCGGCGCGTCATGGCCGGCGCATGGCAGGGCAAGGCATCCGGGTTCCTTCCTTCGGAATGGCTCCCGCCTCCCGGCGTCCCGCCTGCCCCCACCGTGTTCGTGACTTCCTGGCTATTCGGACAGGGCTCGGTCGTGCCGGCGGCGGACTCCGGGCTCCGGTTCGGGACCCTCCTCGTCTGGCGTCGCCCGGAATCCCATGCCGCCCGCTACTTCGCCCAGGGGCGTTTCCCGGGGAGCGCTGCCGCCGAGGTCGAGCGACAGTATCGGCACTGTTTCCTGGTCGCGCTCGAGTTCTGCCACCGCCAGTTGGCCCAGGTCGATTTCCTGGTGCGGAGGAGCCTCCCGTTCGTGGTCGTGGACCTGGAGCGGCAGGAGGGTCCCGGGCAGCTCGCCGAGGTCCTCGCCGGCCTGGGCCTCGCCGGTTCGCTCGGGAGGGAGGAGTTTTGGTCCCTGATCCGGGAGCGCTTCCCGGCCTGGTCGCTCCAGGCGGGACCCCCACCGGATCCGGCCCGGAGACCCGAGGAAGAGGCGGTCTGGGCGGAGGTCGCGTCCCGCCTTCCCGAGTTGCGCTCCCGGATCGAAGCCGGACCCTCGGGAGGCTAGCCTCGGCTCCCGGCCTGGACCGGCGGCAGCTTCGACTCGACCAGGCCGAACCAGGCCTCCCGCTCCAGGCCGACCCCACGCGCCTCGGCGAGCATGTCCCTCCAGGTCCGCGTGAGATATCCGGCAGGGATCTCGAGGTCGGCCAGAGCCTCGCAGGAGGGAGGCCCGAGGCCCTCTGGACCTGCGACGCCGGCGATCCGACAGGCGAGCGCGGTGCGCAGGCACTTCTCGCAGCAGCCACAGTTCCTCCGGTCGCGGAGGGTCCGGTTGCAGACCCTGAGGATCCGCAGCAGCTCCGGAACGGTACCCAGGAGTCGAAGCTTCTCGACCCGGGAATGGGCGCAGCCCTCGTGGAGGATCGGGAAGAGGGTGGAGCCGAGCAGGGGATCGGTCAGGGGGGACGAACCATCCACACCTGCGGTGTAGCGGTACGAGGTCTCGCCGGCAGCCAGGAGGGCCGAACCGGCCTGCCCCCGCAGCAGGTACAGGCAGGCGACGAAGCCGGTGACGAAGAGGTCCCGGATGTCCAGGCCGAGCCTCCCGGCCTGGAGTTGCCAGTTCGAGGAGATCGACAGGAGCGGGATCCCCAGACTCGCAAGCACCTCGGACACGAGCCCGACCTCGGCCTCGAAGAGGCGGAACGCCTGCCCTTGGAAGCCGCCCATCCCGCCCGCCAGGACGCAGGCCTCGATCCGTCGGCTGCGACGACCGGCCTCCCTCCTGTGATGGAGCAGGGTGGAGAAGGCCGCATCCACTCCACCCGAGAACAGGGCGAGGGAGGTCCCCGGGTCAGCCCGCGGCTCCTCCCGCTCCTCCGCGGCCTCGATCGGGACCGTTCGATACCGGTCGGGTCTCCAACAGGTCCAGATCTCCTGGAATCGCTCGAGGTTCGCGAGCAGCGATGGGGAGACCCGTCCCTCGATCCGGAGCCTCTCGCCCGAGTGCATGGCGAAGAAGACGAATGCCACCGCGAAGGCGTCCGCGCTCCCGGACCAACGATGGAGGAACCGTACCGGGAATCTCCAGGCCACCTCGAAGGCCGGACGCCTCTCGGGCAGGACCCGGACCGGGAGTCGGACCAGGGAACCCTTGATCTCGTGCGGCCGGGGTACGACCAGCATGGGAGGATCCTCGGGTCTCTCTCCTTCGGGTACCGGGCCGGCGCGTGGGTGCCTAGACCAGTTCGATCCCGCAACTGGCGCAGAAGCGCAGGCCGAGGAACTTCTTGCCGAAGTAGGTACTGCAGTGCGGGCAGCGCCAGTTCCAGAAGGAACCGGCCAGGCCGACGAGCACCGAGAGGAGCGCCATCCCGACGGCCCAGGCCGGCACGTCCCCGGACCGCTCGCCGAGGATCAGTACCGGGAACGCGAAGACCAGGATCTGTCCCGAGATCAGGAGCTGGCGATACCAGCGCCGCGAGTACTCGGCCTTGATGGCCGCGGCCTCGGGGGCCTGGATCTCGGTGGAACCGCTCTCGGCGGCGGACTTCATCGCAGGTTGACCCACACGGGACCTCCGCCCCGAGGATACCGCACCGGGTAGAATGGCCGGGATGTCACCCCCCTCTCCCCGCTGGCTCCCGGCGGGGCTCGCCGGACGGCTCGAAGAGCGCGAGCTGCTCGGCGAGGGCGGCTTCGGTCGCGTGGTCCTGGCCTGGGACCGCGAACTCGACCGGGAGGTGGCGGTCAAGGTCCTGCGCGCCTCGCTCCCCGACCTCGAGTTCCGCGCCCGCTTCGAGCGGGAGGCCAAGGTCACCGCTGCCCTCCGCCACCCGCACGTCGTCGGGGTCCTCGACTTCGGGGTCGAGGAGGACGGCACCGCCTGGATCGTCTACGAGCGAGTCCCCGGCGTGTCCCTGGCGAGCCTCGCCTCGCGGGGTCCCCTGCCGGCGTCCCGGGTGGTGCCCTGGCTCCGGCAGCTCGCCGCCGCCCTGGGAGCGGCCCATGCCCAGGGGGTCGTCCATCGCGACCTGAAGCCGGAGAACGTGATGATCCGGGAGGACGACACCGCGGTCCTCCTCGACTTCGGGATCGCCTGCCGCGAGCAGGGAAGCACGGTGGTCACCGCCGAAGGGAGGGTCCTGGGGACGCCGGCCTACATGGCCCCGGAAGCGATCCTCGACGGCGAGGTCACCCCCGCCACCGACCAGTTCGCCCTGGGCGTGCTCGGGTATCGACTGGTCAGCGGCCGACTCCCCTGGGGAGCCGGGATCTCCGAGAGGCTCGCCGTCCTGCGCGCCGGGACTCCACCGGCACCCCTCGAGGCCCCCGATCCGGAGGTCGCGGGTCTCGAGCCCGTGCTCCGCCGCGCCATGGATCCCCGGCCCGGATCGCGCTTCCCCGATCTTGCCGGGATGATCGCGGCCCTCGAGCGCGGGTCACCGACCGCTGCCGCCACGGTGCGGATCGAAGTCCCCCCCTCCGACCTCCCGGGGATGGCCACCTCCGCCCTCCCGCAGGCTGCGTCTGCGTCCGTCCTTCGCCCCGGGAATCGGACGACGCCGGCCTATCCCCGCCGCCTCGCCCTGGGTGTCGGGGCCCTCCTGGCGCTCACCTGGCTTGCATGGCCTCGGGAGAAGCCCCCCGCCCCGAGCGTCGAGATCCCACCCCGTAGGGAACCCGACGCGACGCAGGCCCCGAAGCTTCCGGGGCTGGCTACGCTCCGGGGCGAACTCGAATCGCTCGCCCCCAGGCTCCGGCGACCCAACGGCGAGTCCTCCGGGCTGGCGCTCGAGCTCGCCGACATACCCGGCCTGGCGTCGCTGCAGCGGGAACTTCCCTCGCTCGCCAGGGTTCGAGCCGAGCTCGCCCGGGCCGGGACCGGTGACGGCCTGCCCGAGTCCGTGCGCGACGAAGTCATGGACCTCGACCAATGGTTCGACGAACTCGGCTTCGAACCTCCGTTCGCCCCGCTCCTCCCTCCGGCCCGGGACTTCGCCCCGGTGCCCCTCCCCGGCCAGGTGCAGCGCATCGCCGAGGAGTTGGCATGGCTCGAGTCGGGCATGCCGCGGGTGGCACCCGGGTGGGCCGGGATCGCCGCCCGGGAGCTCGGACGGAGCCTGGAGCTCAGGCAGGACCTCGGAGTCGAGCTCACCGCGGGCCGGGCGGACTCCCAACTCCCGGCGCTTCTCGCCAATCTGAGACCGCTGACCCAGTTCGCGGAAGATCCGATGAGCACGCTGGCGAGCGGAGTACTCAGGATCCCGGCGGATCGGGCCGTGATCGCGACCTGGCTCCGCCCCGCCACCCTGGCGTTCCGCCGGGCGATCTGGGCCGCATCGGCCGCGGCCTCGGGGACCGATGGAGCCTGGGCCGGGCTGCTCCTGCACCTGCGCCCGAACCTGACCTCGGCCCTGCTCCTCTCGCCCGCCCTGTTCGGGGAGGAGGCGGCGTGGTTGGCCCCGGGCCCCGATGGGCCGGCCAGGGACCTGATCGCGGGGATCGTCCTGTTCCGGACGGCCCAGATCCTCCAGCGGTGGACGGAGCCCTACGAGGCGAGGATGCGGGCGGGACTCCTCCGACTGGCCCGGGCCTCCCGGGTCGCGGGCGACGATCCCGTCACCCGCCGACTCCGGGGTGCGGCGCTGCTCGAACGGATCTTCGAGCGGAGCAGTCTCCTCGAGGACAACGAGATCCAGGACCTGCTCCTGCCCCTGGAAGCGGTCGCGGCAAGGCTCCACCCCCTGGACCTGGCACGGGCCTTGATCGACACCCTGAAGAACCGGGTGCGGGTGGGAGCGCTCGGGGACCAGGCGCTGGTCGCCCTCGCGATGCTGCGCGGGCTGGACACCGCCCGGCTCACGCCGTCGGTTGCGAGAGCACGCGCCAACCTCGAAGCCGACCTGGCGGCCGGCCGGGTGGTGATCCCCGGGGCGATCCCGCTCTCACTTCATGAAATCGAGGCCGCCCGGTGACGGTCGCGGCACGGGGCGGGACTCCGCCTCGGCCCCCTGCCGGGAACTCTCGAGCGGACCGCCGGTCGCGGCCCCCGGCATCGGATCCGGCTCTCCCGAGCCGATCGGATCGCCGGAGAGCGCCAGCACCGTGCGGCGCACCGGGTCGGAGACGACCAGGAACCGCCCGTCATGACGCAGGAACCCGGTGGCGCCGGCGAGTACCGGCTGCACGCCCCCGGCGCGCAGCGCGAAGACCCCGGAGGGTGTGGCGAACCAGAGGTCCCCGGATCCGGGCCGACGGGCGATCGAGAAGATGGGCCGGAACGCGGTGTAGACCTTGACGGGCCTCCCGAGCCGGGCGAGCAGCCAGAGGTCGCGCCCGCAGGCGAAGACCACTTCGCCCTGGGCCTCGAGCGCCGCGGTCACCGGGCCGTCGGCCTCCACCAGGCGCTCGTAGCGACCGTCGCCCAGCAGCACGTAGATCGAGGTCCCGGTCTCCCGTCCGCCGTAGAGGAGCAGGCCCTCGTCGCCCTCGAGCGCCTCGATCCGCATGTCGGACTCGGGGAGCACCGCCCGGGTCCGGAACGCCACGCCTTCGAGGCCCATCAATTCGCGCCCCCGCACCGCCAGCAGCTCCCCCCCCAGGACCGCCAGTCCGGTCAGGGGCCCTCCGGTCGCCAGACCCTTGAACGTGCCGCCGTGCACCTCGTAGACCCGGGCGCCGGTGGTCACCCACAACTCGGTCCCGGCACGCCCCACCAGTCCCGGACCCGGTTTGACGCCGCGCTGCGCGGCGGTCGCAGGTCCCAGCAGGCGGTGGGCGGCGATCCCCTCGCCGAGCGCCAGCCGGGTGCCGGGAACGACCTCCTCGGCCCGGGTCGCTCCCAGCGCCAGGAGCAGGAGGAGGACCGGGCCTCCGATGCGTCCCGGGACGCGGTGGTCGCCTTCCATGTCAGGGGCTCCCCGGCTGGAAGTCGAGATCGGAGGCGATCGCCTCGGCACCCTCGACGAGCGGCTCGGTGGCGGAGCGGATCACGCCCTTGGTCACCGCCTGGGGAGACAGGGACTCCCGGACGGTCTTGGCCCCGGGATGGGCCTTCTCGAACTTGTCGCGGACCGCCTCGACGGCCTTGTCCTTGGCCTTGCCGGCGGCCGTGGTGGCCGCTTCGTACCCGGCCCGCCCGATCCTCGATGCGCCGGTCTTGCCCCCTCCGCCCACGATCGCTTCCCGGACTTCCCGACCGGCCTCTACGGCCTCCCCGGCGAGTTCCTCGCCCTTGGCGACCCACTCCTTCTTGCGCAGCTCGTCGAGCTTCTTGGCCACCACCTCGACCTTGCCCTGGATCGCCCCCGCAGGACCCTTGAGGAAGGGCCGGGCCAGGTCGCTCGAGAGGACCTTCCGCTGCAGTCCCTTCGCCATGTCGCCGAGGGGAAGGCTGGGGAGCATCTCCACGGTGGCGTCCCGCAGGGTCCGGGGATCGACCATCGCCATGAACGCCTGGGCCTCGGGATCGGTCTGGGCCGCGGTGGCGAGCAGGCGGTCGCCTTCCACCAGGGTGTGGGTGAGGGCCTGCTTCTCCTTCTCGAGGCGGTCCCGGGTGGGGGCATCGAGGTCGTCGCGCCGGAGCTGGTCGCGCAAGGCGTCGATCCGGGCCTCGATCTTCGGCCGGTCACCCAGGGCCCGGGTGAGCCGGTCCCCCGACTCGTCGAGACGCTTGCCGGCGTGGTCGAGCACCTTGATGCCGAACTCGCCCAGGGTGGTGACCACGGTGATCGGCGAGAGGCCCGCGGCGGTCTTGGCGAGGTCCTGGAGTTCCTTCATGCGCTTCAACTTGGCCGCATCCCCGAGCTTGCCGAGACGCTGGAGGCTCTCGAGGGAGCGCAGTTCGTTCAGCTCGACCGCCAGCCCCTTGGCACGCATGGCGTTCTGGATGCGGAGATCGTTCGCCCAGTGGGCCAGCCCTGCGATCGCTGCCTCGCCCGCGATCTCGGCCCCGGCCTCGACCAGCGGCTCGGGAAGGAGCGTCGAGTCCTGCGCCTCGGAATCGACCCGGTAGCTGGCAGGGCGGTGGGCCCCGATGGCGGGGGTGTCGCCCAGCTCGTAGGCATCCCCCAGGGAGCGCTCCATGCGAGCCCGCTCCGCGAACATCCGTTCCTGGGCCCGGAGCCATCCGGCATCGAGCTCCTCTTCGGTCATGTCGGAGAAGTCCACGACCGAAGTGTCATCCCGGCGATCCTCCTCACCACCCCCACCCCCTCCGCCGCCACCGAGGAAGTCCGGGACCAGCTCCTTGCTCCCGAAGAGCCCGGTCCGTTCCCGGACCGCGAACGGGAGCTTCTCCATGGAGTCGAGGGTGCGGTCGACCTCGGCCTGGATCCTCGCCTTCTGGTCGGCGTAGGCGCGCTTCTGGCGCTCCTCCTCCTCCCGGCGACGGCGTTCGGCCTCGATCCGGGCCTGGCGTTCCCGTTCCAGGCGTTCCTGGCGGGCCCGGATCTGGGCCGGACTGGGACCGCTGAACATGCTCGAGAACAGGCCTTGGAACATGCTCGACATGGCGGTGACCGCCAGCTGGTCGCTGTAGCTGGGGGTGTACGAGGAGTAGGAAGGAGAGGAATAGGACCGGGAGGAAGAGGACGGCGGAGTGATGATCTTCACGCTGGTGACCGGGTTGGGCGGAGGAGCCCGGTCGGGGGCTCCGTAGTGGAGGCCACCCCCGCCCCCGCCGCCACCGCCCCAGTTCACGTTGAAGCCCGATCCCGAGCCGGTGCCGTCGAAGTCCGTGCTCCAGAAACTCTGCGGGGCCGCGACCTGGCGACCGATCGAGGCCACCAGCGCCAGGGCCGCCAACCACTCCCGGCGAGGATGCATGACGTTCCACCTCCGCCCCCGCGAAGGGTACCCCTTGGGTAGGGGTTACACTCTCCCCCGAGAGACCGAGGTGGTGGCCATGGACAAGAGGATCGCGGGGCTGATCGCCTTGCTGGGGATGGCCGGTCCGGTCGTCGGACAGACGTTGCAGGAGAAGATCGCCGCGGCCCGGGCCGCGGCAGCCGAGCGGGCCGCCGCCGAGGCCAAGGAGAAGGGCCTGGGCAAGAGTGCCGCCAGGCTCGACGACTACGACCCCAAGACCGACCCCGGGATGTGGCGGATCCAGGAGTTCCACATCCCCTCGAACAAGATGTTCGGGATGACCGTGGCGGGTGGGGACGAGGCCCGGTTCTACGCCGAAGTCCCCCGGACCGACATCCCCGAGTCGCTCCCGGCCGAAACCCTCCTCTACTTCTACGAGTGGGACGCCGGGAAGCTCCGGCTGGCGGGACGGGGCAAGTTCCAGAAGAAGCGGGGCAAGCACAGGACCGTGGTGGTGGAGGCCAGCCTCGACGCCTTCCGCTGGGCCAAGCTGATGACCCGCAAGACCCCGACCTTCTTCGGGCTCCCGACCGCCCAGAGCGGGACCAAGGTGCTCCAGCTCACCGACGGCAAACGGGTGGACCGGGAACATTGGTACATGTCCACCGAGCTGCGGGGACCCGACGTGGCCGGGTGGTCCCTCGAGGAGATCGAGAAGTTCGCCCTCGGTACCCCCTGGAAGGGGATGTCCGAGCGAGCCCTGCTCGCCACCCTGGGGCCCCCCGACAAGCAGTTCCGGCACGAGGGTCGGGCCAGCATGGTCTGGGGCGAGGGCAACGCCAGCCGCAAGTTCGTGGTCGAGGGCGACCGGGTCACGGACATGTCGGTCGGCGACTACTGATCCGGGGGCCGATCGCCAGGCCTTCCCCCCTTTCGCCCCCACCCTCCCGGACCCGCCAAGTCCGGACCTTTGCACCCCCCTTTGGAAGGTCACGAAAAATTCATGAAAATTCCTGGAACCCTCGTGCCGAAGGATTCGTATGGGTAGGTGGCAGCGAAAGCTTCCACACTCCTCCTCGATTTCTTCCGATCTGGCCTCGGGACGCAAGTCCCGGGGCCCCTTTCTTTTCTGCAGCTCGCCCGCAAGGGGCTCGCTCGCGGTCGGGCTCTGCCTCGCTGCTTCCCCCGGCAGAGCCGGGGGCGCTCCGGCTGCGCCCGGCCACCTTCAGTCCGCCGCCGCGGCGGCGCCCTTTTGCCCGGCCCGGAGGCGGAGGCAGCGCTCGGGGTCGACCGCACCCAGGCCCGCCACGTAGGGGTCGCCGGGGGCTTCGACCCCCTGGCCCGGACGCCAGATCTCGAAATGGAGATGTGGTCCGGAGGACATCCCCGAGGACCCGACCCGGCCGATCGCCTGGCCGGCGGACACTTTGGCCCCCACCCCCAGGAGAGTGGGGGCGGCCAGGTGCCCGTAGAAGGCCAGCGCCTTGCCAGGGTGGCGGACCAGGACCCAGTGGCCGAACCCGGGCTCGGTTCCCGAGGCCTTGATCGAACCCGGGGCGATCGCCAGGACCGGCTCCCCCGGAGCCGCCGAGAGGTCGACCCCGTAGTGGAAGCGCCGCCCTCCCCGGATCGGGTGGACCCGGTACCCGAAGGGGCTGACCAGGCGGTAGCGCCCGGCGGCCAGGGGGAGTCGCTCCACCCACCCGGCCCCTTGCCCGGCGGCCCAGGGGGAGACCCGGGGTGCGGGCGCGGCCGGGACGGTTTCCACCCGGGGCTCCCGGATCGAAGGGGCCTTGGTCGGGCTCTCGGGAACCGGGACCGGCTCGACGCCCTGCCCCATCGGATCGGCCCGGCCGACCCCCGCGGCCACCACCAGGATTCCCAGGGTCAGGGCCAGCGGCATCCACGAGGGCCGGGAGGCGTAGAGGATCCGGGCGGGTCGCCCAGGGACACAGCTTTCCATCAGGAGCATCGGAGTTCCCTTCGCGAACGAGGCCGTCCCGGCGGGACGGCCTCGGAGTCGGAGTCGAGGTGGGGGGTCGCCTTCAGTTCAGGGCCTGGACGATGGCGGCCACGGTGTCGCCCATCCCGAGGAGGCCGCCAGCGTCGTCCGCCGCCACCGGGGAGACGACGGCGGGATCGACGGCGACCATCGGGGAGACCTCCGCCCCCTCCTCCGAGGCGGAGAGCTTCTCGAAACGCTGGATGCGGTCGGCGGCGATCTTCTGGAGCTTCTTCCAGGTGAGCCCCGAGGAGAGCTTGAGGTGCGTCACGTGCTCCCCGGGACCCTGGTTGCCGAGCGCCCCAGGAGCCAGGTAGAGACCACCCGGACCGAAGACCTCGGGCACGGTTCCGGCCTGACCGTAGAACTCCATCCGGCCCACGACCTCGGGGGCGTTGCCCTCGAAGACGACCAGGAGCATCTCGCCGAGGTACGAAGCGCCCGGGATCTCGGCCCGACCCGCGGCCACCTCCGAGGTCGGCACCTTGGAGAGGTCCCAGGGGCGGAGGGCCTTGCCGAGGCGGGCGAGCATCCGGTCGCAGGCCTCGTGCTTGATCCGGTAGGTGCTGCCCTCGAACTTCCACTTCCGGCCGTCCCGCTGGGCGAACTCCCGGAGGTAGGCGTTGAACGGGATGTGATCGGGGAGGGTGACCAGGGTATCGGCCAGGGTCGAAGCCGAGGTGACCACGGCGAGGCAGAGGGCGGCGAGCACGAAGTTCGAGCGGATCATCGGGGTTCCTTCCGTTTGGGTCTCCGGCCCCGCCGGGCCGGACGGTCTCCCTAATGCAGAGCCCGTGCCAGGATCGCCGGGAACGCTGGAACCAGCTCTGGGAGCGCACTTCCGGCCTTCCCCCAGGCTCAGGAGGCTACGAATGGGCCGAAGTCCGCCCAACACTCCTGGGCCGGATTCCGCCGACTGTGCGGAGATCCGCCCATAGACCTCCACGGGATTCCAGGAAGGAACGGGGGCTTGCGCCAGGCCGGCAATGTCGCTTCGATGCGGCCTCGCCCACCGCACCGATCGAGGAGGACTCTGATGAAGGTGATCGACGGAGCCGAACGCCCGGTAGCCAAGGGACTTCTCGATCCGGAGCGGGCCTATCTCGCCGGCAAGCTGGTGACCGACGACCGGGAGGCGGTCCGGCGATTCCAGACCGTCTTCCCGGTGTCCCTGCCGGTGACCCTCGAGGTCGGCATGAAGGCCCGGCCCAGGATCGAGGAACTGCACGCCAAGGGCAAGCTCACCAACGAGGTGCTCGCCGACGTGGTCTTCCTCGACCTGGTCCCGAAGCTCTTCCGGAAGGAGCAGGCCAAGGGATGGAACGCCACCCTGGCCTTCGAGATCCCGGACGCGGCCCCCTACGGAGTGGCGGTCACCGGGGAGCAGGTGACGGTCACCAAGGGCCTCCCCGAGAAGCCCACCGCCACCGTGAAGATGGACATGGAGACGCTCCAGGGGATCCTGAACTTCCAGGCCATGGCGACCGCCGGCAACCTCGGACGGATCGAGATCGACGACAGCGAGTTCCTGGACGCCGCCCTCTCCGACGACCAGCTCGAGGCCGTCTCCGGGGGCAAGGGATGCGGGGCGGAGGCCGGGGGCGGCCAGGGCTGCGGCGCCGACGCCTGCGGGGCGGCCTTCGGGGCCGGCACCGGGACCGGGGCCGGTGCCTGCGGGGCAGCCTGGGGGTCCGGGACCGTCTGCGGAGCGGACGCCTGCGGAGGCGCCATCGGTGGGGTCAGCGGATGTGCGGTCGCGGCCTGTGCGGTGGCCGCCTGCGGGGCCGACGTCTGCGGCGCGGCCGTGGGCGCGAGCGGCTGCGTGGCCGCCGCCTGCGGCGCGGCCGCCGGGGTCGGAGCCTGCGGCGGGGCCGCCTGCGGCGCCGATGCCGGAGTGGGGGGATGCGTCGGCAACGCCTGCGGGGCCGCCCTGGGTGCCGGGGTCTGTGCCGGCAACGCCTGCGGCGTGGACGTCCTGGCGGGTGCCGACGCCGGTCCCTGCGGGGTGAACGTCATCCCCTGCTTCCCGGGGATCTGACGGCAGACAGCGATACCATGGCCGGGTGACTCCGCTCTTCCATCCCACCCGGCCCGACGCCGCCCACCAGGCCTGCTTCGAGCGGGCCCGGCAGGTCCGGCTCCGGCACCGGGACCTGGCCCGGCGCCCCCGGCCGTGGTGGGCGCTGGCTCTGCCCCTGGCCCTGGCGCCGGTTGCCCTGGCGGCGATCGCCGCCATCCCGACCGCCCCCGGCTGGGCCACCGTCCCCCTCTACCTGGTGGCGGGCTGGTGCCTGGCGGCCATGGGCCTGATCGGCCACGACTGCACCCACGGGGCGGTCACCGGGAGCCGCCGGGCCGACGCCTGGCTGGGCAGCTTCCTGCTCACCCACCTCTTCATGAGCTTCGAGGCCTACCGGGCCCTGCACCTCGCCCACCACCGCTGGAACGCCTACGACCGCGACCCCAGCGCCGACAGTCCCCGCCTCCAGGCCCAGACCGACCTGGTGACCCATGTCCTCTTCCTGCTCGTGCCGCTGGGCTTCCCCACCTTCCAGGTGGTGCCGGGTTGGCTCTCGGGATTCGGACTGGCGCCCGCCGGATATCCCAGGGTCGACCGGGGCAGGGTCCGTCTCCAGTTGCTCGGCGTGATCGCCTACCACTCGCTGCTGGTGGGCGCGCTCCCCGACGGCGCCTACCGCGCCTACCTGGGTGCCTGGGTCCTGGCGCTGGTCTTCGCCATGCAGCTCCTGGCCTTCAACCACCTGTTCGTGGAGATGTACACCGACTGCATCCTCTGCAATACCAGGAACGTCCGTACCTGGCCACTGCTCGGCTGGATCACCCTGTTCCAGGGCTACCACGTCGAGCACCACCTGCTCCCCGGCGTGCCCTGGTACCGGCTCCCCGAGGTGCACCGTTCGCTCGAGGCCCTGGGCGGGACCACCTATCCCGTCGACGGATACCTGCGGGCCCAGGTCCAGGTGATGCGACGCCAGGCCCTGCGCCTGGTCGAGCGCACCCGCGAGAACGTGGCCTGGCTCCGGGCAAGGCTCGGCCTCGACCCGCCCGGCGGCCCCGGCGCGGTGGCGTAGCCGGGCTACCTTACCGACCCGTGCCGAGCGGGATCGAGAGCCGCGTCATCTTCTCCTGCAAGGTCCGCCGGCCGATGCCGAGCGCCCTCGCGGCGGCCGAGACGTTGCCCTGGTGGTGGCGGAGGGCCTCGACCAGGAAGCCCCGCTCGAACCCCGAGACCGCTGCCTCGAGGGTCGTGCCCTCCCGGTATCCGGCATGGGAAGGCCGGGAGCCCGCCCCCGCACCGACGGACGACGGCACGCTCGCCGACGCCGCCCCGTGCGGGCCGAGCGCCTGGGCCACGATCGAGGCGTCGAGCTCGTCGCCGCCCGCCAGGATCAACGCCCGCTCCAGCACGTTGCGCAGCTCCCGCACGTTGCCCGGCCAGCCATGCCGCGCCAGGACCGCGCCGGCCCCCGCGGCGAGCCTCGCCCTGGGCCGACCCTGGCGGGCGCCGAGCCGGGACAACAGGTGGGCCGCGATCGGTTCCAGGTCCTCGGGCCTCTCCCGGAGCGGCGGCACATGGATCCTCAGCACGTCGAGACGGAAGTAGAGGTCCCGCCGGAAGGTCCCGGCCTCGACCTCGGCGGCGAGATCGCGATGGGTGGCGAAGACCAGGCGCACGTCGGCCTGGCGGGGCCGGTCCTCGCCCAGGCGATGGAAGGTCCCGGTCTCCAGGAACCGGAGCAGCTTGACCTGGAAGGCGGCCGGCAGCTCGCCGATCTCGTCCAGGAACAGGGTCCCGCCGGAGGCCGCCTCCACCACCCCGGCCCGTCCCTCGGCCGCCCCGGTGAAGGCGCCCTTCCGGTGCCCGAAGAGTTCGCTCTCGATCAGGCCCTCGCCCACCGCCGCGGCATGGAAGGGGACGAAGGGCCCCCGGGCCCGCGGCCCCTCCCGGTGGAGCAGCTCGGCGATCGCCTCCTTGCCGCAGCCGCTCTCGCCGGTGACCAGCACCGGGGCGAGCGAGGCGGCGGCCCTGCGGATCCCTTCGCGCACCGCGGCCAGCGCCGGGCTCGGGCCCACCAGCTCGGGACCCTGGACCTTGTCCCGGCGCAGCCCGCGCAGCTCCCGGGCCACCCGGGCCCGGATCTCCTCGATCGGCGCGTCCTTGCCCACCAGGTCGTCGGCGACCTCGCCGAGCATGAGCGCCAGGGCATCCTGCCGATCGATCCCCGAGACCACCACGATCCGGGCATGGGGATTCGCATGACGCACCCATGACGCGATCTCCGGGCCCAGGGCCGCGGTCTCGCCGCGCCGGGCCGCGGCCTCGTCGACGGGCAGGTGGACATCCAGCAGCACGGCATCGGGGGCTGCTTCGGCGATGGCCCGGCGGGCAGCCTCCCCGGTGGCCACCGCCACCACCGAGGACACCCCGGGCAGCGCCTCCGCCACCTCGACCAGTTCGTCCCGGAACAGGGTGTCGTCCTCGACCACCAGGACCCTCACGCGTGTCCCTCCTGCCCGTCGCCGCCTCGGTTCCCCCGGGGGCCGAGCCGGATCTCGAAGGCCGCTCCTCCCTGGCCGGCTCCGTTCCCGGCGCATGAGGGTCCCGCCACCGCCAGTTCGGCGCCGACCTCCCGGAGGCGGTCGCGGGCATCGGCCAGGCCCCGCCCGGTGCCGGTCTCCTTGGTCGTGAAGCCGCCCCGGAAGAGACGCTCCGGATCCCCCGGCGGGAGTCCGGGGCCATCGTCCTCGACCAGGAGGCGGAGGGTGCCCCCGGTCCGGTCGAGGCGCACCATGACGCGCCCCGCGCCCGCCTCGGCGGCGTTGGCGATCAGGGTGGAGACCGCCTCGTCCAGGGCCGCCAGGAGACGCGGTGCGTCTTCCACCAGGTGGCGGGCGTCGGCGCCCGGGGCGGGTCCGCCGGCGGAGGTGTGCACCAGCTCCGGATCGAAGCGTCCCGGCAGGCCGGCCAACCAGGCGGCGAGATCCAGGGTGTGGGGGTCCAGCGCGATCCGCATGGCGTCGAGCAGGCGCCGGCAGGCTTCGAAACCGGCTTCCAGGGTCGTTGCCAGATCCTCGGCCGCCGGCGGATCGGGGCCTTCGAGGGCGGCGGCGAGGGCGGCCAGGGCGGGATCGAGATCCCGGACCGCGCCGGAGAGCGGGTCGTTCGGACCCGTTCCTCCCGGCAGTCCGAGGAGACCCTCGCGGGTGCGTCGGACCAGCTCCACGGTCTCGCCCCGGATCTCGGGCCGGGCGAAGAGTTCGGCCACCTTGGCGGGGCGCCCGGGGTGGCGACGGACCACCGCCAGCCGGTTCTTCAGGGGGTGGACCCGGTCGCGGGCCGCGTCCCGGATGGCGCGGGCCCGACCCAGGAGCGACTCGCTGCCGGCGTCCGCCCTGGGCGCGGCCAGTCCTGCGAGCTGCCTGGCCACCTCGGCGACGGACCCGGGGCGGGCTCCCGGATCCGCCGAGAGCAGGCGGGTCACCAGAACGCGGAGACCTTCCGGAGTCTCCGGTCGCGCCGCGCCCAGGTCGGGTGGCGGATGGAAGCGACCGGCCGCCACCTCGACGGGTCGGCGCGGGGCGCGTCCCGCGGCCATGGCGAAGACCAGCGCCCCCAGGGAGTGGAGGTCGGAGGCCGGGGTGGCCGGCGCTCCGGCCAGCACCTCGGGGGCCGCGTAGGCGACCTCCGCGAGCACCGGCCCGCCCAGGGTGGCGAGGACCCCCGGACCCGCCAGCAGGCTGGCGAAGCCGAAGTCGAGCAGGCGCACCCGGCCTTCCGGGGTGAGGAGCACGTTGGTCGGCTCCAGATTGCGGTGGACCACTCCCCGGTCATGGGCATGGGCCAGGGCCTCGGCGATCTGCCGTGCCAGGTCCAGGACCTCCGGGATCGCCAGGCTCCCGTCCTTCATCCGGCGCGCCAGGGGCACCCCGACGACCCGCTCCATCACGAAGGCCGGGCGGTCACCCGACGAGACGTCATGGACCCTCACGATCCCGGGATGGTCCAGGGCAGCCAGCACCCGGGCTTCGCGGCGGAAGCGCTCGACCGCAAAGGTCGGCGCCGGCTCCGAGCCGTCCGGATCGGACCCGGCTCCCAGCACCTTGATGGCGACCGGGCGTCCGAGGACGCAGTCCCGGGCGGCGAGCACCATGCCGGAGCGCCCGGAATGGAGGATCCCGACCGCCTCGTAGCGGCCCGGGAAGAGCCTCTCGACCAGATCCCCGGGGTCCATCGTCTACGCTGCCTCCGTGATCCCGGCGCTGCCGCCCGAACTCCAGGAACGGTACCGGATCGGCCGCGTCCTGGGCCAAGGGGCCTTCGGGTACGTGATCTCCGCCGAGCACCGCGAGCTGGGACGACCGACCGCCCTCAAGGTGATGCCGGACCGGCTGTTCGATCGCGAGTCCCGGACCCGGTTCGAGCGGGAGGCCCGTCTCACCGCGGGCATCCGCCATCCGGCAGTGGTCCAGGTCTACGGCTACGGGTCGAGCGGCATGACCGGGTGGATCGAGTACGAGCTGGTCGACGGCTCCGATCTCGCGGCGGTCCTGAAGCGGGAGCGCGGGACCCCGCTCGAGGACGCCCTCGACTGGTCGGTGGCGATCGCCGAGGCCCTGGTCGAGGTCCACGCCGCCGGGGTGGTCCACCGGGACCTGAAGCCGGGCAATGTCATGGTGCGCCGCGACCGCACCGCGGTGCTCTGCGACTTCGGGCTCGCCCGGGCGCCCCAGGGAGCGACCCGCCTCACGGAGGACGGTGCGGTTCTGGGGACCCCTGTCTACGTCGCCCGCGAAGTCGTGCTGGGCGAAGCGGCGATCCCCGCCAGCGACCAATTCTCCTGGGCCGCGGTGGTCTACGAACTCGCCTACCGGCAGCGCCTGCGGCCGGTGCGGGGCGGCGCCATGCAGCTGCTCATGGAGGTCGCCGGTCCGGTCCGTCACGAGTTCGAGGCGGCGGTGAAGGGTCGCTACCCGGCCCTCGATGCCTGCCTGGGTCGCGCCCTGGCACCGGAACCGGGCCAACGCTTCGCCACCACGGTCGAGTTCCGCGACGCCCTGGCGGCCGCCCGCAGGGAACTCCTGGGGGCCGAGACCACGGAACGGCGGCTCGCCCCGGTTCCCGAGCCGGAACCCCGTCCGGTGCCCCGGCCGGGTCCTCCGTCCGGGGCGCCGTCCGTTCACCCGATCCCGATCGGCGTCGGGTCCGAGCCGGCTCCTCCCTGCGGCCTAGGGATCCGGGTGGCGGCTGCCTCAGGGCTCTGCCTGGCTCTCGCCCTGGTGCCGGTGCTCGGCTCCAGGGCCCGGGAGGAGCCCGTGGCCATGCCGGTGCCGGTCGCGGCCGGCGAACCGGCGGGCCGGGAGCGATCCGCGGAGATGCGGGTCGCGCCTCCAGGGGAGCCCGGGCCGGCCTCCTTCGCTGCGATCCTGGAGGCGTCCCGGCCCTTCCGGCGCGCCTGGCTCCGCTACGCCCACACCGCCCGGTCCGGGGACCTCGAGGACCCGGGGGAGTCGGACCGGATCGCGGGGATCGCGGATCCCGGCTTCCTCGAGAGCTGGCGGCAGTTGTTCGAGGCCCTGCTGAGGCACGCCGAGGAAGGCAGTCCGGTGCCGCAGGGTCGCGAACAGGAGTTCCTCGACAGCGTCGCCCACCTGCCGCGCCAGGCCCTCGACGATCTGGTCACCCTCCGGGACCGGCTCGAACTCGCGGCCCTGCGTCGGGGACCTGCCCGCTTCCACGACTCCTGGCCGCCCGCCGGTTCCGGACACGACCTGCCGCCCCCGTCGCTCGACGAAGTCACCCTGCTGCGCAACGACCTCCAGCCCATGGCCGAGTCCTTCCTCGACCGGCTGGAACGATCCCCCAGGGACCCGAGGCCCGAGGTGCTCTGGATCGTCTGCCACCTGGTACGGTTCATCGTCCCGCTCCGGACGCCGGTCTGGGTCGGGAAGGTGCTCGCCGAGCTGCAGGAGATCCGGGACCGGGAGCAATCCGCCCGTCTGGTGGAAGGCCTGAACGCCATGCTCAACCTCAGGGACCAGGGCCGGCTCCCGTGCATGGAGCGACGCAGGATCGCCGGGGACGTGGAAACACTGGCCGCGACGAGGCAGGGCGAGGCCAGGGTCGGGTTGCTGGGCCTGGCCGCCTCGGAACGGGCCAGGATCCTGCGCCTCTGCGCCGCGGAGTCGACCGACCAGGACGCATCCCGGTTCTCGGAGGCGCTCGATCGCCTGGCGGCGATGGGGAGCGAGGCGCCGGCCTGGGTCGCCAGGCAGGCTGCCGGGTGCCTGAACGTCCTGCGGGTCGAGTACGCCTTCCTGGACGACAGCGCGACCCTGGCACCGTTCCGGTCCCGGCTCGAGGCGCTGGCCCGGGGACCGGAGGACCCGCAATGACATCCCGGTCGAGGTGCGCACGCCGAGCCTCGGCGCTCGACCGGTCTCCCATGCGCGACGGAGGTCGCCGATGAGTCCCGCTGCCTCCCGGCTGGCGGCGGCGCTGGCCGTGCTGCTGGCGGTAGGGATCTCGACCTACCGGGCGCCGCTGGCTTCCAGGGAGGCGGTCCTCGACGACGCCTGGTTCCTGGAACGCGACCCGCGGGTGAGCGGCGAGGCCGGACTCTCCGCGGTGTTCACCGGGAGCTTGTCCCAGTCCGGATCGCAGGGTGCCCCCGACCCCTACTACCGCCCGGTGGGACTGCTCTCGCTGCGGCTTACCCACGGCCTGGCGGGAGCCTCGGCGCCGGCCTTCCGCCTCGTGAACCTGCTCCTGCTCGTGGCGGTCGGCCTCGGCCTCTTCGTGGCCGCCGGAGGGCTCGCCGGGCAGTCCCTGTGGGTAGCGTTGGCGCCCGGCCTGGTGGTGGTGACCCACCCGGTGGCCGTCGAGGTGGTGGCCTTCTTCTCGGGACGTTTCGATCTCATGGCCGCGACCTTGGGAGCGGCGGCCCTGGCCATGCTCCGGACCGACGCCTGCGGCCGGCGATCCCCGTGGCTGGCCGGCGGACTGCTGCTGCTGGCCTCGCTCTCCAAGGAGAGCGCCCTTCCCCTGGCCCTCCTCTTCCCGGTGGCGGCGGCCTCCGGTCGGCGTCGCGCCGCGGCCGGCGCGGCGGTGGCAGCGGTGGGGCTCTGGGCCGGGCTCCGCCTGCTGGCCCTCGGGGCGGTCCTGCCGCCCGGCTCCGGGTCCCTCTTCGCCTCGGTGGGGGTAGCCGTCAGCTCGCTCTGCCTGCTGGTAGGTCGTCTGGTCCTCCCCATCGATCTCCGCCTGATGAGCTATTCGCCGGAGCTGGTGGGCCTCGCCGCCGGCCCGGCCCGGCTGGTCGCAGGTGCCGGGGCCCTGGTGCTGCTGGCGGCAGCCGTCGGCCTGGCCACCCGTCGGCGCCGGGATTTCGCCCTGGTGCTGGGCATCCTGGTGCTGCCGCTGGTCCCGGTCCTGAACCCGGAGGCGCTGCCGCTGCCGCTGGCCGACCGCTACCTGGCCGCGGGACTGATCGGACTCGGGCTCCTGGTCTGCCTCGGCCTCCAGGGCCTGACCCCAGGTCGGGCCCGCGACGCGGTCGCGCTGGGGCTGGTGGCCGCATCGCTCGCGGCGGTGGGTGCAAGCTCGCGACGGGCGGCGCGCTTCGCCTCGGTCGAGGGCTTCTGGGCGACGGTCTCCGCCCAGGACCATGTCCCGATGATGTTCGTCCGGTTCCGCACCGAGGCCGCGGCCCGGAGCGAAGCCCAGGCCCGACTCCGGGAAGCCGAGGGCCGGGAAGGTCCGGAAGCGCTGCTGGCGCGGGCCGAGGCCATCGAGAAGCTGGGCCGGTCCGGCGAGGCCCTCGATCTCCTGGCCCGGATCCCCGACGGCACACCGGTCTCGGACCAGGCGCTCCGGCGTCGCGCCTGGATCCATCGCCGCGCCGGCGAGCTGGAAGCCGCCCTCGGGATGCTGGACCGGCTGGCGCCCAGGGATCACGGCGAGGACCGGCGGACCCCTGCCGACCTGGCGGCCCGGGGCGAGATCCTGTTGGCGCTGGGCCGACACGGCGACGCCAAGGCCGCGCTCTCGGCGTCGCTCGACCGGGAGGAACGGGCGGTGGTCCGGTTCAATCGGGCCCTGGCGTTGCTGGCCCTGGGAGACGCCCGGGCGGCCCTCGCCGACCTGGACGCGGCGGTGGCCGCCGAGCCGCGCGAACCGCGATACGTCGGTGCCCGCGGCATGGTGCACCGGAGGCTGGGCGACGAGGCCGCGGCCGGCCGCGACCTGGCAGCGGCGGAGACCCTGAAGGCCCGGCTCCTGTCCGGAGGCGGACGGTGAGCCCGAGCTGCCTCCGAGGATGCGGGTGGGGTCAGCGCGACCCGAGCCGGCGAGCGCGCTCCTCGGGGTCGATCCGGTAGTACTTCCAGTAGGCGTCCATGCCCGGCTCGTGGGTCTTGTAGTTCCGGAGCCAGGGGTGGACCAGGGTGTCGATCAGGGTGTGGCAGAGCGGGATCCAGGGCAACTCGGCCTCGATCCTGCTGCCCAGCCGGCGGTAGAGCCCGGTGCGCTCGGGTCCCGCCTCGAGGCCGATGGCCTGCTGGTAGAGGGCGTCGAAGCCGGGGTCGCGGAAGTTCGAGTCGTTGAGGCCCGGGGAAGCGTGGGGTCCGTAGAAGGCGCAGAGCACGGTCACCGCGTCCGGGAACTCGGCCTGCCACGAGACGCTCCACATCTGGGCCTGCTTGGCCCGGACCCGGCGATTGAGCTCGGGCCAGGTCATGGTGGAGACCTCGACCCGGATCCCCACCTCGGCGAGCGCCGCCTGGAAGAGTTCCGAACGCTGCCGGGTGGAGGTGCCCGAGGAGGTGATGAGCTCGAACTCCGGCAGGCCGTTGCCCCCGGGGTATCCGGCGGCTTCGAGCTCGCGCCTCGCGGCGGCCGGGTCATGGCGCATCCAGGGGGGAGGCTGGTCCACCGGGCTGCCGTCCACGCCCGGGGGGATGGCGCTCCGGGCCGGAACGGCACGCCCGCTGAAGAAGAGCTCCACCAGGCGGGCCCGGTCGATCGCCATGGAGATGGCGCGCCGCAGCGCCCTTCCCTTCTCCCCGGCCGGGGTCCCCAGCACCGGGTCCTCCATGTTGATCCCCAGGTAGACCACGTCCATCGAGGGAACCGTGCGCATGGCGACGCCGCGGGCGGCCAGGGCGGGGCTCAGCTTCCCCGCCGGCATGGAGTCGGAGGCGTTGTCCTTGGGGGGCGCCATCAGGTCGAGCTCGCCGTTCATGAAGCGGAGCCAACGGGGCTGATCCTCGACGATCTCGTGGACCACCACCCGGTCGGCGAACGGGACCGGCTTCCCGGCGTCGGCCAGGAGGCCGAGGTTCCGGTCCTCCTCGGTGCCGGTCGTCGGGTAGGTCTCGCTCCGATAGGTCGGGTTCCGGACGTAGTCGAAGCGGCTGCCCCGGACCCACTTGGCGAGCCGGTACGGACCGGTCCCGACCGGATGGTCGCCGAATTCCTTCCCGTAGCGTTCGACCGCCTCCCGCGGCACCACCCGGGCGTGCGAGCCGGCCAGGAGTTCGAGGAGCTGCGGATAGGGGCGGGTCAGGCGGAGCTGCAGGGTGTGCCGATCGACCGCCCGGACCCCGGCCACCGGGAGGGCGGTCTCGGGTTTCCCGAGCCGGGACGCTTCGTGATAGGCGTCGAGCCCTTCGACCCGGCCCTCGAGGAACCACCAGCCCCCCGAGGCATTGCGGGCGTCGGCGATCCGGAGCAGCGAGTAGACGAAGTCCTCGGCCACGACCTCCCGGCCCCGCCCGTCGGGGAAACAGGGATCGTCATGGAAGCGCACGCCCTTGCGGAGGGTGAAGGTGTAGGTGAGCCGATCCTGGGAGATCTCCGGCAGGCTCTCGGCCAGGGTCGGCACCACCCGGTAGGGGCGATCCAGGTAGGCGAACTCGACCAGCCCGTCGAAGAGGTTCATCACATGGCGACTCTCGTAGACCGTGTCGGAGTGCATGGGATCGAGGGTCTTCACTTCGGAGGCCTCGTAGAGCCTGAGGGTCGTCCCGGGGGGATCGGGTGTGGTCCCGCATCCGGCGGAGACGAGAGCGGCCAGCAGAGCACCAGCTCGCAGCGCCCGTGGGACCCGGACCGACATCGATGCCCCTCCCTGGCCCCGCCCGGCCGGCGGAACCCCCGGAGCGAAGCCCACCGCGTCCAGAGCATGCAAGGGGGGGCCGAGCTGGTAGCATCCCGGCCGGGGGGAACCCGGAGAGGACCCGAGATGAACCTCGATCCCGAGAACCTGTACTTCCTCGCCTGCTGCGACGCGTTCCGGGACGGAACCTGCGAGGTCGAAGAGAGCCGGCTCCTCTCCACCCTCAGGGACGCCCTCGACCTGGAGCCCTCCACCGCCATCCGCCTGGCCAAGGACGCGGCCTCCATTGCGCCGGCCCACCGGAGCGAGCAGCCGGCGCTCGAGCCGATGACCCTGTTCCATTCCGCCTGCCAGATCGCGATCGCCGACGGTCGGGTCGACGACTCCGAGCTGGACCTGCTCCGCACCCTGGCAGGGGTGCTCGACATCCCGGCCCCCATGGCGAAGCGGATCCTGGACGAGCTGGTCGGGCGCTGACGACCTCCGGGATCGACGCACGATCCCATGCAATCCGCGGGAACAGATTCTTGTTGCCTTCGGAAGGCGGACGCGGGAACCTATGCCCGCGATCGCGACCGGTAGGCACGGGACCATGTGGGTCCCGGGCCGAGCGCCTTCCTGGCTCCCACCGTGCGGATCGTTAGTTTCGTCGCCTGCTCGCCACTCGTCCTCTGGACTCCATGGAAGCGGACGAGATGGAGTTTTTCGAGATGAGCAACAAGCTCTACGTGGGCAACCTCTCCTGGAACATCGACACCGACGCCCTGGCGTCCATTTTCGCCGAACACGGCGAACTGACCGACGCCATCGTCCTTGCCGACCGGGAGACCGGCCGCTCCCGCGGCTTCGGCTTCGTGACCTTCAAGGATCCGGCGGCGGCTCGCTCCGCCATCGAGAACCTCGACGGCGTCGAGGTCGATGGCCGGGCCCTCCGGGTCAACGAGGCCCAGGCCCGCCCCGACCGCGAGCGCGGCCCCCGGCGCAACTGAGGTTACGGGGAGAGGAAACTCTCCCCTGCGCCCAGCCTGCGGGAACCGCCCGGCTCTGCCGGGCGGTTCTTCGCGTTCCGGGGTCATCCGATCGCCTGGGCCGCGACCCAGGCCGTGAGCACCAGCGACCCGGCCACCCCCAGGGCGACTGCGGCGCGATCGAGAGTAGTGTCGGTCAGTTCCTCGATGGTGGCCACCGCCAGGAACCAGGCGACGATCCCGGCAGCCAGGGGCCCTACCCAGGGGATCCAGGCCAGGAGCTTCCAGGCGATCGCCGCCAGCAGACCGGAGCCCAGCACGGAGCCGGCACATCGCACCAGACCCGGCTCGGGGAGATCGAGCAGCCAAGCCGCCACCCGCAGCGCCAGGCTCGCCACCAGGGCCACCACCACCGCGGTCGCCACCGGGAGCGACAGGCCGAGGTCGACCAGCATTCCGACCATGGCGTTCATCGAGCCCCCCCGAGGACATGCTCCATGGTCTCCCGCTGGACCTTCCCGGAAGTCGCGAACCGGATCGTGCCGTCGGCCCCGATCAGCACGTGGTGCGGATACGCCGGGGCGTCCTCGGTCCGGGCGTACTCGCCCACGGTGTCCACCAGGACCCGGTCCCGGGGCAGGTCGGCCACGTCGGCCCAGACCCCGGCCTCCTCGGTGTCGGGTCCCAGCCCTTCGTCGCCGGGCACCAGCACGATCCGGAACACCACCCCCTCGAAGGCCTTCTCCATCCTGGGAAGGCTCTTCGAGTAGGCCGTGACCAGGGCGTCGTCGAGGGGCCCGAAGATCAGCCAGACCGGCTTCCCCGAGGCATCGACCTGGAGGTGGAAGCGACCGTCGGCCGAGGGCAGCTCGAACCGGGGCGCCTTCCGGCCGAGCAGCTTCGCATGCATGAGCACGTTGCCGCTGCGCCGGCCGGTGCCGGCCGCCGGTGCCGAGGCGGGGGGAGTGGGCCTCGCCACCGAAGGCGAGAGGGTCGGCGAAGGCGGGGGCGGGACCTGGGTGGGCGAGGCGGCCGGGGTCGGTGGTACCGGAGTGGAGACCGCGGGACGGGGTGTCGGTGGGGGCGGGACGGGCGACGGCGGAGTCGGGCTCGGAGGTGGGGACGGGGGCTGCGGCGCCACCGGGGTGGGCGGAGTCGGGGTAGGCGGGACCGGAGGGGGACTCGTCGTGGTGGGAACGGTCGAGGTCGGCGGCGCCGGCGTCGGGGACGCGGGGGCCGGGCTCGGGATCGGAGTGGGCGAAGCCAGCGGGCCGGCCAGGACCGGCGCCGCGGTCGCGGAGCCGGCGTCGGGCGTGGTCGTGGCAGGTGTCGGGGACCCCGAGGCCGACGTCTCGATCGGGAGCAGAGTCCGTTGCCGGATCGCCTCCCCGATGCGGACCGGAGCCGCCGGCACCAGGGCGAGCGAGAGGGCCGCCAGATGGGCCGCCGCGGCCACGGCCGGGAGGACGAGACCCGAGACCACCGGGGTCTTGAACTTGCGCTCGCTCCTCCGGTGCTGGTTCCGCCAGCGCATGCCGAGGACCAGCGAGGGCAGCAGCAGGGCTCCGGCCAGGCCGCCCACCACGCCGCTGCCCAAGGTCAGCGGCGCCACGCCCGGGAACCGTCCGGCGAGCCACGGCAGCCAGGCCACCAGGCAGACCGAGAGCGAGACCAGGAGCGAGAGCCCACCCAGGCTGACCGCCGCCAGTCCCTGCATGCCCCAGGACCTTCCTCTCGGGCTCGCCTCTGAAGGGTAGCAAAGCACCCCTCCCGGCTCGGCGCTACACTGGGGCTCCTGACCTCGGGAGGCCCTCGTGGCTCGCACTCTTCTCTCCTCGTCCCGCCCCTTCGTCCTGGCCCTGACCGCCTGCGCGCTGTTCGACCCTGGGCCGGTCCTGGCCCAGACCGGGACCACCTCGCCGCCTCCCCAGCAGGACTGGGCGGCTGCCATGGAGCAGGCGAGGAAGGCTGCCGAGCAGGCCAAGCAGGCCGCCGCCGAAGCCTGGAAGAAGGCCCAGGTCCAGGGCGCCGAGGCGATGAAGAAGGCCCAGGAGGCCCAGAAGGCGCTGGGGACCGCCCCGTCGAAGCCAGGGACCCCGGGGAGCGTCCAGGTCGGCGGAGGCGACGGGTCGGTGTCGATCAACCCGGGCAACATCGACCTGAAGAGCCTTCTCGGGGGCGTGACCATCGACCAGAACGGGCTCCGGATCCAGGGCAAGGACGGCTCGCTCACCATCGACGGCAAGGGCCTCCGGGCCACCGGCGGCGGCGCCCAGATGACCATCGATCAGCAGGGGCTCCGGGCTACCGCCCCCGAGGGCCAGGTCACCATCGACCAGGGTGGGCTCCGGGCCGGCGGTGCAGGCGGCCAGGTCACCGTCGATCAGAAGGGCCTGCGGGCCACCGGCAACGGAGCGGACGTGACCGTGGACCAGGGCGGGATCCGGGCCAGGACCCCCGACGGCGACGTGCGCATCGACGCCTCCGGCATCCATGGCCAGGGTGCGGGCGGGACCGTCGCCGTGGATGCCCGGAACACCACCGTCACGGGACCGACCGGCACGGTCCAGGTGCCCACCGCCGAGGTCCAGGGTGGCTGGCTGAGCCGGGCCCTGGCCTGGATCGGATCCTGGTTCAAGTAGCCTCCACCCGGTAGGGCGGGGGCAGGCGAGGCCCCAGACGCGGGAAGACCCCGACCAGGATCGCCAGCTTCACCGCGTCGCCGGGCAGGAAGCCGACCACCATCGCCAGCAATCCGGCGGGTTCGACCTCGGGCCGCAGCCAACGGATGCCGGCCGCGCCCGCCGCGTGGGTCACCAGGAATCCCGCGGCCGCGGCCAGCCCGGTGCGGAGCGCCAGCGGGCCCCCGAGGCGGCGGACCAACACCCCGGTCAGGCCCGCCTGGAGAGGGAATCCCAGCAGGTATCCCAGGGACGGCGTACCGAGGACCGCCAGCCCGGCCTTCCCCCCTGCGAACACCGGGAAGCCGAGGAAGCCCGCCCCGAGGTAGACGCACAGGGCCAGCATCCCGTCCCGGGGACCCAGGCAGAGACCGGTCAGGGCCACCGCCACCGTCTGCAGGGTGAGAGGTGCGGGAAGACCGGGAACCGGCACCGCAACCTGGGAAGCGACGACCAGCAGGGCCACGCAGAGCCCGATGGCCGCATGCCGCTCTGCGCCCGTCCCGGCCGGACCCATGGGGGCATCCCTCCGTCCCGGCCCCGGCTGCAACGCCGGGAGCCTCCCGAGCGTAGTCCCGGGAGGGAGGCCGCTGCGATGCCGACTGCCCGGTCCCGGAGTTCCAGGGTCACCACGCCGCTCCTCGTCGCCATGATCCTGGCGGCGAACCCCGGGGCGGTCCCGGCCCAGGAGGAGGGCGATGAACGCCCCATCGAGGCCCGGGTCGATGCCGTGACCATCCGCCGCAAGCTCTCCTACGCGGCCCACCTGCACCAGGGGCGGACCCGCACCATCATCCATGCGATCTTCTCGGCCTGGGGTCCCGGGACCCGCTGGTCCGAGAACGCGGTGGGGCGCTGGATCGTCGCCAACCGGGGCGGGATCGTGGTCAACGGGAAGGCCTACGACCCGCTCCCCGGCGAGCCGGTGAAGGTGGTCATGGCCACCGACGGCGCCTGGA
>CAYOHP010000020.1:0-284 GCA_964403795.1 uncultured bacterium | reverse complement strand
CGTCGGCCTTCCTGCACTCGGGGTCCAGGTTCGAGGACCCCGAGCAGGCGGCCCGGCTCCACGCCGACGTGATGAGTTTCCAGACCATGGCCTTCGGGCGGGCGGCCCCGACCCGGAGCCCGCCCCGGGCCGGTCCCCGGCTCGATGCCCGCCAGCAGGGCTGGTACACCTCGCCCGGGACCCGGGTGGTCGACCTGGTGGCGCCGGCCACGCCGGGAGGCGGCGGGAGCCTGGCCCTGGTGGGACCGGCGCGGGAGCAGCTCGAACTCGACGTGACCCTCGAT
>CAYOHP010000019.1:0-75617 GCA_964403795.1 uncultured bacterium | reverse complement strand
GATGCGCCCGTCCCGGCAGGCCTCCAGGCAGGCGAGCCGGAACAGGCTGCGCCGCCCCAGCCGCTCGCCCTCGTGCCCGCCCTGGTTGGCCTCGCCCATGCCCGACCCCGATCCCCCGGGAGGAGCGTAGCCGGTTCGGGGCGCCTACTCGGCCCCCGCCGAAGCCGCCGTCTCGATCGGCCTTTCCGCCTCGATCCGGGCCAGATCGCGTCGGGTCCGGCGGTCCACCCGCACCGGGGGGACGTCGGTCCCGGGGCGCACATACACGGCCTTCACCCCGAGCTCGGAGCGGCTGCGCACCAGCACGCCCCGATCGAGGTCGAACAACACCAGGGCCGAGAAATGGATCTCCAGGGCGCCGTCCGCGGCCTCCCGCTCGGCCACTCCCGAGGAGGAGATCCGGGCGCAGCGCCGCGGGCCGCACGCCTCGAGCGCCACCAGCCGGTGCTCGATCCCGAGGTCGACCGGGTTGTCGAGGCCGGCCGGGAGGACCTGGCTCCAGGAAGCACCCACGGCCACCGGGCCTTCCGGGAGGGGGAGCAGGGCGGGGGGGACCGGGAGGTCCTGGCAATTCCCGCCCCG
This sequence comes from uncultured bacterium, assembly GCA_964403795.1. Classification (GTDB taxonomy): domain Bacteria; phylum Muiribacteriota; class UBA6191; order CAZXTJ01; family CAYOHP01; genus CAYOHP01. The sequence continues at coordinate 75,035 of CAYOHP010000019.1, read as the reverse complement.
GGGGGTGAAGCAGGCCAGCTCGGAAGTCTCCCCGACCTCGTCAAGGCCGGTCGGGGACGCGTCGAGCATCCGGCCGTCGACCTCCACCCGCTCGCGCCGGTTCCTGGCGACCGAGAACAGGCGGCCCTCCCGGGCCTCGACCGAGCTCTCGACCTCGCGCAGGCTGCGCATCGAGTGGTCCTCGCGGTGCCCGTCGGCGGAGGCGATCGAGTGGGTGCGGACCTCCCGTAGGCGGAGCACCTGGGGTGCCGACGCCCGGTAGGCCAGGGTCACCGTGTTCTCGAGGCCCTCGGCCGGGAGTGCGCCGGCGCCGAGGCTGGCGACGAGGCCCACCACCACCACACCCGGGCCCATGCCCTTCCCGGAGGCATTCAAGACCGGCTCCCGGCGCGCTTCTTGTACCACTCCTCGACCCAAGACCGGGGCGGGACCTTGAGCACGTCCTGGGGGCCGACCCGGTTGGCGTCCCACTGGGCGCCTCGGCGGGCCCGGGAGGAGACCAGCTCGGGGTTGTACCAGAAGTTGTACTCCTCGATCGCCTTCACCAGGCCGTTGTCGCCCCAGAGCGGCTGACCCTCTGCCCCGATCCGGCCGCGATGGGTGACCGCGATCTCGCCCACCGTCTTCCCCTTGACCTGCTGGGCCTGCTCCTCGGCCACCCGAGCGGCATTGCGCCGGTCGCTCTCGGCCCGGGCCTTGGCCCGCTCGGCGGCGGCGACCTCGGTGTCGAGGACCGACTGACCGAGGAAGCCGCCGTCGTCCGCGGCCGGGAAGGGGCGGGGACGGGTGGTGTCGGTCTGGTCGAGGATCCGCTGGGCGGTGGGGATGGGCGCGGCGGTGGCCGCCCGCTCCTCGATCCCGGCCAGGATCCTGGCCGTGGTGCGATCCCGGCGTTCCTTCAGGGCCTCTGCCACGATCGCGTCCACCGAGACCCAGCTGCGGATGCAGTTGGTCCAGCACCAGAAGCTGCCTGCCCCGCTGGCGATCTCGGCCCGCAGGCGGGTCTCGAAGGTGGGGATGTCGGGAGGATCGTCCGGGGCCGAGGGATTGCAGCCCACGGTCCCGGGACGGTTCTGGCAGAGCTCCCGCCAGTTGGAGATGCCGGCGGCCGCAGCCGGCGTCACGGCCTGGAGGCCGAAGAAGAGGAGGGCGGCCAAGGAAGATCCGGAGATCGGAGTTCGCATCGTGGTTCCCGTCGTCGCCTTGGACCCGGGGTTCCGCAGGTTCCGGGTGGAGTCCGACACCGCACTTCGCATGCCAGGATCCCTGCATGCGCATGGGATGTGGCGGCAGCGTCGTCGAGGCCGGGTTCCGGACTCTCCCTGGATCTCGGGGGGAGAGTTCTGAGACCCGGGGAGCCGAGCCGCGGGTGGACTCCCGGGCCGCCAGCGGCTAGCCTCGGGACGTGCTCCTCCGGCTCTTCCTCGCCTTCACCCTGGTCCCGGTCGCCGAGGTCTGGCTCCTGCTGGCGACGGCTTCGGCCATCGGCCTCGCGGAGACCCTCCTCCTCTGCATCGTGACGGGTGCTGCGGGAGCCTGGCTGGCCCGTCAGGAAGGGCTCGCGGTGCTGCGCCGGATCCGCACCGAGTTCGAGTCGGGAAAGGTCCCGGGGGGTGCCGCCCTGGAAGGGGCCCTGGTCTTCGCGGGCGGCTTGCTCCTTCTCACGCCAGGGCTCATGACCGACCTGATCGGCCTCTGCATGGTGGCTCCTCCCACCCGGCGCCGGATCGCCGCCGCCCTCACCCTCCGCCTCCAGCAGGCGCTGCAGAACGGATCGTGCTTCCATGTCCAGGTCCTGGGGTCCGGCTCTGCCGGCGCCCCCTGGTCGGGCGGTCCCGGGGCAGGTCCCGGAGGCGCCGGGCCCACCGGGACCCAGGAAGCTCCCGAGTACCAGGACGATCGCCTCCGCCGCATCCTCCGGTGAAGCGTCAGCCTGCAGCTCGCCCCGGCTACTTGCCGTCGGGCAGGCCGGCGGTCGGGCAGGCCACCTTCACGCCGTTGCACTCCGGGCCGACCACGTTCGACTTGCAGGTCTTCACCGCGCTGTCGAGGCGGCGGACCAGGCGGTGCTCGAGGTGGCGGGCCATGCGGGCCTTCATCCGCTCCCGCCAGGCGGCCATCCGGGCCTTGCGGGCGGCCTGGAACTCTTCGAAGGCCTTGATCCCGTCGGTCACGCCCACCGCCCGGGCCTTGGCGATCAGGGCCTCGAGCTCGGCCGCCTCGTACTCCCGGTTCTCGACCGCGATCCCCTTGGCGGCCAAGTCGATCTCGCCCTCCTCGGGGCAGGAGACCATCCAGGGTCCGGCAGGGACCTCCGGCTGGCCGTGGGGTCCCCGCAGCCAGGAACCGCCCCGGGGCCGGCGCGGCCGCCCACCCATCGGGGTCGGCTCGTCGATGATCTCGGCAACGGCCGGGCAGAGGGCCTTCCAGCACTCCAGGTCGGGCATCGGGGGCAGGGGCGCGACCTGGGGAGGCACCGGTCCGTCGATCGGCTGCTTGTCGCTGACGGTCGGCACCGGGCTGGGGGCGGTCGACTCGCAGGCCAGCGTCTTGCCCGGGTTGGCGTCGGCCCAGGCCTTCTTCAGCTCGGCGAGGCGAGGGGCGTAGCGCTCCTGGAGCAGCTTCTGGATCAGCTCCCGGCGCAGGTCCCGGAACTCCAGGATCTGCTCGCGTCGTCGCTGCATCTGGCGCCGCCGACGCTCGGCGGGGGAGAGGTCGGGACGCCCCTCCTCGAAGCCGATCTCGTAGCCTTCGTAGTAGGCGTCGAGCACCCGGGCCTTGGCCTCCTCGTAGGGGACCTTCCCGGGAGTCACCACTCCCGTGACGACCGGGGTCGGGGGGACCGGAACGGGAGGCACCGGGGCGATCGGGGCCGGGACTGCGGGGACCGGGGCCTGGGGGGCCGGGACCACGATGGTCTTGGTGCCGCCGCAGCCCGAGGAGAAGATGGCCGTGGCCGCCACCACGACGACCCGGGCGAGGGTTCCGAGGGTCCGATCCATCCGCGTGTCCTTTTCCCGTCCGGCTGCCCCGCTGGCCTCCGGTGGCGAGCTCTCTGCATGCTCGATGCCAGATGGGCCGAACCCGCATCGAGACGGCATGAGGCTCTCCGGAGCCGATCCCGGAGGGGTGCCAGGGTCGTCTCACGAGTCTCGGGGAACCGGGTCGGGAGATCCTTGCGACTCGTCTGGTACCCGGTCAGCCCTGGCGCGGCGTCAGGAGTCGGATCCGTTCCGCATGTCGGGGGAAGGCCGGGAGCAGCGCGTCCCGGTCGGCGGTCCGGTAGTCCCGGTACTCGAACCCGGGTGAGACCGTACAGCCCAACAGGGCGAACCGGCCCCCGGTCGCCAGGCTGGCGCCTTGCCACACCCCGGCCGGCACCACCACCTGGGGGCGCTGTCCGGCTGCCAGATCGGTGCCCAGCACCACCAGCTCGGAGCGCCCATCGGGGTGCAGGTGCAACTGTTCGACCGGGTCGCCCAGGTAGAAGTGGAAGACCTCGTCGGCGGTGAGGGCGTGGAGTTCGCTCACAGTCCCGGGTTCGAGCAGGTAGTAGATGGCGGTGGAGAGGGAGTGCCCCTGGGGATCGTCCTCCAGGCGCCGCAGGCTGCGGTAGGTCTCCCGGAACGATCCGCCCTCCTCGGGGTGGGGAACCAGCTCCAGCAAGCGCTTGACGGTGGCGGCGTCCACGGAGACCTCCGGAGCCAGGGTAACCGGCGGGGACGGGGGCGGGCATCTTCCTCCCGATGCGGGGTACCTTGGGGGGCATGCAGGTCGGAGGATCCGGTGCCGGGGTGCGGCGAGGCTGGTCGGCTCCCGAGGCGGGTGGACGCGTCCCTCGCCGGGTGCTGCTCCATCTCTGGATCGGTGCCTGGGTGATGGGGAGCGCGTTGGCTGCCTTCCCCCGCGAGCGGGCGAGGCCGAGGCTGTTCCTGGCCCTGGGGGTCGACGCCTCCTTGCACGCCCCGCTGCAAGAGGCCCAGGAAGCCCTGGACCGGACCGGGGCCCGGGTCGACCGGGAACGGGCCGCCGACTTCCACCTCACCTTGCGCTTCCTCGACCGGCCCGAACCCGAGGTGGTCCGGGACCTCTCGGAGCGGCTGCGCAGGCTGGCTCAGGGGGTGCGTCCGTTCCGGTTGCAGCTGAGGGGACTGGGCTCGTTCCCATTCCGCGGCGGGGGCGCACCGCGGGTGGTGTGGGCCGATCCCGTGGCCGATCGGAAGGCCATGGAGGGTCTGGCCGAGGCGATCGAGGCGGAGTGCGCGGGGGTCGGTCTCCCGCCCCCCGATTTCGCCTTCCATCCCCACGTGACCCTGGGGCGGGCCAGGTCCCCGGCCGATGGGGCCCGCCTGGCCCCGGAGCTGGAGCGGCACCGGGACCGGGAGTTCGGGGAAGTCCGGGTGGAGGCATTCTCGCTCTACCGCTCGCCGGGCGGGGGCGCTCCCTACGAGATCGTCGAGACCTTCGCGCTGGGCGGCGGGGAGGCGCGATGACCCGCACCCGGGTCGCCCGTGCCGGGATGGTGGCCGCCCTGGCCGTGGTGATGAACCACGCCCTGGCGGCGATTCCCAACATCGAGCTCACCAGCCTCACCCTCTTCGTGGGAGGTGCCCTGCTGGGACCGGTGGTGGCGGCGGCCACCGGCGCGGCGGCGGCCCTGGCGCTCTCGCTCGCCAACCCCATGGGGATGCCGGGATTGCCGATGCTGCTGGTCCAGATGATCGGCTACGCGACCTGGTGCGAGGCGGGTTCCCGGATCGCCCTGGATGCCGGCGGCAAGGTCCGGCCCGGGTGGGCGATGGCGGCGTCCGGCCTGGTGCTCACGCTCTGGTTCCAGTTGCTGCTCAACGGGACGATCCAGCTGACCAGCGGACTCGCCGCCGAGCTGGTGTGGGTGCCGGCGATCCCGTTCGTGTTCGTGCACGCCACCTGGAACACGGTGGCCTTCGGGTTCACGGTGCCGGTGCTCCTGGAACGACTGGCGGCCTTCGGGATGGCGGGTCCGGTCCTGCTGGGGCGGGATCCGGCCAAGGGTGGCGAGGCCGGGAAGGCATGATCGAGCGCCTGCGTGCCGCCCTGCGTCACGGGGGGAGCGATCCCGTCGAGGGCCTGCCGGAGCGCGCCGCCTCGGTGGCGGTGGTGCTCCACCGGGTGGGCGAGGAACTCGGTCTGCTCTGGATCGAACGGGCCGAGAACCCCGAGGACCCATGGTCGGGGCACATGGGGTTCCCCGGGGGGAAGGCCGAGGAGGGCGACGCCTCCACCCTCGACACCGCGGTGCGCGAGGCCCGGGAGGAACTCGGGCTGGTGCTGCCGGGGGAGGCGTGGCTCGGGGAACTCACGCCCCACCCGGTCTACGATCGGCGGGGCCTGGCGCCGTTCCGGCTGGTGGCCCATGCCTTCTGGCTGGAGTCGCTCCCCGCCCTGACCCTGGATCCGGCCGAGGTCGCCCGGGTCCACCGGATCGGGCTCTCCTACATGGTGGACCCCGGCCACCGCACCTCGGTCGAGCTGGTGTGGAAGGAGCAGAAGCTGACCTTCCCGGCGATCCGGTTCCAGGAGAAACGGATCTGGGGACTGTCCTACCGGGTGCTGGTCGACCTGCTCGGTCGGCTCTCCCGGGAAGGTCTCGGTCCCGGTCTGCCCGAGGGATCCGACGCGGTGATCGTCGACCCTCGCAAGGCTCCCCGGGCCGCGGACCGCTGAGAGACCGTGGAGGTCTCCCCGGAGCGTTTCGAGGCCTGGCTCGCGCGGAACCTCCCGGGCGAGCCGTCGATCGGGAGGGAGCGCCTCGACGGGGGTGCCACCAACCAGGCCTGGCGGATCCGCCGGGCCGGGGCCTCGGACCTCGTCCTCCGGGTGATGCGGCGCGGCCTGCCGGCATTGCGCAGGGAGCTCGAGGCGAGGGTCCGGGTCGAGGGCCGGGTCCCGGTCCCGGAGTCGCTGGCGGTGGGATTCGGCTCGGAGGAGCTCGGTTGGCCCTGGGTGCTCGACGGGTTCGTCCCCGGGGACCGGCTCGACCTCAGGTTGTCTACGGCCGAGGCCGGAGCGGCGGCCCGGTTGGGCGAGGTGGTGGGGGCCACGGTGGCGAAGATGGCGGTGGCAGCCGGCGAGCCCGGTGCCCGGGAGGGCTTCCTGCGACGGACGTCGCTGGAGGCGTGTCTCGGCCGCTGGCTGGGCGAGGACCGGCCTCGCAGTCGGCTCGGGGAGGCTCGGCTCGACGAGGTCCGCGGCCTGATGGTGGAGCTGGCTCCCCGCTCCCGATCCCGGGGCATGGACGTGCTGGTCCACGGCGACCTGAAGCCCGCCAACGTGCTGGTGGCAGGACCGGAAGGCGAGCCGCAGGTGGTCGGAGTCCTCGACTGGGAGTGGGCCTCCTGGGGGGATCCCATGGCCGACCTGGCCAGGATCCTCCGGGAGGTGCCCGGGGCCGCCGCCGGCGTGCTGGCGGATCCCGAGGCCGACCGCGGCTTCGGCCCGGCCGTGGTGAGGGGCTACCGGCAGGCGGGAGGCCGGCTGCCGGCCCGCTGGCAGGAGCGCCTGACCCTCTGGGAGATGGCACTCTGGATCGAGGCCGTGAAGGCCGAGCCGGTACCCCCCGGGATCGTGGCAGCGGCGTGCGCGCGGATCGATGAACTGGTGGGATACCCGGGTGGATCCGGATAGTTGGCAATTCTATTGTCAAGTAGTCGGCCCGGGTCGAAAGGCGGGATCTGGGATGGGCAAGCTCACAGGGGAAGGCGGCGGGGAGGAGACCTCGGCAGGGCTCGAAGGGGTCTCCGGGTGGGCGAGGTTCGCCCAGCGGGCGGCATCGTTCGCACTGTGCTCGGTGGGTTCGGGAATCCTGGCCGTGTTCCTCGGTCCCATGCTCTGGGAGGCCATGGGCTCGGGCGGACGTGCCGCGGCCTGGCCGCTGATCTTCGTGGCCCTCCCCCTCCTGGTCCTGGGGATCGCGGCCGCGATCCTGGGCATGGTCTCCGATTTCCTCGGTCTGGTCGCCTTCATGGCCCAGGTGGGCGGGAGCCCGCGGGCCTACTGGCTGGCCACCGGTGGAGGCGGGCCTTCCGGGGTCCGGGTGTGGTCGCCGGTGATCGTCGGGCTCGGTCTGGGCGCGATCTTCCTGATCCTGTCGGCCTGCTCCTGCTGAGGTCTCCGGTCGCCGGCGGGGGCCGGGGACCCAGGCGCCGGGGTGGGCGAGAGCCGTGGCACACTGGGAGCGTGATGCCGAGACGGATGCCCCGGGTGGCCGCGGTCCTGCTCGCGATGGTGGTCGCGGGCGCGGTTTCCCTGCGGGCCGAGGAGCCCGACCACTACGTCCACCGCGATCCCTACGACGTGACCGCCGAGGGCGATCCGCGCCCGCTCGGCACTCGCATCCCGGTGGTCTTCGTGCACGGGTTGATGCAGGACGACCTGGTCCTCGAGGACAAGATCCATGTGGTCTTCTCGGTGCTCCGGGGACGCTTCGAAGCGGCGGTGGCCCGGGAACTCGACCCCTTCGAGACGGTCATGCCGGTCTACTACCGCTACCGTCCCGACCGGCCCTACCGGGAGCTCGGCGAGCAGTTCGCGGCCCGCATGAACGAGCGCTTCCCCGGCCGCACCCTGATCCTGGTGGTGCACAGCGCCGGGGCCCTGGTGGCGAGGTGGGCCGGGCCCTCGCTCGACATCGCCGCGGTGGTGGGCATGGCGCCGGCCCACGGGGGCTCGCCGGGAGCCAGCATGATCTTCGCGTCCCACAAGATCGTGGAGGACGGGAAGGTGGCCGAGGAGCACTTCCAGACCTATGCCGAGACCCGCTCCGCCATGGCGAAGCTGTCCGAGCCGGTACTGCGCAGCGTGGCCTGGGACGGGGTCGACGGTGCCATCTCCGATTCGGACGTGACCGACTACGGGGTCGCCCGCCAGGAGAAGTTGCCGGACTTCCGGTATGCCCGACTCGATCACTACGGGATCCTGGAGCACTTCGTCCCGGCCTTCGGGGCTCTCGACTTCGTGGCCGAGAAGGGACGGGGCGGCAAGGACCAGCGCCAGCGGGAGTGGGAATCGCTGGGTGCCTGGAGCGGGGCATGGAAGGCCTCCGACGGCGTGGTCGTACCCTATCCCGAGGGGCCCTGGGACGGCGACTTCCCCTCGCTGCGGATCGACCACAAGGGCATCGGCCATCGCGAGATCTTCATGGACAAGGACGTCCTCTCCAGCGTCTGGCGCCAGGTGCTCGACCTGGCGCGCCAGCTCCGCGAGATGTGAGACGCTGGGGGCCTGCGCCGCGCCGGAGGAGACCCCAGCTGCCGGGCGAGGAGGACGAGTGGAGTCGGGGTCGGGTCCGCCGGGGTTCCGTGAGCATCGCCTGCGGGCCGTGGCCCGCTTCGCCGGTCCGATCCTGGCACTTCTGGTCACTGGACTGATCCCCGGCGAGCGGCTCCCGTTCCAGGGAAGGGCGGTGGCCGGGGTCGCGGTGTGGATGGCCTGCTGGTGGGTGACCGAGGCGATCCCCCTGGCCGCCACTGCCCTGCTCCCGGTCGTGGTGTTCCCGATCCTGGGGGTGGGCGGGATCAAGGAGGCCACGTCCCCCTACGGCCACGGACTCATCTTCCTGTTCCTGGGCGGGTTCCTGTTGGCCGGCGCCATGGAACGCCACGGGCTGCACCGGCGCATCGCCCTGCTCACCATCCGGGCCATGGGTTCCTCGCCCGGCCGCCTGGTGGCCGGCTTCATGGTGGCGGTGGCCTTCCTCTCGATGTGGGTCTCCAACACCGCGGCCGTGGTGATGATGATGCCCACCGCCACCAGCGTCGCCGACCTGGTGCTGGAGCGGGTGCCCGGGGACGATCCGGGACGCCGGGAGGACGCCCGCCGGTTCGGGGCGGCACTGGTGTTGGGGATCGCCTATGCGTCGTCGATCGGCGGCCTGGGAACCCTGGTGGGAACCCCGCCCAACGCCCTGCTGGCAGCCTTCCTCGACAAGCAGTACGGCCAGCGGATCGGCTTCCTCGACTGGATGAAGCTGGGGATGCCGGTGGTCCTGGTGCTCCTGCCGGCGGCCTGGTGGATCCTCACCCGCAGGGTGCTGCGCTTCGAGCTCTCCGAGGTGCCAGGGGGAGCCGAGCTGATCGAAGGCGAACTCAGGGCCCTGGGACCGGCCTCGAGGGCCGAGCGGACCGTCCTTGTCGTGTTCGGGATCGCGGCCTTCTCCTGGATCGCCCGCCCCTGGATCCAGGTGTGGATCCCCGGCCTCGACGACGCCGGGATCGCGGTGGGGGCGGCCCTTCTGCTCTTCCTGCTGCCCACCGGCAAGCCCGGGTTCGAGGACGATCGGATCCTCGGCTGGGAGGATGCGGAGCGGATCCCATGGGGGGTACTGCTGCTCTTCGGAGGCGGCCTCTCGCTGGCCGACGCCATGGCGCGAAGCGGGGTCGCCGACTTCCTGGGACGCCTCTTCCATGGCTTCGCGGGCGCACCCGCCCTGGTGGTGGCGGGCCTGGTGACCCTCATGGTCATCGTGCTCACCGAGTTCACCTCGAACACCGCCACCACCGCCGCCCTGCTGCCGGTCCTGGCGGGGGTCGCCAAGGGCGTCGAGGTGCATCCCTTCCTGCTGCTCGTGCCGGCGGTGATGGCGGCGAGCTGCGCCTTCATGCTGCCGGCCGCCACCGCCGCCAACGCGGTGGCCTTGGGCACCGGCCGGGTGACCCTGCCCCAGATGGTGGCGGCGGGAACCTGGTTGAACCTGGTCGGGGTGGTGTGGATCTGGGTGTGGTGCGGGCTCTGCGGGGGCGCGGTGCTGGGGATGGACCTCTCCAAGTTCCCGGTCTGGGCGCGCTGACGCGGGACCGGGCCCGGGCTCTCGGCCCGGACCCGGTGCCCGCTCCGTGGGGGCCTCAGAATTTGCAGTAGTGCTCGGGGTCGACCGCGGTCCCGTCCGGCTTGCGCACCTCGAAGTGCAGGTGCGGGCCGGTCGAGTTGCCGGTCGAGCCGACCAGGCCGATGATCTCGCCGCCGCCGACCCGCTGGCCGCTGCGCACCTTGGGGCGCTCCTTCATGTGCCCGTAGCGGGTCACGTACCCGTTGGGGTGCTTGATGTAGACGGCCCAGCCGTAGCCGCCGGCGTACTCGGCGAGGATCACGGTTCCGGCGCCGGCCGCCCGGATCGGGGTCCCCGAGGGAGCCGAGAGGTCGACGCCCTGGTGGTTGGAGCTGCCTTGGCCGCCGCCCGGGAGGTTGGGGGCCGCCCGGGGACCGAAGTCCGAGGACTGTCGGTAGCTGCCGGGCGCCAGCGGGAGGTGGGACAGGAAGTTCCGGCCGGGGCCCAGGATCCGGTCGCCGTTCCCGGGGCCGGCGGGCTTGCCGCCACCACCACCACCACCACCGTCGCCGCCGGGGGGCTTCCCGGCAGGGGCGCCACCGTCGCAGGCGATCCGGAACTCCTGCCCCGGGTAGATCCAGTGGGGGTCCTTGATCTTGTCCCGGTTGGCCTGGAAGATCGAGCGCCACTCGTGGCCCGAGCCGCAGTACCTGGCGGCCAGGTCCCAGAGGGTGTCGCCCCGTTCCACGGTGTGCACCGGGCCCGGCCGCGGCGGCGGGGGGGGCGGCGGGGGAGGCTTGGTGGGCTCCGGCGGCTTGGGCGCCGGAGGCAGCGGAGGCTGGACGGGCGGCGGGAGGGGAGGGGGGGGCCGGGGGGAAGGGGGCAGCGGAAAGGACGGGACCGGGTCCGGGGGCCACCCCGGGTAGGGCCCACCGGGGACGGCAGGCACCGGAGGCGGCTTGCCGGAGCCGGGCATGTCGCCGGCGGGCATCGGGGTCTCGCTGCCGGGGTACATCCCCTGGCCGAGCAGGTCGTCCTGGTAGCGGGCCAGGGAGGCCGAGGGCGCCAGCACCAGGGCGAAGGCGGTGAGCAGGCACGAGCGGGAGGAGGGGCGGATCACCACCGGATCACCTCCTCGGCGAGGCGGACGACCCAGTAGCGGGTGTCCGAGAGGGCGTAGCCCCAGAGGGAGCCGTCGGGACCGAGCCGGAGATCGGGGCCGCAGTCGAAGCAATGGTTCAGGTGGCTGGGGACGTCCATGCGCCGGGCGCTGCCGGTGTCCGGACCCAGGGCCCGCACCACCCAGACCGCCGAGTCCTCGGGAGCCTGGGACTCGGATCCCGTCGGGTAGCTGCGGACCCGGACCACCAGGTCGGAGCCACGGACCCCGAGCACCTCGGCGTCGAGCACCCGGAAGCCGGGTGCGGGCAGCAGGCGGGCCAAGGTCACCTCGCCCACCAGGGCGCCGGCCCGGGGTCGGAGGCCCACCTCGAGGGAGCCCTCGTCGGGAGCCAGACGCAGGTATGGGATCCGACCGTCGGCCATGGTCGTCGGGGCGGCCCCGGGGGCGTGGACCAGACTCACTTCGGTGCCGTCGGGGCGGATCGCCACCAGGCGATCGAGGCCGGGGTCGGCGACCATCAGGCTCCCGTCGGCCCCTCGCCGCATGCGGGTGGGGGCCTCGAAGAGGCCGCGCCTCCCGAACACCCGCCCGGAGGGATCGGCCAGCCAGACCGTGCCGGCCGCCTGGTCGAGGATCGCCAGGGCGCCGGAGCGGTCCATCTCGAGGTCGACCAGGTGGGCCCGGGAGGCCTCGAAGGCGCCGCCCGCCAGGGGGGCCTCCGCGACCAGCCGCTCGCCCCTCACATGCAGGAGGCGGCGGCGCTCGGCGTCGAGCAGCAGCACGCTGCCGTCGGGCAGGGGGAGGAAGGCGGCCGGCGGCGGCGAGAGGACCAGTTCGGCCTTCACTTCACCGGGGACCGGGGGGGCATCGTCGTCGCTGCCGGGGGCGGTAGCCGGGCCGTGGGCCAGGGCCACCGCCGGAAGCAGGACGAGGGCCAGGACCGGTGCCTGGCGGGCTCGGCGGCTCCAGGGGCGGAGGATCACGGGGTTCCTCTCGGATCGCGGGGCTCGGGGTTCGGAGTTCGGGGCGGACGGCCTGGTGACTGTCCGCCGGCTCTCCGGATGCAAGCCCGAGGCCAAGGCGGAGAACGGCTCCAGGAGCGGAGGGAGCCGGTGAGGCTCCGTCCTCCCGGGTGGCCATGACCCGACCGGACACGCGGGCGGACCGATCGGACGGGATGCCTTGGTATCCTCGGTGCGCATGGGACGCGGCCTGGTCGGCGACGGATCGGGGGACCGGGGGGAATGGGGGGACACCCTCTCCGATCTCGGCTGGCTGCTGTCTCGCCTGGGAGGTTGGCCGGTCCGGTCCCCGACCCGGCGCCCCGAGCCGGACGGAGCCCTGCTCGCGGTCGACGAGGCCGGCGGTGCCGGCGGGGTCCGGGTCCGGCGCCTCCGCTACGCCAGTGACGGGCTGGCGGTGACCGGTTACCGGCTCGACCCTCCGGGCTCCGAGGCCTCCGCGCCGGGGCCGGCGATCCTCTACCTGCGCGGTGGTCTGGGTCCCCATGGACGGGTGATGGGGCCCGACCTGGCCTTCCTCGGTGACCTGGCAAGGGAGCTCGGGATTCCGGTGGTGGCCTCGCAGTACCGCGGCAACGACGGAGGCGAGGGCGAGGACCGGGCCGGGGAGGGCGAGGCCATGGACGGGGTGAGAGCCGTGCTCGCGGCCGCTTCGCTGGGCGGGATCGACCCGGGTCGGATCGGGGTCCTGGGTTTCTCCCGGGGCGCCACCATGGCCTGGATGGCGATGCGCAGGGGCTTCCTCCCCGTCACCGTCATGACCATCGGAGGCATCACCGAGACCGAGGCGGCCCGCCGCGAAGGCACCTGGCTCCTGGCCGCCGCCATCCATGTGGCGACCGGGGGAAGGCCGGGAGCCCGCCCCCCGGCCTACCGGGAACGAAGCCCGCTCCGATGGGTCCCCGAGCTGCCTCGGGTCCCGTGCTTCCTGGTCCACGGCGAATCCGACGAGGTGGTGCGCCCCTGGCAGTCCGTGGAGCTGGCCGAGGGCCTCGGGAACCGGGGGGTCCCGGTCCGCCTGCTCCGTCTTCCCGGGGCCGACCACAAGCTGGACTCGATCCCGGCCGAACGCCTGCGCCTGGCGACCGGTTGGTTCCGGGAGCAGCTGCTCGCGACCGCGTTGTAGTTTCGAGCCATCGATCGGAGGCTTCGCCGTGGTCCGGGTCCTGTTCGTCTGCCTGGGGAACATCTGTCGCTCACCGACCGCCGAGGGCGTGATGCGGGCCCTGGTGGAGCGGGAGGGCCTGGCCCATGCCATCGAGGTCGACTCGGCCGGCACCGCCGACTACCACGTCGACGAGGCACCCGATCCCCGCACCGTCGAGCATGCCCGCCGGCGCGGCTACGACCTCTCGCCCCTGCGGGGCCGCCAGGTGGAACGGAGGGACTTCGAGCACTTCGACCTGATCCTGGCGATGGACCGGGCCAACCGGGCGAACCTCCTCAAGGTCTGCCCTCCGGAGCGGCGCGACCGGGTGCGGATGATGCTCGAGTTCGCCTCCGCCTCCGGCCGCGACGAAGTACCCGATCCCTACTACGGAGGCCCGGAAGGCTTCGACCATGTGCTCGACCTCGTCGAGGACGCCTGCGCCGGGGTTCTCGCCCACCTCAGGTCCGAGCGGGGGTTCCAGGGGACCGGAACCGGATGACGGCTTGGCGCGACCGGGTGGGGGAGCACCTGGGCGCCGCGGTCGTCGCCGACGCCCCGCTCTCCGGAGGATGCGTCGGACGGGTCTACCGGATCGACCTCGAGGACGGCCGGCGGATGGTCGCCAAGGTCGACGACGCCGGCATGGGGGGTCTCGACGACGAAGCCTGGATGCTCGGGCAGTTGGCCGGGGAGAGCGAACTCCCGGTGCCTCGGGTCCTCTTCTCCGGTCCCGGGCTCCTGGTCATGGAGCATGTCGAGGCCGACGGGGAGCGGGGCGAGCGGGGCGATCGCCACGCCGCCGAGCTGCTGGCCTCGCTGCACGGGATCCAAGGGCGCGGCTTCGGGAACCACCGTGACACCCGGATCGGAGGGTTGGTCCAGCGCAATCCATGGGCCGGATCCTGGGTGGCCTTCTTTGCCGAGCACCGGCTGGTGGCGATGGCCACCGAGGCGGTCCGGGAGGGTCGCTTGCCGCGACCGGTGGCGCGGCGGATCGAGGCCCTGGCGGCGCGCCTCGGCGAGTGGCTGGAAGAGCCGCTGGTCTCGAGTCTCCTCCACGGGGATGTCTGGGGCGGCAACGTGCTCTTCGACCGGGGGAGGGTGGCGGCCTTCGTGGATCCGGCCACCTACTACGGGCACCCCGAGGTCGAGCTCGCCTTCACCACCCTGTTCTCGACCTTCGGGCCCGAGTTCTACCGGCGCTACCACGACCTCCGGGGGATCGCCCCCGGCTTCTTCGAGGAGCGTCGCGACCTCTACAACCTCTATCCCCTGCTGGTCCATGTCCGCCTCTTCGGCGAGACGTATCTGGGCGGGGTGGAGCGCACCTTGGCCCGCTTCGGAGAGTAGGCATCCGGTCTCCGCCAGGCGCATGGCACGCTTGCCCCGAGGGAGGCGCCATGCCGGTTCGCCGCCGGTGTTCGGCCTGGATGCTGGCGATGGCCTTGGCCTGGCCGGTGGCGGCGTCCGCCGAGCGCCCCCGGGCCTTCGTGGGTCCCATCGAGAACGTGCCGGGTCCGGTGGCCATGATGGGGAAGGACTGGCGGGCGCTCCGCTTCGGGGGAGCCTGGACCCTGGAGTACCTGGGGCCCAGGGCGAGCCCCGCGGTCCCCGACCTGGTGGCCCGCCTCGGCGACCACGCCCGCGAGGTCCGGGCCCAGGCCGCCGACGCCCTGGTCCAGATGGCGGGACCGGACACGGCCCGGGAGACCGCCAAGGCCCTGGCCAGCAAGCGCTCCGTGGTCCGTCGCCTGGCGGCCCAGACCCTGGGTAGGATGGGGGGCAGGGCGCGTGAAGCCCTGGGTCCGCTCCGGGCCGCGCTCGGCGACGAGCGCCTCCCGGTGCGGGCGGCGGCGTTCGAAGCCATCCGTCGGATCGAGGCGGCAGGCACCGAACGGCCCTGAAGCGAAAGAGGGCGGTCCGATGCGGGCGTCCGAATTCCCCTCCTGGCTGGAAGCCAATCGACATCGGCTCTCGGGGCGCGGTGTCTGGACCCTGGGGCGGGAAGCCAACACCTTCTCCCCGGAGGGGTTCGAGGCGGCCCGCTGCCGTCTGCTGGTGACCCGGCTCTCGAGCTACCGCGACACCGCGGCCTCGATCACCCATCCCCTGCTCCTGTCGATCGCCCGCCGGGTGCCGGGGGCCTTCGTCGACTTCTGCTACCTGCCCCCTCCCCGGGACTACCACCGGCTGCGGGACGCCGGGATGCCGCGCTGGTTCGGGACCGGCACCGCCCGGGTGCCGAGGGACTTCGACGTGGTGGGGATCTCGAATGCGCTCGGAGTGGAGGTCTGGAACATCCCCCACCTGCTCCGCGACTCGGGGATCCCGCTCTCCCGCAGGGCGCGTCTCGAGGATCCCGGATGTCCGCTGGTGGTACTCGGGGGCATGAATGCGGCGGCCGCTTCGGGTCTGCTCTCGGGTCCGGCCGAGCGGGCTCCGGCCGGGCTCGGCGACGGCGCCGAGGTCACCGGCGAGGACGCCCTGGTCGACGGGATCGTGATCGGGGAGGCCGAGCGGGCCCTCCCCCGGCTCCTCGAGCTGGTGGCGGAGGGGCGTCGGGAGGGGATCCCCAGGGGCGAGCTGCTGCGGCGGGCCCGGACCGAGGTGCCCGGCTTCTACGACCCGGCGGGCTATCGCCACGTCTATCGCCTCGACTCCCGGGGTCGACTGGCGCTCCGGGAGATCCGTCCCGAGGCCGGCGCTCCCTTCCCGGTGGAGCGCACCGTGGCCCGCGATCTCGACCGCGAGACGGTGCTCGAGGCGCCCCCGGTCTTCTTCACCGAGGACGCCGGCACCATGTCGGTCGAGATCAGCCGGGGCTGCCCGAACTTCTGCAGCTTCTGCGCCGAGGGCTATGCGACCCGTCCGTACCGGGAGCGCTCCGCCGCCAGCCTGGCCGAGGAGGCCCGGGCCCTGAAGCGGGACGGAGGCCTGACCGAGCTGAACCTGATGAGCTACAACTTCAACACCCACGCCGAGCTCTACCCGCTGCTCATGGACACCGCGGGCCTGTTCGGACGCACCGCCCTGAAGAGCCAACGCTTCGACCTGCTCGCGGGCGACCCCGAGCTCGGGCGCTTCGAGCGGCGCATCGGGAAGAGCCAGTTCACCTGCGGCATGGAAGGGATCTCGGAGCGGCTCCGTCGCTACCTCCACAAGAACCTGACGGAGGACCAGATCCTGACTTCCACGGCCGGGCTCTTCCGGGAGAAGGCCCGCGAGCTCAAGGTCTTCCTGATCGCCACGGGGCGGGAGGAGGAGTCCGACCTGGTCGAGTTCGACGGCTTCGTGGAACGGCTGATGTCGGCCCGGAGCGCGGCCGGCGCCGGGACCCGGGTGATCTTCTCGCTCACTCCCTTGTTCTCGCCGCCGCTCACCCCGCTCCAGTTCGCGGCCTTCCGGCCGGCTCCCAAGGCGGTCATCCACCGGATCCGGGGATCGGCCGAGCGGCGGGGCGCCGAGCTCCGGCTGGCTGCCGAGCCCGAGGAGATCGAGCTCTGCCAGCTGCTGGGCCGGGCCGACCGGCGGGCGACCGCGGCCCTGGTCCGGGCGGCCCTCGCCGGGGACCTGCGCTACCAGGGCGAGGAGGCTCCCCCGGAGCTGCTCCACGCCTTCCGGGCGGCGCTGCTCGAGGACGGCATCGACCTCTCGGCCCTGCTCGAGGCCCGCGACCTCTCCGATCTCTTCCCCTGGGACGACTTGGATCTGGGCGTGCCGCGGGGCTTCCTCTGGGAGGAATACTCCCGGTCCATGGAGTTCGAGGAGGAGGAATACTGCCTGGGTCGGCCCTGGCAGAAGCCCAAGTGCCTCGAGTGCGGAGCCTGCACCACGCCCGCCGAGTACAAGGTGCTGCTCGGCCACAAGACCTCGAAGCCGCCGCCCGCCGACGCGTTGGACCGGCTCGAGGCGCGGATCCGGAAGGTGCGCCGCACCCCGGTCCTGGTGCGGGTCCCCGACCGCCTGCGCCATGTGCCCCGGGAGGTGGTCTCGGCCCTGGCGGCTCGCGAGATGATGCGGCGGGACCCCGGATTGGTGGAGCGCTACCGGGGCGAGTCGGGACGCCTGCGACGGGCGGTGGACCGGGACGGGGCCGCCGGCCTCGACGTGCTGCTTCTCGATTTCGAACGGGTTCCGGAGGGGAGCTCCGATCCCCTGGACGGTGGTCTGCCCTCGGGGAGGGAGCCGGATCGGGCCGCGGGTGAGGCTCCCCCGGCGGCTGCCGGGTCCCTCCGGCGGACCGATCCGGGCGAGGGCGTCGAGGTCCTGGGAGTGCTCCCTGGGGAGAGCCTGCCGGAGCCTGGTGGAGCCCTGGTCTCGGTCTCGGTGCCCTGGCTCGCGCCCGCCGAGGTCCGGGTGGCGCTGGGACGCAGGCTCAAGTCCGAGGGCGTGAAGAACCTGGAACGGCGGGTGGGCGAGGTCGTGGTGGTGAACCTGAAGGCGAGCTTCGCCCGGAAGACCGGCTTCCTGGCGGCGGCCATCGGCCCCGGGCCACAGGGCGGGGACCGGGGCAGCTCCGTGCGCCTGGTGGTCCCCGGTCTCGGGGCGACCGAAACCTGTCTCGACTGGCTGGTGGGAGGCGACGACTCCGGCCGAGCCGTGGCCCGGGTGGAGGCCTACCTGGAGAGCGCCAAGCACCCGACGTGCAGCCGGTGCGGGTCTCCCCGACCGGGCGGAGCCCTGCTCGGGACCTGGTCCGGGGTCTGCTTCCTCTGCCTGGGCTGAAAGGCCCCGGGGGGTCGTCCGCCGGCCGGGGCGTGGGTCCGGGGACCTGCACCTTGACGTTCGGTGCGGGAACCCTAGCCTTCCCCCGACGAAAACAACACGAGGGCGCATGCGCGCCCCGGGGATCCGACGATACAGGGAGACGCCCGATGGCTCGCTCGCTCCGATACGGACTCTTGGTGGCCCTTGCGCTCGGTACCGGTGCCCAGGCCGGACTCCAACTGTTCGACGACGGGACCGGGACCCGGCAGGTGGCCGTGGGCGGCGACCGGGTCTTCATCCTGAAGGACACCGGGAACGTGTGGGTCAACGAGTCCGGGGCCTTCCGACGCCTCGACGACGGGACCGGGACCCGCATGGTCGCGGGCGATCGCGGCTTCCTCTATATCCTCAAGGATTCCGGGCAGATCTGGCGATGGAGCGCGCCGGAGGTCTCGGGAGTGGCCGGCGGCAAGTTCGACTCCATCGACAACGGGACCGGGACCCGGCAGATCGAGGCGGCCGGCGGCCGGCTCTATGTGCTGAAGGACAACGGCAACATCTTCCGCTTCCGGGACAACGGCTGGACCCGGATCGACGACGGCACCGGCACCCAGGAGATCAGGGCCGCCGGCAACGCCCTCTGGATCCTGAAGGAGAACGGGCACACCTGGCGCTACGACGACGGGACCGGCCAGTTCACCCAGATCGGCAACGGCTCGGCCAATCGCACCATCGCCGCCGACGAGTCGACCCTCTTCGTGCTGAAGCAGAATGGCCAGGTCTGGCGCTGGTTCCGCGGCAAGTTCGACCAGGTGGGCCAGGGCACCTCGCACCGCTTCATGACCTGCGACGACACGGCCCTCTACGTGCTCCAGTCGACCGGGGCCGTGTGGCGGCTCACCCGCCGCGGCTTCGGCTGGGACAAGCTCACCTTCGGGGCCGATGTCCAGCAGGTGGTGGCCCACCAGGGCGGGCTGTTCGTCCGCATGGGCAACGGCAACGTCTTCCACTGGACCCCGGGACCGGGCGCCGCCACCGGCTCGTCGATCTTCCAGGCGCTCCACGCCGAGTAGCCAGGTCAGCGGAGGTCGGGCGGCTTCCCCGTCCGGACCGCATCGGAAAGCATGCCGACGACCTCGCCCAGGCTGGGCGGGTCGTGGCGATCGACGTCGCGGTCGAGTTCCCCGGCCACGTCGCGGTCCTGGATGCCCAGGAAGCGTTCGATCTCGCCTTCGAGCCACAGGGCCTGGTCGGAGCGGGGCAGGCCGTCGAGGAGCTTCCGGTGGGAGCCGTCGTCGAGCACCGCGTGGAGCTCGAAGGTGGTGGTGGTCGATTTGTTGCCGCGGGTCACCACCCGCTTGGAGTAGAGCTGGACCAGGCGGCCCACCGGCAGCACCTCCGCCTTCTTGTAGGGCAGGGGCTCGTGGCGGACGGTCAGCTGTCCGACGTCGACCTCGATCACGGTCGACTCGAAGGCCAGCAGCAGGCAGTAGTAGGTGAGGCCGAGTCCCACCATGAGGTGGATCGACCCGAAGAGCGCCATCGGCCACAGCCCGCTCGCCAGGCTCATGGTGAACCAGACCGCCAGGAACCCGTCCCAGATCATGGTGAAGAAGCCGAGAAACAGGAGCTCCCAGCCCCTCCAGCGGCGCCTCAGGGTGAGGCGCTTGCCGTCGTTGCGGGCCTGCATCCCGGCGGGGAGCGGCACCGGGCGTCGGCTCCGGGTGGGGAGGCTCTCCTCTTCGTCGTCCCCGTCCTCGTACCCGTCGTCGTCATCCCCCTCTTCGTCGTCGTCGTCCTGGTATCGGGAGCCGGTCCGGACGGAGCCAGGGGCGGAGGCGAGCTGCTTGGCGAAGTCGAAGACCTCGTCGCAGGGTCGGCAGCGTGCCACCTGGTTCCCCAGCGAGACATCGGTGGCCGGGACGACGCGGTCGCAGCTAGGACAGCGGATCTGCATGGGGGGCATTGTAGCCGGCCTCCTTGACCCTCGCGTCGGAGCGGGGTAGCGTCGCCGGCATGGGCAAGCCGGGACGCATCGTGGCCGGGGCGTTGGCACCCCACCCGCCCCACCTGGTCTACGCCGAGAACCCGCCCCAGAACGAGCCCCGGGCCGAGTGCGGCTGGGAGGAACTCCGCTGGGGCTACGAGCGCCTCCGGGAGGATCTCGACCGGCTCGACTACGACGTGCTGGTGGTGCTCTCGCCCCACTGGCAGACCTATATCGGGACCCACTTCCTGGGGGTTCCCTCGTTCCGGTCGCTCTCGGTCGACCCGGTCTTCCCCAACCTCTTCCGCTTCCACTACGACCTGACGGTCGACGTGCCGCTGGCGGAGGCGATCCATGACCGGGCCCGGGCCGCCGGGCTGACCGCCTCGATGATGCGCAACGCCGACTTCCGGGTGGACTACGGGACCCTGGTCTCCTGCCACATGACGCGGCCCGCCTGGGACAAGCCGATCGTGGCGATCTCGTCCAACCGGTCCCGCTCCTACTACTCGGTCGAGGTCATGCAGGAGAAGGCCGAGGTCCTGGGACGGGCCACCCGGGAGGCGATCGAGGCGAGCGGCAAGCGGGCGGTCCTGCTCTCGTCGAACTCCCTCTCCCACCGCCACTTCACCACCGAGGCGGCGATCCCCGAGGACATGACGCGGGAACATGTGCAGAGCCACGCCCAGTACCTGTGGGACATGAAGCTGCTCGACCTGGTCCGCAGGGGCCGGAGCCGCGAGGTCTACGACCTGATGCCCGAGTTCACCGAGCAGGCCACCAGCGAGACGGATGCCGGCAGCATGTCCTGGCTGCTCTCGGCCCTGGGGTTCCCGCAAACGCCAGGCAAGGTCTACGCCTACGGGACCGTGATCGGGACCGGGAACGCGGTGGTCGGCTGGCTGGCGCCGGCGGAGGGCCGGTCGTGAACGCCGCGTCCGACGATCCGGTGGTGCTGGGGCTGGTCACCAGCCCGATGCCGCATCCGCTGCTGGTCCCGGAGCAGAATCCGGGTTGGGCCCGGATCCGGGCCGGCTTCGAGGCGGCCAGGGCGCGGCTCGAAGCCAGCGGGGCCCGGCGCCTCCTCCTCTACAGCACGGTCTGGCCCAGCGTGATCGGCCACCAGATCCAGGCCGACCCGGAGCCCGAGTGGGTGCACGTCGACGAGCTCTTCCACGGACTCGGGTCCATCCCCTACCGGTTCCGGATCGATGCCGCCTTCGCCGAGGCCTACCGCTCCGCAGCCCAGGCCCGCGGCCTCCAGGCCCGCACCGTCGCCTACCGCGGCTTCCCCATCGACACCGGCTCCGTCGTGGCGCTGAAGTTGCTTGACCCCGAGCGCCGGATCCAGGCCTGCATCGTCTCCTCGAACGTCTACTCCGACCGGGCCGAGACGGTGGTCCTGGGACGGGCCGCCAGGGATGCCATCGAGGCCGACGGGGTGCCGACGGCCGTGGTGGCGGTGACCAGCCTGTCGAACCGCATGTTCACCGACTGGATCGACCCGGCCGAGGACCGCATCCACTCCGCCAAGGACGACGAGTGGAACCGCAAGCTCCTCGAGTTCCTCGGACAGGGACGCCTCGAGGACGTGGCCCAGCTCTCCCGCGAGATCCACAAGCAGGTGCGGGTGAAGAAGGTCGTCTCCTTCAAGCCCATGTGGTGGCTCTCGGCGGTCATGGGCCAGCACAACCGCTACCAGGGCGAGGTCCATGCCTACGAGCCGGTCTATGGCACCGGGGCCTGCGTGGTGTCGCTCTCGCCGGCGCCGGGGGGCGTGGGCGACAAGGAGTACGACGAGGAGGACGTGGAGGTCTTCCGGGGCGAGCGCGGCGTGCTCTCCGGGCCGGGCTCGGGGGAAGGCGGCCAGGAGCCCCAGGGATCCGCGCAAGGTGCCCAGGACGAGCCGGAGGCCCCCGGGGAGGGACCCGGTCCGGCCGCGGCGGCGTCGGCACCGGCCCCGTTGCGCCGGGCCGGCGAGCTGGTGGCCGGGAGCCCGCCGCCCGCACCGCCTCCCGGGCGACCCACCAGCGACGTGAGTCCGGGCCGGCCCGGCAGCCGGTGCTACCCGTCGAGTCCGCTCGGCGAGGAGATCGCGGGTCTGCCCTCGGGCCGGGACGTCGAGTGGGAGCCCCTGATCGATTACCGGCGCAACGGCGTCAGCGAGACCACCGTGCACGGGGCGGTGGCCTGGGCGAGCGGGGGGAGGATCGTCCACTCCTTCGGAGGCAACGTCCTCTGTTACGGGCGCAGCATGATGAAGCCCTTCCTCATGAAGGTCTTCGCCCCCGCCCTCGCCGGGGTTCTGGACGATCCCCAGAAGGCGATCGCGCTCGCCAGCCACAACGGCGACACCGAACATGTGGCGGCGGCGCAGTCGATCCTCGACCCGGCCGAGTGGCCATTGATGCAGACCCCGCTCGACGTGCCGCTGGTGCAGTTCGGCCGCCAGGTCCGGCGGGCCCGGCGCTGGTACCACTGCTGCTCCGGCGAGCACGCCGCCCTGCTCCGCGGCTGCCGGCACCGGGGCTGGTCGCGGGTCGGCTACACCCTGCCCCAGCACCCCATGTTCCAGGAGTACCTCGGGGTGCTCCGCCGCTGGCTCGGCGCCGACTGGGAACCGCTGCGGGTCGCCCGGGACGGGTGCGGGCTACCCACCGTATCGAACACGGTCTCGGAGCTGGCGCTGCTCTACGCCGGGCTGGCCGAGGCCCGTGCCGAGGACTGGATCTGGGGAGCCATGACCGGCCATCCCGACCTGATCGGCGGCTTCAACCGGCTCGACAGCACCATCCTCAAGGCCGGGCGCGGCAGCGTGATCGCCAAGGAAGGCGCCGACGGGCTCCTGGGCATCGCCCTGGTCCACCCCGACTACCCCAAGGGCCTCGGCATCGTCGTGAAGATCGCCCATGGCTGGAACCCGCAGGCCACCTGGTACATCGCCCGTTCCATCCTCGGGGTGCTCGGGATCGAGCTCCGCAACCCCTACGGCCTCCACCGCCAGAAGGCCTTCGTGGTCCCGGGCATCGTCCCGGAGGCGCTGCGGGACCGGTTGGCCGCGGTGCCCACCTGGGACGAGTGGGACCCGGACTCCGACCGCTGGTACTACGACTGGCGGGACTACGCGGGAGCCTGAGATCCCCTCCGGCTCCCAGCGCGGTTCCGGACTTCAGGGCGACGGCGTAGTCGGCGCCGTGGGCTGCTTCGGCGGGAACCGCGGCAGGATCGCCTCCATCCGTTCGAGCCGGGCCAGGGCGAGGGGTATCTGGGCGAGGCCACGCTCCCGGGCGCTCTCGATGGCGCGGTGCACGGTGCCGTACATCCCGGAGTAGGGATCCAGGGCCGGGTTCCCGGGGATCGTCTCCAGCCAGGCGATGTACTCGTCCCAGCCGGCGAGATCCGATTCGCCGAAGCCCGAAGGGAGCCTGGCCACCAGCTGGGCCCAGGGAGTCGCGAGGCTCCCTGCCATGTACCCGAGGTACCGCCCGTCGTTCCCGACCCGAGCCGCCAGTCCCCGGGTCAGGGCCGAAACCAGGGCGAGCCGTGGTCGGATCGGGCCTCGACACCGCTCCGAGGTCAGGGATCCGGCGACCACCATCCAGAGGGGACCGATGGCATTGGCCTCGCGGGTGCGGAGGGCCCAGGCCGTCATCTCCTCGACCAGTCGCGGAGTTTCTTCGAGGTCGTGGAAGGGGATCAGGGTGAAGACCAGGGGGTGCAGTGCCGGTGCCACCTTGGCCCGGGCCGCCGCGGTCCGTCGGAGGAAGGCCGCAGTGGCGTCCTCGAGGGCGAGGATCCGGGCCACCAGGTCCTGGCGCGCTTCCTCGACTTCGCCGGAAGCCAGGGCGGCGTGGAGGGCCAGCCCGTACTTCGAGAACTCCAGCATGCGCTTCCAGGCGCGCAGGAATTGGAAGTCCTGGGTCAGGAAGTGGGTGACGAGCTCGAGCATCCAGCCGGGGTAGACCTCTCCCGGGTCGAAGCGGAGCAGGCTCCGGGAATCGAGCCACTCGATCCGGGTGGCCAGCTTGTCGAGGTAGCCCTCCCAGTACCGCTGACTCGCCTCGGAAGCGAAGTGCCGCGAGACCCCGTAGAGCTTGCGGGTGTGGTCGTCGCGCCCGGGGGACTGCTCCAGCAGCTTCTCGATCCGCCAGTCCTCGGCCGCCTGGTAGGCCTCGACCAGGGGCCGGCGGGTGGCCTGGTTCTCGAGGGCGGCCTGGGCGGCAGGGTCGGGGGTCGGGGAGGCGCCCGGGGCGGGACCGGTGGGCCGGGTCGGGTCCGGCGAGGGCGTGGATCCGGGTCCGAGGCCGAAGCCCAGGGCGAGGACTCCGGCCAGCACCGCCAGTCCCAGGCCGAACCCGGCAGCCCGGCGGCCGCCACGAACCGGCGTCGCCGGTGGCGGTCGTACCCCCACCCCGATCCGGCTGGTCTCCCCGGCCGAGGTGTCGGGTGCGGCCCCCCTCCGGGGCGGCAACCGCGAGGACCGCCAGGGGGCGGCCACCATCGAGGTGTCCCCGGCCGAGGGCTGGGACGGACCCCCCGGACCCAAGGGCAGGGTCGGGTGGGCAGGGAGCGCGGACTCGGGGTCGGGAGTGGGGCCGGGTCCCGGGGACGGAAGGGCCGCCAGCCAGTCGCCGACCGAGGGGAAGCGCCCGGCGGGCCGATCCGCCAGGCCCCGGGCGAGCACCGGCGCCAGGCGCGGATACTCGCTCTCGAACCCCACGGGAAGGCGGGGAGGCCTTCCCTTGGTCACCTGGAAGGTGATCTCGTAGGGGTCCTCGCTGCCGTAGACGCTCTCGCCGGCGAGCACCATGACGAGCGTGGCGGCCAGAGCGAACTGGTCCGAGGACGGGCCTGCCGGCTCGCCCAGCCAGACCTCCGGCGACAGGAAGGCGGGCGTCCCCAGGATCACCCCGGCCATGGTGAGGGTCTTGTCCTCGCTCCCCCGGCTGATCCCGAAGTCGACGACCACCACCGTCCCGTCGGGCCGGAGCAGCACGTTGCCGGGCTTCATGTCGCGGTGCACGATGCCCGCGGCATGGATTGCCGAGAGCGCCTCGGCGAGCTGCCGGGCCCAGCCCAGGGCGGTGTCCTCGGGGGCGCCCGGGGGCTGCTCGGCGAGCGACCGGCCCTCCAGCAGCTCGTAGGTGATGAAGGGGCGGGACTCGGGTCCGATCCCGTGGTCGAGGACCCGCACCACATGGGGATGGACGATCGAGGCGGTGAGCCGGGCCTCCCGTTCGAAGCGCTCCCGCCACACGACTTCCCCGACCGGGGCGTCGAGCAGCTTCACCGCCACCTGCCGCCCGAGCACGGTGTCCTCGGCCAGCACCACGCAGCCGAAGCCGCCGCGTCCGAGCTCGCGGACGGGCCGGTAGCGCTCCGCCAGGGGAGGGAGGTCCATCACGCCACAGTGTAGTCAGAGACCGTGAACCTCTCCCCGGGTCAGAGCCGGGAGGGATCGCCGTCGACCAGCACCGCCCGGACCGGCGAGCCGTCGGCCCCGGCCAGGCGCAGCGGCAGCGCCACCAGGGTGTAGCGTCCGGGCGCCACGCCGTCGAGCACCAGGCCCTCGAGATTGACGACGCCCCGGGCGAAGAGGCGCTGGTGGGCGGGGAGTTCCTTGGAGTCGGCGGGGTCCACGCTGGGCGTGTCGATGCCCACCAGCACCACGCCGTGGTCGGCGAGCCAGTCGACGGTGCCGGGGGCCAGGCTGGCGAAGTCGTCCCGCCACGCATCCGGATCCGGGAAGGTCCCGGTGGCGAGGAGGACCCGAGGCGTGGACGGCACGCCACCGGCGAAGTCCTCCACCCGGATCGGGCGAGGCGAATCGAGTGCGACCCGGAACACCTCGGCCGCACCCAGATAGGGATGGAGCGGCATCGAGGCCATGTCCCGTCCTTCCCGGTGATAGTGGACCGGGGCATCGGCGTGGGCGCCGAGGTGGACCGTCGAGACGATCGAGCTCACCTCGAGGTGGTGGCCGTGGTCCCAGTCCATGGCCACTTGGCGGCGGTAGCTCGTGTCCCCGGGGAAGACCGCGATCCTCTCGGTGACCAGCGGCGAGATGTCGAGGACCCTGGGGCGCGGACTCACGCCGGGCCCCGGGGCGCTCGCGCCACCACCTTGAGCTCGACCGCGATGGGCGTCGGCAACGCCGTCACCCCGATGGTGGTACGGGTCGGCCGCACCGCCCCGAGGATCTCCCGGTAGACCTCGTTGAAGCGGGCGAAGTGCTTCTCCATGTCGACCAGGAAGACCTGCACGTCCACGATCTCGGCAAGCGAGCTCCCCGCCTCCTCGAGCACCGTGGCTACGTTGGCGAGCACCGACCGGGTCTGGATCTCGATGTCATGGGCGATGGCCCGCCCGTCGGGACCCAGGGTCACCCCCGGGATCTCCTTGCTGCCACGCTGGCGCGGTCCCAGGCCGGAGAGGAAGAGGAAGTCGCCCTCCCGGCGGGCATGGGGGTAGGGGCCCACCGGCTCGGGGGCGCGGCTGCTCTCGACCGCCCCGGGATAGGGCCGGGTCGCACCCGGATCGGGTCGGGGAGGGGGAGGGGCACCGGCGAGCCGGGGCGGAGGATCGGGAGGAGCCGCCGGCACGCCCGGCTTCCCGGGGCCCGCGGCGCCCCAGCCGATGCACACGGTGCGGGCCTCGGTGAAGAACTCGAGGGAGTACTCCCCGCCTTCCCGCCCCAGCCCCGATTGCTTCACGCCCCCGAAGGGCATGCGCAGATCCCTCTGCATCCAGGTGTTGACCCAGACCGTGCCGACCTGGAGCCGCTCGGCCAACCGGTGGGCCCGACCCAGGTCGCGGGTCCAGACGCTCGCCGACAGGCCGTAGCGGGTCCCGTTGGCGATCGCCAGGGCTTCCTCTTCGTCCTCGAAGGGCGAGATCGTGACCACCGGGCCGAAGATCTCCTCCTGCATGACGCGGCAGCCGGGAGCCAGTCCGGTGACCACGGCAGGCTCCAGGAAGAAGCCCCCGTCGAAGGGCGCAGCCAGCTTCGGCCGGACCCCGCCGCACTCGATCCTGCCGCCCTCCGAGCGGGCCAGCTCGAGGTAGCCCTCGACCTTGGCCCGGTGCTCCGCCGAGACCAGCGCTCCGAGGTCGCTCGCAGCATCCCGCGGGTCGCCCACCCGCAGCGCCCGGGTCCGGGCCACGAAGGCCTCCACGAAGCGCGGGTAGAGACTGGCTTCGACCAGGATCCGGGACCCGCACAGGCAGATCTCGCCCTGGTTGGTGAAGGCCGCCCGCACCGAGGTGGCGACCGCCGCCTCGAGGTCGGCGTCGGCGAAGACCAGGTTCGGGTTCTTGCCGCCCAGTTCGAGCGAGAGCTTCTTGAACATCGGGGCCGCCACCGCCGCGATCCGGGCCCCGGTGGCAGTCCCCCCGGTGAAGGAGACGAGCGGCACGTCGGGGTGCGCCACCAGCGGCTCGCCCGCCCCCGGCCCGGTGCCGAAGACCAGGTTCACCGTCCCGGGCGGGAGTCCCGATCCCGCCAGGATCTCTCCCAGCACCGAGGCGGTCGCCGAGGTCAGCTCCGAGGGCTTGGCCACGCAGGTGTTGCCGGCGGCCAGCGCCGGAGCCAGCTTCCAGGTGAGGAGATAGAGAGGAAGGTTCCAGGGCGAGATCAGCCCCGCCACGCCCACCGGCGACCGGTGGACGTAGTTCAGGAAACCGGGCTCCTGGCGGGTGGCCCGGTCCTCGTGCTGGAGCACGGCCCGGGCGAAGAAACGGAAGTTCTCCTCGGCCCTGGGGATGTCGACGCTGCGGGCCAGGGCCACGGGCTTCCCCTGGTCGCGGCTCTCGATCCGGGCCAACTCCTCGGCCCTTCCCCGGATCCCGTCGGCGATCCGCTCCAGGATCCGGGCCCGCTCGACCACGGGGGTCGCCGACCATCCCGGGAACGCCGCCCGCGCCTCGGCCACCGCCGCGGCCACGTCCTCGGCGCCCGAGTCCGGGACCAGGAGCCATGGGATGCCGGTGGCGGGCTCGCGCCGCTCCAGCCACCTTCCGGTCGAAGGGTCGCGACGACGGCTACCGATCAGGTTCTGCAGCTTCTCCATGCCTCATCCCACCCCGCCGGGGAGCTCGGGCGCGACCTCTTCCATGAAGCGGCGCATGGCCCGCTTCACGGCCTCGTTGTCGTGGTCGCAGAAGTCGAACCAGAGCATGAGCCGGTCGCCGGGGTCGAAGCGGCGACGGGCCTCGGCGACCACCTCGGCCGGGGTCCCCACCAGGGCGTTGGAGACCGCGTTCTCGATCTTGGCGGGATCGAGGGTGCCTTCCACCGCCTGCCAGTAGACGCCGATCGTGGCCTCGGCCTTGGCCCGGGCGACCTCGGGGTCGTCGTCCAGGAACACCAGCACGGTGCGCGGCATGTACTCCCGCTTCCAGCCGCCGCCGGCAGGGTGGAAGTCGCGGCGCATGCGCTGGTGGGTGGCTTCGATCTGATCGCCCGGGGTGATCGAGAGGTTGAAGACCCCGCAGGGCATGAAACGGTTGGCCCAGGCCTGGCCGGGCGCGTCATGGCAGCCGATCACCAGGCGCAGCAGGTCGAGAGGTGCCTCGAAGGGGATGACCCCTACCAGGGGGAAGCGCCAGAACGGCTCGACCGCGATCCTCTCCACGCTGGTGCCGTGGGCGTCCAGGACCCTGGCCCAGTCGGCGTCGGAGCGGAAGCACGAACGGTCCAGCTCGATCGGGGCCACCTCGTCGGACGAGAACACGTCGCCGCGCAGCGCGCGCAGGAAGATCTCGGTGGCCTGGCGGAACACCATGCCGCGGAGCGCCGGCCAGGCCGCCAGCTCGACCGGGGTCCGGGGCCGGATCCCGTAGGGCACGTTGGAGAAGGGGAAGCGCCCCGAGGCGAACCCCAGGTGGAGGCGCCGGGCCTCGCCCTCCTCGAGCCCGTGGATCGAGAGGAAGGTGCGCACCGCCTCGGCGTGGGCGAGCGGCCCCCCGTTGCAGAGGATGTTCCGGATCGCCGAGCCGACCTCGATCCGCCGGGTGCGGGCGAAGAGGTGGTGCGCCACCTGGAGGACGTCGGTGTTCAGCCCGATCTCGCCCTGGAAGTGGGGGATCACCGCTCCGGGATTGCGCTTCTGCACCTGGCAGGAGAGGTGGGTCTCGGCGATCCAGGCGGTCCCGAAGCCGAGCGCGTCGGCGAGCTTCGCCTGGTCGAGGAAGTTCCGCAGCATGGTGCGCTCGTCGGGCATGTACCCGTCGACCGGCGTCTGGCAGATCGAGAAGAAGACGTCGAACCTCACAGCGCCCCCGTGCGGCCGCCGTCGACCGGGATGCTCACGCCGTTGACGTATCCGGCCTCGGGCGAGGCCAGGAAGGCGATCACCGCCGCCACTTCCTCCGGGCGTCCGAAGCGGCCTGCGGGCACCGTGGCCCGGAGCTCGGTCTCGATCTCCTCCCGGGCGACGCCTCGCCGGCGCGCCATGCCGTCGACCAGGGCGGTCAGGCGGTCGGTCTCGGTGAACCCGGGCAGCACGTTGTTCACTGTCACCCCGCCGGCCGCGCACTCGAGCGAGAGGGTCTTGGCGAAGCTCGCCACCGCGCCCCGGATGGTGTTCGACACCCCGAGCCCCGGGATCGGCATCTTCACCGAGGTGGAGATCACGTTCACGATCCGGCCGAAGCCCTCGGCCTGCATCCCGGGGAGGAACTTCCGGGCCAGCACCGAGAGCGAGAGCAGGTGGGCGGTGAAGGCCGCGGTCAGGTCCCCGGCGCCGGCCTCGAGCAGGGGTCCGGGCGGCGGGCCGCCGGTGTTGTGGACCAGCACGTGGATCGACCCGTGGGCCGCCAGGATCCGGTCGGCCACCGCCGCCAACCCGCCCGGGTCGGTCATGTCCCCGACCCACGCCTCGTGCTTCCCGGGCCCTGGCAGTTCCGCCACCAGGGCGTCCAGGCGTTCCCGGTCCCGCGCCAGGCAGAGCACCGAGGCGCCCCGGCGGGCCAGGGCCAGGGCCGCGGCCCGGCCGATGCCTCGGCTCGCTCCGCAGACCAGGGCCCGCTTGCCGGTCAGGGTCAGGTCCTTCATGGTGCGCCTCCGATCCGGTTGCGGACTTCCCAGAGTTCGGGGAAGAAGCGGAGCTCGAGCCGCGACCGCAGGAAGTCGTAGCCGGCGCTGCCGCCGGTGCCGGTCTTGTGGCCGATGGTGCGGCCCACCTGCACGACGTGGGTCGACTTCCACAGCAGGTACTGGGCGTCGAGGTCGATCATCGCCTCGCACAGGAGCACCCAGTGGTAATCGTCGCCGGGGTTCTCGTAGATCTCCTGCAGGCAGCGCACCAGGTCGGGGTCGGTGGTCCGCGGCTCGGAGGGATCGCGACCCAGCAACCGGGGAGGCACCGGTTTCCCCGCCGCCGCCAGGGCCTTCAGGAACTCGTCGTAGACCGAGGGCGCATGCAGGATCGCCTCGAGTTCGGCCTTGGCCTCGGGGAAGCGGGCGAAGAACTGGAGGAAGAAGCGGTCCCGCACGCCGAAGAGGAACTCGATCTTCCGGAACTGGACGCTCTGGAATCCGCTGGCGGGCTTGAGCAGGTCGCGGAACCCCGCGAACTCGACCGGGGTGAGCGTCGAGAGCAGCTGGATCTGCCGGACCTGGAGCTCCATGGTGGCGGTGATGCGCTTCAACGCCTTGAGCCCCCGGGAAACCGAGCCCTGGCGGAGGGAGTCGACCAGGGTCCCGGTCTCGTGGAGGATGAGCTTGAACCAGAGCTCGGCCGCCTGGTGGATGATCAGGAAGAACATCTCGTCGTGGTGGGGCGGATCCGAGATCTCGCGCTGCAGCGACAGGAGTTCCTCGACCTTGAGGTAGGAGCCGTAGTTCAGTTCCTCGAGCTTCAGGCCCTCGTAGTCGGGCCCCCGGCGATCCGGACCGCGCTCGGGGCGGCTCACCCGGGACCGCCGTGGCGGTAGTCGAAGGCCCTGGCCAGCCCCAGCGGGCCCACCATCATGGCGTCGACGTCCTGGAAGGCGGCCTCCGCCACCGTGCCCCACGGGAAGCGCCGCCCGGCGAGCAGGCTGCGCCTCGGTCCTGAACACCGCACCTCGTCGACCCCGTGGGTCGTCCCGGCGGCCCGGTACCAGACCCCGCAGCCCCCGTCGGCCCTCACCCCGTCCTCGGTGAGGACCCCCCGACAGAAACCGGCCAGCCGGTCGATCAGCAACCCGTCGGGGTCCTTCTTGAGGACCCGGGTGTGGTGCTCGAACAACCCGAGCACATGCCCCTGGCGGACCAGTGCCGCGGTCACGTGGCTGTTCCCGATGTTCACCAGCAGGCAGGTCCCGGTCCCGGGGTCGCGGGCCGCCAGGCATCCCAGCAACCCGGCGAAGACCGTGTCCATCACGATCCATGGCTGCCCGTCGCCGTGGGCCTCGAGGTAGTGGGCGGAGGTGGAGAGTCGGCGGAAGGTGGCCGGCACCTCGCCCCGGCAGAAGGCGAAGTCCTCGAGCCGGGGCGAGCCCTGGAGCTGGCGCCGGAACTCGGAGAAGCGGTGGACCCGGTCGGGCAGGCCGTCGTCGGAGCCGCCGTGGTCCTGGACCGCGATCGCGTACCCCTCGGGAGGGTCCTCCCCGAGCATGGCGAGGATCTTCCGGTGGTCGTCGAGCCGCAGCTCGTCGGCATGGAGTACCGCGGCGCCGTCGGGACACTCGTCGGAGATCTCGATCCCCGCCGCCTTGACCACCCCGGGGTCGTTCTTGACGATGGCGCTGCAGCGGGTCGAGAGCACGGTGCGCTTGTCCTTGGCGCGCTCCTTGAGCGCCTTGGCGAAGGGTCCGCCTCCCACGATCCAGCCGTCGACCCAGAGCGTCTTGGCCCCGGCGTGGAACTCGACCTGCTTCATGTGGGTGAGGGCCGGGGAGGGAGCCACGAAACGGGTCTGGTTCTCGGGCAGCTTCTCCGGGTCGCGCAACAGGACGTCGAGGGTCCCGGTGCCGAGGTCCATGCAATAGAGCCTGCGGGCCGCGGGTTTCGCTTCCATCTCGCCCTCCCGCCCGGCGCCGGCTGCCGGGATGCCGGATGCTACGACGAATCCGGGACCCGTCTCCAGGCGGGCGAGGGGACCTCCCGCCGGCTCAGGTCCGCCCGGCCGCGATCGCCGAGATCGCCTCGTCGACCGAGTCGGTGACGGTGATCCGCTGGCGGTAGCCGCGGCCCTCGGCGAGCCGGGTCAGGAGCGGGACCACCGGGAGCGTGCGGGTCCAGAAATCGACCCCGAAGAGCACCATCGGGCTGGATCGGCCGTAGGACTCGTAGTGGTTCTGGCAGGCGTCCTGGAAGACTTCCTGGACGGTTCCGGCGCTCCCCGGCGTGAACACCACCCCGGCCAGCGCCATGGCGGTCAGGCCCTCCTCCCGGACCGAGTTCTGGAAGTACTTGGCGATCCGGGTGGCGAAGGGATTGGGAGGCTCGTGACCGTAGTGCCAGGTCGGGACCCCCAGGCTCTCGGCCTCGATTCCGGAGGTCGGGGGAAGGCAGGGAGCGCGGGCCCTGACCTCGAACGCCCGGGCGAGCCAGGAGGCGTCCGTGTACTTGGGCGCCAGGGCCAGCACCCCGATCGCGTCCCCGAGCTCGTCGAGGTCCCGTCCCGCGGTGAACGCCCCCAGATGGGCGGCCTCCATGGCACCCGGACCTCCGCCGGTGGCCACCAGGAAGCCGCGCCGGGCGAGCTCGCGCCCGAGGCGGGCGGCGGCCAGGTACTCGGGAGTCCCCCGGGCCACCGAGTGGCCGCCCATCACCGCGACGGTTCGCGATCGGCGACCTTCACCGTCCAGGAATTCGTCGAGGGCGTCGGTGACCGCATGGTCGTGGAGGCGTTGGGCCAGGCTCTCGAGCAGGTCCTGGGAGTGGGCTCCGCCCGAGTCCATGAAGTGTCGGTAGACCCGGGCGTCGAGGGTCCGCCGGTAGGTCTCGGGGTGACCCGGGTCGAAGCCCTCGTAGAGCTCCTCGGGGGTGTAGAGACGGGGTCGGTAGGGATGGTAGGGAAGGTCGGGAAGGTCCGGGAAGACCAGGGCTCCCTGGGCGAGCACCGACTCCATCAGCTTCTTCGGACCGCGGCAGCCGAGCAGGGTGGCCCCCGCGAAGCCGGCGGTGGCCAGTCGCGCCGCCAGCGGCGCGAGATCGAGGCCCTGGAGCACGGTGCCGGCGAGATCCTGCCCGGAATCGAGGCGGGCCGCCAGCGCCTCGAGGGATTCGATCTCGATCGGGGTCCGGCGCGTCACGGCTCGGCTCCGGTCCCGGCCTCGAGGCCCGGACCCCAGGGACCGCGCAGCTCCACCCGGCAGAGCTCGCTCGGCCGCTCCGGGTCATCGGGATCGAAGACCACGTCCACCCGGTCGGGCTCCGCGGCGCGCCAGGCGATGCCCTCGGCCTTGGCGACCAGGCGGTGACCATAGCGGTCGACCAGGGGGGCGACCAGCACGGATCCGTCGGGTTCCAGCACCCCGACCACGCTGCCGGCGACCGGTCCGTCGCGCACCGCGTCGGGGGAGTCCTCGGCCGCCGCCAGGAACAAGGTGCGTCCTCCGGGACCGGGGGTGGCGTCGGTGAAGGAGAGGCGGACCCCGCCGATCGAACCGAGGTCGAGGCGGCGGGCCGCGGGGAGCGGGCCGGCCGGGGGCACGCCGGCGAGCCAGGGCGCGAGGTCGAGGTCGAGGAAGGCGTCGACCGGCCGGCGACCGGGTCCGGGGTCGCCGTTGCCGCGCTGGAAGAGCCGGACCCGCGAGCCGCCCAGGGCCGAGACGCCTTCCAGGTTCAGGGCCCCTCCCGAGAACCGGAGGTCGGTCTCGAGGGCCGCGTACAGGGCGGCGAGCGGGAGGAGGGCGCGGGGAGCCCGGGGGGCGTCCGCGGCCAGCTGGTCGCGAGGCAGGAGGAGGACGCGATCGCGGCCGGGGGCGGAGCCGGACCCCATGGCGAGCAGTTGCTCCCTGCCTTCCCACCGGATCACCGTGGCGCACTCGAGGTCGGGCTTGTCCATCTTGTTGCCCCGGCCCTCGTCCCACAGCCGCTTGCCGTGGCGGTCGGCCTCCAGCGGCAGCGAGCGGGTGGTGCCCGCCACCGGATCGTGGAGCGCCAGGAAGCCGGCATCGTCCTGGACCACCGCCAGCTCGTCGCCGACCCAGGCCAGGCCCGAGGCGGCCCGCACGTGGGCGGGACGGTCCTCGTCCGGATCCGGTCCCTCGAGATACAGGAGCGGGGCGCGGGAGACCACCACCGCGGCCAGCACGCAGGCGAGGTCGGAAGCGCCGTTGCGACGGGGCCGGGCGGAGTTCACCGGGGCGTCACTCCGGGGCCCCGGTCCCGCCGGTCCACAGCGCTTCCTGGTCGGATCCCACCGCGGCCTCCTCGGCGCGAATGGTGGCACCTCGCGGGAGGCCGGACAAGGGGGGAGCCGGCGGCCGGCGCCTCCTGCTCTTGCTAGCATGGCGAGGAAACGGTCGGGAGGTGCCATGGCGGGCAGACTCAAGTCGGTCGCCGGGTTCTGGTACGGACTCTGGACCATGCGCCGGGAACCGGCGAGGGTCTTCGCCACCTTGCACCGGCAGGTCCGTCACCCCCGGGCCCGCCGGGCCCTGGCCCGCCTGATGGGGATGGCTGCCGAGCCGGCGCCCGACCGGGGGAACGATCCGGTCTCCTCCCGTTGGCTCGGCGAGCTCTGCTCCCAGGGGATGACGGCTCCGCTCGGGATCCTCGACCCCGAGGCCGCCCGCGCCATGTGGAAGGCTGCCGAGGCGCGCCCCTGCTTCGACGTGTACCGGCGGCATCTCGGGACCTTCGCCCCCGACGCCGCGCCTCCCGACACCCATGTGGCCCACCTGGCCGTCGAGGACGTGGTCCGGCTCCCGGGGTTGCTGCGGCATGCCTCCGACCCGCGGGTGCTGGCGACCGTCGAGGCCTACCTGGAGCACCGGGTGACCATCGATCGCATCCTGGTCTGGTGGTCGTTCCCGGGAAAGGCGGATGCGGAGGAGGCCCAGCGCTTCCACCGGGACGCCGACCTGGTCTCCTGGGTCAACCACTTCACCTACCTCGGCCCGGTCGACCTCGACACCGGGCCCCACGTCTTCGTGCGCGGCTCGCACCGCTCGGCGGAGCTGTCCGAGGACGGTCGCCACTCCGACGAGGAGGTGACGCGCCGGTTCGGATCGGCGGTCACCCCGATCACGGGGCCGGCCGGGACCGGCTTCCTCGCCGACACCTACGCCCTCCACAAGGGGAGCCTGCCGCGGACCGGGAGGCGCCTGATGGCGCAGGTCACCTACTGCGTGTTCGCCAGCGGACTCGGCGAGCCGAAGCAGCCGGTGCTGGACGCCGAGGAGGCGACCCGGCTGGTGGGAGGTCCGTTCGATCCCCACCTGCTGCGACGGTTCGTGCGGGCTCCGGGCGGTGCGGGTCGAGCCTAGCCGGGGAGCGGTCCCGCCCGGTCGGTTGCCGCGGGCTCGGGATCGGCGTTACAGTCCTCGATGCCGGTCGCGGGCCGAGCCGGACGTCGAGGCCCCGGGGTGGCCCGGTCCGGAACCGTTCCCCGAGTCGAGGAGGCGAGCCGCGGTGGAGGGATCCCGTCCGTTCCTGGTCGGTGCGTCGGTGGTGCTCCGCCCCCTGGTGGAGTCCGATGTCGAAGGCGACTACCCGAACTGGTTCAACGACGCCGAGGTCTGCGCCGGGAACTCCCACCATGTCTTCCCCTACACCCGGGAGGAGGCGTTGGCCTACATCCGCGGCCTCGCCGGAGCCACCGACAAGCTGGTCCTGGCGATCGCCCACAAGGTCGACGGGCGCCACGTCGGCAACGTGGCCCTGGCCGATCTCCAGCCCCTGCACCGGAGGGCCGAGTTCTCGATCGTGATCGGGGACCGGTCCGCCTGGGGCAAGGGTGTCGCCACCGAAGCCGGTCGCCTCCTGCTGGCCCACGGGTTCGACGCCATGAACCTGCACCGGATCCAGTGCGGGACCCTGGACGACAACGAGGCCATGTGCGGGCTGGCGCGCCGACTGGGCATGAAGGAAGAAGGCCGTCGTCGCCAGGCGATGTGGAAGCGCGGCCGCTACCGGGACGTGGTGCTCTTCGGCGTCCTGCGGGAGGAGTTCCTGGCGGCCTCGTCCTGAGGGAAAGGCTCCCATGGGCGTCCTGGTCCTGAACGTCAACAACGAGCACTGGGCCGAGGTGGTCGCGGGGGTGGCGACCCGGGGGATCGAGGTGACCCATGCCTTCACCCATGACCCGGTGAACCTGGAGCGCCGCCTGCGCCGGCATGGTGCCTGCGGGATCGAGGTCCTCGACTCGTCGAAGTACTTCTCCTTCGAGGAGGTGTCGCGGCGGCTGGGCCCGGGGGACATGCACCTTCCCCGGGAGGTCCTGGAGGCGCTCCGGCCGGCGGAGGCGACCTTCCTCTCGATCACCGACCGGGCCGCGATCCTGCCCCGGAGCGTGCGCTGGCGGACCCGGCTGTTCCGGGCCCTGGTCCGTCATTGGATCGGCTTCGTGGAGCGGACGCGGGCCGACCTGCTGCTCTGCACCGAGCCTCCCCACTACGGCTGGGACCTGGTGCTCTACGAGGTGATGCGGTACCTGGGCAAGCCGACCCGGGTGCTGCTCTGGACCCACCTGCCCGACCGTTTCTACCTGGCCGAGCGCTACGACCAGGCGGTGCCGGTGGACCCGGAGGCGACCCGCGGCCTGGCCTCGCCCGAGGCGTTGCGGGCCTCGCTGGATCCGGACCTGCTCCGGGGGATCGACGAGGAGAGCCGCTACAGCCGCCATTCCCGACTCGTCCTCGGGACCCCGGCTCCGGCGGGTGTGGAGGCCCCGGCGAAGGGCCGGTGGCAGGGCGCCAGGGAACGGATCGGGCGGTTCGCGGCGGGTCTGGGACAGGCCCTGGCGGACCTGGGGAGGGAAGGGTTCCTCCTGCCCTTCGCCCACAACGGGATCCGTTCGCTCACCCTGTTCCGGGCATTCCGCCTGCTGGCGCGGGCCTGGGCCCGGCGGCTGGAGCGGGCCTGGTCGGCCAGGGTCCGACCGCTCGAGCCCGGCGTCCCCTACGTCTATTTCGCGCTCCACATGCAGCCCGAGGCCTCGAGCATGCCCCAGGCCGGGATCTTCGCCGACCAGCTCCTGGCCGTCACCACCCTGGCGGCGGCGCTGCCCGAGGGTTGGGTCCTGGCGGTGCGGGAGCATCCGAGCCAGTTCCAGGACCACTTCATGTCCCCGGCCGGGCGCTGGCACTTCCGGGACCCCTCCGACTACGAGGAACTGGCGAAGGTACCCGGGGTCGTCCTGGTCTCCATGGAGACCCCGACCCACGAGCTGGTGGCGGGCTCCCGCCTGGTCGCCACCCTGACCGGCACGGTGGGATGGGAGGCGCTCCGGGCGGGGCGTCCCTGCCTCACCTTCGGGACCCCCTGGTACTCGGGCTGCGGAAGCGTCTTCCCGGTGGACTCCGAGGCCGCCTGCCGGGAGGCGTTGGCCCGCGCCATGGCGAAGACTCCCGCCGATATCGGCCTGGACCTCCTCCGCTTCCTGGTCGGGATCCGGGACCGGCTCGCGGTCGGGGCCCACGGGGGCTTCGCGGACAGCGCCTCCGGTGAGGGCCGGGAGCGCCGGCAGGCCATGGCCGCCACCCTGGCCGAGGGGGCGCGCCAGGCCCTGGCCGCGGGGCGGCCGGCTGCCTGACGGCGGGCCCGCTTGCGATGGTGGGCGCGGCGCGTTATCCGATAGGATGGAGCGACGAGGAGACCCGCCATGGAAGTCCTGTGCGTGATCCCGGCGCGACGCGGCAGCAAGCGGTTCCCCGGCAAGCACCAGCATCCCCTGCTCGGCCGGCCCCTGATCTCCTATTGCATCGAGGCGGCCAAGGCGGCCCGCCGGATCACCCGGGTGATCGTGTCGTCGGACGATCCCGAGGTGCTGGCGATCGGGGAGCAGCTCGGGGTGGAGACGCGGGTGCGGCCCGACGAGCACGCCACCGACACCGCCAGCCTCGATGACGCGCTGCGGCACCTGGTGCGCACCCTGGAGGCCGAGGAGGGGTACCGGCCCGAGGTGGTGATGCTGCCCCAAGGCAACATCCCGGTCCGCAAGGAGGGGCAGTTCGACGCCGTGGTCGAGCGCTTCGAGGCCAACCCGGACGCCACCGCGGTCTGCACCGCGCTGGAGACCCGGATCCCTCCCGAGTGGCTGAAGAAGCTGGTCGATCCCGTCTCGGGCCTGGTCGCCCCCTGGGTGGAGGGCGTGACCGGGTTCCGCAAGCAGGACTTCCCCCGCCGGCTCTTCCTCGACGGGGCCGTGGCCGCGGTACGGACTTCCACCCTGATGTCGACCCCGCCCTCGGCGGTGCCGCACGCCTGGCTCGGCCCCCGCCTCTACGTGATCGAACAGGACGACCCGATGTACTCGCTCGAGGTCGACAATCCCGACGAGGCCCCGCTGGCGGCCTTCTTCCTCCTCTACCGCCAGCTGGGGCCGGAGCTGGTGCGACGTCTCGAGGCGACCGGGACCGCGTGAAACTCAGGGCGGCGATCCTCGGTTGCGGCGACATCGGCAGCCGCTTCGGCGAGCGGGTCGCGGCGTCCCGGACCGCCTGCCATGCGGGAGCCTATGTCGCATGCCCCGGGGTCGAGCTGGCGGCCCTGGCGGATCCCGACCGGGAGCGGCTCCGGGCCGCCGGCGAGTGCTGGGGGGTGGAGGCCAGGTTCGCCTCGGCCGAGGAGCTGCTCGCAGCGGTGCGACCGGACCTGGTGAGCGTCTGCACCCCCGATGCCACCCACGTCGACCTGGTGGGGAAGGCGCTGAGGACCCCCGGGGTCCGCGCCGTGCTCGCCGAGAAGCCGCTGGCCACCGACCCGGCCGCGGCCAGGGAGCTGGTCCGGGAGGCGGAGGCCCGGGGCGTGGTGCTGGCGGTCAACCACCTGCGGCGGTACTCGCCCCGGCTGCGGGCCCTGCGCGACGAGATCTCCTCCGGCCGGGTGGGGACGATCCGGAGGGTGACGGGGTTCCACGTCCGGGGCACGGTCCACAACGGCACCCACTGGTTCGACCTGCTGCGGATGCTGGTGGGGGAGCCGGTGAGGGTCTCCGCGCACGATCGGCTGGGCGAGCCCGGCAACGATCCCACCCTGGACGTCGAGCTCGAGCTCGAGACCGGGGCGAGGGCCAGCCTGGTGGCGGCCTCGGGAGCCGCGTACTCGCTCTTCGAGATGGACCTCCTGGGCGACGCCGGCAGGGTCAGGTTGACCCGGGGCGCTGACCGGGTCGAGGTCGAGGTGGCGCGGCCCAGCCCGCGGTTCCCCGGGTACCGCGAACTGGTGCCGGAGGAATCCCGGGACGGAGCCCTGCAGGACTACCTGCTGCACGCCGTGCAGGACCTGGTGGCGACGGTGGCGTCGAGGGGCGCTCCCGCCTGTTCCGGGCACGACGGCCTGCGGGCCCTCCAGATCGCGGTGGCGGCGGGGCGGGCCGCGGCCACCGGCGCCACCGTGGAGTCGGCGGACCATGGCTGACCTGCGGGTCCTGGTGGTCGCCGGGGACGCGGGTGGGGCCGCAGCCCTGGCGCCGGTGTGCCGGGCACTGGCGGCGCGGGGGACCGAGCTCGCCGCCTGGGGCTATGCCCAGGCCCCGGCCG
Source organism: uncultured bacterium (assembly GCA_964403795.1). Taxonomy (GTDB): domain Bacteria; phylum Muiribacteriota; class UBA6191; order CAZXTJ01; family CAYOHP01; genus CAYOHP01. The sequence continues at coordinate 35,603 of CAYOHP010000019.1, read as the reverse complement.
TGTGGGAGCGGCTATCGGTCTCCTGCCGGAGCCTCGAACCCGGCTTCGGGGAGGCCGATGCCCGGCGCCGGGTCGCCGAGACCGCGCCCGACGCGCTGCTGCTCGGGACCTCGGTGAACGGGCGCGACCATGAGCGGGAGTTCGTCCGGGCGGGCCGGGAGCGCCGGATCCCCTCGCTGGCGGTCCTCGACTTCTGGAGCCGGTATCGCGAGAGGTTCGAGGACGCGGGCGGGGCGCTCGAGGACCTGCCGGACCGGGTCGCGGTCATGGACGAGCGGGCGCGTGAGGAGATGTTGGCGGCGGGCTTCCCGGCCGGGGTCCTGGAGATCACCGGCTCCCCGGCGCTCGAGGACCTGGGACCGGAGTGGGCCGCCAGGGTCGACCGGGGGCGGGTCCGACGCTCCCTGGGCGTGGGACCGGAGGAGCTGCTGGTGGTCTATGCCAGCCAGCCGCTCCGCCTCGTCGGGCCGGAGCCGGAGTGCGAGGTCCTGGCGGAGGTCGTGGGCGCGCTCCCGGGGCGCGACCCGACCGGGGGACGGGAGGTCGTGTTGCTCGTCCGCCCCCATCCCCGGGAAGACCCGGCCCGGCTGGTGGAGGCGACCCGCCGGGCCAGGGCCAGGGTCGTGGTGAGCGGCGCCGGCGATCCCCGCGAGGTCGTGGCCTCGGCCGACCTGGTCCTGGGGAGGTCCTCGGTCCTGCTCCTCGAGGCCGGCCTGCTGGGTCGACCCGTGCTCAGCCTGCAGCCGGGAGCCGAAGGCGACGATCCGCTCCCGAGCAATCGTTGGGGCCTGACCCGGCCGGTCTACCGGGTCTCCGGGATCGCTCCCGCGATCCGCGAGGCCCTGGAGGGCGGCGGGCGTGGCCCGGGGCCTCCGCGGGCATGCCCGATCGAGAGGGATTCCACCCGGCGCATCCTCAGGCTCCTCGATCGCATGGTCGAGAGCGTCCGCGGGACCCGGGGCGAAGGGAAGCGAACGACATGAACGAGCGCCTGGCACTCCTCGGTGGCGAGCCGGTGCGACGGGCCCGTCTGCCCGCCTACAACACCATCGGTCAGGAAGAAGCCGACGCGGCCGTGGAGGTGATCCGCACCGGGGTGCTCTCGGGCTTCCTCGGTACCGCCTCCTCCGAGTTCCTGGGCGGGCCCAAGGTCCGCCAGCTCGAGGAGGCATGGCAGGACCACTTCTCGGTGCCCTTCGCGGTCTCGATGAACTCGGCGACGTCCTGCCTGTACGCGGCGGTGGCCGCCTCGGGCGTAGGCCCCGGTGACGAGGTCATCGTCTCGCCCTACACCATGTCGGCCTCGGCGGCCGGGGCGCTGGTCTACAACGCCATCCCGGTCTTCGCGGACATCGACCCCGAGACCTTCAACCTCACGGCCGCCACCATCGAGGCCCGGCTCACGCAAAGGACCCGGGCGATCGTGGTGGTGGACATCTTCGGGCAGCCCGCGGAGATGGACGCCATCATGGCGCTGGCCGAGGCCCGCGGCATCCTGGTGATCGAGGATGCGGCCCAGGCGCCCGGGGCCAGCTACCGGGGCCGGCCGGCCGGGACCCTGGGGCACATCGGGGTCTTCAGCCTGAACCGCCACAAGACGATCCAGGCCGGGGAAGGCGGCGTGGCCGTGACCCGGGACCCGGATCTGGCCGAACGCCTGCGCCTGGTCCGCAACCACGCCGAGGCGGTGGTCGAAGGGATCGGGCGGGCCGACATCGTCGACATGCTCGGCTTCAACTACCGGATGACCGAGGTGGAGGCCGCCATCTCGCTGGTCCAGCTCGGGAAGCTCTCCCGCCTGCACCGGGCCAGGGTCGAGACCGCGGATCGCCTGACCCGCAGGCTCGCGGGCCTGCCGGGCCTCACGCCTCCGGTCGTGCGTCCCGACGTGGTGCACGGGTACTACGTCTACCCGCTTCGCTACGACCGGGCGGCGTCCGGCAGCGACGTGCCCCGGTCCAGGATCGCAGCGGCCCTGGCGGCCGAAGGCGTCCCGGTAGGCGAGGGCTACGTCAAGCCGCTCTATCTCCAGCCCGTCTACCAGCGCAAGGAACTCTACGGGAAGGTCGGGTGCCCGTTCTCCTGCCCTTTCTACGAGGGGAAGTCCGACTACGGGAAGGGTCTGTGCCCGGTCGCGGAGCGCAGCCATGAGTCCGAGGTGCTGGTCGCCGATGTGGTCCATGGCGGCTACACGGAGCGGGACCAGGACGACGTGGCCCGGGCTTTCGAGAAGGTGTTCACCCAGCTCGATCGACTCGCCGGATGACGATCCTCGGGCCTGCCCCCGGGGGATGCGTCCGGACCCCTACTTGCGGATCGAGACCACCGCCACGATGGGGCTCGGGTCATGGATCAGGCCGGCCTCGGTGTGATGGCGTTTCCGGAGGGCGTCGTAGCGGACCACGACCTCTCCGAGGTGAGCCCCCAGGAGCTCCAGGATGGAGTCGACCGTGTCGATGGGTCGGTCCGGGACGATGGTGTACCCGAGGAGTGCCTGCTGGATGCGGGCCCGCTCGCCGGCGGGACAGTACTCGACCGCGATCGCCAGGAACCCTCCAGGGCGCAGCACCCGCACCAATTCCGCCAGGCAGCGCGCCGGGCTCCGGGAGTACCCCAGGGTATAGGGGAAGAACACCAGGTCGAAGGAATCGTCGGGGAAGGGTGCCTCGTGCATGTCGCCCGGGACGATCCACGGGGAGTACGAGATGAGGTCGAGCCCGACGGTGTCGTGGATCCCGTAGGCGCCCAGCAGCAGGAGGTCGTTCTCGTTCCGGCACCCGACGGCCAGCGTCCGGAAGCGCTGGTGGTCCTCGAGGACGAGTACGCCGTGGAGGAGGCGGTCGACCCGCTCGTCCACCGAGAGGAGGGATCTCAGGTTGTGGCCGATGGTGGGACCCAGGCTGCCGTGGGTCTCGACCACCCGGAGTCCGTAGCGGAGGCGGCACCAGGCATAGCGCACCAGGACCGCCAGCTTGCGCAGGCTGCGCGAGCGGAGCAGGTTCCAGGCTTCCCGGACCAGACGCTGGAGCACCCGCCCAGGGAACCACGCTGCGGCGCGAGGGCTCAAGGCGGTCCCGGGAACCCTACGTGGCAACGCTCCCGGGATTGGCCTACGATGCGCCGGATCCGGTGGTCGTGATCAGCTCCTCCCCATTGCCCGAGGCCGACATCCTCGCTCCCTTCCGGTACTTCGCCGCCACCCATCCGCGCCGCACGGCCATGCTCATCGGCAGCGTGCTCGCCAGCGGGATCCTGGAGAGCGCCGGGATCGCCGCCCTGGTCCCGCTCCTGGAGATGCTGATCTCGGCCCCCGGAGCGGTCGCGGGCGGCCAGGGGGCACTGTCCCGGGCGGTACGGGAGGGACTCGCCTTCTGCGGGCTCCCGGTGGAGCTCCCGGTCCTCCTGGGCGTGATGGTCGTCCTCATGCTGGTCAAGGCAGCTCTCCTGATGTTCGCCATGGCCCAGACCGCCCACGCCACCGCGGCCGTGACCTCCGAGCTGCGCCGGCGCCTGCTCCGGAGCGAGATGGCGGCCCAGTGGGGGCACCTGGTCCAGGTCAGGGCCGGGGTCCTGGCGACCGCCATGAGCACCGAGCCGGCGCGGGTCTCGGTCAGCTACGTGACGGGCTGCAACCTGGTCGCCCGGGTCATCAAGGCGTCCGTGTACCTCGGTCTCGCCATGGTCATCTCCTGGCAGACGACCCTGCTCGCGATCCTGGCGGGAGGGCTCACGCTGATGGTGCTGCAGTGGCTGGTCACCGCGGCCCGTCGCTACGGGGAGCGGACCACCGGGCTCCAGGCCGAGTTCCTGGCCAAGCTGCTCGATGCCGTGTCGGGGATCCGGGCGATCCGGTCCATGGCCTGCGAGCGCCATCTGGTGCCGGTCCTCGAAGCCGACCTCGACAGCTGGCGGAATGTCGAGCGGGCCACCATCCTGGTCCAGGAGGCCCAGATGATCCTGCACGAGCCGCTGCGGGTCCTGGCGCTCGCCGGTGGACTCCTGGTGCTGCTCCCCTATTGGACCGGGTCGCCCCAGGAACTCCTGGTCCTCTCCCTCCTCTTCGCCCGGCTGCATGCCGAGATGGGGACCTTGCAGGCGCAGTACCAGCGGCTGGCGGGCTTCGCCCCGGCGTTCGAGTTCGTGGAGCGTCAGATCCTGACCGCCGAGGCGGCGCGGGAGGATCCCGGGGGTTCCCGGGCGATCCGCCTGACGGAGCGGATCTCGTTCCGGGGCGTGGGCTTCCGATTCGGGGACCAGACCATCCTCGAGGCCGTCGATCTCGAGGTCCCCTGCGGGCGGTTCGTGGCGCTGGTGGGCCCTTCGGGCTCCGGGAAGAGCACGCTGCTGGACCTCGTCATCGGTCTCCGCAGGCCATGCGAGGGGAGGATCGAGGTCGACGGGATCCCCCTCGATGAGCTCGACCGGGCGGCCTGGCGCGGCCAGATCGGCTACGTGCCGCAAGACACCGTGCTGCTCCATGACTCGATCCTGATGAACGTGGTCCTGGGCGATGCCGCGATCCCGGAGGACCGGGTGTGGGAGGCTCTCCGCCGGTCCGGGGCGGAGGAGTTCGTGCGGGCCACCGAGCAGGGGCTGGCCACCAAGGTGGGCGAGAGGGGCGCCCGCCTTTCCGGGGGGCAGCGGCAGCGGATCGCCCTTGCCAGGGCGCTGGTCCGTCGTCCCACGCTGCTCCTGCTCGACGAGGCCACGGCAGCCCTGGACCCCGACACCGCCCAGGAGATCATCGAGGTGCTGCGTTCGCTCCGGGGCGAGGTCACGATCCTGGCGGTCTCCCACCAGCGGGAGCTGACCGCCGGTGCCGACGAGGTCCTGCGGCTCGAGGGGGGACGCCTGCTTCGGGAGGCTCCCTGAGGGGCCCGGGGCCGCAGGCGCGGAGGCTACCGACCGACTCCGGCCGGCCCTCCGGGCCCGGCGCCTGTCGTCGGGGACCCCATGGTGCGCTCCACCATCCGCAGCAGCTCGTCGCCCTCCAGCCACCGGTCGTTGGTGTCGGAGGCGTAGCGGAATCCCTCGGAGCACTGGCGGGCTCCGGTGGTGTCCTTGGGGTGCCACCACGGATGCTGCGGATGGATCTCGTAGCGGTCGCCGAAGTCGAAGGTAGTGCGGGCGTCGTCCTCGGTCAGGAGCACCTCGTGGAGCTTCTCGCCGGGGCGGATCCCGATGGTGACGTGCTCCGCCCCGGGGGCCAGGACCCTGGCCAGGTCGGTCACCCGCATGCTGGCCAGTTTGGGGACGAAGATCTCCCCGCCCTTCATCCAGTCGAAGCACCTGCGCACGAAGACTGCCGCGTCCTCGAGGGTGATCCAGAACCGCGTCATGCGGGGATCGGTGATGGTCAGTCGTCCTTGCTTGCGTTGTTCCAGGAAGAGCGGGACCACGCTGCCCCGGCTGCCGACCACGTTCCCGTACCGGACCACCGAGAAGTCGGTCGCGGAGTGTCCGGCGTAGGAATTGCCGTGGATGAAGAGCTTGTCGGAGCAGAGCTTGGTGGCCCCGTAGAGGTTGACCGGATTGGCGGCCTTGTCGGTGGAGAGGGCGACGATCTGGCGCACTCCGTTGTCGAGAGCGGCCTCGATCACGTTGGTGGCCCCGTAGACGTTGGTCTTCACGGCCTCGATCGGGTTGTACTCGCAGCTCGGCACCTGCTTCAGGGCGGCCGCGTGGATCACCCGGTCGACACCCCGGAAGGCCCGGTGCAGTCGGGAGGCGTCGCGCACGTCCCCGATCAGGAAGCGCACCCGGGAGGAGGGGAACTCCTTCGCCATGGCTTCCTGCTTCCACTCGTCCCGGGAGAACACCCTCAGGGTGGCGTCCGGTTCGGTCTCGAGGAGGAGCCGCACGAGCGCCCGGCCGAGCGAGCCGGTACCGCCCGTGATGAGGTAGATCATGGGTGTACTCTACCACGGGGTTCCGGACCGCGAGACTCGCCGTCGGGCAGGGAGGTCCCCCGGTGCGTCCAGCAAGGAAGCGGGTCCTGGCGATCGACGGGGGACCCCGGGTGCGGGAGCGCCTGCTCCCTTACGGGACCCAGACGATCTCCGACGACGACGTGGCGGCGGTCTCTGACGCACTGCGTCAGGAGTACCTGACCCGCGGTCCCCGGGTCGACCGATTCGAGGAGGCGTTGGCCCGGGTCACCGGTGCCCGCCATGCCATCGCCTTCTCGTCCGGGACCGCTGCCCTCCATGCCGCGGCCCGGGCCGCGGGCCTGGCACCCGGGAAGACCTTGGGCGTTCCCAGCCTCACCTTCGTGGGCAGCGCCAACGCCGCCCGGTTCGAAGGGGCCGGGGTGCGCCTGCTCGACATCGACCCCGCCACCCTGGGGCTCGACCCGAGGGCGGTGGCCGCCGCCGGTCGGCTCGATGCGGTGATGCCTGTGCATTTCGGCGGGCTTCCCTGCGGCACCGCGGCCTTGGCCGCGGCCGCCGACGGGGCGCCGGTGATCGAGGATGCCTGCCACGCCCTCGGCTCCCGGGAGGACGGCGCCCTGGTCGGCTCCTGCCGCCACAGCGCCATGGCCTGCTTCAGCTTCCATCCGGTCAAGGCGATCACGACCCTCGAGGGCGGCGCGGTGACCACCGCCTCCGACGAGCTCGCCGGGATCCTGCGCCGCTTCCGCGACCACGGGTTCGAGCGTCGACCCGACCACCTCCCGGACGAGGGACCCTGGTACTTCGAGATGGTCGAGCTCGGCTACAACTACCGCATGTCCGACGTGCAGGCCGCCCTGGGACTCTCGCAGCTGACGCGGCTCGAGGAGTTCCTGGTCCGGCGCGAGGCGATCGCCGCCTGGTACCGCCGGGAACTCGGGCCCTCCGACCTCTTCGAGCTCCCTCCGGCCCCTGGTCCCGGTTCGCGGCACGCCTACCACCTGTTCCCGATCCGGCTGCGCCTGGATCGGCTCGGCGTCGACCGTCGGCGGGTCTTCGAGGCGCTGCGGGCGGAGGGGATCGGCGTGCAGGTCCACTACATCCCGGTCCATCGCCATCCCTACTACCGGTCCCTGGGCGTCCCCGGGGACGAGGGCCTGCCGGAGACCGCCCGCTACTACCGGGAGTGCCTGACCCTGCCGGTCTTCCCCGCCATGGGGGACGCCGACCTGCGCGACGTGCAGCAGGCGCTCGCCAAGGTGCTCGAGGCCTACCGGCGGGGCTGAGGCTGGAACCACCGGGAGCCACCCGTCGCCTCGGGGTGTCGCCCTCCCGAGCCGGTGCCCACCTCCGCTCCCGGTGATCCGGCAGGCAGGGCCTCCGGTCCCCGGGCCGGGAGTCGGCCGGTCGGGGTGTTCAGCTCGATGTAGCGAAGTGCCACGGTGGCGGCCAGAGGCAGGGCGGCGAGGCCGAATGCGCCCATGGCGAGCGGACCCAGGAGCATCCAGGTCGACCCGTTCCCCATCCCCAGGTTTCGCACCAGGGAGTGGACGGCCCCGATCCCGGTCCAGGCCGCCAGCAGCACCCCGATGCTGGTGGCGATGGCCTGGGCGACGCCTCCGACGGCGGGAGCGCCTCCCTGGAAACCCGGGGGTCGGGCGATCCCGGAGAGCGCCCGGCCGATGGCCTCCGAGGGGGGCCGGTCCAGCAGGACCGCCTCGGTCACCACTGCCAGCCAGGCGAACGGGAAGAAGGCGAGGACGGGGAAGGCGAGGAGCAGGCCCAGGGAGGGGGCCGCCGCGGTCAAGAGCGCCAGGAACGCCCCCGGGAGCGCGGCATAGAGGGCAGTGAAGAGGATCCACAGAGAGGTGACCCGCAGCAGGCGGTCGAGATTGCCCAGCACGATGCCGGGGCCGCGTCGTTCGCGTCCGGGATCCATGGCCTCTCGGACCAGGGCGAGGGCGGCGGTCGGGACCACCACCGGGAGCCAGAGCAGCCAGAGGAGGAACCACCCCAGGTCGGCTCCGTCCCGGAGCGCCAGGGCGGTGGCCCCCACGATCGCCACCGGGAAGACCAGCAGCTCCAGCCAGGCCGAGGGACGCATCGCCAGGGCGCGGACCGCCAGGCTGCCCGCCGAGGTGGTCCCGCCGGCCAGGAGTTCGGCGAGGATCTGGGGGATCGTCCCCCTTTCCTCCAGCGCGGAGGCGTCTTCCTGGATCTTCTTGGCGGGGAGGTCAACCCCGTCGGTGCCGCTCAGGACCGATAGGCCGAAAGGTACCGCTCGATACCCTGGAGGGCCTGTTCCCGCTCCGGCGTCATCGGATAGCGGGCCGCGAGCTGGCTCCGTACCTCGGTCGAGGAAGGCAGCCGCCAGGCGCCCCGGGAGCCGTCCCACACCCAGGCCGTGGCGACCTGCCAGGCGGCCTGGAAGAAGAGCAGGTCCTCGATCTGCTGGCGGGGCATGCGACGGGCCTGGGGTCGGGAGCCGGTAGGCGTGAAGTGGGCCTCGACCTCGGCCACGGTAGGCAGCTGGCCCCCCTTGCGGCGCGCCAGCCAGGCGATGGCCGCCTGGTAGTAGTCGGGCCGGGGCACGTCGTAGAAGATGTGGGCCTCGTAGTCGAGGAAGCCCTGGAGCTTGCGGAGCAGTCCCGGGTCCCGCGGGTCCTTCCCCACGGCGCGGGCGGCCGCGGCCCAGCGCGGGCTCTGGAGGACCTGGGACGCGGTCGGCGGGCGACCCCCGAAGTCGTCCCACATGATCGCCCGGACCGGGCCGAAGACCTGCTTCTCGACCTCGAAGTCCTCGACCAGCCGCTGGTTGTCGGCTTCCCACCGGGAGCGCTCGGCGGTCGCGTAGCGGACGTCATGGCGGAAGGGCACACCCCGGAGGTGCACGTCGCGGGTCCGCAGGTAGTAGTAGCGACCGCTCGAATCGAGGGCGGCCGCGCCGCTGGCGCCCATGTCGTGGGTGTTGGCCTTCATCCAGCACTCGGCGAGTTCGCGGGACCAGGCGGCGTCGTCGGAGGGAGAGACCCGGGAGGCCCGGACCCGGGCCATGAACTTCTCGACCACCCGGGAATCCTCGGGATCGCTCGGGGCCGAGCCCCGGTAGCCGAGCAGGGTCCCCTCGAACTTCTTCCACCACAGCGCCCCGTGGACGCCGCGGCCGTGGAGCAGGGTCTCCCCGTCGGGGGCGTTGATATCGACCGCGTAGCAGGCGGCGAAGACCAGGGTCTTCAGGTGGGACTTCCAGCCCTCGCCGCGGATCGACCAGGGGTCCACCGGGGAGCCGGAGAGGAGGCCGCCGGAGGTGTAGGGGTAGTGGCCGGACCAGTACATCCAGGCGGCCTTGCCGGGGAGCGCGGCCGAACCGGTGCCCACCGTCTCGCCGGTGGGGAGGCGGACCAGGATCTCGACCCTCTGCGCACCTCCGCCTTCCAGCATGGCGGCTCCCGGGAGCCTTGGGCCCTGGGGCGGGGAGGTGTCGTCGTGGAACTGGATCTCGCGTTGCGGTACGCCCTCCCGGCGGGTGGCGGCGAGCTGGCGGCGCATGGTGACCGTGTCCTGCGAGGGAGTGGTGCGGAAGATCGCGTATCCGGGTCGGGCGGCGGACTGGCCCGGGGCCGCCGGGATCACCTCGGCGACCGGGAAGGCGGCGGCGTAGACCGGGCGGCCCTGGACGCCGCCGGAGCGGGCGAGGACCAGGTCGCCGGTCCGTCCCTCCAGGCTCCAGGTGGCGAAGAGGCGCTCCGGAGGAGGGGACCAGGGATCGCCCGGCCAGGTGAGTTCGGCGGCCAGGTGGGCGGGGTGGGCCGGGTCGAGGATCGCACCGGCTCCGCGGGAAGGGTTCGGGTCATCGGGGCGGTAGACGACCACCCGCGCCTGGACGCCTCGGGGCGCGGGGGCTCCGGTCGGCAGAGGGCTCGCAGTGGTCCCGGTCCCGTGGGTGGCGGTCGAGGCGCCGGGAATGGGGCGGGTGGCGGTGCCCGGACTCACCCTCCCACCCTGCTCGATTCCCGACCCGCCCTGGCCCAGGGGGGTCTCGCCCCCGGGGAATTCCTGGCTCCGACCGGAAGTCGGCAGGAAGACGAGGCCAGCGAGGGCTACCGCGGCCGACGCCACCTTGCGTCGGGACCGCCCGCACCGGGCAACCCCGGAGGAAGACGACGACCGGATCACCTGCACCATCCCGATGCCGGACCCGGTCCGGCGCCACGTCCCGTCATGAGTCTAGGGCTCCGGCGCCGGATGGGAACCCGGGGGGGGTGCCATCCCGTCGCCTCGGCCCCGGTCGGCCGCCCGGTCCTGGGTACCGGGGGCGAGTTCGCGGAGCCTGGCCTCGGCGGCCCAGCGGGCCGGGTAGGCCTCGAAGCGGAGGGCGGCCTCGAGCTCGGCCCGGGCCCCGGAGCGATTCCCCGTGGCGTCCAGGGCATCGGCGAGACCGTGGTGGAAGAACGGCTCCAGGCGCCCCGAACCCTCGAGTTCGATCCCGGCGAAGCGGCGTAGCCCGATCCGGTAGATCTGGGCCGACCGGGACGGGTTCCCCAGTCGGAGCTCGATCCGTCCCAGCATCAGGGTGGCCAGTCCCTCCAGGCTGCGGGTGGCTCCCGTGTCCTTGCCGGTCCCGACCTGGCGGAGCAGGGCCCGGGCAGCCTCGGGCTCGGTGGGCTCGATCAGGACCGCCAGGCGGAGGCGGGCCGCGGTGGCGAGGTCGGGCCTGGAGGCGGCCCGTCCCGCCTCCCCGAGGAGCTGGCGGGCCCGGCGAGGGTCGGCGAGGCCGGGGAGCTCCCCGTGGGAGGCCAGGACGCCCTCGACCAGGAGCAGGGCGGGGCTGGGCTCCGGGCTGCGGGCGCGGGCGGTCGCCAGGAGCCGGACCGCCAGCTCCGGCTCGAAGCCGGGGAGGGCCTGCTCCAGGCGATCGAGGTGTTCCCAAGGATCGCCCTGGCCCGCCTCCAGCGCTGCCAGCATGGAGGCGAAGAACTCCTCGTGCCGGCGATCCGGACCCGGTGCCGGCAGGGAGGCGGGGGGCAGGCCGAGCAGCAGGGCCGCGGAGGGAGGCGGGGGAGCCGGGGGAGGTGGGGGCCGGTCCCGAGAGGAGGCGGCCCGCAGCGGGACGGCCAGCCCGAGGGTCAGCATCAGGGCGAGGCACTGGCGCGTTCGGGACCGGACCATGGACCCACTGTAGTCCGGGTGGATCCTTCCGTCTCCTGGTGTCCGGGCAACCTACCCGGCTCTCAGCACGCCCCGTCGCAGGCGCTGCCGACCGAAGGAGCCAACGGCTCGGGTGCCGGGGCCTCGGGTGCGGCTGCGGGCGCGGTGTCGGTGGCGGGGCTGGCCGAGTAGTTCCCGTCCGTGTCGCGGGCCAGCGTGCTCCCGTCGTCGTAGGTCGTCAGCTGGCTGCCGTCGTCGTAGGTCCGGGTGGGTCCGGCCACGTCCGCGGTCGTGAGGCCCTCGGAGGGGGGCGGGTTCCGCGGCTCCTCGGGCCCGGCCGGCGGCGGAGCCGGAGCTGCGGGTGGATCGGTCCGAGGCGGAGCCGGGGGATCCCCGGGAACGGTGCCCGGAGGCCTCTGCTGGGGCGTCGGGGTCCGGGCCTGGCGCTGTGGTCCGCTCCGGGGCGTCCTCGCCCGGGATCGGGGGCGGGCGCCGCGACGATTGCCGCGGCGATTCCCTCGCCGGTTGCCGTTTGCGGGCCCCTGCGGCGTGGCTCCGGCCTGGGTTCCCTGCCCGGCCGCGAGGCCCAGGTTGGGGAGACAGCCGAGGTCGAGAGGCAGCAGGGTCGCGAGGATCAGGACGAGGGCATGGCTGCGGCAGGACGAAGACCGATGCGCCATGGCGGCCGACCTTCCGTGAGCGGCGGGGTATCGGGTGCGCCGCTCCAGGCTCCGGATCAAGTCGTGTGCCAAGGCGGAGGTCGGCCACGGAAGCCGATTCATGGCTGTCTCCACGGTCTCACCGGCTCGCAGGCCGGGGACTTCGTCAGCCTCCGGACTTCTTGGGCCCCTGGGGTCGAGAGGCCGGGGCGGCATCGCTGGACGTCTTCGGGTCAGCGGCCGGAGCCGCCGGAGCGTGGGGATGGGCCTTCTGGGAAGCCTTCCCAGGCTGCGGGGCACCCGTAGGGAGTGACGTCGAGACGGACTCGTCGGCCCCCTCGGCCTCGACCCGGCTCGGTCCCGGTCGGAGCACCAGGAGCGAGAGCGGCGGCAGGGTCAGCGAGAGGGAGTGGGCGTGCCCGTGGGCTTCCACCGGCTGCGACTCGACGGACCCGGAGTTCCCCATCCCCGATCCCCCGTAGAGGCGGGCGTCGCCGTTCAGGATCTCGTCCCAGCGACCGCCGAGCGGGACTCCCACCCGGTACTCGTGGCGGGGCACGGGAGTGAAGTTGGCGATGCAGAGGACCGGGCGCCGGTGCTCGGCATCCCAGCGGAGGAAGCTGTACACGCACTGGGGAGCATCGTTGCAGTCGACCCAGGCGAAGCCGTCGGGCGAGAAATCCCGTTCGTGGAGCGCCGGCTCCCGGCGCAGCAGGGCGTTCAGGTCAGCGACCCAGGTGAGGAGTCCCCGGTGCATGGGATGGTCCAGCAGGTGCCAGTCCAGGCTCTGGTCATGGTTCCATTCCCGGCGCTGCCCGAACTCGCATCCCATGAAGAGGAGATTCTTCCCCGGATGCGTCCACATCCAGCCGTAGAGGGTCCTCAGGTTGGCGAACTGCTTCCACTCGTCCCCGGGCATGCGCCCGAGCATCGACCGCTTCCCGTGGACCACCTCGTCGTGGGAGTAGGCCAGCATGAAATTCTCGTGGAACGCGTACATCATCGAGAACGTCATCTTGTGGTGATGGAAGGTCCGATGGATGGGATCGTGGGCCGCGTAGTCGAGGGTGTCGTGCATCCACCCCATGTTCCACTTGAGGTCGAAGCCGAGCCCGCCGAGGTAGACCGGCCGGCTCACCATCGGCCACGACGTCGACTCCTCGGCGATGGTGAGGACATCCGGGAAGTTCTCCTTCACGGTCCCGTTCATCTCCCGGAGGAAGGCCACCGCCTCGAGGTTCTCGCGCCCGCCGTACTTGTTGGGCACCCACTCCCCGGCCTTGCGGGAGTAGTCGAGATAGAGCATCGAGGCCACCGCGTCGACCCGGAGCCCGTCGATGTGGAAGACCTCGAGCCAGAAAAGGGCGTTGGAGACCAGGAAGTTCCGCACCTCGTTGCGGCCGTAGTTGAAGACGAAGGTGTTCCAGTCCTGGTGGGTCCCCTGGCGCGGGTCGGCGTGCTCGTAGAGGTGGGTCCCGTCGAAGTACCCGAGCCCGTGCTCGTCGCGCGGGAAGTGGGCCGGCACCCAGTCGAGCAGCACCCCGATCCCGGCCTGGTGCAGGGTGTCGACCAGGAACATGAAGTCCTGGGGGGTCCCGAAACGACTGGTGGGAGCGAAGTACCCTACGCACTGGTAGCCCCAGGAGCCGTCGAAGGGGTGTTCGCTCACCGGGAGGAGCTCGACGTGGGTGAAGCCCATGCCCTTCACGTACTCGGCGAGCAGGGGCGCCATCTCCCGGTAGGTGAGCCAGCGGTTCCCGGCGTCGGGGATCCGGCGCCAGGAGCCGAGGTGGACCTCGTAGATCGAGAGCGGAGAGGAGGGATCCTGGGTCCTCTTCCGCGCCTTCATCCAGGTGTCGTCGCCCCAGGCGTAGCCGTCGAGGCGGCGCACGATGGAGGCGGTCTGGGGACGCGGCTCGAACCCGAAGCCGACCGGGTCGGCCTTGTCGACCACGTAGTCCCCGTGGGCGGAACGCACCAGGTACTTGTAGCGGGCGCCTTCGCCGACCTTGGGCACGAAGGCCGACCAGACCCCCGAGTCGGAGATCCGGCGCAGCGGGACCGGGGCCTTCCTCCAGCCGGTGAAGTCGCCGATCAGGGAGACGGCGGCGGCATTGGGAGCCCAGACCGCGAAACGGGTTCCCTGGACTCCGTCCCGTTGCCCCGGGTGGGCGCCGAGCATCTCCCAGAGGCGCCGGTGCTTCCCCTCCCCGAAGAGGTGCAGATCGTAGCTGCCGATTTCGTCCATGCCCGCCCGCTCCCTGCCGCCTCGCCGGTCCCGGCCCGATCGCGGTCCCCGGGGGCGGCGGGACCGAGGGTAGCGGATCGCGGCCCGGGGAGGCGCGTTCGTGACCGATGAGGAGACCCTGCGCCTGAACGGGCTGTCCCGCTTCCGCAAGCGGGGCGGCCGGCTGGTGCTCGAGATCCACTCCCACTGCGAGGTACCCGCCGGGTGCGGAGGGGTGGTCCTCCGCTGGCGATCCCCGGACCGGATCCCGCTCGAACTCCTGCTCTACACCCCGGGCGAGGTCCGGGCCTGGCTCGACGGGGACCCGCTGGAGGAGGCGAGGTTCGAGCTCGGGACCGGTCGCCACCTCCTGGCCCTCGAGTTCCAGGGTCTGCCCGGGGACGGCGGGATCCTGCTCCTGCTGCTCTCCCGCACCAGCGACCCGCTCCCCGAGAACCTCCACCAGGACGTGGTGCTCCTCTCCGGGGAAGGTTCCGGCTTCCTGGGGACCGGTGACCCGCCCGGTGCGGGCTGGGAACTCCCGGATTTCGAGGCCACCGGCTGGGTGCCGCTCCACCGTCGCGACTTCGAGGCGCCGTCCGGGGACCTGGCCTACCGTTTCCAGGACGCCCAGCGCCGGGGGGCGGTGGGCCTGGGTCTCGCGCCGCCGCCGGGTGACGGCGGAGGGAGCCGACGAGGCCTGCACCGTGCCTTCGTCCGGGTCGGGTTCGAGCTGGCGCCCTCGCGGCCGCGGGGGCGGGAATGACGCGACGCCCCCGCTTCGTGCTGGTGCCGCAGCACTTCGGCTCGCTGGTCTACGACCGGCGCACCGCCAGCTACCTCCCCTTCGACCGCGAGACCACCGGGATCCTCCGGGTCTGCCTCTCGCGGAGCTTCGAGGCGGTGCTGGGCACCGGTCCCTCGGAGGAGCTGGGGGCGCGCCGCGGACTGGCGGGCATGCTCCACGGCCTGGGCTTCTTCCGCCTCGACGGGAGGTTCGACGCCGAGGCCAGGGACCCGGACCCCGTCCCGCCCGACCACCTGGTGGGTCCGCTGGCGGTGCACCTGGAGGCGACGGCCCGCTGCAACCTGGCCTGCGTCCACTGCTTCGCGGGGGCGCTCCCCCGGGACGAGCGCCCCCTCGACCTCGGCGAACTCGACCGCCTGTTCGCCGACCTGGCGCGGCTCGGGAGCTTCCGCCTCGGGGTCACCGGGGGCGAGCCCCTGCTCCGGCGCGACCTCTTCGAGCTCCTCGACCTGGCGATCGGACATGGGCTGGCGCCGTCGCTCACCACCAACGGACTGCTGGTCGACGAGGCCCGGGCCCGGGAGCTGGGAGCCCGCGACCTGGTCTGGCTGAACGTGAGCCTGGACGGGGCGACACCCGGGACCCATGACGCGGTCCGGGGCATGGGGACCTTCGCGGCGACGCTGGATCGGATCCGCATCCTGGCGCGACATGCCCGGTTCTCGATCGCCTTCACCTTGATGCGGGGCAACACCCACGAGGTCGAGGCCTGCGTGGAGCTCGCCCGGGGACTCGGTGCCGCCACCGCGGTCTTCCGGCCGCTCTACCCCGCGGGGACCGCCCTCCACCACCCGGAGCGCATGCCGAGCTTCGACGGGTACCGTGCCGCGCTGGAGCGGCTGGCGGCGATGGGCGCCCGGGACCCGGGTACCGCCGGCCGGCAGGCGCAGGCGCAGGCGCCGGGCGCGTTCGGTCCATCGCTGCGGGCTCCGGAAGCCGCCCGGATCCAGCCGGCGGGGACCTGCGGCGCCGGGACCACCATCGCCTCCATCTCGGTGGGGGGACGGGTCAGTCCCTGCAGCTTCCTGGGCGACGGCTTCGACGTTGGCAGCCTCCGGGAAGAGCGGTTCCCCGGGCTCTGGAACGGCAGCGCCGGCTTCCGGCGGATGCGGGGCGGAGCCGGCTGCACCGGGTGCGGAGGGTTCGAGGGGGGCTGCCGGACCCGGGCCCTGGTGTTCGCCGGATCGGTGGACGCCCCCGACCCCTGGCAGGTCCGGGCCGAGGAGGCGGGCTGGCCGTCGGCCTCGACCACCCTGGAGGTCGAACTGGACGGGAGCCTCCCTTGAGCCTGGCCGCGGAACTCGAGACGGCCCTGGCGCGCCTGGCCGTTTCCGCCAACCCGTCCGGCTTCGTCGAGCTCGCCAAGCTGCTCCGGCGCGCCGGGTGCCGGGGCGACGCGGCCGCGGTGCTGGACCGGGGATTCGGGACCTTCCCGGAGGAAGACCACCTCCGCGACCTGCGCGCCGGGGCCCTCGAGGAACTGGCGGTCGAGGTCGGGGGGATCCGCTTCCGGTACGTGCCGGGAGGCCGCACCGTGCTGGGGAGCGAGCTGGGCGAGCTGGACGAGCGTCCGGTCCTGGAGGCCATGGTGGCGGCGTTCCGGATCGCCGAGACGCCGGTGACCTGGGAGCAGTACGCCCGCGTCATGGGCTGGGACGATCCCCCGGACGCCTTCCCCCCGGACCCCCCGGTATCCGAGGGCGGCACGGCTCCCGATCTCTTCCTGGTCGCCCAGGAGAACAAGATCCGCCGGCACTACTGCCTGGCGCCCGGGACCCCGCTGGTGGCGGTAGGGGCCTCGGAGGCCGAGGAGTGGTGCGCCCGGCTCGCGAAGGTCGGGGGCGAGTGCGAGATCCGGCTGCCCCGGGAGGACGAATGGGAGCGGGCGGCGCGGGGAGGCCTGCTGCGCTGCCGCTACCCCTGGGGGGACGCGGCCCCGACCCGGGACCGGGCCGACTTCGGGAACTTCTCCTCGTTCGCGATCGGGCCGCTTCGCGACCTTCCCCCCAACGGGTACGGGCTCTTCGCCATGTGCGGCTCGGTCTGGGAATGGACCTCGGAGCCCTACGACGCCCTGGCGCTGGCGCATCGGGCCGAGCGGTCCCGACCCGACGGGGTGCGGTCCGGGACCCCGAGCGGGATCCGGGAGTCGCCTGCGTCCGGGGAGCGTGCCGTCAGGGGTGGGTCCTGGGCGGACGGCCCCGAGATGGTGACGGTGAGCGCCCGCATGAGCTGGCCCGACTTCCACTGGCGCTGGGAGAACGTCCCGCTCCGCAGGCTGACGCCCAACATCGGGTTCCGGCCGGTCCTGTTGGTGGTCGGACCTGGGGAATGGGGGGAGGGACCGGGCGCAGCCGTGCGCCGCTGGCTGGAAGGAACGCCGCTCCCTCCCGGCGGGGGAGCCGGCTGATCAGCCCGCTCGGGCGGGACGGTCCGGAGGGCCGGGAGGCTCGGAGGCTCCCGGCGCCCGCGGCGGCGCGTCCTTGGGGCGGTCGCCTCCCAGGCCGGCTGCGAAGGCCGGTCCCCCCAAGGCCCACCAGGCGAATCCGCGGGGCAGCGGCTCGAGTCTGGCTCCGAGGCGATGGTCCTCGGCGCGGATCCGCGCCAGTGCGGCGTCCTTGCCCGCCACCGCCTCCCGACGCACGAACCAGCCGCCGGTGCTGCCGTCCGCCCCGGTGCCGCCCCCGCCCGGGTAACGGTGGATCGCCAGGTAGTCGCGCTCGAAACGAGGGTCGTCCTCGAGCCGGAGGGCTGCGGCCCACAGGTGGAGCACGTGCATGAAGGTAGGGCGCACGGTCTCGAGGAGGTAGTCGCGGGTCCGGACCGGATCACCCGCATGGATCCGCATCGCCAGCTCCCGATCCGTCAGGCCCGCCAGGTCCACGACCCGGAGTCGCGATCCGAGCAGCATGCCGCCGACGTCGGGGAGCAGGACCGAGGCTTCCGCCAGGCCCAGGTCGCGGGCATGACGCGCCAGCGGTTCGGCGTAGGCGCGGCGCACGAAGTCGACGCTGATGTTGGGGGTGTGGGCGAAGCGCAGCGCCCGGTAGCGGAAGGCCGGGAGCGAGACTGCCAGCAGGGCCGCCATGGCGACCAGGTGCAGGCGCTCCCCGGGCGGTCCGTATCGACGGAGGCAGAACGCCCGGCTGGTCGCCGCCAGTCCCAGGTAGAAGAGGGGGTAGAAGGGCGTGGCGAAGCGACGCTCGGCCATCCAGTCGGACGGCAGCAGGAGGTAGGCGAGGAAGGCGAGTCCGCCTGCCCCTGCCACCGCGGCATGGGCCGGGCGCCCTGCGCCGCGGACTGCCAGGGTCACGGCGCCGACCACGACGAGCGTCCCGAGGAGGTTCCCGGCGACCGGCTCGAAAAGGGTCGCCACCAGGCCCATGGCCTTCTCGACCATGGGTGCCGAGAGGACCGCGATCCCTACCAGGTCGGCGAATCCCGGACCGCCCTTCACCCTGTAGGTGTTGGGGAGGAGGTCGCCGAAGACCGAGATCCTCACCGCGGCCCAGGCCCCGACCACCAGGCCGAAGGCGAGACCGTAGGCGGCGAGGCCTCGGGCCCGGACGGGCCCCGGAGCGCCTCCGCCGCCGGCCATCGAGACGAGCGGATACAGCAGGACGTAGACCACCCCGTCGGGCCGGGTCAGAGCCACCAGCCCGGCGAGGGCGCCGACCGGGGCGGCCCTCCCCCGGCTCCCTCCCGGGTCGACCGCGCCCACGGCAGCCAGCGTCAGGGCCATGACCAGGAAGGCGTATAGCCCGTTCTCGAGCCCCGAGCC
Source organism: uncultured bacterium (assembly GCA_964403795.1). Classification (GTDB taxonomy): domain Bacteria; phylum Muiribacteriota; class UBA6191; order CAZXTJ01; family CAYOHP01; genus CAYOHP01. Next base: position 17,089 of record CAYOHP010000019.1, on the reverse strand, counting down.
GACCCACACCACGAAGGCGGGATTGAGCACGGTGAACAAGGCGGCCGGCAGCCAGAGGGCTACCGGTCGAGCTCCCATCCGTCCCGCCAGCCGGGCCGACACCCAGAGCGCGGCCGACGCGCACCCGAGGCCGAGGAGCTTCGGCCCCCAGGGCTCCGAGAGTGTGCCGAACGGGGAGAGGACCGCCGACAGCAGGATCCAGAGCGGGTTCGAGAAGCCCTCCACCGGCGTCGCACCCGGCTGGGCCACCAGTCCGTGCCCGGCGGCCAGGTTCTGGGCATACGCCAGGCTGATGCCGGCGTCGTCGACCATCCAGCCGTCGTAGAGGCTGGCGTGGGCCGCCAGCAGGAATGCCACCAGGAGCGCTCCGCCGCTCGCAGCGAGCCGAGCGCCCGGGTCCCCCCTTCCGACGGGGGCGCCGGCCACTACACCCCCTCGAGGTAGGTGTAGCCCACCAGCTCGGCGTCGTAGAGCTCGATGAACTGGCGCATCTGGCCCTTGGGCAGGTGGGTGTCGGACTCGGCGATCGTCTCCAGCAGCCACTTGTGGAGCTCGCTGGTGTCGTAGCCCATGTTCTCGATGACGCGGCGGGCCATCTGCCCGGGGACCACCCGCTCGATGTGGAAGGTCTCGTCGCCGAGCCGGATGTGCGCCTGGTTCACCCGGCCGAAGAGGTTGTGGCTGTTGGCCAGCACGTCCTGGTAGGCGCCGGTCAGGAAGATCCCCAGGTAGTAGGGCTGGCCCTTCTCGAGCTTGTGGACCGGCAGCGACGCCTTCACGTCCCGGAGGTCGATGAATTGTCCGACCTTGCCGTCCGAATCGCAGGAGATGTCGACCAGGGTGGCGTTGCGCCGCGGCTTCTCGCTCAGGCGGTGCAGCGGGACGATCGGGAACAGCGCCTGGATCGCCCAGTGGTCGGGGATGGCCTGGAAGACGCTGAAGTTCCCGACGTACTTGTCGGCCAGGATCTTCTGGAGGTCCTCGAACTCGTCGGGGATGTAGTCGAGGTCGGCGACCACCTTCGAGACCTTCTCGAGGATGGCGTAGAAGAGGCGCTCGACGTGGGCCCGCTCCACCAGGCTCAGGTACCCGAGCTCGAAGAGCGAGTGCATGGTGTCCTTGTTGGACACCGCCTCGTTGTAGACCTCGCGGTAGGTCTTGGCGGTGATCGAGTCGTAGAGCTCGCGCATGGCCTTGACCAGGTCGTGGCTCTCGCCGGTGACCTCCGGGAGGTCCTGTTCCGAGCCCGACGCCTGGATGGTGTCCACGATCGGCACCACGAAGACCGCGTGGTGGGCGGTGAGCGCCCGTCCCGACTCCGTGACCAGCACCGGATGGGGGACCTCGGCGTCGTCGCAGGTCTCCTTGGTGGTCCAGACCACGGTGTCGGCGTACTCCTGGATCCCGTAGTTGGCCGAGGCATGGAAGGTGGTCTTCGACCCGTCGTAGTCCACCGCCAGTCCGCCGCCCAGGTTCAGGTAGGTGACGGGCACGCCCATCTTGGCGAGCTCGACGTAGGTGCGGCTTGCCTCCCGGACCGCCACCTTGATGCGGCGCACGTCGGTGAGCTGGCTGCCGAGGTGGCAGTGGAGCATCTTCAGGCAGCTCTCCAACCCCTCGCGCTTCAGGCGCAGGGCCGCCTGGATCAGTTCGGCGGTGGTGAGCCCGAACTTGGCCTGGTCGCCTCCGCTGGTCTCCCACTTCCCCGAACCCTTGGCGTGGAGCTTGTACCGGATCCCGATGGCGGGCGGGATCTCGAGCTCCCGGCTGATCCTGAGCACCCGGTCGAGCTCCACGAACTTCTCGAGCGTGATCACCACGTTCTTCCCGAGCTTGCGTCCCCAGAGCGCCATGCGGACGAAGTCGTCGTCCTTGAACCCGTTGCAGCAGATCAGGGCGTCGTCGTGGATGTCCTGGACCAGGATCAGCGCCAGCTCGGCCTTGCTGCCGGCCTCCAGCCCGGTCCGGTAGCGGACCCCGTACTCGGCGATGGTCTCCACCACCATCTTCCGCTGGTTGACCTTGATGGGATAGACGCCCTGGTAGTGCCCCTGGTAGCCGGCGGCCTGGATGGCCCCCGAGAAGGCCGTGTTCAGCCGGTCGAGGCGGTGTTCCAGGATCTGCGGGAAGCGCAGCACGAAGGGCATCGCCTGGTCGCGACGGTCGAGTTCGGCGACGATCTGGAAGAGCGAGACGGGAGCCTGTCCCGGGACCTTCACCGTCAGCTCGCCGGCCTGGTCCACCCCGAAATAGCCCGCCCCCCAGGCGTCGATGCTGTAGAGATCGTTGGCGTCCTGGATCGTGAAGGGGGCAACGCTGGGGTTCCTCAATGGCACCTCCGTGGGGGCTTCCGGAGGTCGAAAGTACCACCCCGGGGCCCCCGGGTGGGGGCCGTCGCATGCAGGGGAAGGCAGCCCGCGCCCGACCGGGGAGCGTCCCCCCGCGCCGGCCCCCGAGGCGGTACCATGGCCCTCGATGCTCTGCTACGAATTCGATCCCTCCGAGGGCCGCCAGGATCCCCGGGAGACCATCGCCGAACTCTGCCGCCATTTCTACACCCTGGGCTGGGTCTCGGGGACCGGGGGCGGCATGAGCCTCCGCCACGGCGAGACGGTCTGGATGGCCCCCAGCGGGGTGCAGAAGGAACGTCTCCGGGCCAAGGACATGTTCCGGCTCGACCTCGAGGGCAACGTGGTGGAGCGGCCGGCCGATCCGTCGCTCAAGGTCAGCGCCTGCGCCCCGCTCTTCCTCCATGCCTTCGTGAAGCGGGAGGCGGGGGCGGTCCTCCACAGCCACAGCGAGAACGCCATGCTCGCCACATTGGTCTCGGGCGAGGTGTTCCGGGTCACCCACCTCGAGATGATGAAGGGCATCACCGGCACCGGGTACCACGACGTGCTCGAGGTGCCGATCATCGAGAACACGGCCCACGAGTGCGACCTGGCCGACTCGCTGGCCGCGGCCATGGACGCCTTCCCGGGTTCCCATGCGGTGCTGGTGCGCCGCCATGGCGTCTATGTCTGGGGCCGGGACTGGATCCAGGCCAAGACCCACGCCGAGTGCTACGACTACCTGTTCGGAGCCGCGGTGCGCATGCGCCAGCTCGGAATCGATCCGGCCGCGGTGCCGGGGAGGACTTGATGAAGGCCCACTGGCTGGACCGGGACCAGGCCGCCATCGACATCCCGACGCTGCTCGCCGAGGGGATCCACTACCAGGCCCTCCCGGTCGATCCCCCGGGGTACCAGGACGCGGTCGATCTCCTGAAGACCGAGCGCGGCTACGTCCAGCAGGACGAGGTGGCGCTCAGGCCGGAGAACCCGAACCTGGAGGCGATCTGCGCCAAGTTCGTCGACGAGCACCTCCACGACGACGACGAGGTGCGGCTGGTGCTCGAAGGCGAGGGGATCTTCGACATCCGCTCCGGGGGCGATCGCTGGATGCGGGTCCGGGTCGAGGCCGGGGACCTGATCGTGGTGCCGGCGGGCCGCTTCCACCGGTTCTACCTGACCGAAGCGAAGACGATCCGTTGCGTGCGGCTCTTCAAGGACGCCTCGGGCTGGGTCCCCCGCTACCGGGGGGCCGCCGCGGCCACCATCTCTACCGCTTGAGCTTGGCCAGGCCCTGGCAGGCCCGGTCGAGATCGGCGTCCGCCTTGGCGAAGCAGAAGCGGGCCAGGCCCTCGCCGTCGGCCGGGTCGTGGAAGAAGGCCGTGCCCGGCACCGCGGCCACCCCGGTCTCCCGCAGGAGGTGCATGACCCGCTCCTGGGAGGTCGCCCCCGGGAGCCAGGACACGTCGGCGAGCACGTAGTAGGCGCCCTGGGGCACGTGCGGTGTCAGCCCGGAGGCGGCGAGCGCCCCGCAGAGCTGGTCCCGCTTCTTCTGGTAGGCGGTGCGGATGCCGCCCAGGAAGCCCTTGGGGAGGTTCTTCCAGGTGCGGGCCACGGCCTCCTGCAAGGGGGCGGGCGCGCAGACGTAGCCGGTGTCGTTGGCGACCGCCAGGGCCCGGATCCACCTGGCGTCCCCGAACAGGTACCCGATCCGCCAGCCGGTGATGCTGAAGGTCTTGGAGAAACCCGAGAGGGTGATGGTGCGCTCCCGCATCCCGGGGAGGCGAGCCGGGGGCACATGCTCGCGGCCGTCGTAGAGGAAGTACTCGTAGATCTCGTCGGTGAAGATCAGGAGATCCCGGCGCCTGGCGAGGTCGGCCAGGGCCTCGAGTTCAGCGGCCGAGAACACCTTGCCGGTGGGGTTGGCCGGGGTGCAGACCACCATGGCGCGGGTGCGCTCCGTGATCGCCGCCTCCACCCGGGAGAGATCGACGGCCCAGTCGGGAGGGTCGAGCCGGACGTAGCGCGGGACCGCGCCCGCGTTCTCGAGCCCGGCCCGGTGGTACCCGTAGTAGGGCTCGAAGAGGATCACCTCGTCGCCGGGATCGAGCATGGCCAGGGCGGCGCAGCAGAAGGCCCCGGTGGAGCCGATGGTGACCACGATCTCGGTCTCGGGGTCGGCCTCGATCCCCTGCTCGGCGAGCTTGTCGGCGATCACCCGGCGCAGGCTGTCGAGCCCGTCCATGCGGGTGTAGATGTTGAAGCCGTCCTCCATCGCCTGGCGGGCCGCATCGAAGAGCCCGGGCGGGGGCGAGAGGTCGCAGATCCCCTGCGCCAGGTTCACCCCGCCGACCTTGTTGCACTCGATGGTCATGCTGCGGATCGGCGACTGCCGGGCGGTCTCGAACCTGCGGCTCAGGCGCATCGACATGCGGCGGTCTCCTCGGATCGGGGCCGGGCTCCGGGGACCCCCCTGGTCCCGATCGGTCCCCGCCCGGGACGACGGTACCGCGGAGAGTCACGGTCGGGCATCTGGGGACTCCGCGGGGGGAAGGCAGGGAAGCGCGGCCAGGGCTCTGAGCATCGACTCCCGGGTGGCGGGCCGGGTCTCGGCCTTGTCGCGGATGGTCTCCGCGATCGGGCCCAGCCTCCCGGGCGGGACCTGCAACCGACCGCCCCGACACAGGTCGGCGGCCAGGCGGAGGGCCGCGTCCTCCGGGGCCTCGTACTTGGCGAGCGTGGCGACCAGGGCCTGGCGGGCGACCTCGGCCAGGAACCCGCCGGAGGGACCGGCGAAGGGACCCCGGGAGGCGCGTTCCAGGAAGTCGATCGCCAGCCGCCGGGCCTCCTCCGTCGGTCGGGTGCACTGGCTGCGGAGGACCGCCGCCTCGTAGGCCAGGGTCCCCAGGACCAGGGCGGCTTCCGGAGTGGAGGGAGTCCCGCCCAGCAGGTGGGGGAGCTCGTGGCGGAGGAGGGCGCACGAGAAGCTGGGCCGATGGGTACCGAACGTGAACAGGGCGAGACGGACCGCGGTACCCGGATCCCCTCCCGGTTCCCCCAGGGCGCGCCCGATGGCCACCAGGAAGGCGTCCGCGATCCCGGTGATCGGTCGCAGCCATTGAAAGCATGCCTTCCGGCTGCGGGGACCGAGCATGAAGAGGCGTGCCACCACGTTGCGGGTGCTGGCGTCCGCCCGGGTGAGGCTCATCCCGAGCCCCATCGCCAGCTTGGCGGCCAGCTCGGGGGAGAAGTCCGGCGGGAAGCGGGCGGCCTTGATCCGTTCGACCTCGGCATCGAGACCGGGGGCCGCGGCCTCCAGGCGGAGCGCCAGCTCGATCGCCCGGTCCAGCCAGGACCCGGGGACCACGGGGGAAGGGATCGCCTCGGGAGCGGCGCCCGACAGTCGCGACAGCGTCGCCAGATCGGGGGTGGGAGGTCCCACCGGCACCTCCACCAGGTAGGGAGCGAAGGGATCCTCGAAGCCGCGGGCGCGGAGCCGGGAGCCGTAGTCGAGCAGGGCCTCCCGGCGCCCCGCATCGAGGGTCTCGGGAAATCCGCCGGAGCCCACCCAGCCGAGGAAGCGACGCACCAGCGGGAGCGCGACCACCTCCTCCGGGGCGTCGAGCGGCTCCTCGGGTGCCTCGGGGAGGTCCTCGGGGCGTTCGTCGAGGGCGTTGGCGAGGGCCCGGTCGAAGTCCTCGTCGGGCTCCGGGGCCGCGGCCAGCGGGGCAGGCGGCGGCCCGACGGGCGGTGGTTCGCCTCGCCCGAACAGGAGCCCGAGTCCGGCCAGCGCGACGGCGGCCACGGCGGGACCGACCAAGCCGGGGCGAGGCCGCCGCGCCGGGGCAGGTTCCTCGGGAATGCGGTCCGCGATCCTGGGCGTGCGGGGAGAGGGGACGACCCGGGACGCGACCACCGTGGCGCGGGGGGATTCGGGGGCCTCCACGACCCCGAGCCGATCGGCCAGGGCCTCGAGATCGCGAGGTCGGTCCCCGGGGTCCAGGGCCAGGCAGGCCGCCACCGCTTCGATCGCGTCGGGGGGAAGGCTGCCAAGGGCTTCCCGCACCGGCTCGAGCTCGCCCTTGGCGGCCGCCAGCAGCTTCTCCATGGGGTCGCGCCCGGCCACCGGGAGCCGTCCGGTCCAGGCCTGGAAGAGCATGCATCCCAGCGCGAAGGTGTCGCAGGCGGGACCCACCCGGTCGCCGCGCGCCTGCTCCGGCGACAGGTACCCGGGTGTGCCGAGCACCGTGCCGTCCGCGGTCAGGGTCCGGGCGTCGACCGCACGCACGAGGCCGAAGTCGGCGATCACCGCCTTCCCCCCGACGATCAGGATGTTGGAGGGCTTGAGGTCCCGGTGCACCAGGCCGGCGGAATGGAGCGCACCCAGGCCTCGGGCGGTCTCGCGGAGCGCCTGCCAGACGCGCTCCCGTCGGGAGGGATCCGCGATCCAGGCGGCCAGGCTGGTCTCGGCGCGGTCCATCACCACGTAGACGCCGCCGCCGAGGCTGCCTCCCTCGATCGCCGCCAGCACGTGGGGATGGCGCACCCGGGACAGGGCCTCGAGCTCCCGGAGGCAGCGCTCGTCGGCCAGGCCCGGGGGGATCCACTTCAGGGCCAGTGGGCGGGACACGCCGGGGAGCGCGGCTTCGAGCACGATCCCGTAGGAGCCGCGACCCAGCACGTCGCCGAGCTGGAAGCGGCGGACGAGGTCTTCGGGGAGTGCGGGAAGGACCATGTTCCTCTGGCCTCGGAGGCGGGCGGAGTGTTCCCCCAAGGTAGCGCGCCGGGCCTGCCCGGCCGCCCTCCGGGTGGACCGGAACCGGCGTGTATGATGGCTCCGATGACCTCTCCTTCGCCGGCCGCCCCGTCCCACCCGGAGATCCGGATCGGCGGCCGCCCCGTCGGTCTCGACCATCCCACGCTGGTGATCGCCGAGCTCTCGGCGAACCATCGCCATGACCTGTCCCGGGCCAAGGAGCTGATCCACGCCGCCGCCGAGGCCGGCGCCGACATGATCAAGCTCCAGACCTACACGCCCGACACGATCACCCTGGACTGCGATGCCGAGTGCTTCTGGATCAAGGGGGGCACCGCCTGGGACCGGCGCCGGCTCCATGACCTCTACCGGGAGGCCTACACGCCCTGGGAGTGGCACCGGGAGCTCTTCGACGAGAGCGGGAAACGCGGTCTCCTCTGGTTCTCCACCCCCTTCGACCACACCGCGGTCGACTTCCTGGAGGAGCAGGGTGTCCCGGCCTACAAGATCGGCAGCTTCGAGCTGGTCGACCTTCCGCTGCTCCGGAAGGTGGCGGGCACCGGCAAGCCGGTGATCCTCTCGACCGGCATGGGAACCCTCGCCGAGATCGCCGAGGCGGTGGCGACCCTGAGGGCGGCCGGGTGTTCCGAGCTGGCGATCCTCCGCTGCGTGAGTTCCTACCCGGCCAGGCCCGAGGAGATGCACCTCGCTACCATCCCGCACCTGGCGGCCACCTTCGGCGTCCCTTCCGGGCTCTCCGACCACACGCTCTCTCCCGCGATCCCGGTGGCGGCGGTGGCGCTGGGTGCCTGCATCGTCGAGAAGCACCTCACGACGTCGCGGTCCGAGGGCGGCCCCGATGCGGGCTTCTCGGTGGAGCCGGCCGAACTCGTCGAGCTGGTGCGAGCCATCCGGGAGGTCGAGGCGGCCCGCGGGAGGGTGCACTACGGACCGGCGGATCGGGAGCTGGCGATGCTCCGGTACCGACGGTCCCTGTTCGTGGTCGAGACCATCGAGGCTGGTGCCCTGCTGGGGCCGGGGAACGTGCGATCGATCCGGCCGGGCGACGGTCTCCACCCGCGGCACCTCGCCGAGGTCCTCGGCATGCGGGCCCGTCGGCGGCTGGAGAAGGGCACGCCGCTCTCCTGGGACCTGATCGAACGATGACCCGGGCGGGGCGATCGGGTACCGAGGACCCGGGTGTGCCGGGGGAGGATCGGCTCCGGGCACGGCTCGAGGAGTTCCGGTCCGGCCGGTTCCGGTGGGCCGTGGGGGACTTCGATTTCCTGGCCCTTCGGGAGTGCGATGTCCAGGCGATCCGCAGGTGGCGCAACGCCCAGATCCGGTTCCTGCGTCAGAAGCATCCCTTGTCCGAGGAGGATCAGGCGGCCTGGTGGCGCGACGTCGTGGTGCCGACCCACGGCTCCCGACGGCCCGTCTTCCTGCTGGTGTCGATCCTGCGGGAGGGGCGCTGCATCGGATACGGGGGCCTGGTGAACATCGATTGGGACCATCGGCGGGCCGAGGTCTCCTTCCTCCTCGACGACTCCCTGGGCGCCGAGCCCGCGGGCCACGCTGCAGCCTTCTCCCGTTTCCTCGAATTCGTGAAGGAGTTGGCGTTCCGGGACCTCGGGCTCCATCGGCTCTACACCGAGACCTATGCCTTCCGGGAGGAGCACATCGGAGTGCTGGAGGCCGCCGGGTTCCTCCGGGAGGGCCGGCTCGTGCACCATACCTGGCGAGGAGGGGAGCCGGTGGACAGCCTCCTGCACGGGCTCTGTGCCGGTGACCGGGACCGGCCCGCCCCCGGGCCCGCACCCACGGAACCGGCATCCCCGGGGGATGCCGGCGGGAGAGGACGGGGAGCGTAGGGTGGCGATCCGTTTCCGCACCTTCGGCGACGAGGATCTCGAGATGATCATGCGCTGGCGTACCGACCCGGAGGTCAGCGCCTACATGTACACGGACTTCGTCCCCGATCTGGCGAGGCAGCGGGCGTGGTTCCGCAGCATCTCCGCCGATCCGACCCGGCTCGACTGGGTCATCCAGGTGGACGGCGAGGATGTCGGCCTGGTCTCCATCGTGAGGATCGATGCCGTCAACCGGAGGGCCGAGTGGGCCTATTACCTGGCGTCTCCCAGCGTCCGGGGGAAGGGCATCGGCAAGGCCGTCGAGCTGAACGTCCTCCGGTACGTGTTCGAGGACCTCGGGCTCCACAAGCTCTGTTGCGAGGTCATGGGATCCAATCCGGCCGTGGTGAAGATCCACGAGAAATTCGGATCCGTGGTCGAGGGGACCCGCCGTTCCCACATCCGGAAGGGCGGGGCCTTCCACGACATCGTGGAGATGGGGATCCTGGCGGAGGACTGGCGGGCGGGGGTCCGCGACCGACACGAGGCGCCGGCCGCCGAGATCGACCCTCCCGCGAAGGAGGTCGTCCGTGTCGGGTCGGACCTATGACGAGCTCGAGGTCGGGCAGTTCGCCGAGGAGACCGGGGCGGTCACGGAGGAGGCGGTGCGCGCCTTCGCGGAGCTCACCGGGGATCGGAATCCGGTCCATCTGGATGCCGAGTACGCCGGCAGCACGAGGTTCCGGAGACCCATCGCCCACGGGATGCTGGTGGCGAGCCGGTTCTCCCGGCTGATCGGCATGGACCTCCCGGGGCTGGGAACCCTCTACCTGTCGCAGAGCCTGAAGTTCCTGGCTCCGGTCTACCCGGGTGACGTCGTGACGGCCCGGGTCGAGGTCGTGGGGAAGCCGAACGGCAAGCACGTCCTGCTCCGGACCACCTGCCGGAACCAGGCCGACGAGCTGGTGGTCGACGGCGAGGCGCTGGTCTCCCCGCCCCGGGCGCGCCCCGCAGGGGCGTGAGGCGGGAATCCCGGGTTCGATAGTCTCCGGGGTGGACCGGGGCGCCCTCCGGCGTGCTAGCCTCCCCCTCCTGGAAACGGAGCCGGGGCGAATCGTCTGCCGCCGAGCTCCCGGGGAGTCCCCCGGGACCAGGAGAGCAGGGCACGACCCCGGACCCATCGGGAGGAATCGTGTCGTCGAAGCTCGCTGGCGCCATGGGGATGGCGCTCTCTCTGGTCCTGGCCGGGGTGGCCGCTGCCCAGAGCACCCAGTCGGTCTACGTGTCCCGGGACTGGCAGGAACCTGCCACCACCCTGAGGACCCGCCTCTCCTTCTTCCACGAAGGCCGGGGCTTCACCAATCTCTACGTCACCCTGCTGCTCCAGGGCGAAGCCGCCCTCCGCCTCGGCGAGGAGGAGATGTTCCTGGTGCGCGGCCAGTTCATGGGCAACGACACCGATCGGGTCTGGGTCACCATCGACCCGGCGATGAGCTACCACAAGTGGCCGTCCCTCTCGGGGACCATCATGGTGACCGGCGGGACGGGGTACGCCACCGGCCGCCTCACCCACGGGGGCCGGATCGAGCGGGGTGCAGCGCCCACCGTGAAGGCCGCCAAGGTCGACTACACGGGCGTGGAGAGCCCGGTGTCCCTCTCGTTCCAGGACTTCGGCTTCGCCGAGAACGGCTCGGTCGAGACCCACTACTCGTTCTCGGTCCATCGCCGCGGTTTCCTCGGCGGGGAGAACCTGGTCGCCAAGGGCGAGTGGCCCCGGGCCGAGGCCGAGACCCAGGGCGTCACCGTGGTCCAGGGCGGCGAGTTCACCGCCGGGGCCGACGAGTGGTTCCAGGACGGCAAGAGCTACGTGGTGCGGGTCCGGGTGCGCCGGGTCGGTGCCGCCGGCTACGCCTCCGACAAGTTCGGCTACGCCTTCGTCGGGACCTTCACCTGGAAGTCGACCGAGGCGGGCGGCGTGCTGGTCCCGCTCTCCGGTAGCGAGGCCGGCGAGCCCAGCGCCGACGAGGCGGCCTTCGCCCGGCTCCACGCCGAGTAGACCCCACCGTCGATCGGGACGTCGCCACGACCGGGCCGGGCTCCCCCGGCCCGGTCGTCGCGCTACCATCGGGGCGCAGGCGTAGCCCCTCGCAGGCTGACAGCCGGGACGGACCCGATGGCCAACCGTCGACGCGGACACAAGGACCTCCCCCGCCTGTTCCACCAGGAGCCCACCCCGCGCACCCCCGAGGTGGCGGAGCGGGCTCTTCGCCTGGTCGAGATCCTGGACGGCTGGGCCGCCGGCCTCGACTGGGAGCGCGAGGAGGAGGAGATCGAGGACCACTTCCGGGTGGTCAAGGTCATGGACGGCAGGATCTGGCTCGAGGGGATGATCGAGCGCAAGGTCTACGGCCCGCTGGCCGTGCCCAAGGAGGCGAGCGAGCTCCTCGAGCTCGACTGGGCGGTCACCGCGGTGCTGGGACGGGCCGGCCGCAAATGGCAGCTGGTCGAGGTCTCGCGGGTGGAGCCGAGGTAGGGTTCCGGGGTCGGAGCCAGAGGGGGATCTCCCCCCGAGGTCCTCAGTCGGAGGGGGCGGCGTCCTCGGCGGTCCCGGGCTGGATCTCGGTCATCTCGTAGCTGGTCGGGACGGTGATCCAGATGAGCGAGACCTTGACCTTGATCTTCCCGGTCGCCTTCGACGAGATCGGCCGGCCCTTGCAGTCGTCGAACAGGGTCCGGGTCGAGAGCTCGAGCTTGGCCCGCTCGCCGGGAGCCTCGGTGGTGGTGCTCTCGATCAAGTGGGCCTGGCCGGCTTCCTCGTCCTCCCGCGCCACCAGTCCCTTGTAGGTGTAGGTGGTCACCGTCCGCAGGGTCGTGAAGGAGCCGGGGACGTCCATCTTGGGGACGTGCAGCGCCGACTGGGCGGTCCAGCGGGTGCCGACCGAGAGGTTGCCTCCCGGGAGCCGGGGGAAGAGCCCGGGGCCGTTCTTCACGAAGGCGCCGTCGGTGGGGTGCTCGAGCTGGGGCGAGGTCAGGTTCGAGGCCGCTCCCTCGGGCGAGAGGTCGAAGGCGAGGGTCGAGTTCCCCACCGTGACGTGGGTCGAGGTCCCGGTGATGGTGCCGTCGAGGTGGAAGGGGCCCTGGCCCTGGGGGGTGAAGGTGTAGTCGAGGGTGGTGACCACGTCCCCGCCCTGCGGCGGATCCGCGATGTTCTTCAGGCGGTAGGCGAAGGGCTGGCCGGCGGGGAAGGCGTAGGCCAGCTCCACGGCCGGGGTCGGCGAGACCAGGCAGGCCGCGGCGAGGGCCAGGAGAGCGGATCGGACCAGGGTGCGCGGGGACGACGACACGGGGACCTCCTCGATACTCGATGCTTCTCGTGGACGTCGGAGCCGGGAGGCGCTCCGCGCCGCCGGGATCCTAGCCCATGCGGAGCGAGGACCTCAATCCTCCATGGGCGGGAGGGCCGTGCACACGGTGCGGAAGCCGACGTACTGGAGGATGAAGTCCGGGTAGCCCTCGAAGCGCGCGGCACACCGCTGGAAGGGCTCGTAGCTGACCGCGCTCCCGCCCTTCTGGACCCTGAAGGGGCCGTCCGGACTCCAGGCGGAGGCGGTCCATTCCCAGACGTTGCCCGCCATGTCGAGGCATCCGTAGGGACTCGCACCCTCGGGGAACGACCCCACCGGCGAGGTGCGCCGTCGCCCGCTCTCGGCCGACTCGAGGCGGGTCGGGTCCCACTCGTCTCCCCAGGGGTAGAGCCGGCCGTCCACCCCACGGGCCGCCTTCTCCCACTGTTCCTCGGTGGGCAGCGCCTTGCCGAGCCAGGTCGCGTAGCGGACGGCCGCCTCCCAGCTCACGTAGACCACCGGGTGCCGGGACTCCTCGGGCGGGTAGCGGTGCACATGGCCGGGTTCCAGTTCCTGGTAGTCGGCATGGGTGGTGAGCAGCCGGTCGATCCAGAACTCCTCTACCGCGACCTCGGTCAGGTCGCGCTCGGAGGCGATCCTGGGTCTGAGGTCCAAACGCATCCCGGCCATCCTCGTCTCCCGCTCCTCCGGTCGGCTGCCCAGGAGCGCCGGGCCGGCCGGCACGTGGATCATCCGCTGCGGGCCGAAGAAGCGTCGGTGCATGCGTCGGCGTACCGCCTCCAGGAAGGCGGGGCGTTCGGTGGCCAGGGGGCCGGCCGCCAGGCGGGCGACCAGGCCGGGATGGGCGACCCGCTCGGCGGTGGCGAGCGCCACCCGGGACGCTTCGGAGCCGAGCGGCAGGATGCACATCGATTCCAGCACGTTGCGCCTGGCCTCGTCGGGGAGGCCGGCATCCTCGGCGAGCGCCGCCAGACGGCTCGCCAGGTCGGAGGCGGCGCGCCCACCGGGGATCCACTCGCCCAGGGGCCGGGAATGGAAGGCGGAACTCCGGAGCAGGAGGCTGCGTTCGGCCTCGGTGACCGCCAGCCTCCGGTGTTCGGTCCGGATCACGTCCAGGAGCTCGGCGCCCGGCAGGACCTGGTAATGGGTCCAGTTGTGGTGGGCGGAACGCAGGGTGGCCTGGGCATGGTGGAGCGAGAGATTGGCTTCGGTGTCCCAGCCCAGGATCTCCTCCCGGAACAGCCGGTGGCGGACCTGGAACTCGTCGCTGCCGCCGCGCCGCCGGGGCCGGAGGATCCGGGCTGCCACCAACCGGGACAGGACCGAGGCGACCAGGCTGGGCGGCTCTTCGAGGCCGGTCGCCATGGCCTCGGCATCCCGGGGGGCGCCCTCCTCGACCGAGACGAGCCGGTCGAGCAGGGTCCTGGCCAGCTCCCGCTCGTCGCGCCCGAGGTCCTCGAGGGTGGTGACCAGGTGTTGGGAGAGGATCCCCCTCACGTCGCCCTGGGCCGAGAGATCGCGACGCGAGAGCGAGACCTGGTCCGGCTTCCTGGCCCGGTCGAGCGCCCCGAGGACCACCTGGAGCAGCCCCGGGTCCACCCCCCGCTCGTCGAGGTCGGCGGCGATCCTCTCGTCGAGGCCCGGCTCGAGCTCGATGCCGTAGAGCGACGCGGGTCCCGCGATGGCGGCGCGGGCCTGCTCGTCGGTGAGGTCCAGGAGCTGCAGGACCGGGGGGGGCTCACCGCTTCCCGGGAGGCTCGTCGCCAGGGCCTCGTACTCCCGGACCTCGTCGCTGCGCAGCGAGACCAGCAGGCGGGCTCCCTCGGAGACCGCCGAGGCCAGCGGCAACAGCAGGGTCCGGGCCGAGACCTCGTCGAGGCCCGAGAGGCGGGCTCCCAGACCCTCGATCGCCAGGATCGCCCCTCGGGCCTTGCCTTCCTGGAGGATCGACTCGAGGAGCTCGTCGCCCATGCCTCCCTCGTCGGAGAAATCGAGGTAGGCGACGAGGCGGCGACCGTCCGAGCGGAGCGAGGGGAGCAGGCCGGCCCGCAGGAGCGAGGTCCGGCCCGAGCCGGCGGGACCGCGGATCGCCACCCAGGGGGCTTCCTCCAGCCGGGTCCGCAGCAACTGGATCTCCCGATCCCGCCCGAAGAACAGGAGACGGTCGCCGGCCTCGAAGGCCCGGGATCCCGGCCAGGCCGACCGGGGGAGCGCGGCCTCCCGGTCGATCTCGATCCTCCGGATGGAAGCGGCCCCGGCCGCCTTCCGGACGAAGACCTCGTCCAGGAGTTCGGGCGGGGAGTGGTCGAGCACCTGGACGCCCCGGCGCTCCCACCAGCCGTCGGCGCCGGGATCGTGGCTCCAGGTCGCGAGGAAGACGGCGACCGGCGCCCGGTCGGAGCCCATCCCCGTCATCTGGCGCAGGAACGGCCACAGGAATCGGGCACCCTGGTGGGTGCCCATCACCAGGAGCGAGCGTCCCGCCAGCTGGCGACGCCACTCGTCGACCCGGGGCAGGGAACGCTCGAGGAGCCGGTCGAGATCGGCCTCGGTGAGGACCATCCCGCGCGGGTCCTGGGCGTCCCCACCCAGGGCCAGGAGTTCGGTGGCGTCCCCGGGCGGGAGCGTGATCCGGGAGAGGCGGAGGTCCGGGAAGGTCGTGACCACCATGGAGGGCCCGACTCCGAGGATCTGGCGGACCAGGATCGGCTCCCGGCGTTCCCCGCTCCAGCGGAGGAAGGCCTGCTCCAGTGCCTCCCGGCCGATCAGGTCCTCCGCCTCCTCGGCGGCCACCAGCGGGTCCCGGTCGACCGGAGGCCGCCCCGTGGTGGCGGCCAGCCAACGGGTCCAGGACGCACCCTCCTCGGGACCCCCGAGAGGTCCCGCCACCACCACGGCCAGTTGGCCGTCCTGGGCAGCCCCGGCCAGGCTCGCCACCCGCAGGGAGTGCCCCGACCTGCGCAGCCAGGGTTCGAGGTCCTCGAGACGGTCCGCCTCCACGGTCTCGATCCGCGACGGAACCAGCGACGAGAGACCGGACGGACCGAGCACGGCACCGGGACGGAAACGGTCGACGAGCTCCTCGATCCAGGCCATGTCCATGGGGTCCAGCGGCGCCACCTGGGTGCCGTCCCCCAACCTCCCCACCACCAGGATCCTCGGCGGGATCCGGGCGCCGGAGGCCGAGGCGAGGAGGCCGGCCGCCACCCCCAGTTCCGCCAGCGGCTCGGAGGCGAGGATCGACTCGGTACGACCCGAGAGCAGGGGGCACCCGGTCTCGAGGCGGGGAACGGCCGCCACCATGCGGAGCCACAGGTCCCGGAGGCGGGGATGCTCGCCGAGGTCCCGGCGTTCCCTGCGGACCCCGACCAGGATGTCCATGATCGAGGGCACCGGACTACGGACCGGGACCCCCAGCGAGCGGGGAGCGTGCTCCTCCTGCATCACGATGGGATCGGACCCGGTGGAACGCAACCGGTAGAGGGGAGTACGGCGGCGGTTGGCGACCCGACCCGCGGGCTGGAGGTCGCTCTCGGGGCGGGCTCCCAGGGCGCGGGCCGCGGGTCCGGTGACCAGCACCACGTCCGTCTCCAGGCCGGTGGAACCGAGGGCGTCGCAGGCGTCTTCCACCATCGTCCCGGAGAGGGACGCCAGATCGCCCTGCTCGTCGAGCCCGGTGGCGACGTCGCCCACGGTGACGACCATGCGGGGACCGGCCAGCGAGCGGTCCGACAGCAGGCGACGCAGGGCCGGGTCGGGGGGCAGGACCATGGCGACCTGGTCCTCGCGGCTCCGGTGGAACTCGGCCCCGGCCTTGCGGAAGGCCGCGACCGCGCTGCGCTCCCAGGTGATCCGGTCCTTCCAGGAGCCGAGCAGGGTGGAGAGGTCGGCCAGCACCAGCAGCCGGAGTCCGGCCTGCCCGGTCCGCTGGGTGCCGGTCTGGATCAGGAGCTCGGCCAGGCGCTCCGGGGAGAGCGTCCCCTCCCATGCCTCGTAGCGGCCGACGCCCTTGAGGTCGATCTCCCCCAGCGAGCGGAACCGGAAGCCGAGCTCCCGGTCGGCGACCTGCACGTGGACGGGAGCGGAGACCAGGATCGAGCCCTCGGGGCAGGCGGTCTCGAGCCTCTTGGTCACCGAGAGGGCATGGCCGAGGTGGTCGCCGTCGCCGGTGATGGTCACGTCCCCGAGGTGGATGCCTACCCTGAGCGAGAGGGTCAGTCCGGAGAGCTCCGCCAGGTTGCGGAGCATCATGTCCTCCTGGAGGGCGATCGCCGCCCGGACCGCCCCCAGGGCGCTGGGGAAGCTGGCCCAGACCGCGTCCCCTTCCTTGCGGAACAGGATCCCGCCCTGCTCCGAGACCCGCTGGTCGGCCAGCCGGTAGTAGCTCTCGGTCAGCAGCCGGAGCACCTCGTCCTCGTCGGTGCGGAGATGGGACGAGAAGCCGACCAGGTCGGCGGTCATCAGGGTCCGGAGCTCGGCACGCCGGGCGTCTGCCACGGGCCCTATGGTGCCGAGGTGGGCTGCGGGTTCCAAATCCGGGCCGCTGCTACACTCGCGGGTCGTGTCGATCGCCAAGTTCATGGCCCTGCTCGACGACGCCCAGCGCTTCGAGCAGCTCGAGCTCCACGACGAGGCCAGGAAGGCCTACGAGGACCCTCGCCTGCGCTCGCTGCAGGCGACGCTCGGTCCCAAGGAGCGCTACTCCTACGCCTTCCACTACGCCAACGTGCTGGGACGCCTGGGGGAGCTCAGGGCCATGGACCAGTGGCTGACCCGGGCGCTGACGGT
>CAYOHP010000018.1:0-77005 GCA_964403795.1 uncultured bacterium | reverse complement strand
GCGGCGGATCGCCCCGGACCCGAGCGGGTCATGCGCTGGGGGGCCGAGCTCGCCCAGGCCCTCGCCTACTGTCACCGGCGCGGTCTCCTCCATCGGGATGTGAAGCCCGAGAACGTGCTCCTGTCCGGCGCCGACGAGGGTGCGGTCCTCTGCGACTTCGGGATCGCCCGCGGCGAGGGTCGGGGGACCGTGGTGACCCGCCAGGACCTGATCCTCGGCACTCCCGCGACCATGTCCCCCGAAGTCCTCTGCGGGGATCCCGCCACCCCCGCGTCCGACCAGTTCGCCCTGGGAGCCACCCTCTGGGAGATCGCGACCGGGACCCCGGTCTACGGCTGCCGGGATCTTGCCGGTGTCCTGGCCGCGGTGCGTTCCGGCTGGAGGCCGTCCCCTCCCGCCCCGGGGCTCCTCCCCTCCGGCCTGGTCAAGGTCCTCCTGCGGAGCCTGGATCCGGAACCTTCGGCACGCTTCCCCGACCTGGAGGCCATGGAGCTGGCGCTCGCCACGATCGAGGAGGCACCCGACCCGGGGGCCACCCTGGAGCTCGAGGGCAGCGGGATGCAGGTGTCCCCGAGGGCGGCCGCCACCCAGATGCTGGCCGGTCCTCCTCCTGCGTCGCCGCGGTCGCGGGAGGCCGGACCCCGATCCGAGGGAAACGCGCCTCGACCGCGCAACCGGGGACGTCGGGGGGCGGTCTGGCTGTCCCTCGGCACCCTCGGGCTCGCGACCGGGCTGCTGCTCCGGGTTCCCGCGGGCCCGACGGCCAGCGTCGATCCTCGGGTCCAGGACCCCGCGGACCCGGGAGCCGAATCGCCGTCGGAGGTGGCCGGGCGCCTGGCCTCCCTGTCCCGTCGGCTTGCCGGACTGGCGGCCGGCCATGAGGTACCCGAGGGCTCGAGTCGGCCCCAGGGCGGAGCCGTCTGCCGCATGCCGAGCCTCGAGACGCGGCCGGTGCCCTTCCTGGACGAGGATTCCCCGTGGGAGGAGGTTCTCGAGCTCCTGGAGGCGCTCGAGGCCGATGGACGACGCGGCAGGATCCGGGACCAGGAGCCGATCCTGGCTCTTGCCGATCTGCTCGACCACGTGCTCGAGGACCTTCGCCGCGAGCGGGACATCCGGTTGGTGCGCGGGGCCAACGGGAACGACCCGGGCGCGGTCCGGCTCATCCAGGTCGGGCGAGCCCTGGAACGGATGGAGGTCTTCCTGCGTCGGGTGCTCCTGGTCCTCGACTGGGTCCCCGAGCACGGTTCCGAACGCCTGTTCGCCCGCTGGGGGTGGTTCGCACATCACGAGTCGGAGAAGGTCCGGCTGGCGGAGCTCCTCCGGGCGGCCCGGATCCGCACCGGACGCGACGAACCGGGTACCGGCAACGGCCGGTTCCGGGTCCTCGCCAATCTGGCCCGGAGGTCGGAGCTGCTGACGGACCCTCCCGCCTGCGACGAGGTGGAGGCGGCGCTGCAGGTGCTGGAGCGGAGGGTCCGGGATTCGGCGCGAGCCCGGGATCGCCTGGAGTGGGTGGCCCGCACCCTCGCCTGGGTCGCGGTGGCCGAGGCGTATCGGGACGCCTGCACCGCGGTCCCGGATCCGGGGCTGGTCTCGCAGCCGCGTCTGGTCGAGGCCGCGGTGCTGGCCGGCACGGCTCCGGAGTTGTTCGAGGAAGGCTCGCGGGTCCGGTACGAGATCGACCTCGCCCTCGAGGGACTGTCCGCCCATCCGTCTTCCCCGGGGCGGGCCGCCTATTGGGTGAAGGAACGGACTCTGGCGCTCCGGGACGAGCCGCCGGAGATCATGCGGGCCCTGGCCTGGCCTCCCGGCGAGCCCTCCCTGGAGGAACTCCGCACCCGGGTCGAGGCTTCCCTCGGTGCCCTTCGCTCCCCGCCGGATCCTCGGAGCGCAGGGCCGCGGCTGGCGGAGGCCGGTCGCTGGCTGGCAGCCCTGGTCCGGGAATCCATGCTGCGTGCCGCCCTGGCCCACGAGCCGCTGGAGGCCAAGGACCGGGCGCTGCTCACCACTGCCCGCGACGTGCTCCAGGACCTGAGGAAGCGAACCCAGGAGGCCCCCGACCGGGAGGTGACCGAAGTCCGGCGCATGGCCCGGGCCCTGGTCTGGCGGCTGGATCCGCTGGTCTCGTCCGGGCCTCCCGAGGTCCTCGCACTGGTGATCGAGCTGGCGGTCCTGGGACTCCACGAGATGACCCCCTGGGTCTCCGCCCGCGGCACCCTGGCGCAGGAGTCGGCCGAAGAGGGCGAGCGGCACCGCTTTGCCAGTGCCCGGACCCTGGTGATCGAGGGTCCGGACACGCTGATCCGGGCCCGTACCGCCGGGGAGGAGCCGGAGTGCGAGTTCTGGCGCCGGGTCCAGGTGGCGTCGCATCACGCCGAGGCGGCCATGATCGGTCTCTGGGAGAGGGAGGATCGGACCCGGGAGCTCTTCGGCGAGCTGGTCAAGGCGGTGGGCTCCCGCCAGTTCCTCGGGCGTCGCCTGCTGGTGGGGATGCGCCTGTCGGTCCTCTGCCCCGAGGCGAGGAGAGGGCAGGCGGATTCGATCCTGGAACAGGATCTGGCCAGCCTGTCGATCGCCACTCTCGCTCCCCGGCTCCAGGGCTTCCGCGGGGAAGGATGCGAGCTGGCAGTCCGCTACGCGGCCCAGGTGGCTGCCGGGGCGAAGCCGCTGGGGGAAGGGGCCGAGCAGGCCCTGGACCGGATCCTCGAGTGGTGCCGGAGGGACGAGGACTAGGAGCTAGGCTCCTGGCGGGTCGGGGCCGGACCGGTGCCGGCACCATGGACCACCAGGTAGAGCGCCGGGATCAGGACCAGCGTGATCACGGTGATGGAGGCGAGGCCGCCGATCACCACCATGGCGAGCGGGCTCCAGAACTCGTCCCCGGGCTTCACCAGCGGGATGAAGCCGGCGATGGTGGTGAGACTGGTCAGGAGCACATGGTTGGTCCGATCGAGGGTCACGTCCCGGACCACCTCGGTGAGGTCTCCTCCCCCGGCCCGTCCCGCCTCGAACCCATCGACCAGCAGGATGGCGTCGTTGACCACGATGCCGGTGAGCGCGAGCACTCCCAGGATGGCGGTGAAGCCGAGCGGGAGCCCCATGATCCAGAGTCCGGCGAGGGCCGAGCCGACGGCCAGCGGGATGGTCGAGAGGATGAGTAGGACCGATCGAGTGCTCTCGAACTCGAGGTAGAGCCAGAAGAGAAGGCTCAAGGCGGCGACGTGCACGGTCGAGAAGAGCTCCCCCTCGGTACGGGCCCGGCCGTCCGCCTCGCCGCCGAGTTCCAGGCTGTGGCCGGGCGGCAAGGGTACCGCCTCGATCCTGGGCAGCACGCTGCGCAGGGCTTCGGCCGGCCGGATGCCGGGGATGGTCCAGGCCTGGACCTCGAGGATCCCGAAGCCGTTGCGCCGGGCCAGCCCTCCCCGGGATGCCTTGGGGTGGAACTCGCCCATCGAGGCCAGGGGGGACCCGCCCGGCAGGGTCGTCCGCAGGACGTCCGCGGGTCCGGGGCCCGGCTCCGGATCCTTCCCCCTGACCCGGACCGGTACGGTGCGGTCCCCTTCCGAGAGCACGCCGGCGTCGAGACCTTCGAGCCGGTGCCGCAAGGTGGTGGCGACCGCTTCGGGCGAGAGGTCGGACCTGGCCAGTCGGGAGGCGTCCGGGATGAAGCGGGCCTCGACCCGGTCGTGTCCGGTGTGGTCGCGGATGCCGCGGAACAGGCCGGCTTCCTGGAGCAGGCTCCGGTAGCGGGCAGCCACCTCGGCGCGGAGCGCAGGGTCGGGGCCGCGCACCCGGAGCTCGATGGGCGCGTCGTACACCGGGCCCTGGAGGAGCGGGCGCACCACCACGGAGGCTCCGGGGAGGAGGGACGCCGCCTTCCGGTCGAGCTCGGCGGCTACCGCTTCCGGTCGGCTCCCGTCGCGGAGTTCGAGCAGGAGCTGGGCGTACTCCTCGGTGTCCCGCTCGGTCCCGATCTGGTTGTAGTAGAAGAGCGGCAGCGAGCGGCCGATCGAGCTGGTGACCCGGACGACCCGCGGGTCCTGGCCCAGGGCGGCCGAGAGCCGGGATGCCGCCAGGCGGGCCTGCTCCCGGGTGGTGCCGCCCTCGAACCAGAGGTCGGCGACCGCCTGCAGGCGGTCCGAGGAAGGGAAGAAGTCCCGCTCCAGGGCGGTCACCAGGCCCAAGGTCGGCAGCAGGGTCGCCAGCAGCAGCCCAGCGGCGGTCGCGGGTCGCGCCAGGACGGAGTCGAGCAGACGCCGGTACCACTGCGGCTTGCGGCCCGACCCCCTGGGAGCCGCGGGTCCGAAGCGGCGGGACAGGGCCGTGAGCGCGGGGGTATAGGTGAGGGCGAACCCGTAGGATGCCACCAGGGCCAGGACCACCCCGAGTCCGATGGTCCGCACGAACTCCCCTCCCATCCCCGGCATCCACAGGATGGGGAGGAAGGCCGAGAGCGTGGTCAGGGTCGACATCAGAAGAGGAATGCAGAGTTCCCGCACCCCCTGGTCGGCGGCTTCGATCGGATCCGCGCCACGCTCCATGCGGCTGCTCACGTGTTCCGCCATCACGATCGCGGCGTCGATCAGGAGACCCATGGCCAGCACCAGGGAAGCGATCGACATCTGCTGGATCTCGACCCCGAGTGCCTGGAAAGCGGCCAGTACCACCAGCCCCGTGATCGGCAGGATGGAGGCCACCACCAGGCCGGGGACCAGCCCCAGGAACAGCGCGGTGGTGACGGTGACCAGTGCCACCGATTGCCAGAGCGAGGTCGCCAGCTGGTCCAGACGGCGCTCGGTGAACCTCCCCTGGTCCAACACCTCGACCCGGGAGACACCGGGAGGAAGCGCCGCGTCGTAACCGGCTGCGGCCCTGGCGGCGTCGGCGGAGAACCGGTCGACCCGGTGGCGGTCGAGGACCTTGACCCCGACCAACACGGCAGGACGGCCGTCGACCAGGATCGAGGGGCTCTCGGGCCGGCGCGGCCCGCGGGTCACCTCGGCCAGGTCGCGGACCCGGACCGTCTCGCCCCGGGGGCCGGTGACCAGGATGGCCGATTCGATCTCGTCCTGGCGGGACCACTCCCGGCCGGTGCGCAGGGTGACCCGGACCCCGTCGAGATCGAGCCGACCCGAGGGACTGCGCACGTCGTCGCCGGCCAGCCGGGTCGCCACCGCCGCCATGTCGAGCTGGTGGTCCCGGAGCGCCTGGGGATCGAAGCGCACCAGGATCTCTTCGTCGGGGGTCCCGAAGCGTTCGGTGCCGGCCGCGCCCGGGACCGCCCGGAGCACATCCTCGAGGTCCTCGGCGAGCCGGTCCAGGGTCGGGAGCGGGACCGACTCGGAGACCAGTGCCTGGAGCAGGGCGAAGGTCTCCTGGATGTCGTCGTGGAGCATCGGACCCTGGAGCCCGGCGGGAAGCTCGTGCCCGGCGTCCGCCAGGCGGGCCCGGACCTTCTGCCAGACCGGGGCCGAGTCCATCACCTCGGGCCGGAGCACGATCCGGATGGTGGCGACGCCGGGGCGGGCCATCGAACGGGTGTAGTCGATCTCGTCGAGGCCCCGCAGGCGCTTCTCGAGGGGGACCACCACGTCGTTGTCGAGCCGCTCGGCGGAGGCTCCCGGGAGCCGGGCTACGACCTGCGCGCCGCGGAGCACCACCTTGGGATCCTCCTGGCGGGGCAGGGTCTCGAGCGCCACCAGGCCGAGCGAGAGGATGGCCAGGAGGAGGAATCCCGAGGCCCGAGGCCGGGACAGGACGAAGCGGACCGGGCTCACGACCGCCTCGCTTCGACCGGTCGGGAGGCGACCACCCGGTCTCCATCGAGGAGCCAGGCGGCTCCCGAGACCACCACCCGGCTGCCGCCGGCGAGGCCGCGGGTCACCGCCAGGCGACCGTCCGAGAGCCAGACCCCGTCGACCTCGTGCCGGTGCACCGCTAGGCCGGGCACGGTCGGGCTCCCGCCCGCGCCGCCGGTCACGCTTGCCCCCGGTGTCGGCTCTTCGGAGGCCACGAACAGGGCGAGTCCGCCCCTGGGAGTGGCCACCAGCGCCCTCGCAGGGATGGCGAGTACCGGTCGGGCGGGCATGGTTCCCGTTACCTCGACGGCCCGGCCTGCCCGCAGCGCCCCGGCGGGGGCCGCTACCGAGACCCGGGCGAAGTAGGTCCGGGTGTGGGGATCGAGGGTGGGAGCCACCGCCACCACCGTCCCCTCGAATCGGGTGCCCAGCACCGAGACCTCCACCAGGGCTCCCTCCCCGAAGGCGGGCCCGAAGGCCTCGGGGATCCCGATCCGGGCTTCCAGGGTCGAGAGGTCGACCAGGTCGACGACCGGGGTTCCCGGGCCGACCACGGTGCCCGGGGCCAGGGGCTTCCTGGCGACCGTCCCGGGGAAGGGGGCGACCAGGGTGGCGGCCTCGAGGTCCAGGCGGGCGGAGTCGGCCCGGGCCCGGGCCAGGGCCAGCACCGCTTCGGCCTCCCGCCGGTCCTCGTCCCGGGCACCGTTGCGGCCCTTCTCGAGGCCGGCCGCGGCCGCGGCCCGGCGGGCCTTGGCGGCGTCCTCGCGGGTGCGGGCGGAATCGAGGCTGGCGGTGGTGGCGGCCGAGCGGCCGGCGAGGCTCGCCATGCGCTGGTGGTCGAGGCGGGCCGCCTCGAGCTCGGCCTCGGCTGCGGCCAGGGCGTGCTCCAGGCTCCGGAGGTCCTCGGAGCGCAGGCCCCGGGAGAGGCGATCGAGGGCGGCCCGGGCCCGGTCGGCCTCGGCCTCGGCGGCCTGCAGGGCGGCCCTCAGCTCCCGGTCGTCGAGCCGGGCCAGGACCTCCCCGGCTGCCGCGGTGCGGCCTTCCTCGATCCGGAGTTCCTGGATCCTCCCGCCCACCCGGAACCCGAGCGACCCGTGGCGCAGCGGCTCGAGCACGCCGTCGACGGTGACCCGGTCCTGGAAGGGTTCGGCGACGATCTCGCTCAGTTCCACCGTTCGCCGGGGCAGGGAAGCGGCAGGTGAAGGCGCAGGCCGGGCCATCGCCTGGGCGGTCAGAACCGCCATCAGGGCTCCGGCGACCAGACCAGCGGCGACCCACCAGGAGTGGTCGCGGGGTCGCGGGGGCATGCTTCTGGACTCTTCGACCATTTTCGTATTCTGGTCGATCACAGGCGATGCGGTTTCGGGTCGCGGGTTGGTCACGGGAACCTCCCTAGCGCAGGCCGTCGTAGAGCAGGCGGGCCATGGCTTCGATGCCGTCCCGCATCTCGTCGCGGGTGCCGGTCAGGATGGAGTAGGGCGGGCCCCAGGCCCGGAAGGCCTTCCAGACCAGGATGGCGGTCCGGTCGATGTCGGTGGGCCGGATGGTGCCGGCGGCCTGGGCCTCGCCGAGCAGGCTCCCGACCAGGCCGACCCCGGCTTCGATGCAGCGCTGGTGGCGCTCCAGCAGGGTGGGGAAGAGGGCGTTGAAGATCTCCTCGCCGTGCGGCCCCCGATGGATCTGGTCCCACATCCCGAGCAGGATCGCCTTCATGGTCTCGGCGAGCCGGACCTGGAGGTGTCCGGGACGGGCCGCGGTCCGCCGGGCCTCGGCCAGGATCTGGTCCCAGCAGCGGTCCGAGTAGGCGAGCAGGAGTTCCTCCTTGCCCCGGAAATAGGAGTAGATGGTGCCCTTGCCGACGCCGGCCTCGGTGGCCACGTCCTCGATGGTGGTCTTCTTGAAGCCGTAGCGGACGAACAGGCGCTCGGCGGCGGCCAGGATCGACTCGTGCTTCTCCCGGTCGGCGCCGGAGGGCATGGAGGCGAGGGACAAGAGGGGCTCCATCGTGGTTTCGACCAGTATACGATTCTGGTCGACGGGTTTCAAGGGGTGGGTGGACGAGGAGAGGTCCCGGGGGGGCGGACCACGGCGAAGGGGCCGGATCGGTCGAGGGGTCCCGGGGGTTACCCTGTCCCGGGAGGGCGAGGGTGCACGAGCAGCCTGGAGACCGGCTCGGGAGCTTCCGGCTGCTCGAACTCCTCGGTTCGGGAGGGGCCGGGGATGTCTGGCTGGCCGAACCCAGCGATGACGAGGCGCCTTCCCGGCCTTCCCCCAGTTCCGCCCGCCTCGTGCTGAAGCTGCTCCAGGAGGGCACCGGCAGGGAGACCCGGCATCGTTTCCAGCGGGAAGCCGCGGTGCTCGCGAGCCTGGCCCACCCCCACATCGTGCCGATCCTGGAGAGCGGGGAGATCGAAGGCCGGCCCTACTACGCCATGCCGTTCCTCGATGCCGAGCCGCTCGATCGGCTGCTCGACGAGGCGAGGGGCCCGGGCGGGTCCTCCGCCCTGGAGGCACGAGACCTCCTCTCGGTGGTGGACCAGATCCTCGACGCCCTGGGCCACGCCCACGCCCGTGGGGTGGTGCACCGGGACCTGAAGCCCTCGAACCTCCTGATCCGGACCGGGCCCTGGGCATGGCTCGCCGACTTCGGGCTGGCCCACGACCGGGACGCCACCGCGCTCACCGCCACCGGACAGGCGATGGGGACCATGGCGTACCTGTCGCCCGAGCTGGTCCGGGGCGATCCACCGGACCCCCGCTCGGACCTCTACCAGATCGGCTTGCTGCTCCACGAGCTCTTCGTCGGGTCGCTGCCGTTCCCGGGGAACCAGGGCTACGAGGCGGTGATGCGCCGGCTGCGGGAGCTGCCGCCCGATCCCCGGCAGGTCGCCCCCGACCTCCCCGAGGCGCTGGCCGTCGCCATCCTGCGCTGCCTGCAGCCGGAGGCGGTCGACCGGTTCCCGGAGGCGGCGGCCCTGCGCACCGCGCTGGCGGCGGTGCCGGTCCAGGCCTTGCGCCTCGCACGGCGGGGTGCGGCGACGGCTCCCGCCGACCGACCCACGGCCGATCCCACCGTCCTGGTCCTCGCGACTCCCGGCGCCGGGGCGAGACCGGAGGCGCGCCCGTACATGGGCCTGGCGATGGTGCTGGTGGCGGCGGCACTGGCTGGGACGGCCGGGATCGGCCTCTCGCCGGGCACCTCCGAGCTGGTGGCGGCGGCCCGGCGCATGGAAACGGCCGGCGACCTCGCCGGGGCCGAGGCCCGTTTTCGACTGCGGCTCTCCGAGGCACCCGCGGACCGCGAGGCCCGGCGAGGTCTGGTCGAGCTCCTGGTCCGCACCGGTCGCCATGCCGCGGCCGTCGAGGCGCTCGGCGATCCGGTCGAGGATCCGGACTGCCTGGCCTGGCCGGCCGCCGTCGAAGCCCTCTCGAGAGAGCTGGCGGAGGAACTCGGAGGCACCCGGGCCGAGGCCCTGCTCCCGCTACTCTCGGAGCTTCCTGCCGGGACCCCGAGCCGCGCCGCGGCCCGGCTGCTGGCGGCCCGCATCGAGTTCTCCCAGGGGCACCCCGAGGAGGTGTTGCGCCTCCTCGAGGGAGGCGACGAGCCCGCGGTCCGCCTGCTCCGGGCCCGGGCGCTGGCACGGCTGGGGCGACTGGCCGAGGCCGAGTCGTCCCTCGCCTGGTCTGCTCCAGGCCCGGGGGAAGGCGGGGGGAGGGTGGCGGCAGGCTCCGGGGACCCGGGGCTCCAGGCCGATCTGGCCCGCCTCGGTTCGGAGCTGGCCTTCGCCCTCGGCCGCTTCGAGGATGCCGCGGTCCGGGCCGAGGCCGCCGCCACCCTGGCGCCCGATCCGGCTCGCTGGCGGGCAGCCGCCGACCGCTGGCTGGTCCTGCCGCGGGTCGATCGTGCCCTCCAGGCCCTCGACCGGTCCCTCGCCCTCGATCCGTCCCGGGGCGAGGACGCCCTGCTCCTCTACCAGGTGGTGGCCGGCTCGGGCCGACCGGTCGAGGAACATCTGGTGGAACGCTGGTTCGAGACCACCCGCCTGCGCGAGCGGGAACTGGTCCGCGAGTGCGTCGCCATGACCCAGGCCTTCGCCCGTGCCCGGGACTATCGGAGGTCGCTCATCCCCCGGCTCGAAGCCACGCTCGCCGGGAACCCCGGGATGGTGGTGCTCGAGGAACTGGCGATCCGGGCCGGGATCGACAAGCCTTCGAGGACCGACCTCCAGCGGGCCCAGGCACTGGCTTCCCGTGCTCCCTGGTACGGACCCGTCTGGGCGACCGCGTCCCGGCTCGCTCGGCTCCTCGGCGACCTCCCGGAGGCGGAACGCCTCGAGGCCGAGGGCTTCCGCCTGGATCCCGGCAACCCCAATCTCTGGTATGCCCGCTTCCTGGTGGAGAAGGAGGCCGGGAGGGACGAAGCCGCGATCTTGTGCCTGGAACGGCTGCTGGACCGGGTCCCCACCGCGCTCGGGGTCCATGTCGAAGCCGCAGAGCTCTGGCAGGCCCGGAAGGAGGGGGCGAAGGTGGCGGAAATCGAGAAGCACCTGGCCGCCACCCCGGTCTCGGTGGCGCCCCCGAGCCTCGCCCTGGGCGACGACCGGCTCCGGGCCGCGGCCTTGAAGGTGGTCGAGAACGACGTGGCGAGGACCCGGACGCGAGCCTTGGCCCGGATCCGGGCGATCGGGCGGAGCCTGGCGACCACGGGCTCCAGAGAGGCTTCGGCGGAGCCGATCGTCGACGAGGGCGAGGAGGACGATGCGCCGGATCGGTGAACTCGAACTTCTCGCGCCCCTGGGAAGGGGGGGCTCGGCCTCGGTGTTCCGCGCCCGCCATCCCGGCACCGGCGAGGAGATGGCGGTCAAGATCCTGGGCCGCAAGGTGGGGAAGAGCCTGGCCCGCAGGTTCCTCCGGGAAGCGCGCCTGCTGGCGCGTCTTGGACATCCCCGGATCGTCCGGGTGCATGAGGTCCACTCGGAGGGGGACCAGCTCTGGTACACGCTCCCTCTCTTCCCTCGCGGGTCCCTCCGGGACCGGCTCGACCGGCGAGAGGTGGAGCCGGTCACGGTCGCCGAGGCGCTGGGCGTGGCCTCCGACCTGCTCTCGGCCCTGCACTACCTCGAGGGTTTCGGGGTCGTGCACCGGGACATCAAGCCCGACAACGTCCTGATCGGCGAGCGGGGCGAGGCCATGCTCGGGGACTTCGGACTGGCCCACTTCCGCGATGCCACCCGCCTGACCGAGTCGGGCAACGTGGTCGGCACCGTGCGCTCGATGTCCCCCGAGCAGCTCCGGGGCGACGCGGTGGATCGGCGCAGCGACCTCTACCAGGTGGGCCTGATCCTCTACGAGATGCTCTACGGCGATCTTCCCTTCTCGGGGGAGGAGTCCTTCTCGGCCGCCATGCGGAGGGCGAGCGAACCGCTGCCGCGACCCCCGGCTCCCAAGCTGGCGGTGGACCCCGGGCTGGCCTCCCTGGTGGAACGGTCGCTGGCGGTGGCGCCCGACGATCGCTTCCCCGATGCCCTCGCCATGCTGACCGAGGTTCGTCGGCTGGCGGAGGCGGGTCTTGCGCCGGGGCTTCCCGAGCCCACCTTGGACCGCCCGCCCGAGCAGTTCGTGGAGGAGTTCCTGGAGACCATGGCCGGGACCGGCTCGGGCAGCGTCACGGTGGCGGCCCGGGTCGAGCCCCCGGAGGCCGCGGCGGCACCTCGGCGTGACCTGCTGGTCGGGGGCGTCGGGGGAGCCGCGGTGGCGGTGCTGGCGATCGTGCTGTTCTCGGGTCTCCGGGGGGGATCGCGCTGGGCCGGCGTGCGGGACGACCTGGGCCGCGGCGATCCCCGGTCCGCAGCCCGCAACCTGGAGGTGGCCCTGGAGGGCTTCCAAGGATCTGCCGAGTCCGACCCGGAGCTCACGGGGCTGCTCGTGGAGCTGCTCCCGGGTCTGGGACGCGACCCGGAGGGGCTGAGGATCGGTCGCTTGCTGCTGCGACGCCTGGCGGAACGCGGGCCCGTATCGCGCCGTGCGGCTCCCGAAGTCGCACGCCTGGTGGAGGCCGCCATGGACTCGGCTCCCGGGGATGCCGGCCTGGGGGCAGCCGAGGAGTGGTCCCGCCTGGCAGAGAAGCTGGGGGCGCTCTCTCCGGCGATCCTGATCCGGGTGGGGAGGGCCCGACTGGCAGCCGATCCGGGAGCGGTCGAGGCGGCGTCCCGCGACTTCGAGCGGGCCCTGGGGCTGGACCCGGGCTCGGTGGAGGCTCGCTTCCTGCTGGCGACCGCCTCGCTGGCGGCCGGCCGCCGGCAGTCGGGGCGGGAGGGACTCGAGAGGGTACTGGGGTCGGAGCCCGGACACCCGGGCGCCCGGCTCGGACTGGCCGAGCTGCTCGCCGGCGAGGAGACCGGGCGCGCCCGGGCCGAGGAGTTGCTGGCGGACGCCTCGGGCTTTGCCGCCCAGCCGGCGACCATCCGGGCCCGGCGTGCCGCCCTGCTGGCGAGGCTGGCTCGGTCGAGGGGAGACCTGGAGGCTGCCCTCCTGCGGTGGCGCGAGGCCGTGGGCCTGGCTCCCGACGCGAAGAGTCTGAGGGAGTTCGCGGCCGCGCTGGCGGCGGGCGATCGCGGCAGCGAGGTCCTCCCGGTCCTGGTCGAGGCCCTGCGCATGGAGGACGACGATCCCGCCCTGGTCCACGAACTCTTCACCCGCTCCCTCTTCCACGAGGAGCCCGCGGCCCAGGAGTACCTGCGGCGCCTGGAGGCCCTGGAGCCGGCGACCGCCTCGGCACTGGTCCGATTGCTCGGGGCCCGCAGCCGGGAGGCGGCCGGCCAGCGCCTCCCCGAGGGGACGGTCGAGGCGGCAGCGCAGAAGGTCCTGGAAGCCCGCCCCGGGGATACCCTCGCCCTCCTCACGCTGGCCGAGCGGGACCTGGCGGCGCGCCGGCTCGAGGAAGCGACGGCCAGGGCGGCCGAGGCGCTCCGCCACTATCCCGATGCGCCCCCATTGCTGATGCTCGAGGGTCGCCTGCTCCAGGCCAAGGGCGCTCCGCCTGCCGAGGTCTTGTCCCGGTGGAAACGCGCCCTGGTGAGCTTCCCGGACTTCCGCCCGGCCTACGAGGCTTCCATGCTGCTGATGGCCCGGCTCGGGATGCAGCAGGAGACCCTCGACCTGCTGGCGACCCGGTACCGCACCCGGCCCGACGACCTCGCCATGGTGTCGAACTACGTGGAGGCCCTGCTCCGGTTCAACCGGCCCGCGGAGGCCGAGGCGGTGGTCGAGGAGTACCTGGCGATCCCGGTGGAGAAGCGTCCCCTGCCACCCGAGGTCTTCAAGGGCCTGAAGGCGGCCGAGCCCCTGGAGGTCCGGAAGGTCCGGGAGCTGGCCTTGCTGCGCCCGCGCCTGGTGCGCTGCCACCTCCAGCGGGACCGGTGGGAGGACGCCCTGGCTGCCATCGACCTGGCGCTCGCGGACTCCAAGGCGTTGGGTCGCGAGCCTGCTGGCCCAGGTGACGACGAGGCCCGGGCTCGGCTGGCGATCGCCCGGGAGGAGATGCGCCTGTATCCCCTCTACCTCCGTCTCTACCCCACCGTGGGCATCGAGGGCGTGCGCTGCGGGCCCTGCCCGCCCCACCTCCGCAGACGCAAGGACGACTCCGAAGCGGCCACCCGCGCCGAGTTCGTACGCTTGCGCCAGCTGGTCCCCGAGCCCCAGGCACGCCCGGTTCCGGCCCGGCCTGCGAGCCCGGTTCCGGCATCGACGACGGTGACGGGGGCGACCACGGATCCGGCCCCGGCCTCGGATCCGACCTCGGCTCCCGGCCCGGTGCCGGTTCCCATGTCGACACCGCCCCTCGATCCGGTCACGGATGCCGCGTCCGGTCCGGACGGGGTACCGCCGACCGGTCAGGTGCTCGAGGGACAGGCGGACAGGTAATCCGTGTCAGTACCAGGACCGGGTCGTCCCCGGTCCTGCATGTCGGGTGGGTAGGGCTCCGGTTCCCGCCCCGGAACCGACATGGCACGATCGTTGGTTGTAGGTGAGGCGGCGGAACCCCTTGGCGGGGGGAAGGCGGAGACCACCGACATGCGGACCCTGGCGATCCTCGGTCTCGGAGGCGTGCTGGTCCTCGCCGGCGCGGTCCGTGCCGACGAGCCGGCTCCCCGGGTGCGGGTGACGGTCGGAGGGGTCTCCACCTACGTGGGGACGACCCACTCCTTCCCTCCCTCGGGAGCCGTCCTGCCGGGAGCGGTGCCGGCTGCTCCCGGGGACATGCCGGCGCCTCCGCCCCTCGAGGTCCCGGTGGCCCCCGCGCCTCCCCGCACCGCGGTTTCGGGATCCTCGGAGCGCCCGGATCCTGCCACCTTCGTGGCCGGGAACCAGATCGACCTCCCCGAGGTGACCTCCGAGGCCGGCACCGATCCGGGTCCCCCCTCGGCCGAGTTCCGGGAGCGCCTGGCCTCGATCTACGGAGTCACCGCGGAGGAGCATGTGGTGGGAGCCTGGGGATGGTTCGTGCGCGAGCCCGAGGGCCTCTCCTTCAATGCCCGCTCGGGTAACGGCGTGCACCGCTACCTGCTGGGGCTCCCGGACCCTTCGGTGTTCGCAGGAGCCCGGACCGCGATCCTGGCCAACGGGACCCGGGGCAACGTGGTCACCCCCAACGGGCTGTCGCTGCGCAGTGCCCCGTTCGCGGAGGCCTCCGGCAGCGTGAACCAGGGCGACACCGTCACGGTGGTGGCCCGGTCGACGGATCACTGGTATCTGGTCGAGACCCCCTCGGGACGGGGCTGGGTCTCGGCCTGGTGGTTGCGGTTCCAGTAGGTTGGACAACGGGAGACTCCCCGGAGGAGTCGAGAGCGGAAAGGAGCGAGGCATATGCCAGGCGATCGACGGGGGCACGGCGCGGTGCTGTTCCTGGTGGTCTCGGTGTTCGCGGTTCTCCCGCACGCGGCGCAGGCCGAGTGCAGCGGGAGCTACATGGACGAGATAGACCACGAGCTCTTCCCGGCCTTCACGTACAACGGACGGAACGCCGTCGTGTCGCTGATCGGATGCGATGCCTACCAGGGAATTCATGAGAGGGTGCGCAACGCGTTCGAAGGCGGGAACCGGGACAACGTGGTGCGGAGCCAGCGGGAGGCGATCGTGAGCCTCCTGCGGGGCAGCTCCGCGAGCCAGAAGACCGGCGACGACATCGACGGGATCAGCGGGACTCCGGGCGGGTACCGGGGCAACCGGGACGAGCGCCTGGAGGACGTCGCCCTCGATGATCTCGTGTCGACCTTCCAGTCCCGCACAGGCCTCTCGGTGAGTCGCGACCGCCTGAGGGACCGCATGAAGCAGCTGGCCGGTTCGGACGTCACGCGAGATGCCAAGGATCATGCCCGGGGCGAGGCCGAAAAGCATGCCGCCCGCTGCATCCGGGGCAAGCTGGCCGACAAGCTCTCGCAGACCATGCGAGAGCCGGATGGATACGACGATTGCGATGAAGGGGGCGCGACCCACTTCGTCACCAAGTACAAGGAGCACATCCGGCAGCACTTCGATCGCGCCGTCACCGATGCCTGCGAAACCGGCGAGGCCACCAACTGCCCCGGTTCCTCGACCGCGGACGCCGACGCGGATGGCGATGGCGATGACGGCGACGGTGACGGTGACGGAGGATCCGGTACCGGTGACGGTGACGGCGAGGATCCCCCGGCTTCCTCCACCGGCCAGGACAGCGAGCAGCCCATGGGCGACGACGCCCAGGTGGACCTCGCGGTGCTCACCCAGGAGATCCCCTTCGGGACCGAGGACGGGCCGGCCAACGCCGAAGAGTGCGTGGAGTACCTGAACTCCCGGGCAGCCTCCGAGGACATCGAGCGCCAGGCCTACACGCCGGAACTCGCTCGCACCATCTGCGAGAGCCAGTACCGCGAGTTCCTGGCCGGTGGCCGAAGCGGGGCCGGCGACCGGGCCGGCGACGAGCGGGTGCTGCTCGAGGAGGGTGCCCGGACCGGCACCGAAACCCGGAACCTGCTCGACCAGGCCGAGTTCGGGGTCTTCGCCCGGATCTCCTCGGGGGTCTGGGTCTCCGAGATCGCCGATGCCCTGGAACGGGCCTTCTGCGAGGGCGACTCGGCCTGCCGCGACGAACTCCAGCTGTATGGTCCCGGAGGGCTCGTCGAGTTCCTGGCAGTGGCCAACGGCAACGTCTCGAACCCCAGCGCGATCAGCGCCAGCGACTGGCTGTGGATCCCGCCCAAGGCTTGCTTCGACAAGGTACGGTCGGGAGAGGCGGCCCGCGGTACCGACACCGCGTCGGTGGAGCAGGGCGAGTTCTGCCAGTGCTACTACGATCCCACCCGCTTCCCGGCCGAGTGCCCGACCTGCCAGACGCTGACGGAGGCGACCACGACCGCCAACAACCTCGAACAGGCGCTGGGGGCGGCAGCGATCTATGGTGGCGGAGGCGATCCCGGCGCCTGGGAGCAGGCCACAACCCAGCTCGAGGCGGCCCGTCAGGAACAGGGGACCCTGAACGAGGCGATGGGGGAGGTCTGCGCCCGGGCCGGCGGCGCACCACCCAGCGAGTAGGTGTCGGGGGGGGGCCCCCCCCCCCGGGGGGGGGACCCCCGGGGGGGGGGGGGCCCCCACCCCCGGCCCGGGCGCCCCCCCCGGGGACCCGGACCGCGGCGAGGGGGGAGGCCTGCGCCCGGGCCGGCGGCGCCCCCCCCCGCGAGTAGGTGTCGGGGCGCGCCGCCCCGGCGGGGGCGTCGCTCCGCGTCGTGGAGGCGATCCGCAGCCGAGGGCGCGGATCCCGGAGCGGGTCGAAGGACAGACGGCGGACTGGAACCAGGAGGAAGGTCGAGGATGAGGCGGATCCAGGGACGGGCGGCATTGGGTGCGATGCTGGGGCTGGTCGCGCTGACCGGCGCGGTCAAGGCGGCGGAGACGGTGGAGCTCGGACTGCGTCCGACCCCGAAGCCG
The DNA here is from genome assembly GCA_964403795.1 of uncultured bacterium. Lineage (GTDB taxonomy): Bacteria > Muiribacteriota > UBA6191 > CAZXTJ01 > CAYOHP01 > CAYOHP01. Next base: position 60,242 of record CAYOHP010000018.1, on the reverse strand, counting down.
ATGCGCTACAAGGTGACCTCGGAGGACGAGACCTCGCTCCGGGGTCCCGACGGCTTCAAGAAGGAGATGCGCTACCAGGTCGAGGAACAGGTCGAGCGCACCGCGGTGGTGATCCCGGGCGACCGCATCATGGTCATGAACCGTTCCCTCGACCGGGATGTCACCGTGAACGGGAAGCCCGTTCCGGGCGAAGACACTCCCAAGCGACCGGCCTTCGAGACCTACGAGAAGACCGGCAAGCGCGTGGTCGGCTCGGCAAGGTCGAGGAGCCCGGGTGAGGATCTCCATCCCGAGTTCCCGTCCGGTCCGGTGGAGGTCGGCCGGCCCTGGAGCCGGACCATCCCCGGGACCGAGGGCTTCTCGCTCCCGGTGGCGGTGGAGACGGTGGTGGAGGCCGTGCGCGAAGTGCGGGGAGCGCGCTGCGCGCTCCTGAAGCTGGTCGCCAACGCCAAGGGCAAGGACTCCCGGAGCGGCGCCGACGTGAGCTTCCATTCGGAGACCCGCATGGCACTCTCCCTGGCCGACCTCCAGACCATGCGATCGACGACCCGGTCGGAGATGATGATCCGGTATCCTTCGCCCCTCCCTTCGGGGCAGCAGAGCATCCGGCGCCGCGGCAAGCGCGTGGTGGAGCGTGAGTGAAGGGGGCGGCCGGGGCTAGCCCGGTGTCCAGGGGGCGAACCGGAGGACCGCGATCCGCGCCGCCTCGGCGCGGCCGCCGCCACGGCTTCAATCTCGTCGGCCTGATCCTGGTCCTGGTGCTGCTCGCCGGGACGGGAGGGGCCATCTGGCACCTGGCGCGCCAATCGGGCCGGAGCAGCCACTGGTTCCTGCTGGCCCAACAGGCGACCGCCCTCGCCGACGCGGGCCTCAAGGAGGCCATGGTCCTGCTCGAGCGCGAGAACGGGCCGGGCGAGGCGCTGGCGGATCTGGTAGCCGACATGCTGGCCGGAGGCTCCCCGGCGAACCGCTCGCTGTTCGAGGGTTCCTCGGGGCTACCCTCCGGGCTCCAGGCGGTCGTCGACCGGCTGGCCGCCGCCGACTTCCCGGCTTCGGTCACAGCCGAGGTCTCGGCCCGCGATCTCGGCCCATTGGCCACCGGTCCTCTCGACGGCATCGCGGCAGATCCCAAGGAGCGACGGGGACGCATCACGCTCACCTGCCGGGCCGAGGTGGGGCACGTACTCGGCCTCCGGGTGGCGCGCACCGCGATCCTGGAGCGCCGCTACAGGGTGGTCGGGCTGGTTCCTCCTCTGGTGGGCCGCTTCGTGCTGTTCGCAGGCTCGCGGGGCTCCGACGAAGTGAACGCCCTCGAGCAGCAGGCCGAAGCCAACCGATCCTCCCCCGACTCGGGCGAGACGGTGCGTGCCGGTGGACCCGAGCCGCTGGTGGTCATTGCCGGCGCAAAGGCCGCCGCCGTGACCGGCAGGGATCTCGATCGGGACGCGTTCCTGGCAGGCCTGGCCGGCGACGGGACCCTCCTCGATCGGCAGGGATGGATCTACCTGGGGCCCGGTCCCGGTGGCGAGGCCTGGAACCTGAAGCTGGCCCACGGATTCCTCGGTGCCGGGGAGAGCTTCCTGCTCGACTCCGCCGAGCGATCCGTGAAGTACCTGGGCGATGACGGGGCCGAGAGCGGTTTCCGGCAGCGGATCGTGGCCACGTTCGCGGCCCAGGACAACCAGTGCATCCCGGCCTTCGACCTCCCCCAGACCGGCCTCTGGCACCTCCACCACGGGTTCGTGTCGAACTGGGAGACCATCGGGATCGGCGCTCCCCGCATGGTCCAGGACGCGATCGGAAACCGCACCAAGTACCGTTTCCCCGACGAGGATGGGAAGGCCTCCGTGCTGCGTCTCCTGGGCACTCCGGAGGAGGCGTCTCCGACCCTGGTCTTCGGTCCGGTGGACCGCAGCTTCGTGCAGAAGGCGGCGATCCGGCTCCGGCTGTCCCAGTGTCGCTTCAACGGCGTGCAGTTCATCCCCGTGTACCTGCCCACCGAGTACCCGCCCCGGGCCGGGGCCATCGTGAAGAACGCCTTCAATCTGCCGCCCGACACCGAGTTCCAGACCGAGGGCACCGCCATCCGGCGCGAGCCGTACCTGGTCTCGCTCCTCCAGATGCTGGTCCCCGGGGACAAGGGCACCTGGGATGCGAAGGGCGTGCTCATGCCGACCGGGACCGCGGCTCCCGGTTCCGCCTCCCCGATCGGGTCCGGCCTGGTGCCTGCGTTCTCGAGCCTGCCCGCGCCGGGAGCGCCCGGGAGCGAGGCGGTCGTGGACGCCGCCTACCGGGGCGAGCTGGCGGTCGACGGCCTGTTCACCGGGAACCTCGGGACCGGCCTGGCAGCCTTCGAGCGGGCCCTGGATGCGAAGCGGGTCTTCACCGTCCCGGCGGATCGCAGGGCCGAGGTGTTCCCGGCCCGCGTCCTGGGCACCGATGGGGCGCTCCGGCTGCCCGGCATCCTCCTGGTGAAGGGCACCGCGGAACTCCCGGTCCCTGCGATCGGCAGCGTGACCGAGGGAGGCATCCTGATCGCCGAGGGGCCCCTCCGGATCACCGGGGCGATCGCCCGGGGCGGGAACGAGCCGCTCACCCTGGTCAGTCTCACCGGCGACATCTCCATCGATCCCGGGGTCGGCACCATCGAGGCCTACCTGGCCGCGCCCCGGGGACGCGTCCGCTTCCCGGGCGCCGATCTCATCGTGAAAGGGGGCCTGGCGGGATCGGAGCTCGACCTGGCGGGCCTCACCGGGCCCAAGGTCCGCATCGAGTACGACCCGGTCTACGACCCCCTCCGGTCCGGGAGGGACGACTACCGGGTCTTCTACGGGGACGAGGGGACCGCACCTCGGCTCGCCCTGGGCGGGGGTGGGGGCGGGTGAGGGCCTCGACCTCCCGGCCCGCGGCGGCGCCTCGCCGGCGGGGAATCACAGTGGTCGAGCTGGCGATCGCCATGGTGGTGGCGGCGCTCCTCGGGGTGGTGGCGTGGCAGTTCGTGTCCCGCATCCTGAACCCGAAGACGGGAGCCCTGCAGGGAGCCAGGAGGAGGGCCGAGCGGGCGCTGGCCGAGGCCCGCCTGATGGAAGTCCTGATGCAGGACCTCCGCTCCTCGGTCGACGTGGTCGGCGATCCCGCCACCGGCTACCTGATCGAGCGCTACGTCCCCACCGCCTCCGGCGATCTCGAACTCCGGGTCGCCTCCTGGCGCAAGCGGGACGAGACCACGGTGGTACGCGAGCTCGAGGGTGGGCGTGCCACCGAGTTCTCGTTCGCGGGTCTCCTCGACGACGAGGTACCCATCCTCGACCTGCGCCTCGAACCCGTCAGGGACGTGCTCTTCGAACCATGACCAGGACCCTCCCCCGTCCCCCGCGTGGCGGCCTCTCGCTCCTCGAGGTCCTCATCACCATGGTGATCCTGGTGACCGTGATGGGACCGGTGCTCCTCATCTTCGGGTCCGCCACCCGGGTCGGCCACGCCGCAGACCGGATGCTGCGTGCCACTCTCCACGCCCAGGTGCTGCTCGATGCCTTCACCCAGCTCGGTCCCGATGAATTGCCGATCACCGCCGGCGGGGAGACCGAACTCTACCGGGACGGGTCCGGGCTGGCCGCCGGTGGCGGCGGCCGCTACCTGGACGAGATCCCGGCCTTCCTGGCCTCGCCGGCGCCGGTGGAGGCCCGCCGTCGGATCGTCGCAGAGCAGCTCCCGGACGGTCCGGTCACCATCCGGGTGGAGCTCGAGTGGGACGCCCACTCCATGGCCGAGGCTCCCGAACGCAAGCTGGTCCTGGAGGGGTTGGCCACGCCGACCCTGTGGAGGTAGGGTCCGAGACACCATGGGGAGCGACCCGGGTCCCGACAAGACGGCGGTCGAGAAGCGGCTCCGGCTCGAGGAGGAGCTGGCCCGTTTCTCGCCCCACGCCCAGCGGCTCCGGGCCGTGCAGCTCGCCTATGACCGGGAAGTCGAATGCCGATTCGTCCCGGAGGGTGGGCCCGAGTCCCATCGCGAGCTCTTCCTGGCGGAACTCGAGGATCTGCTCGACCTGGACCACGAGGCCTTCCCCACCGTGCTCGAGGGGGGCAGCAGCCGAGGCCGTCCCTACTACCTGGTCCCGTTGCGCGACCACGTCCCCCTGGCCCGGACCGCCAAGAGCCCCGACTTCGAAGTGGCGGAGCGCTGCCGGGTGGTGCGGGCCCTGGCCTCGGCGATGGCCGCGGCCCACCGCACCGGGATCGCCCTGGGGGCGCCCAGTCCCATCACCCTGGCCTGGGACCGGGCCCGAGGGCGCCTCTGCTACGTCCACCACCGCTTTCCGGAGCAGGTGGCCCGTCTGCCCCTCCCCGAGCGCGCCACCTCGGAGTTGAAGCCCGACGCCGCGCCCTCGCCTCACGCCGACGTCTTCCACTGGGCGAACCTGGCCTACTGGCTGCTCTCCAAGGGGAAGTTCCCCTACTCCGGCAAGGCGCCCCAGGTCCGGATCCACAAGGTCGTGCCGGAGCTGTCCCCCGACCTCGCCCAGGTCGTGGACGCGGCCCTGGCGCTGGAGCCCGGCGCCCGCCCGGCCAACCTGCTCGAGGTGGAAGCCGTGCTCGTGTCCCGGCCGACCGACCTGCTCTCGGGCCCCGAGGAAGCGGTCGACCGATCCGGTGTCCACAGCGCGGCCCTGATCCAGCAATCGGTCACCGAGCTCAAGGTGGCGGGCCGGGTGGAGGCCCCTCCGCCCCGGCGCAGGGCCCGGAGGCCGGTCCTTCCCGAGGAAGACCTGGCCCTCCCGGTCGACCCCTTCCGCCTGGCCCGCCGGCTCGCCCCCGTGGCCCTGGGCACCTGCGTCCTCGCCGGTGCCCTGCTGGTCTTCGGAGGCGGGTCGGGCCCCGAGGAGATCTCCGCGGACCGCCCCGTCGACCTCCCCGGATCGCCGGCCTCTCCGTCCCGGAACCTGGCGGACATGGTGAAGGACCCCTACGTGCAGCTGCTGATCCGGCGCACCCGGGTCGACGCCCGGGACTTCTCCCGGATCCACGGGCTCATGTCCCGCCTGGCCCACCAGGGCCGACTGCCCACCGGCCTGGGCGCCGCCGATCGCTTGAAGGCGCTCCAGGACCAGTCGGCCACCGACCTGCCGGCCGCGGTGAAGGGCCTGGAGGCGCTGCTCGCCGATCTCCGGGCCGAGCTCGGCCAGGGCTGATCCGCGGCTACTCCGAGGTCTGGACGCCCAGCACCCGCTGTTCGGCGAAGTCCATGACCCCGAAGGCATGCGGCTTCTCCGGCCAGGCACGGGGCCTCCGGAACGCCACCCGGCCACCCGAGACCACCGCGTAGAGGATCGAGTCCGCCATGGCCAGGCTGCGGACCTCGCCGAGTTCGTCCTCCAGGTACCAGCCTTCCTGCTGGTAGCGCCAGACCTGGTCCCAGGGGAGCTGGACGTAGAGGTTCTCGTTCCCGAGACCTTCGAGGCGAGCCCCGCGTGCCCCGGTGGCGATGACGCGTGACCCGTGGCGGAGTTCCCCGTTCCCGGTCAGCACGAAGGCGACGTTGCCGCCTCCCTGCACGTCCACCGCGTCGCCGCCTGCGTAGTAGTGCTCGAGCCGGAGCGGGTGCCGGGTGATCGAACGCCACACGTCCCCGCCCTCGGTGAGCATCCAGAGCGATTCCTCGTGGGCGTCGAGGTAGGCCACCTGGAGGTCCCCGGAGACCTTCCAGGAGCTCCCGTGCACGTGCTTCCAGACCTCGCCCGAGCCCCGGAGCGTGAACACCACGTCGCCGGTCACCGCCACCTGGCGCACGTCGATGGCGTCGGGGACCAGCTCCCAACGATCGATCCGGGGGAGCCACGAGGGCTGCTCCGGGAGCCTCGCGGTGCGGTAGACGCCTACGTCGAGCTTCCAGAGCTCCCGCGAGCGCTTGACCACGTAGAGCGAGCCCCGGCTGGCCTCGGCGTCCAGGTTGTCCCGGGAGGGATCCACCAGCTCCCAGCGACGGTCCTTGCCCGAGTCCCGGGCGATGCGATGCAGGGTCCCGTCGGAGCGCACCGCGTAGACGTGACCCTGGTCGGCGGTCAGGTGCCGGGTCCCCATGAGGCGCTTCTCCAGCCACAGCCAAGGGCCGCGCGCCTCCGCCGTCCCGGTGCCGAGCGCCAGCAGCAGCACCCAAGCCACCGAGGCCACCGAGGCCACCGGGGTCACCCGCACCCTCGCCACCGGCACCCGCACCCGCACCACGGCTTGCGTGGGTCTCCGTCGCATGCGGTCCTCCCTGGGATCTCCGGAGAGCGTGCCACGGGGAGCTACACTCCGGCCCCGGAGCCCCAGGATGACGAATCCCGAACGATTCGAGCTGATCCGGTTGCTCGGCAAGGGAGGCCTCGCACAGGTCTACCTCGCCCGCGACCGGTCCCGTCCGGGCGAGCCGGTGGCGCTGAAGAACATCTCCGGCGAACACCTGAAGGTCCCCGAGGTCCGCAAGCGCTTCGCCCGCGAGGCCAAGATCCAGAGCGAGATCCGCCACCCCAATCTGGTCAGGGTCTACGAGTGCCGACTGGACGTGGCCCAGCCCTATCTCGTGATGGAGTGCGTCGAGGGCAAGGACCTCTCCCGGGTGATCCGGGAGCGGGGGACCCTGCCGCTTCCCGAGGTCCTGCGGATCGCCCGCGAGATCGGGGGAGCGCTCGACGCCCTCCACGAACAGGGCGTGATCCACCGGGACCTGAAGCCGGCCAACGTCATGATGCGCGACCGCGACGGCAGCGCCATGGTGATGGACCTCGGCCTGGCGGCCCTGCGCGACGCCACCGTGCTCACCCGTACCGGCCAGCTCCTCGGGACGCCCCGCTACTTCCCGCCGGAGGTCCTGCTGGCGAAGCCGTGGACCGCCGCGGGGGACCAGTTCCAGGTGGCCGCCATCGTGTTCGAGGCCCTGACCGGGGTCTCGCTGGTCCCCGGCAAGGACATGGAGACCCTGCTCCAGGCGATCAAGACCGGGGAGTGGACCCCGTTCCCGCCGGACCGCCCCGACATCCCCGAAGGCATCCGCCAGGCGATCCGCAAGGCCACGTCGATCGATCCGGAGGCCCGCTTCCCGAACTGCTCGGCCTTCGCCGCGGCCCTCCACGAGGCGGCCCGGGCCGCGGGTGCCCCCACCCAGGCCCTCGCTCCTGGCCTCGTCCCCGGGGAGCAACCGGGCACCGGCACCGCCTCCCGCCGCTGGCTCGCGATCCTGGGCGCGGTCGGCATGGGCCTGGGCATCTTCTTCCCCTGGGGTCCTCCTCCACCGACCGATCTGGTCTGGACCGCGGTCGGGGACGCGATCGCGGTCGAGTTCCGTCGTCAGGACGTGGAGGGGATCCGGCTGGCGGTGGCCGGAGAGGTCCACGAGATCCCCTTCGAGCCCAAGGATGGACGCTTCCGCGGCGTGCGCCACGGTCTCCCTCCGGGAAGCAGGGTCGAGGCCAAGCTGGTCTGGAAGGGAGGAGAGAGCGCTCCCTTCGGCTTCGTACCGGACCCGCCCGCGATCGCCCCGGAGCTCCGGTTCGGCCCCGACCGGACCTTCCTCGTCCAGGTGCGCCGGCCCTGCAGGGCGCATTGGGGCGGATCCCCGGAGGCCGTGGTGGATCTGGCGACCGGGACCGGGAGGATGCCCTTCCGGGCGACTCCGGCCGAGGTCCTGATCCTCCACTTCGAGGAACAGGGGATCGAGAGCGAGCACCGGATCCGCCTGGGCGAACTGGCGGAATCCGAGTTCGACCGGCTCGAGCGTGCCCTCCCGGCCGCCGGGGTCCCGGCTGCGGTCACCGCCGCGATCCGCGAGGGTCGCCCGGTCGCCAAGGCCCTGGCAGACGCCCTCCCCAGCTGGGACGGTCTGGCCTCCTGGGTCCCGGACCTGCTCGCCTTCCCGCCCCTGGCGAATCGCCGGGCCTGGCTCTGGGAACGGACCGAGGACATGGCCCTGCTGGAACATGCGCTGCGGGCCCGGGGCGAGGGCATCCAGATGCCGAGGCTGCTCCCGGGCAGTCTGGGCTCACGGTTTTCCACCCTCCCGACCTGGCGCCGGGTCGAGACCCACACCGCCAAGGTCAGGGCCCCCGAGGACCGCGGCCGTCGGGCCGAGGCGGCCGAGATCCAGCTCACCTCCGAGCTCCCCGGGATCCTGGTCCGTCGACACCCGGGCGCTGCCACCGAGGCGTGGACGACCCTGCCTCCCGGCCTTCCCCGTACCCAGGACGCGGTCTACCTGAGCCTCAGGGCCCGCCGCCTGCCGGTCGACCAGGAGCTGCGCATGGAGGCCGGGGACCCGGATTCCCCCAGCTTCGCGACAGTGTTTCGCCATCCGGCGCCCGGTCCTGGGGTGGAGCCCGAGTTCCGGACCTGGCTGACGGTGGCCGTGCCCGGGTCCCTGCTCCCGGGGAGCGAGGTGCCGATCCGCCTCCGGATGGTCCCAGCCTGGGGCGCGCCCCCCGACACCGGATGGATCCACGAGGACATGCAGGTCTCGCACGTCCCTGCGAACGCTCCCTGAGGAGAGTCCGAGGCCGGTTCAGATCCGGGTGGCGAAGTCGAAGTACCAGCGCGCCAGGGCGATCGAGACCAGGATCCCGCCCTCCGTCCGGGTGACCTTCCAGTCGGTGCGGATGAAGACCGAGGTCACCACCACCATCCCCACCAGGGCGAAGAGGGAGATACGGGCCGCCTCGTCGACCATCAGGGGGTGGAGGATCCCGGCCAGGCCCAGGATCCCCAGCAGGTTGAAGATGTCGCTCCCCACCAGGTTCCCGGCACTGATGTCGTGGTGGCCCTTCAAGCCGGCGACCAGCGAGGTCATGAACTCGGGGGCCGAGGTCCCGGCGGCCACGATCGTCACCCCGATCACCCAGTCCGAGATCCCGAAGGAGCGGGCGATCGCCGAGGCCGAGGTCACCAGCAGATGCGACCCGCCCACCACCGCCGCGAACCCGACCAGCAGCCGGACCAGCTCGCTCCTCGAGGTCGATCCTTGGGTCGTCGGGATCTCCTCGCCGTCGTCCTCCTCGCCGGGAACCAGACCGAGCGACCGGTCCCGGTAGACCCAAGCCAGGTAGAGCACCAGGCCGAGCACCAGGATCCCGCCTTCGACCCGGCCGAGCGTGAGGTCGCCGGCCATCATGCCCACCAGGAGCAGGGTCGACCCGACGAGCACGACACAGTCCCGCGACACCAGCCGGCGCGAGGTGGGAATCGGCGAGAGCAGGGCGCAGCCTCCCAGGATGAACCCCAGGTTGAAGATGTTGGATCCCACCACGTTGGCGACCGAGATGTCGCTCTGGCCCGAGAGCGACGCGGTGACGGTGACCACGAACTCGGGTGCCGAGGTCCCGGCGGCCACGATGGTCAGTCCGATCACCAGTTCGGAGACGCCCAGACGCTTGGCCAGGGCCGCGGCTCCCTCGACGATCCAGTCGGCGCCGTAGGTCAGGACGCCGATCGAGACGACGACCAGGACCAGGTTCAGGGAGAGGGCGCTATCCATGCTGGGGGTGCTCCTCGGACGACTCGGACCCCCCGCAATCTAGCATCGGGCGAGGACCCGACGGGTCCGGCGGCCCGGCCCACAACATGATTCTGGCCGTTTCTCGTCGTCGCCCCCGGGAACCCCGACTCCCCCCTCAGGGCAGGGCGGGCAGCTCGCTCAGGGCGCGGACGTCGGGTACCCACCGCGGCCAGAAGGTGCGGATCGAACTCCCCCCGTCCTTCTGCATCCGGTGGAAGGTCCACAGGTAGACCTTGCCGTTCAGGTTGGCGTAGAGCTTCGACTCCGGGTTCGCCGCCAGGAGATCGACCGCCGCCGGCGCCGGCTCCCCGTCCCGTCCGCCCTTACCCTTGCCCTTGGCCTTGGCCTTTCCGCCGTAGAACGCCATGTGGCCGGCCGCCAGGATGGTGGCGACGCTGTTGCCCACGATGAACCCGCCCCGAGGCTTCTTCTCCATCGCCGGCCTGCCGCCGGGACCATCGGGGTCCCAGGACATCAGCCCGCTCACGATCCGGTCGTCGGCCATGCCGGCCTGGGGATCGTCGGAACCATAGTCGGCGCCGATGTAGCGCGCCTTCCCCACCTGCTCGTTGCGGTAGTGCACGTACCAGAAGTGGTAGCCGCCGAGTTTGGCGGTGCCCTCGTCCCGGCCCCCGCTCTCCCCGCAGATCACGTGTTCGAAGCCGCGTCCCCGGCGGAACCAGGCGTTCTTCAGGTCCTCCAGCGAGTCCCTGCCCGTGACGTGGAAGGCTTCCAGCAACGGCGCCATGTCGCGGACCGACTCCAGGTAGGCGTCGATCTTCGCCTCGGGAACCTCGTCGTCGCTCTGGTTCCAGGGATCCATGTCCTGGCAGAGCTGCCAGGTCGCCTCGTAGCTGGGATGGAGCCGGGTTCCCGACGGCAGGTCTCCGAAGACCCGATCGCCCTCGGGCGAGAGGGACTCGTGGGTGGGGACCGTGACCCGATAGGGGCGGTCGTGGAGATAGACCTCGAGCAGGGCGTCATCCACCGGATCCCGCGCCGTCTGGGCAGCCGCCAGCGAGCCCATGGCCGCGAGCGCGATCCCGGCGAGCAGGGCGGTTCGAGTCGTCCTCGGCACAGAACACCATCCCGTCGAACCGGGGTCCGAGTCCGGGGCCTCGTCCAGGGCCACGTGTTCCCGCACCGCCGTGCCGAGCATCCTAGGGGGAATCCCGGCCCTGGGAAGCCCCTTTCTCCTCCACCGCCAGAACCAGATCGTCGACTTCGACCCCGGCGAACCGGGCCAGGCCCGGCACCGTCATGGCCATCACCCGGATCTGCTGTCGGCCTTCCCCCATGACCGCGGGATCGAGCTCCAGCCGGAGCCTCCGTTCGGGGAAGATCCGGTGGGTCCAGACCCATGGGCCGCCGGGCTCCCCGGGCGGGGCGACCAGGATCCGGAGCTCCCCCCACTCGACCCGGAGCAGGGTGGGCAGGCGGTGGTTGGCGACGTCGAGCTCGAGGCTGACGCTCGACCGGACCCCGCGCCCCGCGGTGAACTCCCCGGTCAGCCCCGGTCCCGGCTCCCAACCGGGTCCCACCACCATCTGCGCCTGGCTCCGCCCCATCTTCTCGAGCGGGGTCATCTCGCCCGGTTCCACGATCGAGGGGAACATGCGGTGTCCCTGGTCCTCCCAGCCCGCGAGTCGCCATCGGCCGGGTCCCGGGAGCCGACCGTCGGGGATCGCCGCCAGCTCGGGCTCACGCCGCTCCGCCGGGATCCAGCGGATCCGGACCAGCTCGGCCAGGAGCGGCTCGACCCCGTAGGGAATCGCATGCCCCCAGGCCCCGAAGTAGAGGTCGACGAGCCAGAACTCGGTGAGCGCCCGGTGGAGCCGGACCCGCTCGCCCCAGGCTCGTCCGGGCTCCGTCAGCGCCCTGCGGAGCCGCTTCCGATCGGCTGCCAGCTCACCCCGGAAGGGGACCGCCGCGAGGCCCGCATCGAGCAGCCCGCGGACCTCGGCGGCCCGTTCCGGATCGCCATCGCCCTTGCGCAGGAACAACCGGTGCCCGCGCATCGGCCGGGTGAGCGGCGCATCCGCCAGGCCCAGCTCCTTCGACTCGGCCGAGGGCACCAGCCGCTCGTGCAGCTCGGCGAGCAGGGCTCCCGGGTCCAGGGTCGAGGCCCGGCCCTCCCAGACTTCCACCAGGTCGGGCTCGTTCTCCGCCGTCGGCTCGGGCGAAGGTGCCGGCTCGCCCCTGGGGACGAGGCTCCAGGCACCGAGGAGGAAGGCGGCCAGCGCGCCCCCGGCGAGCCCGGCGCGAGCCCAGTCGGGGATCCCTCCCCTGCGAGGGACCGACCCCGAGCGGACCCCGCTCCTGCCGCCGACCGGAACCGGACCTCCGTCCCCTTCCGGAGCCCGTCCAGGTCCCGATCCCTCCGTGTCCCCGGCCCGCTCCCCGCTCCTCCGCCCGACCCGGGCCCGCACCCCCGACTCCGAGGCCCCACCTCGGCCGGGTCCTTCCGCCAGCCAGCGTCGGATCCGCCCCGCGCCCCCTGGCCGGCGGGCCGGGTCGGAAGCCAGCAGCGCCAGGACCAGCGACGCCTCGTGCGAATCCGGGTCCAGCACCGAGAACCCCGGGATCGCCACCGGTTCCCGGCGCGAGCGGGCCAGGATGGTCTCCCAGGCGAAGGGGGGCTTCCCCTCCCGGAGCCGGTAGAGGGTGGCGCCCCAGGAGTACCAATCGGACGCCGGGGTGGCCTCTTCCCCCAGCAGCAGCTCGGGGGCCAGGTAGGCGGGGGTCCCGACCACCTCCCCGGTCCGGGTCAGGATCGTCCCGGTCGAGGAGACCAGGCCGAAGTCGACCAGCACCGCCCGCCCGTCCCGGCACAGGATGATGTTGGCCGGCTTCACGTCCCGGTGGATCAGCCCCGCACCGTGCACCGCTTCCAGGCCCTCCGCGACCTGCAGCATGGTGGCCAGGGCGTCTCCCGGCCTGGCTTCGTCGAGGCTGGCTCCCTCGAGCAGTTCGGTGACCAGGAAGGGGATGCCCTCTTCCTCGCCGGCCTCGAAGACCGCCAGCACGTTGGGGTGGCGCACCCGCGACAGGGCGGTGGCCTCCCGCCGGGCCCGGCCCATCAGGCGCTCGTCCCCGGTCACCGCCAGCAGCTTGATGGCGACCTCCCGGTCGAGCTGGCGATCCGTGGCCCGGAGCACCCGGCCCATGGCCCCGCTCCCCAGCAGAGCCCTGGCCCGGAAGCGCTCCGCCAGCCGCCCCGGAAGGGGCGGGCACTTCTCGGCGGTGTTCTCGAGTTCGCCCATGGCCCGGCTCCCATGGTGGCACGCGGCGAAGCCGGCTACGATGCCGCGGCATGCTGGGCGCGCTCTTCCTCCTCCTGTTCCTGGTCTCGGCCGCGGCCATGGCCACCGGCCGGCTGCCGGCGTTGGTGGCGCTCCCCGCCTTCGCGATCGCCACCGGCCTGGTGGCGGGAGCCGCCGAAGGCTGGGGCCCGGGCACGGCCGCCTTCCCCGACCGGTTCGCGGCCGCGCTCACCGGCGCGGTCCGGGTCGCTTTCGGGACGGTGGTTCCCAAGGGCGTGGTGCGGCTCGCCGACCCGGTGTTCCTGGTCATGCTGGGGGGCGCCTTCGGGGAGCTGCTGCGCACCACCGGGGCCGCCGAGGCCCTGGTCCGCCGGGTGGCGGAACTCGCCGGCGACCGGAGCTTCTCCCTCACGGTGCTCCTCTCGTTGGTGGTGAGCCTGCTCTTCACCACGCTGGCGGGCCTGGGTTCGGTGATCCTGGTCGCCAACGTGGTCTTCCCCGTGCTCCTCTCCCTGGGGATCCCCCCGGTCGTCGTCGGCTCGTCCTTCCTCATGGCGTTCTCGCTGGGCGGGGTCTTCAACCTCGCCAACTGGGGCCTCTACCAGAGCGTGCTGGGGCTCCAGAGCGAGGTGGTGCTGGCGTTCGCGCTGCGCTTCGGGGCGCTCTATCTGGTGGTGCTCCTTGCCTTCCTCGGCTACGAGCTGCGGAGGGCCAGGATCCCGGTCTCGCCCCGGGACGCGGTGGTGGCCACCGGTGCCGGGCTCGTCCTGGCCGCCCTCGCCGCCCTGCGTCCAGGCTCCATGACCGGGCCCGGCGTGGCCTACGCGGTCGGGCTGGTCGCCTTCCTCCTGGTGCTCGCCCCGCCGCCGGCCAAGGGTGTGTCGTGGCGGGCCTTCCTGGCTCCCGTGGTGCCGCTCGCGGCGGTGGCCGCGGGCGGGCTCGACCTCTCTGCTGCCTTCGTCCTCGGGATCCTCTTCCTGCTCCGGGTGGGCGAGCGCGGGGACCGGGTCCAGGCACTGTCGCGGGCCGTGATCGAGGGGATCCGCGGGGTGGCCCCGGCCGTGGCCCTCATGATGGGGATCGGCATGGTGCTGGTGGCCGTCACCCAGCCCGCGGTGCGCGAGGCGCTGGTGCCGATCCTCCGGGGCGTGGTCCCGTCGTCCCCGCTCGGCTACGTGGTCGGCTTCGGGTTGCTCGCCCCGCTGGCGCTCTACCGGGGGCCGTTCAACCTCTGGGGCATGGGCAGCGGGATCGTGGGGATCGTGAAGGAGAGCGGGGCCCTGGGCCCGGTCCCGGTCATGGCGGCCTTTCTCTCCACCGGGCAGATCCAGGGCGTCTGCGACCCGACCAACACCCACAACGTCTGGATCGCCAACCAGCTCGGGGTCGAGACCTCGGCCCTGCTGAAGTGCACCCTGCCCTGGATGTGGCTGCTGGCCTTCGGGGGCCTGATCCTGGGGGTGCCGGGTGGCTGAACCGGGCGCGGGGGGGCGCTATCGCATCGGGATCGACGTGGGCGGGACCTTCACCCATGCCGTGGCCCTGGCCGAGGGCGGGCGCCAGGTGGTGGGGCGGGCCCGGGTGCCGACCACCCACCGCTCCGACCAGGGCGTGGCCGAGGGGGTGGCCGCTTCGCTGCGTCGCCTCCTCGACGAAGTGGGGATCGCACCGGCCGACGTCGCCCGGGTGGCCCACTCGACGACCCAGGCCACCAACGCCCTCCTCGAAGGCGACGTGGCGCCGGTCGGGATCCTGGCGGTGGGCCGCGGCATCGAGGGAGCGAGGGTCTCGGCCGAGACCCACCTCGGCGAGATCGAGCTCGGCCCGGGGCGCTGGCTCGACTGCCACCAGATGTACCTGGAGCAGGTCGACGACGAGCCCGACGAGAAGGCCGTGAAGAACGCCCTCGACGCCCTCCGCCAGGACGGGGCCCGGGCCATCGTGGCGGCCGCCGCCTTCAGCGTCGACGACCCCTCGGCGGAGCGGCGCATCGTGGAGATCGCCAACCGGGAAGGCCTGCCGGCCACCGCCACCCACGAGATCTCCCAGCTCTACGGGCTCCGGGTCCGCACCCGCACCGCGGCCGTGAACGCCGCCATCCTGCCCCGCATGGTCGAGACCGCGGAGCGCACCGAGGAAGCGGTCCGGGCGCTCGGGATCGAGGCGCCGTTGGTGGTGATGCGCTCCGACGGGGGCGCCATGGACCTCGCCGAGATGCGGCGCCGGCCCGTGCTCACCCTGCTCTCGGGGCCGGCCGCCGGAGTGGCCGCGGCCCTCATGGCGGCCCGGGTCTCGGAGGGGATCTTCCTCGAGGTGGGAGGTACCTCGACCGACGTCTCCTGCATCCGGGAAGGCCGCCCCAAGGTCCAGATGGCCCGGGTCGGCGGCCACCGCCTCTATCTCCAGACCCTCGACGTCCGCACCGTGGGGGTCGCCGGAGGCTCGCTCGTGCGCCTCGGCCGCAAGGGCGCGATCCGGGGCGTCGGGCCCCGCAGCGCCCACATCGCCGGTCTCGAGTACGCGGCCTTCCCCGCGGGAGCCCCGGTCACGCCGCTCGCCACCGCCCAGACCGACGCGCCCCGCCCGGGCGACCCGGCCGAGTACCTGGTGCTCGACGCCCGCGACCAGGGGCGCCGCTTCACCCTCACCCCCACCTGCGCGGCCCTGGTGACCGGCTCCCTGGATCCAGCCCAGGCCCCCGAGGCGAACCTCGAGTCGGCCAAGGCCGGGTTCGAGGCCCTGGGGCGGGCCCTGCGCCGTCCCGTGGCGGACGTGGCCGAGGAGATCCTCGAGGTGGGCGGGGCGCCCCTGGTCGAGACGGTCGGCGAGCTCGTCTCCGAGTACGGCATCGAGCGCGACCGGGTGCGCCTGGTGGGCGGGGGCGGTGGGGCCGCGGTCTGGGTCCCCTGGGTCGGCAAGGCCATGGGGCTGCCCACCGAGATCGCCGAGGACGCGGCCGTGATCTCGGCCATCGGGGCCGCCCTGGCGCTGCTCCAGGAGACGGTGGAACGCACCCTGGTCGACCCCAGTCCTGAGGACTTCGCACGGATCCGGGAGGAGGCGGTGGCTCGTCTGGTGGCCGCCGGCGCCACCCCCGAGAGCGTCGAGGTGCGGGTCGAAGCCGATCGCAGCCGGGGTGTGCTGCGGGCCGTGGCGGTGGGGTCGCACCAGCTCTCCGACGCCGAGGAGGCGCTCTCCGACGAGGACCTGGCCGCCAAGGCCGCCGAGATCCTGGGCCTGGCCGCCGACGGTCTCGAGGTGGCGGCCCGTACCCCGGGCTTCGTGGTCTACCGGGGCGACTGGTCCCGGAGCCGCTTCTGGGGCCTGTGGAAGGAGAGCCGCGCCCCCTGGGTGGTGCTCGACCGATCCGGCCGTCCCCGGGCCAGCGCCCGCCATGGCGAGGTGGCCTCGGTCGCCCGCGCCGACGCGCTGGCCCGGCTCGCTGCCGACCTGGAGCGCCTCTCCCGCTACGGCGACGGCGGCCGCCAGCTGCCCGGTGCCTTCCTGGTGGTGGGGACCCGCACCCTCGACCTGGCCGGCGCCCAGGACGCCTCGGCAGTCCTGGCACTGGCCGAGAAGGAACTCGCCGAGGCCCCGGGCGACACCGACGCGGTGATCGCGCTGCGGGTCGAGTGACTCTGTTCGGCCCATGGGAAGGCGGCCAGGCGCGCGCCCACCGGCCTTCCCCCGTCGCCCGGAACCGGGAGCCCTCCCGGTCCGTAGTGGATTCCGGCTGGAAGGAACCTCCCATGAGGGTCGGTCGCGTCTCCCTGGCTCTCGCCCTGGTCCTGGCTGCCTGGCTCCCGGCCCAGGATCCCGGCTGGGACGGGATCGCCTCCTCGGACCCCCCGCCCCGACCGGCGGCGCCCAGGGACGGACTCGATGCCCTCGTCCGCGGCCAGCCGGGCGGCGACCCGGAGCTCGAGGAGTGGTACGCCAAGTGGGGTGCGGAGTTCGACGAGGCCGGTGCCGGCAGCGGGGCAGAGCCGCTGGCCGGGGCCGAGGCCGTGTTCGGCGGGCTGTTCGGCGAGCCGGCCTGGACCGCCGGTCGCAACCAGAGGATCGTGCTGCGGGTGCTCGACGTGCTGACCCCGCCGGCGGGCGACGACCCGGGGCGGGCCGCCCTGGCCGCCGCTATGCTCGACGCCCTGGCGGAGCGGGTGGCCTCGACCCAGGCTCCCGGGCGCAGCTCGCCCCGTCCCGATCGCACCCAGGTGCGCCGCGGGCTCGAGGAGCTGGCGAACCGTCCCCAGGGGATCACGGAGCGGGACGAGGACGCCCTGCGCCGGCTCGGGGTCACGGTCTGGGATTACAAGGCAGCGGCCTTCGTGCTGCTCTCGCAGGTGCGCCCGCAGCGGATCGCGGCCGATGCCTCCCAGGTCGACGAGATCCTCGACTCGCCTCCCGATCCGATCGAGGACGAGGCCGCTCCCCAGGTCGTCGACGAGCTCGATCGCCGGATCCGGCAGAGTTCGCCCGACGACCAGCCCGGACGGGCTCGCCTGGTGGACCTCCGCAGCCGGCTGGCCCGCCTCCACGAGGAGCGGAGGGCCCATCGCCAGGTCCTGGTGGGGATCCTGGGCGAGCGGGCCATGACCAGCGGCGCCCTGATGGCGGCCGCCTACCGGAGGAAGCTCGCCGACCCTACGACCTCGTCGGCCACCCGGTCCCGGATGGAGGCCGCTTTGCTCGGCCTGGCGCGGGTCGAGGCCCAGCTCGGGGATCTCGGCGAGGTGGCGGAGCTGCCGTCGCCCGGGTCGGTACCGGTCGGCCCCGATCCCGAGCTCTTCGTGGCGCTCTCCTCCGAGGACCTCGGGTCGAAGATCCGGGACGACCTGCTCGACGCCGACGTGCGGCTCTCGGCCAAGCTCTTCGACCTCGACCTGATCCCCGGCGTCTCGCTCTCCTCGACCTACCGGTGGGAGCTCGAGGGGCGGGTCAAGGAGAACACCTGGACCCGGGTCGACGAGTGGCGCCTTAGGGGCGCGGTACGGGCCGGCGACCTGCTGAAGGACGTGTTCGAGCTGCCCTTCTCCGTGAACCTGGACCACGAGCGGGAGATCCTGCTGGTGCGGCAGTTCGACGCCTACGGGGCGGCCCTGGGGGCGGTGCCGCGGACCCCGCTCTCGCTGCCCTTCACGGTGGCGCGGGCGAGGGACCTGCCGGTCGGCTGGTTCTGGAGCCTGCCGGTCCGCCTGCAGGCCGCCGCCAGCCTGGTGGGCGGCTACACCCAGGGCCTGCTCTCGGCCTCCGGGTACGCCAACTACGTGGTCCGGGGTCGCTTCCGCCTCAACTTCTTCAAGGAGGGACCGGACCACCTGCGGGTCCAGCTGATCGGGGCCCATGAGCGGGGCCCGGGAGCCGGGGTGGAAGCCAAGCTCGGGGTCGACGTGTTCGGGATCCGGGTACTCGACCGGGCCCTGGAGCGGCTGCTCGACCTCCGGCTCCTCGACTGGGACCACTCCCGTCGCAAGGGTGCCGGCATCGCCATCGACTACGTCTACGACCTGCGCGACGGGGAGGCCGGCAAGGCCTTCGAATCCGCGGTACGCCTCTCGCTCGGCTTCGGCGGGCTGCTCGCCACCAACCCGCGCCTCTCGGCCGGCGGGATGCAGGATCGGCTGCTCACCGACCTCCGGCCCACCGAGCGGCTCTTCCTGGAGGACCGCCTGAAGCTGCCGGGCGAGCGACGGGTGGACCGCCGCTTCCTGGGCACCAACACCTTCACCGTGAAGGAGAGCCGGTTCCGGATCGGACCCCGGCTGGCCCGCTACGGCCGCAATCGCCGCTGGGTCGAGAACCAGCTGGTGGTGACCGGCCCCGAGGGCGGGGAGTCCCGCTACCGCTTCCCGATGTACAGCTTCTGGTCCGGTTGGGCGCTGCTCTTCGGGGCCCGGCGCGAATCGCGGGAGGTGCAGGCCTTCTCGCTGATGGCCGAGACGCCCGGGGAACGGATCCCCCGGGGGCCCCAGGGGCTCGTCCTCACGGCTTCCTTCCGGGACCGCTCCGCCAGTCGGGGCGAGGTCGAGGACCTGAAGGCGGGACTGGTCCGCACCCTGGGCCCGGCGCTCTCGGCGACCCTGGGCCTGGGCGCGGCTCCGGTCCCGAGCGGAGGCAAGGGCCTGGAGGCGGCGGTGGTGGTGGCCTTCCATCCGCCTGCCTCGGTGCGACTGCTCTCGCCCCAGGGGATCCCGGTCGAGACCCTGCGCCAGGCCGCGGCGAGGACCGCGGCCGCCTTCGAAGATCCGCCGGGCACCGCGACCGGCCTGGTCGACGACCTGCTGCTGGTCCGGGAGGTGCCGGGCGAGGCAGGAGGCGCGACCCAGGTCGAGGCCCTGCTCCGGCTGGCCGACTCCGAGGCCTGGCGCAGCTTCGGGCCTCGCTTCCTGATCGAGGCCTTGGGGGGATCCCCGGACACCTCCGAGGTCCACGTGGAGGCCGCCTGGCGGGGCAAGTCGATCGAACCCTTCGCCGCCAGGTACGGTGAGCCCCAGCATGGCGATCTCCTGAAGATCGTCTCGCAGGCCCTGTCGGCGGTGTCCGACCGGGACCGTCCGCTCGAATAGGTCCGGGTCGTCCCGGACCGGGAGACCCCAGCTCATGCACCGTCCCACCCTTTCCGAGGTCCTGTCCCGACCGGGGCTCACCCTGATGGTCAGCCCTCCGAGGAACGACCCGGAACTCTTCCTGGCAGCGGTGGAGGCGGGAGCCGAGGCGGTGAAGGCCCACCTGAACGTCGAGCACCGGGCCAGCGGGACCCGCTTCGGCAGCTTTTCCGAGGAGGAGGCCGAGCTCCGGGGGATCGCCGACGCGGTCGGGCGCCGGATACCGCTCGGACTGATGCCGGGAGCCGACCGCTTCGTCTCCCGGGACGAGCTCGAGCGGGCCCGGGACCTCGGCTTCGGGTTCGTGGACGCCTACCTCGAGCACCTGCCGGCCTGGGTGCTCACCTCCGGGGTCGAGGTGATGGCGGCGGTGGGCGCGGGCGATCCACCCAGCCTGGTCCAGGGCCTTGCCGGGTACCCGGTGGAGGCGGTGGAAGCCTCCTTCGTGGCGCCATCGGCCTATGGGCAGGTCCTCTCGCTGGCGGACCTCATCCGTTACCGGGCGCTGGCGGAGGCGACCTCGCAGCCGGTGGTCGTTCCCAGCCAGAAGCGTCTTGAGCCGGGCGACCTGCAAGCCCTGGTCGACTGCGGCATCCGAGGCGTGCTCCTGGGCGTCCATTCCCTGGGGGACAGCCCGGAGAGCTTCCGGGAGCGTCTCGCGGCGTTCGTACGGGCCCGGGATGGGCTCCACACCCGGTGACCTGCGGTCGGCCTCTCCCCGAGGGGTTCCGGGTCGGGCTGGTACCCCAGGACGATCGCCCTGTCTCGCTGGACCAGGTCCTCGACCTGGGGGCAGCGGCCGGGATCGAGGTCCTGGCCCCGCCCCGGGACCTGCTCGGCCACCGGGAGCGCCCCGGCGATCCGGAGGCGATCCTGGAGTGGATGGCCGGGATCTCCGGGCAGGTCCGGGCCTGGGTGGTGGCCCTCGACATGGTCGCCTACGGAGGCCTGCTCGCCTCCCGTCGCGGCGAGGTCGAGGCCGGGACCGCGAGCTCCCGCCTGGACCGGCTCGCGGTCGCGGTCCCGGACGGGGTCCCGATCGAGGCCTTCCAGTCCCTTCGCCGGTTGTCGGTGACCGTGAGCCGGTCCTCGGATCTCGCCGAGTGGCAACGTCGCCACCAGGAGCCGGGGATCGACCCGACCCGGGCCCGGAGCCACGCCGTGAACCTCCATGCGCTGGACCTGCTGGCCGACGGTACGTTCCGCGGGCTCGCCCTGCTCCAGGAGGACTGCCGGCCGGAGGGACCCCACCGCCCCGAGCAGGCGGCCCTGGCGGCCCGGGCCCGGGAACTCGGGATCGAGGCCCGGCTGGTGCTCGCCCCGGGCACCGACGAGGGAGCCTGGACCTCGCTGGCGCGCTTGGCGGGTGTGGCTCCCGGAGCCTCTGTCGGGTCCATGGCTGCGGGAGTTCCCGACCTCCTGCCGCTCCGGATCCGCCCGTCCTCTCCGGAGGGGGCAGCCAGGATCGCCGCCTACGAGGACCGCCCGGTGCTCGAGACCGCCCTCCTCCAGGCACGCGCCGCCGGCTTCCGTCCCTCCGGCGAGGCTGCCACCGAGCTCTGGCTCTGGTGTCCCGACCGCGCTCCCCGCGACCTCTGGCTCGAAGGCGCCTGTCCGACCTGCGGCGATTCCCGGGAACTGGCGGCTTTCGTGTCCGGGCTCGCCTCGGCGATCGAAGCCGGTCGTCGGGTGGTGCTGGCCGATGCCGCCTACGCCAACGGCGCCGATCCCGAGTTGCTGACGGCCTGCGCCGCGCGGGGGTTGCTGGGCAGGCTCTCGGCCTATGCCGGCTGGAACACCGCCGCCAACGCCCTGGGCTCGGCCCTGGCTTCGGCGCGCCTGGCCCCCGGCTCGCGCCGGCTGCTGGCTGCCCGGCTGGTCGAGGACTGGGGCTACCAGGTCGAGGTCCGTCCCCTGCTCGCGGCCGAGGTGCGCACCCGGGCGGGGAACCCGGATCCCTGGTGCCTGGACCCGGAGACCCGGGATGCGCTCGAGGTCCTGGCCACCCGCGAGCTGGATCGCTGGGCCCGGGCCCGGCTACCCGGCCTGGTCGCCTCGGTCTCCGGGGTACGGTTGCCGTGGAGCCGCTTGTTCGAGGCCGATGTCGAGATCGGGGAAGCGAAGGCGTGAGCGTCGCGGACTTCGTGGTCGAGCCCGAGCGCAAGGTCCCGGTCGCCGGCCGTTTCGACGTGGTGGTGGCCGGGGGAGGGCCGGCCGGGTACTGCGCGGCGGTGGCCGCGGCCCGCCGGGGGGCCCGGGTGCTGCTCGTCGAGCGCGAGGGGTTGCCGGGGGGGAGCGCGGTGCAGTCCCTGGTGCTCCCGCTCATGACCTTCCATGCCGCGCCCGACCTGCCAGTCGTGGCGGGCATCGGGCAGGAACTGGTGGCCCGGGTGGTGGCCGAGGGCGGCTCGCCCGGGCACATCCCCGATCCCCTGGGCTGCGCCGCCACCGTGACGCCGGTCGACCCCGAGGCATGGAAGCAGGCGGTGGTGGCCCTGGTGGCCGGGGCGGGGATCTCCCTCAGATTGCACGCCTCCGTCTCCGAGGCGGTGGTGCGCGACGGGCGAGTGGAGGGTGTGGTGGTCGAAGGGAAGTCCGGTCGCCAGGCCTTCTTGGCCCCGGTCGTGGTCGACGCCACCGGCGACGGGGACGTGGCGTCCCGGGCCGGGGCCGAGACGGTGACGGGACGGAGCCGGGACGGTCTGGCCCAGCCCATGACCTGGATGTTCCGCCTGGGGGGGGTCGATCGGGAGGCGCTGATCCGGGCGATCCGCGCCGAGCCCGAGGAATTCGTGCTCTCCGAGGCGGCGCGCCACGACCTCGAGGGGCTCCCCTGTCTGGGGGTCGCAGGGTTCTTCGCCCGGGTGCGTGCCGCCCGCGAGGCGGGAGAACTCGGCGGGTTCCGGGACCGGGTGCTCTGCTTCGAGCTCCCGGCAGCTTGTGAGCCTGCGGCTCGGCCGCAAGGGCCTCGCCAGCGACGGGCTACGCCTTCGCTGCTTCCCCTGGCGGAGCCAGGGGCGCTCCGGCTACGGCCGTGCGAAGTGATGGTGAACATGACGCGCAGCTCGGGGAAGTCGGGTGCCGACGCCGCCGCCCTCACGGCCGGGGCTCTCGAGGCCTATGGGCAGGTCGCCGAGGTGGTGCGCTTCCTGCGGCGTCGGATCCCGGGTTTCGAGGCGGCACGGCTGATCGAGACCGCGGCGCGGGTCGGCGTGCGGGAGACCCGCCACCTGGTCGGGGTCGCGACCCTCACCGAGGACGACGTGGTGCGGGGCCGCTCCCACCCGGACGGGGTGGCGCGGGGAGCCTTCCCCATCGACTTGCATGCTCCCGTGGGCGATGGGCTGGAGATGATCCGCATGGCCCCGGGCGCCTGGTACTCGATTCCCTACGGGTGCATGGTGCCGCGGCGGATCGGGGGCCTGCTGGTCACCGGCCGGGCCATCTCGGCCACCCACGAGGCGAGCGCCTCGGCCCGGCTCTCTCCCACCTGCATGGCGCTCGGCGAAGCGGCCGGGGTCGCCGCGGCCTTGGCGGTGCGGGCGGGTCGGGAGCCCCGGGACCTCGATCCCGGCGAGCTCCGGGCCGAGCTCGAGGCCGGAGGCGCCATCGTCTGATCCGGCCTCGGGAGTGATCCTCGGGGGTGCCCCGGGGTGTCCCGGGGACCGGGAGGTGGACGATCTCTCGCGGGCCTGGATCCCGTCGTCTACCTTTACGAGGCCGGTCGGGCGCGGACTCGTCGGCTTCCGGGGTGGCGGCCCCGTGGGGTTCGGGAGGTCGGGATGAAGCCGTGCCTGCGGCGTGGTCGGCGGGCCAGCACCCTGCCGGTGGTCATGGGTCTGGTCGTGCTGCTCGGGTTCCTGCTCTCGAAGCTCTCCCATGTGACCCGGTCCGAGGCGCGCCTCAGCCGGACCCAGGAGATGGACGCCGAGCACCTCTACCGGGCCGAGGGCATCATGGCTCGGGTCCTGAACCGGCTGAAGAAGCGTCCTTGGCTGGTCCGGTACTACGCCGAAGGGGGACCCGGCACCGGACCCTTCCGGTCCCGCGAGGTCGGCACCTACCGGGGCGGGGACTTCGTGGTCTGGCTCCAGGACGTGAGCCTGGGCGGGGTGTCGGCGGTGCCGGGCCTGGTGGACGTCTTCATGGAGGTCCGCTTCGAGTCGATCCATCGGAACTTCCACTACCGCCTGAGCGTGCTCCCCGAGTCGATCCGCCGGCGCCAGGCGGTGCGGGTGGAGTTCTTCGACCGGATCGGTGGGAGCGTCGAGAACGACGGCGACCGGATCGCGGCGGCCGAGGACGCCACTGCCCGCATGCGGGAGACGCAGCGCAACGGCGATGTCTCCTCGGTGCTCCTCTCCCGGCTCCCCGGGGCGCTCCGGCGGGGGGTGGTCGGGGGTAGGAGGGATCCCGCGGCCGGCGAGCCGACCGGCGTCGTCGAGCTGGTCGACACGCTGATCTCCGGTGGCGAGACCCAGGCCCGTTCGGAGCGCCGACGGTCGGCCCGCAAGGCCCTCGAGAAGGGCATCCACCTCATGGGCTCGGCGGGGCAGAGCCTCCAGGAGTACCTGAGCCCGCTCGACCGCCAACGGTTCGTGTTCCGGGACCCGAACTTCGGGGCCGCCAAGAAGGTGCTCAAGGAGGCCAGGGGCCTGGCCGAGGACGACCCGGGACTCCGGGCCGTGACCTCGCTGGCGCTGGCCCGGGCCTATGCGGCCCAGGCATGGCGCCTGGGACCGGCATCCCAGTTGGGCAAGGACCTGCTCACGGATGCCTGGGGCGTGCTCGACGAGACCCGGCAACGCCTGGCCCGGGCCGGGATGCTGGTGGATCCGACCCTCGAGGCCTCGGTGCTGGTCGACCTGGTCCGGGTGGGGAAGATCCTCGGGCATCCCCAGGGACGGCTCGATACCCTGCTCGACGAGCTCGCTGCCCTCACCGCCGGGATCGGCCTCTACGGTGGCTCTGCCAATGCCGACGAGGTGGCCGCTGCGGTCCTGACCAGCCTCGACACTCCGGAGGCGCGGGCCCGGATCGGGTCCCGCCAGCCGATGTCACCCTCCGGATTCCCGCCGGTGCGCGAGGGCGAAGTCGACGGGTTCATGGGTGATCCCGACCAGGGTTGGGCCGGATGGCCGGTCGACTCGGGCCGGGGCGCCGACTGGTGGGAGGACTACTGGGACGACGCGGTCCAGCGGGACGGCGAAGGCGGCACCGGGGCCCCCTCCGGGGACCTGGATCGGGACGGGGACGGACTCGAGGATCCCGACACCCAGGTGACCGCCAGCGACCCGGCCCCCGAGGGACCGGCAGCCACCGATCCCACCGGGGGGACCGGGAGCGGGGATCCGTCCCTGGACCAGGTGATCGCGGCGGCCCAGTCGGCCCAGGATGCCCTGGCCAAGGCGGCCGGTGCCGCCCAGGCCGCGGCCGACTCGAAGACCGCCCTGGCCCAGGCGGCCCAGCAGGCGGGCAACCTGAGCCTGGCTTCCCAGCTCCTGGCGGAGGCGGCCGAGGCTCAGAAGGTGGCGACCGAGGCCGCGGCCAAGGCCGCGGAAGCTGCCGATATCGTGGCGCAGGCGGTGGCGGCGGCCGGCGAGATGTCCGATCCCAACGTGGCGGCCTTCGCCTCCAAGCTGGCCGCCCAGGTCACCAAGCTGGCGGCCGACAGCGCCGCCGACAGCGGGGTCGCCGACGAGGCCTTCCAGCAGGCTTCCGATTCGGCGTCGGCGGTCGAGAAGGCGATCGGGACGACCGCGGATCCGACGGCGGCGACCCGCCCCGATGCGGCCCAGGTGACCGAGGACCTCACCGCCCTCCAGGAGGCCCGGGACGCCACGGTGGAGGCGGCCGAGGCGGCGGAGCAAGCGGCCGAGGCCGCAGCCACTTATACCCAGGCGACCGAGAAGGCCCTGGCCTCGCCCCCCGACCTGGCTGGCGCCCTCGAGGACTACGCCGCGGCCCAGGCGAAGATGCTCCCCGAGGAGCCGACCGACGACCAGAGGGCGGTCGTCGACCGCTACGAGAAGGCAGCCCTGGCCGCCAGGGACGGGGATCTCGACAGTGCCTGGAAGGCCTTCGACCAGGCCGAGTCGATGAACTCGGCGCTCGGGGAGGCCGGCGAGTTCCCCGAGGACTACGTCGATCCCGCCGAGCGCGAGGAGAAGGCCGGGACCGAACAGGCTGGGGACGACGACGGACCTCCGACCACCGCCGCAGAGGCGGCCGAGGACGAGGCCGGATCGGCCATCGGGGACGTCCTCGAGGAGGCGGCCGGCTCCGGGGATGGTGGCGGGAGCGATCCTCCGCCGTCCGGCGGGGACGATGGCGGCGGCGGTGGGGGAGGGGACTCCGGCGGGGGCGGCGATACTGGCGGGGGCGGCGAAGGCTAGGGCCGAGCCCCTCGCAGGCGAGCTGCGGGCATGCTCATGGCCTTGGCTGGGAGGCCACCATGCCGGACCAGCGGACCGGGCCGGATCCTTCGGTGACCCAGGCCCGGTAGACGTTCCCGTTCCCAGGGCGACCGGCGAAGGCTTCCCGCTCCAGGCGCACCATGTCCCCGGGTCGCACCTTGGCTTCCCGGAGGGCCGCCTTCAGGGCCGAGGACATGACCGCCGCCCGGTCCGGGGAGACCGGCTGGCCTCGGGCGTCGACCATCTGCAGGCGTCCGGAACCGGCGCGCACGATCAGGGTGGAAAGCGGTGGGGCGGCAGCTCCCGCCCCTCGACGCAGGCCGTCGGTGGGGAAGCTCTCGTAGAGCTCGTGGAGGGCCTTGGTCAGACCCGAATCTGCCAGATGCTGTTCGGCCGCCGCCAGCTCGCCCGGCACGAAGGGGACGCCCTGCTCCTTGCACATCGCCTCGGTTGCCTGCCGCGCCAGCAGCTCCTCGACCCCGGCGGCCCGGAGCACCCCGTAGGCGTGGCGGGCGTCGAACCCCTCGGTCGCGAACAGGGTCAGGCCCACGAAGGTCCGGGCCTTGTCATCCAGGCCGAGCCGCTGGACCAGCTCCGGCGTCAGGGCCTCCTCCATCCAGCGGAGGCCGGCCCTGGCCTTGCGGTCGGACTTCCGGGCGTACTCCCGGAAGTAGGCGGGCATCCGGTCCCTCCGGCTCCTCACCAGCCGGAAGATCTCTTCCCGGCGGGCCCGGGGGTCCCCGGAGGTGACATCGCCGTCCTGGATCTGGTCCACCAGTTCCCGGAGCACCGGGTCGGGGAGTTCCCGGCGGATCCACTCCGCCACCTGGATGTAGTGCCGGAACACGTCCCGGTCCTCGCCGCCCTCGAGCCAGGCGGCGTCGAAGGCCAGGTTCCGGCGCATGATCCGCTCCGGGGTGCCGGACCTCGGGGCGTGGTGGGGATAGAGGAGGTTCCCGGGGTCACCCGGTTCCTGGCCCGGCTCGATGCCGTCGAGGCCCTGGGTCAGGTGCCAGTTGTAGTAGCCGACCACAACGGTGGGTGTGGCCAGGGCGAGGTTGTGGTCGATCGGGACCGGGAGGACCCGGCCATCGCCCAGTTCGGCCAGGAAGAGGTTCCCGTCGTGACGGTCCCCGTTCCCGACCAGCACGTCGACCAGCTGGATGACCCGGAGCTCGACCTGGTCGAGGCCCTTGCCCCTGGTCCGCTCGAACCACTCCTTGAGGGGCTCCGGCTTGGCGCCGCCGGTGAAGGCCGCGTCCACCAGTTCGGTCTGGAGGTAGGCGCCGCTCTTGCCCTGGATGTCCACCACCCGCGCCTGGGGAGCCAGCACCCCCAGGCGACGGAAGAGCTTGCCGACGAAGACCTCGGCCTCGAAGTTCCCGTACTTCTGGATCTCGGGGAGGGCTTCGTCCTGCTTGAAGAACCAGGTCTTGCCCTCGGACTCGGCGAGGAAGGTCTCGCACACGTTGCCGGCCTTCAAGGGCTTCAGGTTCCGGATCTGGACGACCGGACGGGGCGCCGCCGCGGCCGAGCAGGCCAGCAAGCCGCCCAGCAGCGCGGGCAGCCTCTTCCATCGACGATCCGACCGAGACGTCTCCACCACGCCGCCATCATAAGGAGCGGGCAGGAACCGGCAAGCCGGTACGGGTGCGACGCAGCTTCTCCAGGGCCTCGAGGTCCCAGACGACCAGCTGTCCCCCCTCGCCGGAAACGGCCAGGCTGCATCCGTCCGGCGAGAAGGCGAAGTCGAGGATCGGGTCCCGATGGGCTTCGAGCAGCATGTGCCCGGCCTCCGGACCCAGGCTCCAGAGTTGGAGCCGGGCCTCCGGGGCGGCGGCCCCCAGGTAGAGGCCATCGGGCGAGAACCGGAGCTTCACCACCGGGAGGCCGTCGCTGGCCAGCTCGGCCACCAGCGAGCCGTCCCGGGTGTCCTGGACCACCAGGCCGTCGGCGCAGCTGGCGGCGACCAGCCTTCCGTCGGGCGAGAAGGCCACGGCCAGCGCCAGGTCCTGGTAGCAGGAGAGGGCGAAGCGGACCTCCCCGGTGGCGGTGTCGTAGACCCGGCCCCCGTCGGCGATCGCCGCCACCCGTTCCCCGGAAGGGGAGGCCAGGGCGACGACCAGGCCGCTCCGGACCGGGTCCGGGAGGGCGAGGCTCGCCAGGGGCTTCCCGTCCGGGGCGCCCAGGATCCGGACCCCCTGGGAGGTCGCCACCAGGGCCCGGCTCCCGGTCTCGTCGGTGGAGGCCGGCGAGGTCCCGAAGCCTCGGGGCGGGCTCCAGCTCCGGTGCCGGCCGGAGCCGAGATCCAGGGCCTCCACCCCTCCCCGGGCGTCGACGACCAAGGCGGTCCCCTCCCCGGGGGCTAGTCCCAGGGCCGTGGGGCAGCGGGTCGGGAGCCGATGGGTCGAGACCTCGATCCCTTCCGGGAGCCGGTACCGGACGAGGGATCCGTCGCTGGAAGCCACACCCAGACTGCGGGAGCCGTCCCCGAAGGCCAGGGCCCGGGGGTGCGGGACGCCGGGGCCGCCAGGGGACCGGAGGACCATGCCCAGCCCTTGGGGGCTCCCAGGTCGCCCCATGACGGCGTCGTCGATCCGCCATTCGCCCTGGAAGTGGAAGCCGACCCGGACCGGGACCGGTGAGGAGTCCGCCCCGCATCCGGACAGGATCAGGGCGAGGCCGGCGAGCACCCGGATGTCACGTCGCGGCCGGAACCAGCCGAAACCATGGGTGATGCGCGGCGATTCCGTCCCATCCAAGCCCAGGGTCCTGGCCATCAAGGCCATGCTACTCGCTCTGCTGGTCCTCTCCGGCCCGGGCCTCTCGGGCTGCGGCGATCGTTCGATCGCCGGACTCGATCTGGTCCCCGACACCGAGCGGGTGGCCGTCGACGTGGTCGGGGTGATCCATGCGCCCCTCACCCAGAGCGAGAGCTTCCGGGCCGGACACCTGCTGGTCGGGACCCAGCAGCCCATGGAGGATTCGGATTTCCAGCGTTTCCTGGATGCTCGCTTCCCGGAGGCGGAGGTGCGCGAGAGCCTGTCGTCGAGCTGGTTCCGGATCGAGCTCCCCCTGGGGGTCTCGATCACGCAAGGTGCCGAGCGCATGCTCGCCCAGACCGGGGTGCTCGAGGCAGGGCCCGATTTCCTGACCTCCACCTCGTCGGTCCCGGTCAGCCTCCGGGCCACCACACCGCACCTGCTGGTCGCTGCCGACCTGCCGCTGGTGGGCCTGGTCGCCAGCGACGAGGCGGTGCTCAAGGCCCTGGCGCTCCACTCGCTCGTCCGGATCCAGGGCAGCGTGCGGGCCATCGACCTGCCGCTTGATGCCGGCGACCGACTCCAGGTCGAGGAGATCGAGGTGGTCGGGCCCCATCGGATCCAGCTCCAGGGGCTCGTCTACCTTCCGCCCCGGAATCCGGACTGCGTCCTGGTCGCCCTGGAGGACGACTCGCTGGTCGAGCTGGTGGGATCCAAGGTGGAGATCTTGCGCTCGCTGGCCTGGGCCAGCGGTGCCCGGATCGTGGCCACCGGGATCGACGAGGGCCTCTCGCTCGAGGCCTGTTCCGGGGGTCCCCGCTTCCGCCTGGAGACCTTCCAGCTCGCCAAGGTCGAATGACGCCGGCGGCTATCCCGGGCGTTCCACCAGCCACACGCTGACCGGGACGAGTCCCCGGCTCGGACTCCCCTGGCCCCCATCGCCGAGCAGGGTCCGCAGGGCTCCGCTCGAGAGGTCGATGATCCGCTCGGGATGCGGGATCTGGTACCTGGTCCGGCGGTCCCGGCGATCGCAACGCCCATTCTCGTAGGGACCGCGATCGGTGACCCGGACGAAGATCTGGCGACGTGGACTCGGGCCTTCCTCCAGGACTACCCGGACCCAGACCTGGCCCTGGGCCCGCCGAGGGTCGGCGCCCGAGGAGATGGCGTCGGAGAGTTCGAGTGGGAAACCGGCAGGGAGCTGGCTTGCGGACAGGGGGCGCACCTTCGCCTGGGCGCATGGCTGGAGCCGGTCGTAGTCCCGGCCGGCCGGGACGGTGCCCCTGGGATACCGCTGCATGGCGCAGGTCATGCCGTTACGGTCGAAGCGCTCGCCGTTGGCGGTGGGCCGGCCATGGAAGATGTCCCCGTACCCGTAGTGGCTGGCGATCCCGCGCCCCAGGAAGGTTCCCCGGGTGGCCGGGACCACTGCGGCTTTGGCGCGGGGCTCGTCCCGATCCCTGGCCCGGGCGCGTTGCGGACCGCGGGGGGCGTCCTCGTCCCCCATGCCGAGCTGGCCCCGGGCGGGGACGGCACACAGGACGAGAGCCAGGGCCAAGGGAGTCAGGGCATGGTGCGTGGGCAGGAGGGATCCCTTCTTCCAACCCGACTACCGTGCCAGGCTGGAGGCGGTTTCGCCAGTCGGGCCGGTTCGCAGGTGGGGACGGAGCCGGTCGGGGAAATCCCCTCGGAGGCTCAGGGAACCTTGGGCCCGACCTCGTCGCGCAGCCGGGCCAACCCCGGTGGGATGGGCTCCCCACGCCTTTCCAGTTCTCCGATCCACTTCCCGGTCTCGTCCAGGACGCCCCGGAGGTCGCGGTGAGGTGGAAGCCCGGTCGCGAGGTCCGCCAGACGTTCCGCCTCCGCGGCCACCTCCAGATCCGGGCACTTTCCATGGAGGTACGACCAGTCGGCGAGCAGGCCCCCCAGGATCCAGATCTGGAAGACGCCCGGGCCCGATCGGGAGCGCTCCAGACTGCCCCGGGTCCTCCGGAACAGATCGAAGGCCCGGTCGCACGAGATCATTTCCAGGCGAAGGTACTTGGCGGCGAGCTCCGGGAGCCGGCGCTGGAGGTCCCGGAAGCCCTGGTCGGGGACGGGTGTCTCGATCGCGGCATCGATCGCGTCCAGGACCCTCGGATCCCCCTCGAGGCGGATGATGCTCTCCAGGGACGCTGCGGCCGACAAGGCGGGACTGCGGTCGGGTCCTTCGACCTCGATCAGGGGTCCGACCAGGGTGGCGGCGGTGATCGAGGCCGAGTCCACCCGGGCGCGCTGGCGTTCGATCGCGTCGAACTGCTCCGGGGCCTGGCCGAAGGCATCCGGGATATGCCTCTCGCTGCCCTCGGCCACCGCCCGCAGATCCTCGATCAGGTGCAGGAGCAGCTCGATGGACCGGATCACCTCGGGGACCGCGGGACTGGCCTTGCCCACCGGCGCCGCTTCCAGGGCCTGGCGGGCGGTCACGACCATGCGTCGGTAGCGGTCGAGGAACTCGGGTTTCTCGAAGCCGGCTGCCGCCTGTCTTGCATGGAGGGAGCGTGTCTCGTCCCGGAAGAGCGAGAGCCTGCCCGCGGTGTCGTGGTGCCCTGCCGCGATCTGATCGGTCTGGGTCCGGAGGTCGGCCAGGATCGCCTCCAGCCTCGCATCGACGGTGGCCTGGACCGGGGGGACGACGGTTCCCGTCCCGATGGTCCCCGGCCCCGAGCCTCTCCGGAACCCCGGGAGCCCGAGGAACGAGAGGATCCCCAGACCGATCGACACGGCCATGACGACCGGGAGCCGGCCAGCGGGCCTCGACCCGGACCCTTCGGCACGGACTGCACGCGTCTCCTCGTCCTGGTATCCGGCCGGTCCTTCCCGGGTGGCTTCGAGGGCGCTCCGGGGATCCGGGAAGGCAGGCATCGAGGCGGTAGGTGCGGTGCGGAAGGGGTCCCCGTCCCGCTCGCTCCCGGTCCAGGCGTCCTCCGCGGGTTCCCCGCCAAGCTCCCGAGCCAGGGTGCCCGCGTCCGGGAACCTCCGGGAGGGGTCCCGCGCCATGGCCCGGGCGAGCACCGCACCGAGCGTCCCGGGGAGGCGTTCCCGGGCCCGGGCCGCGGGGTCGACCCGGGTCGAGGCCCGCACCACCTCGAGAGGTTCCCGTTGCCCCCAGATCGTCTCCCCGGTGGCCAGTTCGAACAGGGTGGCGGCCAGCGAGAATTGGTCGGCCTCCCGGCCGGGCGACTGCCCGGCGAGGATCTCGGGAGCCATGGTCGCCGGAGTCCCGACGATCATCCCCTCCCGGGTGAGCCGGGGCTCGTGGCCCAGAGCCAGTCCGAAGTCCCCCAGGAGGGGAGGCCCGTCGGGACCGCGCAGCAGGACGTTCTCGGGCTTCAGGTCCCGGTGCAGGATCCCTTCCCCATGGACGGCTTCCAGGGCCTCCGCCAGGATCCTTCCCCAGTTCCGCACCGTTTCCTCCGGGAAGGGTCCCAGGCGGGCCAGACGCGCCGCGGCACTGCCTCCCGCCAGGAACTCCATGGCGATCCAGGGTCGCCCGTCAGGCAGGGTCTCGGCGTCGTACAGGGCCGGGATCCCGGGGTGGCGCAGTGCGGCCAGGGCCTGCGCCTCGCGCTCGAAGCGGGTCCGTTCGACGGGGTCGGCGAGGCCCTCCCGCATGAGCTTCAGCGCCGCGGTCCGGGCGAGTTTCCGGTCCCGGACCAGGACCACCTGGCCGAAGCCGCCCCGGCCCAGTTGCCGGATCGGTTCGTAGCGTGCGGTCAGGGCCTCGGGGAACGGCTCGTCCATGGGCTCCACGGTACCCGCCAAGGTGGGGCGCCCCCCTACCGATCTGCCCAGGCAGCGGCCGCCCGTCCCGCCCGGAACCCGGTGGCGAGGCACCCGGTCAGGAGGTAGCCGCCGGTGGGCGCGTCCCAGTCGAGCATCTCTCCGGCCAGGAACAGCCCCGGCAGGCGCCTCACCATGAGGTCCGGATCGACCTCGGACCAGGCCACCCCGCCCGCGGTCGAGATCGCCTCGGCCATGGGGCGAGGCCCCTCCAGCCGCAGCGGAACCGCCTTGGCGAGGACCGCCAGGGCCTGCCGGTCGTCGCCACCCCCTCGGACCGTGGCCGCCCAGGCCAGGAGGCCCCGGGCCGGGGGGCCGAGCTTCCAGGCGATCCCCGCCCGGCGTGCCAGCGAGCCCTTGCCCCGGAATCCGGCGAGTCGCTCGACCAGGCGATCGACCGGCAGGTCGGGCTTCAGGTCGACCAGGATCTCGCAGGGAGTACGGTCGCGTAGCGCGCCCGAGAGGGCGTAGATCGCACCGCCTTCGATCCCGTAGCGGGTCACGATCGGGTCGCCTCGCACCCATCGTCCCTCGAACCCGACGGCCACGCTCTTCATGGCCTGGCCCTCGAAGGCCGCCAGGAATTCCGGGGGCCAGGACACCTCGTAGCCGCAGTTCGAGGCAGCGAGCGGAGTGACCGCCACGCCGACCGCCTCGAACACCGGGATCCATCCCGCATCCGATCCGGTCTCCGGCCAGGATCCGCCGCCGAGCGCCAGCACCACTGCGGCGGGTCGGACCGAGGATTCGCCTTCCGGGGCAGCGAAGCGGATCCCCAGCCCGCCTTCCCCGGTACCCAGGCCCACCAGTCGATGGTGGGCCCGGAACTCGACCCCTGCGTGGCGCAGCCGTTCCAGCCACGCGGCCAGCAGCGCCCCGGCCCGGTCACCCACCGGGAACACCCGACCGCTCGACCCCACCCAGGTCTCGATCCCCAGCCCGGCGCACCAGGTACGCACCTGCGAGGGTCCGAAGTCCCGGAGCAGCCCTGGCCACCGCTCCTCCCCTCCCCGGAACCGGCCGACGAACCGTTCCAGCGGCTCGGAGTGGGTGAGGTTCAGGCCGCCCTTCCCCGCCACCAGGAACTTCCGGCCCGGGTAGGGAAGACTGTGGGCCACCTGGACACGTGCGCCGGCAAGCGCCGCGGCCTCGGCCGCCATGAGGCCTGCGGGTCCGGCCCCGACCACCAGCACCGGGCCTTCCGCCATGTCAGTCGGACCCGGCGGGCGCGGCTCCCGGTGCGGGTTCCGACTCCGGCAGCCCGGATCGGATCCGGGCGAACAGGGATTCGATCCGGACCCGGGTCGCTGCCCTGTCCGGCTCGGGGGTGACCGATTCCGGGCCCGGGTCTCCCACCCGAGTCCCGGCCGAGCGCTCCCCGCCTTCCCCCGCCTGGAAGCGACCCAGGCTGCGGCTCGGCTGGAAGACCTGGCGCAGCACCGATCCCTTGCCGGCCCGCGAGCGTTCGACGTCCCGCGCCAGGTCCTCGCGGGCGGTGGAAGTCAGGCGGCGGGAAGCCCCGTCATCGCCCAGGATGTGGGGAGTGAGGAAGACCAGCAGGTTGGTCTTGCGGGTCGAGCGGGAACGGCTGCGGAAGAGCTTGCCGATGCCGGGGAGGCTCGAGAGCAACGGGATCCGCGATTCGCTGCGGTTCTCCTCCTCGCTCAGCAGCCCGCCCACCACCACGGTGTCGCCGTCGGCCACGTGCACCTGGGTGGCGACCTCGCGATTGGAGAGCACCGGGGTCTGGAGTCCGCCGATCACGTCCCCGGTACGGGCCTTGATCTTCTGGTCGACCTTCAGGATCACGTGCCCGTCGTGGGTCACCCTGGGGGTGATCTCGAGGATCACCCCGAGGTCCTCGGAGTTGAAGCTGGTGATGGTGTTCAGGCCGGTGTTGGCGGCGGTGGCGAAGCTCGCCGGGAGCTGGATCCGCTCGCCGATCGCGATCTTCGAGGTCTCGTTGTCGCTGGCCATGAGCACCGGCGAGGAGAGGATGTTGGCGTGGGCGGAGTTCTGGAACATCCGCACCAGCAGGCCGATCTTGGAGAGCTCGGCGATGTTCCCGCTGGCTGCCGCCGCCGGGTCGAAGGTACGCCCGTGGAGCATTCCGAAGCTCAGCCCATTGGCGAGTCCGCCCCCGAAGAGGCCCTCGATCTGGTCGGCGTTGCCGATCGCGAACGGGCGGTTGGTGCTGCTCGAGCTCGTGTTCAGGGCGTTGAAGTCGAGACCCATGCCGCGGGCCCAGTCGTAGTCGACCTCGGCGATCAGCACCTCGACCATGACCTGGGGCTTGAACACGTCGAGCTCCCGGATCACCGACTCGAGGGTGGGGAAGAGATCGTCGGGCGCGGTCACCACCAGCGAGTTGGTGTGTTCGTCGGCGGCCACCTTGAAGAGCGCCCCGGACCCGTCGCCCGTCACCGCCCCCGGGATCGGGGCGACCTCCGAGGTGGGCCGGGTGATCTCGACGCTCTGGAGCACCCCGGAGAGCTCCTCGGCCCGGGCGTAGTTCAGGCGGTAGACCCGGATCCGGCTCGCGGCGGTGGGGCCCGAGGGCTGGTCGAGCTCGTCGATCAAGGTGCGGATCCGGCCCGCCAACGCCGGGGACACGCTGCGCAGCAGCAGCGAGCGGGTGCGGACCTCGGGCACCAGCACGTAGCCCGGGGGTTCGGCCGAACCCGGGATCTTCAGCACGGTACCGATCTGCGACGCCAACGCCGAGGGGTCGGCGAAGCGCAGCGCGATCCGCTCCACCGGGGGGCCGGCCCCGGGGTCGAGGTCGAGGTCGGCGACCAGCCGCCGGATATG
Organism: uncultured bacterium; assembly: GCA_964403795.1. Classification (GTDB taxonomy): domain Bacteria; phylum Muiribacteriota; class UBA6191; order CAZXTJ01; family CAYOHP01; genus CAYOHP01. The sequence continues at coordinate 25,038 of CAYOHP010000018.1, read as the reverse complement.
GGCCGCGTCCTCGCTGGAAGCCACCACCACGAGCAGGTTGCGGGGCGGATCGGCAAGCACCGCGGGCCGGGCTGCCAGCATCTCCCGGGTCTGAGGAAGGCGCTTCTCGACCTCCTCCTTGGCGAGGATCTCGGTCACGCCCCGGGCCAGGTCGTCGGCCTTGCGGAAGCGTACCGGCATGAGGTGCACCCGCTTGCCCCGGACCGGCACGTCGAGCTCGGCGATCACCCGGTGCAGCCGCTCCAGGTTGCGGATCGAATCGGTGAGGATCAGTCGGTTCGAGGGGGCGTGCTCCACCAGGTTCCCGGCCTCCGACACCAATCCGGCGATGGCGGCCTTGATCTCGGCGATCGGGGCGTGGCGCAGCTCGATCATCTCGGTCACCGTGCGCTCCTTCTCGAGCGGGCTGGCGTCGGCGTCGACCCCGGGCTCGAAGCGGAGCGGCACGTCGCTCTGGGGCGCCTTCTTGCGGGGGATCACTTCCTTGAAGCTCCCCGAGTCGACCACCGTGTAGCCGCGGCTCTCGAGGGCGGCCTCCAGGAACGAAACCGCTTCCCTCAGCGGGATCGGGTGCGGCCCGATCACCGTGATCCGGGCCGCGATCGAGGGATCGAAGAAATAGTTGGTGCGGGTGCGCTCGGCCAGGAAGTGCAGCACCACCTTGATGTCCACATCCCGGAAGTCGACCGTGGTCGGTTCCTCGAGGTCGGGCGTGCTACTGCCGGTACCCGTCCCCGTCCCGCTCGGGGCGGTGGCGGCAGGGGAAGGCGGATTCGCCGCCCCGGTGTCCCTGGCCGCGGGCTCGGGCCTCGGCACCCGCCTCGGCGCGAAGCGGTTCCGGCCGCCGGAGCTCCTCCCGCTCCCGGCGTCCCGCGCCGCGCCGCTTCCCGTCCCCGACTGGGCCACGACGCCACCGGCCACCAGGGCCAGGATGCCGCCGAGCAGCGCCGCCCCCAGGCTGCGCCCCCAGGTTCCGACCCAGACCTGGATCCGGGGGCCCGCGGCCAGCATCGCGAGCAGCACGAGACCGGCTCCGGCCATGAGCCCAGCCACGGCCAGGAGCGGATCCGGGGTATCGCCGATCGCCAGGGGCGGGATGCAGGACCTCGCTTCGGGACTCCGGGGCGAACCGTCGAATCGACAAGTCGCCCCGGATTCCATCGGCATTCGGTGCGATTCGCGCCAGGGTCCGCTCCGGTCGGGGCGGTGGGCTACCGGATCTCGTAGCGCAGCGTCCGGGTCGCCCCGTCGCGGAGGACCCGGAGCGAGAGCGCCCCGTCCTGGCGGGCTCGTTCCAGCAGGATCCCGGCATCCCGGGGCTCCAGGATCTGGGTGTCGTCCACCCCGCAGAGCACGTCGCCGTTGCGCAGCCCGATCCGGGAGAGGATCGAATCGGGACGCATCCGGGACACCCTGAGGCCGGCCGGGCGTCCCTGCACGAAGAAGGGAGCGATGGTCATCTGGTTCACCACCTGGGCCGGATTGGCCAGGGCGGCATCCACCTCGCTCCGGGCGAGCGGACGGATGGCCTCGGGATCCTCGGGCTCCGGGAGGGGCGAAGCGGGGGCCGCGGGGACGGCCGGCGAGGCCGGGGCGATGGCGGCGGCGGCGATCGTCGTCGCAGGTTCCGCCAGGGTCAGCACCCATTGCTGGCCGCGCCCCTCGAAGCGCACCGAGGCTCGGGTCACGCTCGCCAGCTGCACGCCCTTCCAGACGTCCCCGAGCAGCCTGCCCAGGTCCTCGCCGATCCGGAGGGCGGTGTCGTGCCCCCCCGAGGCACGACGGACCAGTGCCTGACCGGAAGGCCCGGCGGCGATGGTGCCGATCAGGTCCAGCGGGATCCGGCTGGGGGCCAAGGGGAGGGCCGGCGGCACGATCCCGGAGCCCGTGCCGGCGGCGGGCGGCTGGACGGGCACCGGGGGGGCGGGCGGAGGATGGATCCGGGTGATGCCGAAGGGGTTCCGGTTGCGGAAGCCGGTCCCGGGAGGAAGCTCGGGATCCGTTGCCGGGGCTGGAGCCGCCTCCCCGTCCCCGGTCGGAGCGGCAGGCTCGTCCCGGATCCCCTCGGCCAGACGGAGCCGCTCGTGGAACAGCCCCACGGCCGTCATCATGGCGACGAAACCGGCGACCAGGGCCGCCAGCAGGCGGAACCGATGGATGGGCGTCAGGCGAACTCCTCCGGGGACCCCATCGACCGGGGCCGGGTCGGGGGATAGCATGCCCGAAGCTCGGGGAGGTGGACGATGTCGACGACCGGGGGGAAGGCTCCCGATGCCGCCGATCTGGCAGCGCTGGAGGCCCTGTTGGGCGCCGGGAACCTGCGGGTGGACGAGGGCGCCATGGGGCGGTTCGCCCGGACCACCGAGGCCGTCTCCCACCCTCCTTCGGCCCTGGCCCTCCCCGGGGACAAGCACCAGGTCGCCGAGCTGGTGCGGCTGGCGGGAGCCCGGGGCCTCCGACTCCACCCGGTCTCCCGGGGGCGGAACTACGGCTACGGCACCGCCACTCCGGCTTCGCCCGGGGCCCTGGTGGTCTCGCTCGAGCGCCTCGACCGGATCGTCCGGGTCGACGAGGATCTCGCCTATGCCGTGCTCCAGCCCGGGGTCAGCTACCGGCAGCTCGACGCCCATCTCACCGCCTCCGGGCGGCGGCTCTGGACCGACTGCACCGACGGGCCGCCCGACGGCAGCGTGCTCGGCAACGCCCTCGAGAAGGGCATCGGGGAGACCCGCTACGGGGACCACTTCGGGAACCTCTGCGGGCTCGAGGTGGTGCTCCCCGACGGTTCCCTGGTCCGCACCGGAGGCGGTCCGGAGGCGGACTCGAGGGTCTTCCACGTCCACAAGTGGGGTACCGGTCCCTATCTCGAAGGGCTCTTCGCCCAGTCCTCCATGGGGATCGTGGTGGAGGCGGGGATGTGGCTCATGCCGGCCCCCGAGGCCTATCTGCCCTTCACCTTCGGCCTGCACGACGACGTGCCCCTGGGCGAGGCCCTGGAGCCGATCTGCCGGCTCTCCCTCGAAGGCCTGCTCGACACCAAGCTCCACCTCGTCAACGAGTACGTGATCGGCTGCCTGATCGACGCTCCCTTCGGGGAGCTCGCCGGCTCGCCCTGGGAAGCACTGGGGAAGGCCGGGAGGGACCGCCTGAGGCAACGCTACCTGATCCCGCGCTGGAGCTTCGGAGGAGCGCTCTACGGGCGTCGCGAGGAGGTCGAGGCCCGGCGCCGGATCCTCACGCGGGAACTCTCCCGCTTCGGCCGGGTGCAGTTCCTCCCGGAGCGCCGGGCCCGCTTCGTGGAACGCCGGCTCCTGCCCTTCCTCGAGTGGGCACGGGACAAGCCGTTCTGGGCCGGCCTCGGCGATGCCTTCGTGCGCAAGGTCCTGAAGCGTTCCCCGGAGACCCTGGCCCTGGCGCCCCGGATCCACCGCCTGCTCCAGGGCGTGCCCTCGGACGAGTTCGTGAAGCACGCCTATGTCCGGGGGTCCCGCCGGGGGGAGGGCGTGGCCGAGCCGGCCGGCGACGGGGTGGGCCTGATCTGGCTGGCCCCGATCCTCCCCTTCGCACGGGGGGACATCGAGTCGGTCCTGGAACGCTGCGAGGCGCTCCATGACCGCCACGGCTTCGACTTCTACGCCGCTTTCCTCCGGGTGAACCCGAGGGCGGTGGTGCTGCTCATGGCCCTGCACTTCGACCGCTCCGACCCCGACCATGGCCGACGCGCCGAGGGGCTCTACGACGAGCTGGCGGCCGAGCTGCACCGCATGGGCTACCAGCAGTACCGGACCCGGACCACGGCCTCCGGCATCCTCGACCCCGCCCCGGGCTTCCGGGCCCTGGCCGAGAAGCTCACCTGGGCCCTCGACCCGGGAGGCGTGCTGTCTCCGGGTCGCTACGGTCTCCGGGGCGAGGATCGCCCCGGGGGAGGCGCGTGAGGATCCGCCCCCACTTCGTGATCGGGCTCGCCAGCCAGGCCGTGGCGGTCTACGCCATGGTGTTCCGGTTCTCCTGGTGGGGCCTGGGCCTCGCCCTGGTGCTGCACTTCGCGGTCAGCTGCCTGGGGATCACCCTGGCCTTCCACCGGCTGCTGTCCCACAAGGCCTTCGTGCTCTGGAAGCCTCTCGAGTACCTCTTCGCCACCCTCGGATCGTTGGCCTACCACGGCGATCCGGTGCAGTGGGTCACCCTCCACCGCCAGCACCATCGCTACAGCGACACCGACCTCGACCCCCACAACGCCCGGCGCGGGCTCCTCTATTCCCACATGCTCTGGTTCGCGGACGACGTGTTCCGCTTCGTCACCCCCGAACACGAGGCGCGCTATGCCCCCGATCTGTTGGCCCAGCCGTTCTATCGCCTGCTGCGTCCCCTGGTCGGAGTGGTCGGGCTGCTGGTGCTCGTCCTGCTCTACGCCTGGGGAGGCGTCGACGCGGTGCTCTGGGGCGCCTTCGTCCGGTACTTCCTGGGGAACCACTCCACCTTCCTGGTGAACTCGGCGGCCCATACCTTCGGGTGGCGGGCCTATCCCCGGGACGATCTCTCGACCAACTGCTCCTGGGTGGCGTTGCCGAGCTTCGGGGAGGGCTGGCACAACAACCACCATGCCTTCCCGGCCTCTGCCCAGCTCGGCTTCGCCTGGTACCAGCTCGACCCCGGGTGGTGGGTGATCCTGCTGCTGGAGCGACTCGGCCTGGCCACCGAGGTGCGGCGTCCTACCCCCGAGGAGCGGGCGGCGGGGCAGGGGCCCGGAAACCTGCTCGAGCTGCTGGGTCTGGTGCGTCCCACGACAAATTCGGGGTCGGAAGGCTAATCCCTGTCCCCCTCCCGGTCGATGATCCGGGTAGATGAGGGACTTCCAGACCATGCTGAGGACCATGCCCCGTGGCCGGCCGCGCCGGCGAGGACGCGCCCTGCGCTTCGCCCTGGTGCTCCTGGTCATGCCGTTCCTGATCGGCTGCGGAGGGAGTCCCTTCGACCAGTTCGAGGACGGCTTCGAAGTGACGGCGGTAGGAGTGGTCCATGTCCCGGTCACGACCTCCGGGGACTTCGTTCCCCGGAAGCTGGTGGCCACCCTGAGCGGACCGGTCGTCACCAGCCAGCTCCAGGCCGTGGTGGCCGGACGGCTCCCCGGGGCGATCGCCTTGGTCTACCCCGACGACCCCACCCAGGCCTCGATCCAGACCCCGGTCGGGACCTCCATGAGCGCGGCCGCGAGGATCCTGGTCGAGGATCCGCTGATCGCCACCGTGGCCCCGGAGTTCCCGCCGACGCAATCGGTCGGCAATACCCTGCATCGCACCGACACCCTGGGATTCGTCGACCAGGAGGCCCAGATGGCCTTCGTGATCTCCGACGTGCGGGGACTGCTCGAAGGCGTCTCCCACCGCCAGGTGGTGGCGATCCGGGGGAGGCTCCCCAAGGGCGTCTCCGACGTGAAGCCCACCAGCACCATCAAGGTGGAGACCCTCGAGGTGAAGTTCGAGTACCAGCTCCAGCTCGTCGGGGTATTCCGGCTGCTCGGCACCGGGAGTGCCTGCCGGGTCCTCTCGATGGATTCGGGAGACTGGGTCGAGCTGACCGGCGACGTCGCCGAGGAGCTGGCCAATTCCGGCGGTGCCAACGGAGCCCGTCTCCGGGTCACCGGCGTCGACCAGGGGCTCTCCGCCGAGACCTGCTCGGGCGGGCGCCGCATCCGCCTGGTCTCGTACCTGAGGTTGTGAGACGCCCTCGGCCCGACGGGTCCTGATCAGCCTCCTCGGACCGTCCCCGCCCGGATCGCCTCCAGGCAGCGCGCCAGGATCCGCGCCGCATTCCAGACCCGGTCGCCGGCCCGGTCCGGATTGCCGGGGCGGCTCCCCGGGCTAGCCGCGGCGTACCCACCCAGGATCCTCTCCGCCGCCTCGACGCGACCGGGGACGGAGCGCCATCCGCCCGAGGCCGCCACCAGCGGAGCGATCGTCAGCAGCTCCTCGGGGAGCGGGGGCCGGACCGGCTGGCCGCGCCCGGCGCGCCGGATCCGTGACGCCACCTCCGAGGACCAGGTCGCCACCGGGTACTGCCCGGTGCCGCGCTCCTTGCGGAGCCACTCCGCGGCGTCGATCCAGGCCACGCCCCCGGTGAGGCGCTCGGCGCCGAGGCCGGTCCGGTCCTCGAAGTCGGCGCCCGGGCGCGAGACCGAGGGGCGGACCAGCAGCGCCTCGGGAGGAGAGACCTCCAGGGTGACGAGGTCCACGTCGACGGCTGCCAGCTCGACGATCTCCTCCTCCTCGCCCGGGGGAGGGGAGCCCTCCCAGGAGGTGTGGGTCAGATCGAGGACGACCAGGCGATGGAGGGAACCGGGCATGGTGGGCGATCCTAGCAGGCAGGGACCGACCTCCCGGCCCGGGCGCCGGCCTTGCTTCGTCGAGCCTGGTGTATCCTGGCGCACCGGAGGCCCCTGCCCGTGGCGATCGAGCTGAAGACCCCCAAGCAGATCCAGAAACTCCGGCGCGCCGGTAGGCTGGCGGCCGAGACCCTGGTGCTGGCCGGGCGCATGGTGAGGCCCGGGCTGACGACCGATGAGATCAACACCTTCGTCCACGCCCATACCCTGAAGCAGCAGGCGTGGCCGGCGCCGCTCCAGTACAAGGGTTTCCCCAAGAGCGTGTGCACCAGCGTCAACGAGGTCGTCTGCCACGGGATCCCGGGGCCCCGGGTCCTCGAAGAGGGCGACATCGTGAACATCGATGTCACCACGATCTTCCCGGCCAAGAAGGGCTTCTACGGCGACACCAGCGCCACCTTCTTCGTGGGGGAGCCGAGCCCCGACGCCCGCCACGTCACCGAGGTGGCGCGCCGCTGCCTCGAGCTCGGGATCGCGGCGGTGAGGCCGGGCGGGTACATCGGCGACATCGGGGCGGCCATCCAGGAGTACGCCGAGGGCGAGGGCTGCTCGGTGGTGCGCGACTTCGTGGGACACGGGATCGGGACGACGTTCCACACCGAGCCTTCGGTCCCGCACTTCGGGCGGCGGGGCGAGGGCCCGAGGATGCGCCCCGGGATGGTCTTCACCATCGAGCCGATGATCAACCTCGGAGGCTGGGAGACCGAGATCCTCCCCGATCGCTGGACCGCGGTCACGGTCGACGGCTCGCTCTCGGCCCAGTTCGAACACACGGTCGCCGTAACCGAGACGGGGTGCGAGGTACTCACCCGGAGGAGCGCCCGGCTCGACAACAGCGAGGACCGGCCTTGGGTCGAGATCGGACCGCTCTCGTGCTGGGTCCCCGGGACCGTCGAGGCGCCCGAGCCCGACGAGGCCTGAGCCGGTTGGTCCGGGAGCCCGGGGACACCGGGCCCCGGGATCGGAGAAGTCGACATGCTCGAGATCGTGCTGGCCGGGACCCTGACGACCGCCTTCGCGATCGGCGGCGAGACCCCTGGACACCTGCTCGAAGGAGCGGTGGTGAGGGTGCTGGGGCGTCCCGCCAAGGCGGTCCCGGGCAGGCGGGCGGAGCTCCGGGGCGTGCTGGCGCCCTGCGGCGACCAGACCTGCCTGGGTCTCGACGAGTCCGCCGCGGGGCCGCGGTTCGCAGGCCTGTTCCGGCCCGATCCTACCGGGGGCGAGGGCGGGACCCTGCACCTCGAGCCGATCGACGTGGACCTCGGCGGCCTCGCCAAGGAAGCGCGCCCCAAGGGGGGACCGGTCCGCCTGCGGGGGGTGTTCGCGACCCGGCGCTACCAGGAGCGGGGAGAGGTCCGGGTCTTCGCAGCCTCCGGAGTGGCGAAGGTGGCGACCGCGCCGTCGGGTCCTCCCGAGGACTACCTGGAGTTCGGTGGCGGGGGAGGCTTCACCGGAGGCTCGACCGCCTACCGGGTGGGCCGCGACGGCCTGGTGTGGACCCGCATGACCATGGCGGCCGGGGACGACGCGGCCGAGTGGAAGCAGGCCAGCCGGATCGACCCGGCCCGGGCCGCGACCCTGTTCCGCCGTCTCGATGCCGCCAAGTTCCGGGCAGTGAAGTTCCAGCGTCCCTCGAACATGTCCGAGTGGCTGGCGCGCGGGGAAGGCGGGGAGCGCCACGAGGCCATCTGGGAGATGGGCGCGCTCGAGGACGGCACCCCTGACGGTCTGCCGGCCACCGTGGCCGAGGTCTTCCGGGAGCTGCGCCAGGCTGTGGGCGGCGGCGAGCAGTAGATCCGGCTCACGGGCTCACGGGCTCACGGGCTCACGGGCTCACGCATCGGCGCCGCGGTCGGTGCCGCAGGCCGGGCACGCCGCCAGGAACTCCCAGCACCGGGGATGGCTGCGGCGGGCGCAGACCCGGCAGCGGACCGCGCCCCGGTCGAGTCCGTCGGTGCAGAGGGGGCACCAGCCCACCCCGGCCTCGGCCAGGCGCTCGGGATCCGGTTCCAGGGCGCGGTCGCGACCGCCGAACCCGACCTCGAGCGCGGTCCCGGAGGCGGTCCGGCCGGCGGTGAAGTCCTTCGCCACCGGCGCCCAGGGGAACCGGACATCGGCCTCCGAGAGCAGGTGGCCCTCGCAGCCCACCAGGACTTCGGCAGTTAGGTCGTTGGCCCCGGCTCCCGGAGGGACCCGGATCAGGTCCGAGGGGATCGACAGGCGCACCTCCCGGCAGCCCGGTTCCCCCCCCTCCAGGGGGGCCGTGCGGTACTCGATGCAGAACTCGCCGTAGACGCCCCGACCGCGGACCGGATCGGCTGCTGCCAGGTAGGCGCCGTCGGGACCTCTGAGGCGCAGGCTCACGTCCAGGCTGCGTCCGGCCAGACCGCGGACCAGCAGCCGGACGACCGCCTCGGTACCGTCGCCCTCCAGCAGGAAGTGGCGCCGGCACTGGATGGAGGCGATCCGGATCCTCGGCGAAGCGTCCCGGATCCCGGTCGTCGGGAAGGCTTGGTCGAGGAGCCCGGAGGCGTAGCGCAGAGGCACCCGGAGGAGACGCAGCGCGGCTTGGGGGTCCGCCAGGAAGGGCAGCGAGGCGAACCCGAACAGCAGCGTCGCGGCGATGGGGAAGGCGGCCAGCAGAGCGAGGGCGGCGGCGACGGGTGCCAGGACAACCGCCGCGGCCGCGGGCAGGGCGAACATGGGGCTTTGCCACAGACCGGGAGGGAGAGGGGGCACGGCCACGGCCGGGAGGACCTCGGCAGGTCCGGAGTGGCAGGCCGGACAGCGGCCCCCCGGTCCGGTGGTGACCTCGGCCCGGCAATCCGGGCAGCGGATCGCCCAGCCGCTCCCGGGGGAAACCGGGGCCGGGGGCGGGGTGGTACGCCGCAGCGCGGCCGGGAGGATTCCGGCAGGGACAGGGACCGGGAGCGACGGGGCGAGGGTCGGTTCCGCCGGTTCCGGGGACGGTTCCAGGGGAGGGAGTCGGTCCGCCTCCAGCTGCGCGGTGGGGGTCCCCTCGCAGGCGAAGGTGGCGCACCGGCCCGCGAAGGCCCAACAATCGGCGTGGTGCGGGGTCTCGCAGACCGAGCACTGCACCGAGTCGGCGTCGAGGCCGTCGCCGCAGACCGGGCAGAGCGACTCGGACGAGACCTGGACCCGTACCTCCTCCAGGACGATCGGGGCGTCGGCCGAGGCCAGCGCGGGGTCGAGGAGGTCGGCGGACCCGGCGTCCTGGGCAGGGTCCCGATCGGATCCGGCGCCCGACGTCGACGACGTGGGGGCGGGCAGGGCGCGGACGCGGCAGGGATGACCCTCGTCGGGGGTCAGGGTGGCCTTCAGGTCGTACTGGGAGAGGAACTCCCCGGCGGAGGCCACCAGGATCTCCACGGTGACCCGGAGCCGGTTGGTGCCCGGGGGAAGATCGACGGCCCGGAGCGGCACGAAGAGTCCGCAGTCCTGGAAGGGATCCTTGCCTCCGCTCCACGGCGGCGAGAGCGACCGCACCAGGAACTCGCCCCGGGTTCCCCGGAATGCGGCCAGTAGCGAGCCCAGGTAGTCGCCCCGGGAGGTGCGAAGCCGGAGGGTCAGTTCGAGACGCTCGTCCCGGACCAGTCCGTCGCCTTCGACCGAGAGGTACACCGCCAATCCGGGGCGACCGTGGAGTTCGAGGTCCTCGCACCATGCCTCGTGGATCGGCACCCGCGAAGGGGTGGAGCCTCCCAGCACCAGGCGCTCGTCCACTCGCGCCACCTGGGCCGTCAGGGCCGCGAAGCCGGTCGTCACCGTGGCCTGGAAGAGACCAGCGACCACTCCCCAGGCGGACTCGGCCAGGGGACCGAAGTGTTCGAGGGCACCGTGGGCCCCGTCGAACACGAGACCGACGAGCCCGTTCAGGGAGTGCCAGGTGGCGACCAGGGCCGAGCCCGCGGCCAGGAGCGCACCGGCTGCCACCGCGAACAGGGCGACCCGGAGCGCGAGGAGCCCGAACCTGGCGCCGACCCGCTCGATGCGCACCATGGCGCGGTCGGCGAGCTGGACCAGGCTCGGGCGCGGAGGAGCGAGGACCAGCTCGCCCTTGGGCTTGTCCGGGTCCTTTCCGGGCGGCTCCGTCATCGGTCCCCCGGTCCGGGACGAACTCCCGACCCGTGGGTGCGGCGGAGCCCCCCGGAGACGGTCACTCCGTCATCAGGTCGATCAGGTCGATCACCCGGGTCGAGTACCCGTACTCGTTGTCGTACCACCCGAGCACCTTCACGAGCTTCCCCTCGATCGTCATGGTCGAGGGGCCGTCGATGGTGCAGCTGGCCGTCGTCGTGGTGAAGTCGATCGACACGAGTTCCTCGTCGGTGTACTCGAGGTATCCCTTCTGGGGGCCGCTCTCGGAGGCGGCCTTCAGGGCCGCGTTGATCTCCTCGACGGAGGCCGTCTTCTTCAGGTTGGCGACCAGGTCGACCACCGAGACATCCGGGGTCGGGACACGGAGCGAGAACCCGGAGAGCTTGCCCTTCAGCTCCGGCTGGACCAGGCCGATCGCCTTGGCGGCGCCGGTGGTGGTCGGGATCATCGACAGGGCAGCCGCCCGGGCCCGCCTCAGGTCCTTGTGGGGCAGGTCGAGGATGCGCTGGTCGTTGGTGTAGGCGTGCACCGTGGTCACGAGCCCGTTCTCGATCCCGAACTCCTTGTGGAGCACCTTGGTCATCTGGGCCAGGCAGTTGGTGGTGCAGGAGGCGTTCGAGATCACGTGGTGCTTGTCGCCCTGGTACATGTCCTGGTTCACGCCCATGCAGACGGTGAGGTCGGCATCGGGCGAGGGGGCCGAGATGATGACCTTCCGGGCGCCGGCCTCGAGATGCTTGGCGCAGTCGGCCCGCTTGGTGAAGGCACCGGTCGACTCGACCACGTACTCGACTCCCATCGCCTTCCAGGGGAGCTTGGCGGGGTCCTTCTCGGAGAGCAGTTTGGCCCGCTTGTCGCCGACCACGATGTGATTGTCCTCGAGGGTGGCCTTGGGCTGGAGCCGGCGGTGGACCGAGTCGTAGTTGGCGAGGTGGACCGACGTCTTGGCATCGCCCAGGTCGTTGATCGCCACCACCTCCATGTCCTTGCGACCGAGCATCGCCCGGTACACCAGGCGACCGATGCGACCGAACCCGTTGATCCCGACCTTGAGCGCTGCCATGACCGTTCCTCCTCTGGAGTCAGCGAGTGCCCCGGGCGATCGTACCGCGCCCGCCGCCCGCCGCCCGCCGCCCGGTGGCCGTGCGCCGGTACCCGGCCGAGCCCGAAGTGGTGATCGCCGGCCCGGCGCAGGCCTGCCCATCCCGGGCGCCGGGACCCGACCTATCGGGTGTCGCCCAGCGCCCTCCGGACCGCCTCGACCAGGGTCCCGTCGGCGATCAGCCCCGCGAAGGCGTCACCAGGGCAGGTGGTTTCGGCGTGGTCCCGGTGCATGGTGATCCCAACCGGATCGATCCCGTGGCGCCGGCACAGCCACGCCAGGGTCGACACCGTGCGGTCCCACTGGTCCTCGGGAGGGAGGTCGGCGGTGAAGTCCCCGATCAGGCAGACGAGCACCCGGTCGGAGAGGTCGTAGACGGTTCCGCTGGCACCCTCGAATCCCGGGTCCCGTCCCTCGTGGACCCGCCCGGCCCGGTCCACCAGGTAGTGGTAGGCGATGTCGTGCCACTTCCGGTCCTCCTGGTGGTATCGCTGCACCCCGCGGAGGAGCTTCGCCACCCCGGCCGCGTCCTCGGGGCTGCGGGTGGCGGTGTGATGGACCGTGAGCCGGCGCGGCACCTGGGAGCGCATTCCCGGCTTGGCCTGGGCCGCGCCCCAGTCGGTCCGCGCCACGAAGCCCGGCGGCGTCACAGGGAGCGCCGGACCTCCCGGAGCCGCGACCGTCGGGTCGCCGAAGACGGGAGCGACGGAGAGGGCGAAGGAGAGGGCGAGCCGCAGGGCGACCGGGATCCGAGCCATGGACCCGAGGATCGCACGTCCCGGGCGTCGGATCCCAGTCGCACGACTCAGTCGTCGTCGTGTCCGCGACCCTTGCCCCGGCCCTTGCCGCGCCCGTGGCCCTTGCCGCGACCCTTGTCCCTGCCGCGCCGCCACGAGGGATTGGCCCAGGGAGGAGGTCCGTAGCCCTCCCACTCGGTCTCGCCCCATTCCTCCGCGAAGCGGGATGCGCACTTCGAGTACTTCTTCTCGCAGTCCCGACGGTTCGAGTCGCAGTGGTTCCACTTCTCGACGCACTCCTGGGCTTCGGCATGGCACTTCCTGGCGAGGCCGGGCGGGAGCCCGCTGCACACGTCCTCGAGCCCGGAGACCACAACGACCGGGCCCGTCGCCGGAGGGCCGGGAGGCGGCGGGGCCGCTACCACCACGGGCTTCCTCGCGTCCTCGACTTCCTTGGAGCTCTTGCTTCCCGCTTCGAGGACCATGTCGACGATGGTCGAGACCCCTGCTTCGGGTACCCTCCGCAGCCCCAACGAGGCGTCGACCGGCACCAGGATCCTGGCCTTGAGCTGCGAGCCCAGGTTCTCCTCGAGCTGGAGCACGGCGTCGACGCCCCCGGCGCCGCGACCCATGACCTGCGCCAGCCCCACGTAGGCCTTCTCGCCGACGGTCAGAATGGGGACCACCCGGGTGGGGATCCCGGCCGGATGGCCGTTCAACTTGTTGAGGAAGGTATCGATCGCCGGGCCGGCCAGCTTGGCGGCAGCGATCGCGGCGGTGGCCCGCAGCAGACGGGACTGCTCGGACCCGCCGATCGGGAAGGTCCCGACCGATCCCCAGAGCGGCGAGTCGACGGCCGCCACCATCGAGATGCCGTCCACCCGCTTCATGTCGAGGGGGTTGGCGGTGACCGAGGGGAAGAGGTGGGCGAAGCGGCCCTTGCCGCCGTCGACCTGGCCGGTCACCTCGAAGACCGCGTGCACCTTGTCGAGCTGGGCCTGGGGACCGGTGACCTGGTAGGCGCCCACATAGGCCTTGCGACCCACGCTGTAGCCGGGGACGACCTTGGTGGCGTCCCGGGCGGCAGCCCCGTGGCGCAGGGTCACGGCGTCGAGCAGCTTGTCGGCGTTGTCGGCCTGGTTGCGGATCAGCGCCGCCAGGGCCAGGCCCTTCACGGCACCCACCACATCCTCGGCCGCGACGGGCCGCGCGGCCGGACCGGCGGCCAGGCACAGGACCAAGAATGCGACTCCGGGTCGGATCGTCAGGCGACTCAGCATGAGCGAGACTTCCTCTCGACGGGGCGCCTCGAGGCGCCATCCCTCGCGCCGGGGAGGGTGTCCTTGCCGTCACGGTAGGGCACGCGACGGCGGGTCCGCCACTGCCCGTCCGGCTTGGTCGCCCGGAGGTGGTCCTGGGTTGCGATCACGGGAGACCTCGCCGATCCGGGTGGTCCAGGGCTCCCTGCCACCTCTCGCCAGGTCCCCTCGGCCTGATCCGCGGTCCGCGGCCCTGGACGCGAACCGGCCGCCCCCGGGGGAGCGGCCGGGCCGCGCGCCGGGGGGGGGGGGGGCGCCCCCCCCCCCCCGCCCCGGTCCTGCCCGACGGACGGCACCTCGCGGCCCCGCCCGTCGGACCCTGACGATCACTCGTCGGAATCCTCCTCCGAGCCCTCGTCGCCGTCGCCCGAAGCCACCTTGCGGAGCTTGGCCAGCGCCTCGGCGCCCAGGGCGTCGCCGATCGAGCTGCCGGAGCTGCCGCCCTGCTTGCGGGTGAACTCCTTGTAGGCCTGCTGGGCCTCGGCCTCCTCCACCTGGCGGATCGAGAGGCGGATCTTGCGGTCCCGGCGATTGACCTCGGTGACCCGCACCTTGATCTTGTCGCCGACCTTGACCACGTCCTCGGGCCGCTTGTCGGGCTCGGGCGAGACCTGGCGCGGGGGCACGAGGCCCTCGAGCTCCTCGCCGAGCTTGATGAGCACGCCGAACTCGTTGATCGACATGACCTCGCCCTCGGCCAGCGAGCCCTTGGGGTGCTGGCGGGCGAACTGCGACCACGGGTCCTCGGCGAGCTGCTTGTGGCCGAGCGAGATCTTGCGATCCTCCTCGTTGACCTCGAGCACCTTCACGTCGACCGAGTCGCCTTCCTTGAACCGGTCGCCCATGTTGGCGATGCGCTCGGTCCAGGAGACGTCGGAGATGTGCAGGAGTCCCTCGACCCCGGGCTCCAGTTCGACGAAGGCGCCGTACTGGGTGATCTTGGTGATCTTGCCCTTCTGGACCGAGTTGACCGGGTACTTGGTGGTGACTTCGTTCCACGGCTCGTTCTCGAGCTGCTTGTACCCGAGCGAGACGCGGCGGTCGGCCTTGTTCACGTCCAGGATCTTCACCCGGATCTCCTGGTCCTGCTTGAAGTAGTCCTCGACCTTCTCCACCCGCTCGGTCCAGCTGATGTCCGAGATGTGGAGCAGGCCCTGGATGCCGTCACGCAGTTCCACGAAGGCGCCGTAGTCGACGATCTTCCGCACGTTGCCGGTGGTCACGCTGCCCACCGGGTAGGTGAGGTCGACGATCTCCCACGGATCCGGGTTGACCTGCTTCAGGCCCAGCGAGATCTTCTTGTTGCGCCCGTCGATGTCGAGGATCTTCACCTCGACGTCGTCGCCGGTCTTCAGCACCTCGCTGGGGTGCTTGATGCGGTCGGTCCAGCTCATGTCGCTGATGTGGATCAGGCCCTCGACGCCCTCCTGGAGCTCGACGAAGCCGCCGAAGTCGGTCAGGTTCTTGACCTGGCCCCGGACCACCTCGCCGACCTGGAAGTTGTCGTGCACCAGGGTCCACGGATCCGGATGGACCTGCTTCATACCCAGGGCGATCTTCCGTTCGTCGGGGTCGATGTTCAGGATCTTGACCTGGACCTCCTGGTCGATGTCGACCAGGTCCTTGGGGTGCTTGACCCGCTCGGTCCAGCTCATGTCGCTGATGTGCACCAGGCCCTCGATGCCGGGAGCGATCTCCACGAAGGCGCCGAAGTGGGTGATGTTGCGGACCAGGCCGTTGGTGACCTCGCCCACCCGGAAGGTCTGCTCGATGACCTCCCACGGATCGTTGGCCAGCTGCTTCAGACCGAGGGAGACCTTCTCGTTCTCCCGGTCGATGGCCAGCACCTTGACCTCGACCTCGTCGCCGACGTTGACCACCTGGGTGATGTCCCGCACGTGGCCCCACGACATGTCGGCCTTGTGGAGGAGGCCGTCGATCTTGCCGTCGCAGATCGAGACGAAGGCGCCGTAGTCGGTGATGTTCTTGACGGTGCCCTTGCAGATCTGGTTCTCCTTGAGTTCGACTAGGGCCTCGGCCACGTGCCGCGCCCTCTCGGCCTCGAGGATCGCCTTGCGGGACAGCACCATGTTGCGGCGCCGCCGGTTGAACTCGATGATCTTGAAGTCGAAGGTCTGGCCGATGTACTTCTCGAGGTCGTACTCCTGCTGGAGGCTCATCAGCGAGCCCGGCACGAAGGCCTTCAGCCCCTTGAAATTGGCCTGGAGTCCTCCCTTGACCTTGGCGACGACCCGGGCCTGGATCAGGCCCTCGCCCTGGAAGGCGGCGTCGGCGTCGTCCCAAGCCCGGATGATGCGGGCCTTCTTCTTCGAGAGGAGGATCGAGCCGTCCTCCTCGTTCTGCTTCACGACCAGGGCCTCGATGCGGGTGCCCGGCTTGATGTCCTCGTCGTCGAACTCGTTCCGGGGGATGACGCCCTCGGTCTTGTAGCCGATGTCGACGTAGACGTCGTTGCCGGAGACTTTCACGATGAAGCCCCGGGCGAGGGTGCCGGCGTTGGCCGACGGCATCTCCGCGAGCTCGTTCTGGTAGTCGTCCATGGACTCGGTCACGCCCTCGTCGCTGAAGCGATCGACGGCGAAGAAGTCCTCGGGTTCCTCTTGGACCTGCGAGGCGGGTACGAACTCGAATTTCACTGTGTTCCTCTCGGTTCGTAACGGTGATTCATGGGAAGGCTGGGAGCCGTGTCCCGGGCGGGCGGTCCGGAGCTGGCCTGGCAGGCGGTTTCGCATGCCGGGGTTCCGGATCCGCGCGGGGGGTTCCCGTGGGGGCTGTCTCCGACCTGCAGGGCCGTGGCGGCCCGTCAGGGATCGAGGTTCGGATCAGCCGAGGATGGACGCGATCTCGCGTACGACCGCGTCGATGGGCTTGCCGGTGGAGTCGATGCGCACCGCATCCTCCGCTTCGGTCAGCGGAGCGAGGCTGCGGCTGCCGTCCCTGTCGTCCCTGGTGCGAAGCTCTGCCATGACCCGTTCGATGGTGGTCGCGCCCGTCTTGCGACGGAACTCGTCGAAACGTCGGCGGGCGCGTTCTTCCAGGCTGGCGGTCAAGAAGACCTTGAGCCGTGCGTCGGGGAAGACGACGGTGCCGATGTCCCTCCCTTCGACCACGGTGTCGCGATCCTCGCACCACTGGCGCAGCAAGCGGTTGACCCGCTCCCGCACCGGCGCGAGGGTCGCGATTCGTGACGTGAAGTCGCTCACCTCCGGGGACGAGAGGGCGTCGGTGACGTCCTCGCCGTCCAGGAGATAGCGCTCTGCCGCGGAATCGACGCCGGGCTCGGTACCCGCCAGGAGCGCCTCGATCTCGGGAGCGGAGGTTGGATCCACTCCCTTGCGCATGGCGGCCAGGGCGAACAGTCGGTAGAGGTTGCCGGACGAGATGTGGCGATAGCCGAGATGCCCCGCAAGGGCGCGAGCGATGGTGCTCTTGCCCGAAGCTGCGGGACCATCGATGGAGATCACGTTGGCCAAGTCCTGCAAAGGTCCTCTTCGACGGAATGCCCGAGGAGGTCAGGCTAACAGAGGAACCGGGTTCCCTGCCATGTCCGTGGTCCCGGCATTACCCCGCTGGAATGGGTGGTTTTGATCCCTGCGACCCGGACGGGGCCGCCCGCTCGACGTCCGTGTGCGGGAAGTCGTCGCCCTTGAAGAGCAGCGGCTGGCCGGAATCCCGGGCCAGGGCATAGGAACAGCAGTCCCCGAGGTTCAGGCCGGCGCGGTGGCGGCCGCGACCGAAGCGCTCCCAGCCCTCCCGGGCGAGTGCGATCTGCCCGGCGTCGAGCGGGACGACCTCCAGGCCGAGTGCCTCGATCAGCCGGTCGAGGAGGACCGTTCCGGCGAGGCCCCTCCTGGCCAGGGCCTCCAGCGAGGCCTCCAGGACCGAGAAGGTGCTGTCCTCCGACTCGGCGCGGCCAGGACCAGGTCCCGGAAGCCGGGCCCCTCGGGCTCACGTTCGAGGATCGCGATCAAGGCCGAGGCCTTGGCGGACACCCAAAGTAGGCCACCCGTGGACACCTCAAACCAGGCCTGGGCCTCGGTGTCCTCTTTCGCAATGCTGAGTGCCACGCAGGGCTCTTTGGGGGGGGAGAGGCGGAGTGACGTCCAGGTTCCACCAGGGGGAGACGTCCCCACCTGGGATTCGGCGGACCTACCGGTCCGGGCGGATCCAGGAGGCGGGAGGCCTGGCACCTGGCAGATCCTCGGCGCTCAGGTCTATCGGAAGAGCAAGGAGGTCCCAGTCGAGGACCCGGGCGTCCTCCCCTCCGGACAGGAGTCGGTTGCCGTCGGGGGAGAACTCGAGGGCCGTGATCGCGGAGTGGTGCGCCCAGGCCTCGCGTTGGGCACTTCGGTTCAGGTTCAAGAGGAGGATCCTCCCATCCTGGGATCCGACCGCCAGTCGCTCGTTCCTGGGGTCGATGGCGATGCGGTAGTTGGGATTGATGGCCAGGTGGTAAAGGGGCATCTGTCGATCCAGGGAGAGGGCGAGGGGTCGCAGATCCTCGGTCGTGAACGCCCCGAGGCTCGTCTTCGAGGCGTTCTCTTCGATGCCCTGTTCGTAGGCGATGGCGACCACGCGTAGGTCCTGCGACCATGCCCAAGCGTGGATTCGGTTCGAACCGAGGAGTTCGGGTCCGACCTCGGTCGAGTGGGATCCAGGCAGCCATCGACGGAGTCGTCCCGCTCGGTCGATGCAGACCAGCCCGGAGTCTCCTGGGGGCCACCCGCAGCTCAAGACATCCAAGGCGATCTCTCCAGGCAGAGCAACCGGTTGTCGAGACTCCAGGTCCCACACCGCGAGCCGGTGGGTAGCTCCGACGAGCGCCAGAAGCCTGCCGTCCCGGGAGAAGGCCGCCTGTACGGCGGCATGTCCTGCCGGGTCGGCCTCCGTTCCCAGGTGCTCCAGCTGTCGCAACTCCGGGATCGAAACGAGGGACACCAGGTCGGAGCCAGTGCCCAGAGCAAGAACCGGGAGACGGGGATGGAACGCCATCGCTCGGACCTGTCTGTGATTCTGGTACCAGGTGGGAACTCCGGAAGGTCTGCCCGCGTCCACGGGGTAGAGCCGGATGCGGCCGTCCGAAGACGCGATGGCAAGTCGGTCGCGGGAAGGCGACCAGACGAGGGCCCGAATCGCTGCGCTGGAACAGGGCTCCTCGGACCACTCGGCAACGCGTTGGACGGGGAGGACCCTCACGGCATTCCCGTCCGGTATCGCCAGTGCTCTCTCGTCGGGAGCGAAGACGGGAGTCTCTAGTGGTCCGACTCCGCGGTAGCGCTGGACCAGGGATCCCGAGACGACGTCCCACACGTCGAGGACCTGAGGTTGGATCTCGACCAGGAAGCCACCGGTCGGAGAGAGAACCACCCGGCGACCTTGCCCAGTTCGATCTCCGAGCACCGCGAGTTCGCTTCCGAACGGCGATCGGATCCGACACCCCTTCGTGCTGTCGACGTAGGCGAGGAGCGCACCGTCGGACGAGAACATCGCCTCTTCCAGCTGGAGGTCCCTGCCGATCGCCGTCTCCTCGACCAGCTCCGCGCCCCTGCTCTCGAAGCGCCAGCGTTGAACCAGTCCCCTGGAGGTAGCGACCAGCACCTCATTCGGCGCTCTCGACGTACCGAGAACGACGGGCCGCTCGCGGAAACCGTGTCTTCCCGCGATCCAGAATCGGGAGAGGAGACGGTTCTCCTCGTACTTCCAGATCGTCATCAGACCCTTGGCGTCGACTGACGCGACCCATCCGAAGGAACGATTGACCGTCCAGGGGGCGACTTGCGCCACGACTCCTGGAAGGCTGCCTCGAGAGGTCTTCGAGGCCTTCAGGTCGATGTATTGCAACCGGTCCCTGGATCCGACGATCAGCGACTCGGGGCCCTTCGAGAAGGCGATCCTGTCCACTGGTCCCTGGTAGGCATCCCAGGCGCGACGATGCCACCCGAACGGTTCCTTGAAGCTCCAGAACTCGGCCCCGGAGCCGGTACCGACGACGACGGTTGCTCCGTCCTCCGCGACTGCGACCGCGGAGACCGGGCTGCGGGCCAGGATCGAGGGGCACTGTTTGCCGAACAGGTCCGTTGGACCCGGCTCGATCAGGGTTCCCTCCGCATGGGCGGTACAGGCTGACGACCAGAGGAGGCCGAGCCCCAGCGATGCTCCAAGCCCGAGTCTTGGGTTCCCCACGCCGGCCTCCACACCCAGCGTGCCTCGGTAGCGTCCCATGACCAACCCGCCGTGCAGGAGTGTTTGGGCCCGCAGCGCGTCGCTGCCACGCTCCTTCCGTGAGTCGAGGAGGTGGGGCCATCAGGAAACTCGGCCATGGGAGCTCCGGCAGCAGGGTTCGCTTCCTCGGTGCTTGTGTTCTTCTGATGATCGTCTCGATGGACCCGGCTCGGCCAGGCGAAGGACCTGCGCCCGGCTTGGATCTCGCTCTGCCGTTTCGTGAGGCCGAGACCTTCCGCAAGCTCCTGATGGCAGGGGACTTCGCTGCCATCGATTCCCGGATGGCGGGCTTCGACGCCGCCGATCGGGCGGAGGGCTTCCGCGAGGACCTCTGGGAGCGGGTCGTGCACAACCTGGCCTCCCAGGCCCCCGAGGGTGCACCGGAGAAGCTGGACGAGTGGATGAGGGTCGCACCGGCATCGCCCATTCCCCGGATCCTCAGTGCGAGCTGGCTCTGGGATCGGTCGCGACGACTCCAAGGCGACCCGGAGGTGGGCGAGACCGGGGACGATCCGGACTACGAAGCGGCGTCGCGCCTCGCCCGCGAGGCGGTTGCCGCCATCGACGGCCTTCTCGCCCTTCCGCGGGTGCCCCATGGAGCCCTGGTCCGGGCCGCCCAGATCCTGCGCCCGGGAGGTCGACGCGACCTCGAGAAGGCGGTGCTCGACCGGGCGCTCGCCGAGCACCCCACCTGCTGGAAGGTCCACTGGGAGCTCTGGTTCGGACGGAGCCCGCAATGGGGAGGCAAGACCGGCGAACACCTCGACTACATCCGTGGAGTCGTGGCCCGGCATCCCCGGGAGGCAAACCTCTACGCGGTGCTCTTCCAGGCCATGCGCCACGGGCCGCTGTTCCATGGCGGCGACAAGGATCTGTTCCAGCGCCCGGAGTTCCTGGCCGAGGTCGAGGCCGCCACGAAGGCCATGGAGGCTCTCCCGGACCCGAGTCCGGCCGCCTTGTTCTACCGGGGTGTACTCGCATCCCAGATGGGAAAGCACGACGAGGCCCTGGCCTGGTATGCCCGCGCCGCGGCCACCGGGAGCCCGAGCGAGCGGAATTCCTACGGGTTCACGTTGGCGAAGTGGGGAATCGACGGCTCCCGGTCTCGCGCCGAGTGGAGGGCCGCCGCCGAAGCCGGTCACCCGGTAGCGCAGTTCAACCTCGGATTGTCCCTGGCGTTCGGGACCGACGATCCCGGAGTCCAGCGGGAGGCTGTCGCATGGTGGCGCCGGTCCGCGGCCCAAGGGCTCACCCAGGCCATGACGCTCCTGGGCGAGGCATCCCGCTGGGGGGTCGGTACGGAAGTCGACCCCGGCGAGGCCATGCGCGGGCACCGACGCGCCCTGGCCCGCGGCAGCAGGTGGTCGAAGCTCAGCCTGGGGGAGATGCTGCTTTCCGGGACGCGAGACCCGGCCGAGGACAACGAGGCCTTCGGGCTCATCCGGCGGGCCGCAGAGAGCGGGTGGAAGGAGGCGTGGCCCCGCCTCGGATGGCTCTACGAGCAGGGGATCGGAACGACCGTCGATCGCCGGCTCGCCCGACGCTGGTACTGGAAGTGCAGCGGCTTCGACCTCCGGAGCGCTACCGAAGGAATCCTCTTCAAGTCGATGGCGGAGATGTTCCCGGCGGAGCTGGCCCTGGCCAAGGCGTCCCGTCACCTTGTCGAGGCGTCCGCCTTGGGCCATCCCGGAGCGAGCAGGATGGCTGCGGCGCTGGACCGGGTCCGGGTCCGGCTCGCGGATCGTCCCCACGCCATGCTCCAGGCGCTGGACGCACTGGAGGCCGAGGGCTCCGGTGCGGGCCTCTACCTGGCAGGCCTGGCGGCGAAGGACGGGTGGTTCGGGAGGGAGGCACCGGATCGGGCGGAGGCGCTGTTCCGACGCGCCTCCCAGGCCGGGCACGGGCGAGCCATGGTCGAGCTGGCCGAGCTGCTCGATGGGAGGGCGGCGACGCCGGAACAGTTCGCAGAGGTGCTGGATCTCGCTTCCCGCGGGGCGGAGGCGGGGGAGCCCAAGGGCAACCATTGGGCGGGCTTCTACCACGAACAGGGAAAGGGCGCTCCCGTCAACCTCCCGCTGGCCATGACCTGGTACCGGCGGGGCACGCGCCAAGGGAACGCCGGATCCATGAAGGCGGCAGCCCAGCTGGCGACCTGGATCAAGCCCTCGATCCCCGAGGTCGAGGGACTCCAGCGAGAGCTCGAGGAGGCTCTCGACGGGCTGGGCGTCGACAACCCCTCGGGAGAGGAGAAGTTCCGGTCGCAGCTCGCGGAGTTCCAGGCCAAGCTCTACCTCCATGGCGTGGGGGGCCCGCCCGATCGGAAAAAGGCTCTCCCTCTGCTGCTCCGCCGTGTCGACGAGGATCCTCGGGCGGCTGCTCTGGCAGGGCTGGTCCTGATGGGGAGCGAGTCCGAGGGTGATCGAGCCAGGGGCCAGTACGGGCGGTCGCTGCTGGGCGGCGCTGCCCGCGGCGGCGATCTGATGGCCCAGGCGGTCCTCTCCCACACGACCTCGGTCGTTCCCTGGCCCGAGGCCAAGACGGAAGCGAGCCTGGGGCCTGTGCCCGAGGCCTCGACCGCAGCCCTCCTCAAGGTCGGCGATCCGCGCTTCTGCATCCCGACGCGCGGCCACGACATGACCCCGTCACCGGATGGTCGCTGGCTGGCGGTTCCCGGCTCGTCGGGGACCGAGGTCCTGGACCTGGACTCGGGGCTGACCGTGGCGAGAGTTCCAGACTGCAGTGCGCAGGGCGCTGTCGCAGCCGTTTTCGGAGCCGAGCCGGATACCCTGATCGGTCTCGATCCCGAGTTCCGATTGGCGGTCTGGAACTGGCGGACGGGGACCCTGGTCTGGACCGGCAAGGGAGCCGGCGAACCGAGAGCCGACCGATCCGGGCGATGGGTCTTCTACCAGGCAAGGGGCGGACTCCTGGAAGTGGCCGAGTTTCCCGGCGGTCAGGTCGTCTGGTCGCTGCGGGAACCGGACGCTTCCCGATTGGATCTGTCTCCGGACGGCACGCGGGTGGCCTTCCTACGAGCGCGAAACCTCCTCGTCGTCCATGACCTGCGGACCGGTCGCTCCCGGGAGACCTCGATCGACCACCAGGACCCCTTCACCATCCGCTTCTCCCCGGACGGGCTACGGCTCTCCCTCGTCTACCCCCACGGGCTCGAGATCCGGGACTGGGCAACCTTGTCCCGACTCGGGTTCGCCTGGAGCCACCCCGAGGTCGAGACCTTCGGCTGGAGCCAGGTCCCAATGGACCTTCGGCACGGGATCCTGTTGACGGATCTGGAAGGCCATCCGGTGCGGCGGTGCGCCTTCACCGGGATGCCTCTGCCCGGAACCTTCGACGCCCGCATCCAGGCGGTCGACCTCGCGGGGATCCCGTCCCGAGGATGGCTGGTCGGACGTCCCGGCCCGGAGGCCGGGTCCTCGTCCCGGCATCCCCGGGAGCGCCTCGTCGTCTTCTCGGCGAACACCGGACGCCTCCTCGACGAGGATCCCTGGCCAGTCAGACCTGCGACGGACCTTGCCTTCGAGCCGGATGGCCGGCACCTGTCCGTCGTGACACGGGATGGGTATCTCCTCCGGATCGGGATCGACCGTCGAGCCGTGACCAAGCATCGACTGAAGCTGCGACCGTCCCAGGCCTGGTTCACGGAGGGGGGCCGGCGCCTGGTCGTCCACCACGAATCCAGCATCTCCTGGCTGGATCCGCAGGACACCGAGCGTCCCCCGCTCGGATCAGTCGATCTTGCCGGTCGGCAGCTCCTCGGAGCGGCTCCGGATGGGCTCGCGGTGCTCACCCAAGCCCTCACCCAAGGTGGGGCGGCTTCCTCGATCTCCCTGGGGACCAGCCAAGCGACGACCGTGTCCCTCCCGGACCGGACCCAGGCGGCAGCCCTCCTGCCGTCGGGAGAAGGGATCCTGGTGCTCGACTACAGGTACGGGCTCTCCGTCCACGATCCCGAGGGTCGCCCGGTTGCCGGTCGTGCCTGGTCCAAGACGGGGATCTCCCGCCAGGACCTGTCCGAGCGACCTGAGCCGATCGCCTTCCACTCGGGCTCCCCGAGGTATGCGGCGATCCCCAGCGAGAGATCGCGGGGAGTAACCGTCCTCGACCTCGACCAGCCTGCCTTCCGGCTCCATCTCCCGGTGGTCCGGGGGATCGCCAGGTCCGTGGCTTGGATGCCGGGACGTCCCTGGCTCCTGATCGGCGACTCGGACGGGACCGCCAGCCTCGTCGAGATACCCACGGGACGGGTGCTCCAGGAGATCCGTACCCAACAGGGGGTAGTGGTGGCGATCACCGGATCTCCCGACGGGAAACTCCTCGCGACCGGCGGGGCCGACACCACCATCGCCGTCTGGAAGGTCGACCCGAGCACCACCGGGATCCCCAACGTGGTGGCGGGCCGGCGTCTGGAGCCGCCCAAGGACGATGGGCCGGAGGCGCTCCTCGCCGAGGGCGATCGGTACCTCATCGGAGACGGAGTGCCCAAGGACGAGGCCAAGGCGGTCGAGTGCTACGGGCGCGCCGCCGCGGCCGGCAGCACGGAAGCCTACGATCTGTTCTCCAACCGGGTGCTCCGGATGCTCCGGGCCAAGAAACTCGGTACCCCGGCCGGGGCAACGACCCCGGGTCCTTGAGGGGTCCGGGGCTGCATCCTGTCCAGGGGATCCAGGCTACCCTTGGTCTACAGGCGCCCGACCCGTCCGCCTGCGCCTCAGTGAGGAGGTCCCATGGATCTCGACCCGACCTACCTCTTCCTCTCCCTGGTGACGGGCGCCATCGGACTGGGCGCCTTCACCTACGGCAAGCGCCTCCAGGAGGGCAAGCCCCTGCTGATCGGGCTCCTCCTCATGCTGGCGTCCTACTTCGCCACCAGCACCCTCTCGCTCCTGGCGGTCTCCACGGTGCTGATCGCCTGGCTCTCCAGCAACCAGATCCAGGCCCGGCTCGAGGGCCGGGGCAAGGAGAAGCCCCGGATCCAGTCGATCCACCGGCGGTGACCTCCGGCGGGGGCCACGCGAAAGCCCCTGCGAGCCGGCTTCTCCCGGGCGGTGCGGACGTCGCCCTCCCTGATCCGTCATCAGATTTCCGGCGATAGCTGGAGACCATGATGGGGAGCGT
>CAYOHP010000017.1:0-80617 GCA_964403795.1 uncultured bacterium | reverse complement strand
CGGACATGCCAGACACACCGCTGCTTCCCCGGGGTGAACCCGGGGCGCTCCGGCTCCGCGCTATTTCGTCTGCAGTCGCATCGGCTTGTTGCAGAGGCTGCAGGAAGGGGGCTTGGCGCCGACTTCCTTGACGATGCGGGTGGTCTCGCAGGTGGTGCACCCGTAGCGGATCACGCCCTCGTCGAGCAGGGTCCGCCCCGAGGGCACGAACTTCTTGGCGATGCGGGTGGTCTTCACCGGGCCGGAAGCGGGTGCCTTCACGGTCGAAGGCATGGAGGCGGACGATCGTATGCTCGAACCGCCCCCTCCCGAGTCCAGTTTCAGGGGCCTGACCCGAGTCGCCGATTTCTCGGGCTTGGGGGGCGGAGGCGGGAGCTCGGAGGTCTCCAGGGTCCGCTCTTCGTGTCGTCCTTGGTCGTTCAGCCTCAGGCGCTTGATCGCCACTTGTCCTCGACTAGCTCTCGCTCGGTGCGATTCCTTCGAGTTGTAGGAGTCGCCACTTGATCTCCGGGCTCCCCCCCGAATACGGCCCGAGGGTCCCGTCGTTCTGGATTACCCGGTGGCAGGGAATCACGATCGGGATCGGATTGATCCGGTTCGCGGTCCCTACCGCCGAGGCCTGCTGGACCTTTCCGATCCGCTCGGCCATTTCGCCGTAGCTCACGGTGGTCCCGTAGGGGATCCGGGTGACGTGGTCCCAGACCTCCCGTGCGAGTTCGTCCCCCTCCGGGTCGAGCGGCACGTCGAAGCGCCGGCGCCGACCCGAGAAATACTCCGCCAGCTGCCGGCGGGCGGCCGCCAGGTGCCGGGCCGCGGCTCCCTTGGGGGGAGGGCCGGGAGGAGGGTGCGAGCCGCCTTCCCCGGTGGGGAGCTTCAAGCTCACCAGTCCGAGCTCGGTGGCCTCGAGCAGGAGCGGTCCCAGCGGCGACGGGGCCAGGGCACGCGCGATCTCTTTCTCGGTCCGGGTGACCACGACCATGCTTGCCTTACGCGCCTTACCAGCTGTCGCCATCTGACCCTCCTGTGAAGATCCGTGCGGGGAGCACGATTCCTTCTTCCTGGAACTTGTGCATGAAGCTCGGGCGCAGACCCGAGGGCTTGAGGCGCCCCAGGATCTTGCCCTCGTCGTCCACGCCCGTCTGCTCGAACACGAAGATGTCGCTCAGGGTGACGATGTCGCCTTCCATGCCGACCACTTCGGTGATCTGGGTGACCTTGCGGGAGCCGTCCCGGAGTCGGGTCTGCTGCACGATCAGGTCGATGGCGGAGGCGATCTGGGTCCGGACCGCCTTGATCGGCAGGTCCATGCCGGCCATCAGCACCATGGTCTCGAGGCGGGCGATCATGTCCCGGGGGCTGTTGGCGTGGCCGGTGGTGAGCGACCCGTCGTGACCGGTGTTCATTGCCTGGAGCATGTCGAGGGCCTCGCCGGCGCGGCACTCGCCGACGATGATCCGGTCGGGGCGCATCCGGAGGCAGTTCCTCACCAGGTCGCGGATCGGCACGCCGTAGCGGCCGTCGGAGTCCGGGTTCTTGGTCTCGAGGCTGACCACGTGTTCCTGGCGCAGCTGGAGTTCGGCCGCGTCCTCCACCGTGACGATGCGCTCGTCGGAGGGGATGAACGAGGACAGCAGGTTCAGGGTGGTGGTCTTGCCCGACCCGGTGCCGCCCGACACCACGATGTTCAGGCGGATCTTGATGCAGGCGGCCAGGAAGTCGGCCATCTCCTGGGTCAGCGTCCCGTAGTTGATGAGGTCTCGGACCGTGAGCGCCTTCTTGCCGAACTTCCGGATCGTGATGCAGGGCCCGTTCAGGGCGCAGGGCGGGATGATGGCATTGACCCGGGATCCGTCCTTCAGGCGGGCGTCGACCAGGGGCTGGTTCTCGTCGATGCGCCGGCCCAGGGGAGCCACGATCTTGTCGATGATCTGCATCACGTGGTCGTTGTCCCGGAACTTCTTGTTCGAGAGCTGGAGCCGACCCGACCGTTCGACGTAGACCTGCTTGGGGCCGTTGACCATGACCTCGGAGACCGAGTCGTCCTGGATCAGTTCCTCGATCGGACCGAGGCCCACGATCTCGTCGAGGACCTCCTGCACCAGCCGCTTGTGGCTGACCGAGGAGTACGAGAGTTCCCGCTCGCTCCCGATGGTGATCAGGATCTTCTCGATGTTGTCCCGGATGTAGTCGCGCCGCTGGCTGTCGTCCGGGATCTGCTTCAGCTGGTCGGTGTCGAGCTTCTCGAGGAGCCGGTTCTGGATCTCGAGCTTCAGGTCCTCGTAGGCGCCCTCGTCCATCTGTCCGGCGCCACCGGCAGCGGCGGGAGCAGCCTGGCCGCCGGCCATCCGGGCCTGGAAGCCGCCGGGAGGAGGGGCTCCTGCCGCTGCGCCGACCGGGCGGGCAGGGGTGGGCGGCGGGGGAGCGCCGGGTCGGGGCGCCGCCGGCTGGGCCTGGGGTTGGGGTTGTCCTTGGGGGGTTCCGGCGGTAGTCGCCGGTCTGTTCGACGCCGACTTGATGCGATCGAGTAGGGACACCCCTGGGACCTCCGACCTGCCGCCCGGTTCCGACCGGATTCCATCCTACCAGCGTCGGACCCGGGGGTTCAAGGTCGGATCCTGGTCCGGACATGGATCCCGCCCCCGGCGGGTTCCGCGTCCGTGGCCGAACCAATCAGGTCCGTCCCCGGCAAAGACATGGGGGAAGGCCGGGAGCCGCGCCCCCGGGGACCTCCAGTGAGCCGGCCCTGGTCGCGCACCCCCGCATCCTCGCGTCCTGCGTGGCCTGGGGCCAGCCCCGAGGCGCACCACGCGACCGGAGAGGGGGGCCGGCCTCGGGTACCCTGGCCCCGAGGGAGCCCCATGCAAGCCGTCGTCGACGAGATCGCCCCCGGTGTCCATCGGATCAACACCTTCATCCCGGAGATCGACCTCGGCTTCAGCCAGTTCCTCTTCGAGGACGACGAGCCCCTCCTCTATCACACCGGCATGAAGGGCATCTTCCCGCTGGTGCGGGAGGCGGTGGCGAAGGTCCTGGATCCGAGCACCCTCCGGTGGATCGGGTTCAGCCACTACGAGCCCGACGAGTGCGGTTCCCTGAACGAGTGGCTGGCCCTGGCTCCCCGGGCCCAGGCGGTATGCAGCTTCGTCGGCGCCCAGGTCGACGTGAACGACGGGGCCCTCCGCCCTGCCCGCTCCATGGGGCACGGGGAGGTCCTCACCACCGGTCGGCGACGCTTCCGGTACCTGCGCACTCCCCACTTCCCCCACGGCTGGGACGCCGGCCTCATGTTCGAGGAGTCCGACTCCCTGCTGCTGGCCTCCGACCTCTTCCACCAGTCCGGGAACGTCGAAGCCCTCACCGAATCGGACGTCGTCGGCCGCTTCCAGGCCACCCTCACGAGCTACCAGCAGAGCCCCTTCGTCGACTACATGCCCTACACCCGGAAGACCCAGGGCCTGGTGGACATGCTGGCCGCCCTGGCCCCCCGCCGCCTCGCCACCATGCACGGCTCGGTCTTCGTCGGCGATGGCGCCCAGGCCCTCCTGGCCATGGGGAAGGTCCTGAAGGAGACCCTCGATCGCGAGTCCTGAGAGCCAGAGGGGATTTCCCCGGCTGGCTTCGAGCGCCCCGTCATCCCCGCCTGCGGCAGCGGTCTCCTCGCAGGCAGGATCCGCTGCCCGCTTCGTCGATCGCCTTGCAGCCGGGGCGCCGTGTCGCTCTCGGGCCGACGCCGGGGAAAACCCCTCAGGCTCTGAGCAGGCCGAAGCTGCAGGGAGACTTCAGGGTCGTGGCGGGAGACCCGGGGACTTGCGGTGGACCCCCGGGTGCCGACTTCTATCCGAGGAGCTCGTCGAGTTCCAGTGCGAATCCGGGCAACCCCGGGCTGGCCAAGGGTCCATCCCCGCGTTCCAGGGAGAATTCCTCGCAGGCCGCCAGTCGTCCCTCGCCGTCCCGCCGGAGCACCGTGACCACGTCGGCCTCGGGGTCGACCAGCCAGTACTCGGCCACTCCGAAGCGATCGTAGAGATCACGCTTGCGGATCATGTCCAGGCCCCGGGTTCCCGGCGAGAGCACCTCGACCACCAGATCCGGGGGTCCCCGCACCGCGTCCTCGGCCAGGATGCCGGCCCGTTCCGTCGAAACGAAGAGGAGGTCGGGGACGACGCAGGTGTGATCCTCGAGCACGACCGCAGCACCGGAGCCGAAGACCTCGCCGGCTCCCTTGGCCTCCGCCCAGGTCGTGAGCCGGAGCAGGAGCCGCCGGAGGATCCGTTCATGACGAAGGGTGGTCGCACCCCTCACCATGACCTCACCGTCCAGGATCTCGTATCTCCGGTCGTCCCGCGGCGGGACGAACTCGTCGACCCGGACCCGGGCCCGCTGGTCTGCCGGCATGGCCATGCCCTCTCTCCTCTCAAGGTAACTCACTCCTCGCACGCTTCCGTCTCGTGACGGAGGCCGGCGAGGATCGACCGGGGAGGTCCCGTCCGGCATCCCACACGCGTTGTCACGCGCCGTGGTCCGGGTCACCGTGGGAGTCGCCAGCACCCTACGGCGCGTAGCAGTACCGCGCCACCTTCACCCTTCGCGCATGCCCTCCGGCGTTCTGCCACTCGACCGCGACCTCGAGCCGGAAGAGGCCGAAGACCTCCTTCACCGGGGTCCGGGTGATGGTGGGCCGGGGCGTCATCCCCAGCGCCGCCAGGTGGTCCAGGTAGACCTTGTCGAAGAGGGTTTGCCAGCCGGAGCGCAGCTCGACAGGCCCGTACATCTCCTCGATCGGCGGACCCGCGACCCCCAGGGGCGGTGCGGCCGGCTCGCCCGGGAGGGCCCAGAACGTCTTGTAGTACTTGAGACGCTCGATCACGTCCAGGCACAGGCCCTCGGCCACTGCCCGCTCCAGGATCTCCTGGTGCTCCCGGGTGTTCTGCGACGAGAGCGAGAGGGCCCCGCCCAGGACGCAGGCGATCAGGCCCATGGCGAGCACCACCTCGAGCAGGGCGACGCCGCTGCGGGTGGGAACTCGCAACCCGATTCCGGGACGCCCGGATTCCGCCTTCCTCATGACGCCCCCTCCACGCAGCAGGAACAGTCGGGGACCTTGGGGTCGAAGCAGGGAGCGAACAGGCAGCGGCAGGTCGAGATCTCGGCGGGGAGATCCGGGGTCGCCACCGAGACCAGCGTCGAGTAGGGCAGCAGGCGCTTCCCGTCCCGGGCCGCCACCACCACCTTCAAGCGGAAGAAGACCCGGCCCTCGTTGTCGGAAGGCACCAGGTACTGCCACCTCATGTCATGGATCACGAGGTCCTGGTAGCGGCGGGTCTCGTCCTCGACCAGCTCGCCGATCCACTCCGCGGGCCAGGTGCCTCCCCGCGGCAACCGGGCCTGGAAGTTCCCCAGCTCCAGGAACTCCCAGGTGCGCTTGCGGAGCACCAGCGGCCCGGGGCCCACCGTCCCCTCGGGATTCACCGCCTCGTAGTAGACGAGGAAGCGCTTCCGGCCTTCCTTCGCATCCTGGCGTTCGGTCACGAACTGGATCGAGGTGCCGTGGGGCCGCGAGATCACGAACGAGTTGCGGTAGTGGAGCCGTCCGTCCGCGAACGGGTTCATCACCAGCGACGAGAGTTCGAGCCGCACCTCCTCGAGGAGCTGCATCACCTTGCGGGTCTGGGTCAGGGTGTCGGCGGCGTGCACCGATTGGCGGGAGAGCATGCCGAACCCGCTGGCCGCAGTCCCGATCACCACCGCCATGAGGGAGACCGCGATCACCAGTTCGAGCAGGGTGAGGCCGCGGCGCCGACGTGCCACCGTCGATCCTTGGAGCCGTCGAGGAGGGAATCGCCTCACAGCTTCGGCCTCCGATCGACCATCACCCGGAGCGGCACCGGGACGATGCGGAAGCTCCTGCCGTCGGGCTGCAGCGCGAACGAGTGGACCGCCGTCACCCGCCGGACCAGCTTGCGCCCGCCCACCAGGGCCAGGCTGGCGGTGCAGGAGAGCTCCATCTCGCCCAGGTTCGCCATCAGCCCGTAGTAGAGCGGCCGGAGCAACACCGGCGAGAGTTCGACCCCGCCCCGGCCCTCCTCCAGCAGATCCCGGGTCCGGAGCGGGTCGTACTCGAAGACCTCGAGGTCGAAGACCTTGGGGCCCGGCACCCGACCCGCCTCGGCGGCGCCCGCCAACCGGCTCCGGTGGTCCCCGCTCCCGGCCAGGCCGGAGAGCACGGTCCCGAACTCGGCCAGGGTCTCGGCCAGCGCCGACTCCGCCAGCTCGGTGGCCAGCCGACCCTGGGCCAGCGAGGCGTGCACCGAACGGGTCTGGTCGGCCTGGTGCGAGAGCGCCATGACGAGGCCCATGGCTCCGAACACCAGCACCACCATGGAGAGGGCGGCGAGCACCGCGCCCCGACGACGATCGCGGTTCACCGCTCGCCTCAGTCCGCGACCGAGCGGGAGCGGGGGAACCAGTCCCAGGACCGCGCCTCGACGCCGTTGCGCACGAAGCTCGAGAGGTAGCCGACGTGCCGGACCGAGAGGCGGGTGATCCCGTGCTCGGCCACGCCCCGCAGCTCGGTCGGCTGGCAGAGACCGTCGCCGTCGTCGATCCAGACCGAGAGCCCGGCCAACTCGCCGCCCGACACCGCGCCGTCCCCGTCCCGGTCGAACATGGCCAGCTTGGCGTACCCGTCCTCGAACCCGTCGGCATCGCCGAAGAGCTCGACGATCGAGTCGACCCGGCCGTTGCCGTCGGCGTCATGGGCCAGCAGGCCGTCGGTGCCCGGCTTCACCCACTCGGTGAACCAGCCCCGGCCCAGGCCCGAGACGTCGAAGGCCACCGACCCCTCCCGGACGAAGCCCCCGGTCGGATCGGTCACGTGGGTGCTGGTCACGTCGGCGATCCCGTTGCCGTTCATGTCGAGCAGGATCGGCGAGCTCTGCTCGGCCGCGGTGTTCACGGCTTCCTTCACCGGGGTCTGGGAAGCGGGGTCGGCGTTGGCCGTCCCGCCGGTCTCCTGGGCCAGGGCGAAGGCCCTCCGGGTGGCGGCGGCCTGCTTGCCGGGCTTGCCGAGGCCGGCCCGCTCGGCGTCGTCGAGCTGGCGGCAGGTGGTCTCGAGGGCCGCCACGCCCCCGGCGTAGTCGCCGGCTTGGAACTTGAGGAGGACCTGTTTCAAGCCTGGCCAGGTGCGGAGCAGGCAGCCCTTCTTCTTCTGCTTGCAGGCCACGTTCTCGTGGGGGGAGGGGAGCTGGTCGCCCTTGTCGTTGAGATCGACGCCCCCGATCGAGGCGTCCTCGTCGTCGTCGCCGGAGCCCCCGGTCAGCCAAGGCGGCCCTTTGCCGCCGGACTCCTCGCGACCGGAGCCCGACCCGCCCCGGCCACCGTTCAAGGCCGAGAGCACCCCGCCCTGGGAGGCGAGGTCGATGTCGGGGGCCTGCACGCCCACCCCGCCGCCGACCGGGATCCCGTCGACGGGAGCCCCGGGTCCGCCGGCGGACACCGGGACGGGGCCGAGGAGGAGAGGGAAGAGGAAAACGCCGAGGACGCGGGAGGAACGAGTGTGCACGGATACCCCTTCAGCGAGTCCGGTCGACCTCCGTTCCGCTTCCCTTCCTCGGAGACGACGCGACACCCGGGGAGGATAGGAAGTCGTCGAAGGTCGCGCCCCGGCCTCTCAGCCCCCCAGGTCGTCGAAGCCCGGTTCGGCCGAGCGCGGCCCGGCCAGGAGCCCCTGGTCCTCGCAAACCAGGGCCCGGGCGGGGCGGGGGAAGCGCTCCACCAGCACCACGGCCCGGGCCCGGGCCCGTCCCCGGGCGTCGCCCCGCACCTCGATCGGGTGGCCGATCCGTCCTGTGATCCCGGGCCCGGTCACCTCGCCGGTGGCCGCGTCCACTTGCAGATGGAGGGCCGGACCCGCTGCCCCCGGCACCAGGTCGACCGGGTTCCGGTCGGCGCCGTCGGCGTCGAAGACCTCGACCACCACCCCGGTGCGACCAGGCAGCGTCGAGCCGGCGCCGGTCGCCACCGCCACGTGGAACCAGGCGTCCGGCAACCAGGCCTGGGGCTTCACCAGGTCGGCTCCCGAGAGCACCCCGGTCTCGAAGCTCGAGCCCCCGAGGGTGAGCCGGGCGCCGAAGTCCTCCTTGGAGGTCCAGTCGTGACCGCGGAGGCGCTCCACCTCGACGACGTGGACGCCCAGCACCGGCCGCTCCTCGCTCTTCCAGGTGCGGAGGAAGCGGAGCATGAGACCGGCGGTGAGCCGCTCGGCCAGCGGGATCATGGCCCGGAGCACCCGGTCCTGGGCGGCCGGGTCGCCGCTCGCCTCCCGGATCCAGCGCACCGCCTCCCCGGCGCCGCGCACCACCACATCGCCGGGACCACCGGGTGTCTCCAGGGCGCCCGACGAGGCATGGGGGAAGTCCGCCCCGGCGACCACTTCCTCGGAGCGGGCCTCGAAGGAGAGGTGCCGAGACCCCGGGTCCTGGCTGCCGTCGTCATCGGCGTGCTGGGGCACGGTCGAGTCGCCCGCGAAATGGAGCGCCCGGCCCAGGTGCACCATGGCCGCCGCCAGGCCCGGGTCGAGGGCCCGGTCGACCGGCTCCGATTCCCGCATCAAGTCGAGGCGCGCCGCCCGGGCCGGCTCCTCCCGGGAGGGATCGACGCCTCCCGCGGCCTGGCGCATGGCGTCCACCGCCATGGCGTAGTCCCACTCGATCCGGTCGGCCGAGGCCATGTGGGGCCCGAGCAGGGTGGCCCACTCCCAGGGGATCACCGACAGGCGTTCGATCATGGGGAGGACTGCGTCCAGGTCGAAACCCCGATGGGTGCCGAGCCGCATGTGGAGACCCCGGCCGGTGCGCGGGTTGTAGAAGTGGGTGAACGGGGCGATGGGGATCCCGAAGGGCACCACCTTGTCGATGGCCTCGGCGAGGTCCGGTTTCCGCTCCCGCCAGATCCGCTCCCAGGCGGCGCGGGGCCGCTTGGCGAGTACCTTGGCCTCGAGCGCCGCCAGGATCCGGTCCTCCTCGAGCGCGCCCTTTCCCTTGTCGGCGTCGCGCATCCCCTGGAGGAGCGGCCGGCGGTAGCGCAGGAACAGGTCAGCCGCCCGCAGGTAGCCGTCGGCCCGGAGGATGTCGATGGCCCGGAGCAGGATCGTGCCGTGCACGTTCGGCCGTGCTTCGACCTCTTCGTCGGGAGGGAACCAGGCCCAAAGCGGCGAGGTGGATGCCAGGACCCAGGCCAGGGGAAGCAGGACAGCGACCGGCCGTGGACCGCGGAACATTGCGTCTGCAGCGTACCGGATCGGGTCCGAGGCCGGAACGCCTCGGATCGCTCTCCGGGCCCTTGGCCCCGATCCCGGGGCCGCGGCTCCCGACCTTCCCCCACTGCCGTTTCGGCCGCCGAAGCGGTAGACTCCATACCGCACATGAACGATACGATTCGCACCGTCGACTTCGCCCGCCTCGAGCGGATGCTGCCGTCCGTGGACAAGCCCGCCCGCTACATCGGGGGCGAGTGGAACCAGCCCGGGATCCGGACCGAGGGGGCGCTCCGGGTGGGCCTCGCCTTCCCCGACGTCTACGAGATCGGGATGAGCCACCTCGGGATCCGCATCCTCTATCACATGCTGAACGACCCCGAGCGGGCCCCGGGGGTCGCGGCCGAGCGGGTCTTCGCCCCCTGGCTCGACATGCAGGAGCTGATGGCCAAGGAAGGCATCCCGCTCTTCACGCTCGAGACCCGCTCCCGGGCCAGCGACCTCGACGTGCTCGGCTTCTCGCTCCCCTACGAGATGCTGTATTCGAACCTGTTGCGCATGCTCTCGCTGGCCGGGATCCCGCTCCTCGCCGCAGAGCGCGGGGACGAGCACCCGCTGATCGTGGTGGGCGGTCCCGCCACCTTCAACCCGGAGCCGATCGCCGACTTCGTCGACGCGGTGTTCCTGGGCGAATCGGAAGAAGCGCTGCTCGAGTTCTGCGAGATCCTCCACCCGCTGCGCCGCTCCGGACCGACCCCGGGGACCCGGGCCGAGAAGCTCGCCGCCATCGACGGGATGCCCGGCCTGTACTTCCCCCGCTATACCGAGTGGCAGTACGACGCGGCCGGCACGCCGCTCGGCTGGAGCCACCGGGGTGTCCCCGGCCGCTCGACACCCAAACGCATCGTCTCCGACCTCGAGACCGCCTACTACCCGACCTCCCCGATCCTCCCCCACATCTCGATCGTGCACGACCGGGCCAACCTCGAGATCCACCGGGGCTGCCTGCACGGCTGCCGCTACTGCCAGGCGGGGATGATCACCCGCCCGCACCGCCAGCGCTCCCGGGCCGAGCTGCGCCGCCAGGCCAACGCCATCATCGACTCGACCGGCTACGAGGAACTCGGGCTGGCGTCGCTGAACTCGGTCGACTACCCCGAACTGAAGGAGCTGATCGAGGACCTGAACCGCGACTTCGAGGGCCGCCGGGTCGCCATGGGCCTCCCGTCGCTCAGGGTCGACCAGTACTCGGTCGAGATCGCCCACGCCTTGGAGCGGGTCAAGCGCACCAACCTGACGCTGGCCCCCGAGGCCGGGTCACAGCGCCTCCGCAACGTCATCAACAAGGTCATCACCGACGAGCAGATCCTGGACGCGGTGAAGGCCGCGGTCGACTGCGGCTGGCGGGACGTGAAGCTCTACTTCATGGTGGGGCTGCCGACCGAGACCGACCACGACATCCACGAGCTGGCAAAGCTGCTCGAGAAGGTCGCGGATCTCACCCGCGGCATGGACGGCCGGCAGCTCAACGTCACGGCCACCTTCTCGCCCTTCGTGCCCCAGAGCCACACGCCCTTCCAGTGGTGCGCGGTCACGCCCCAGCCGGTGCTCGACGAGCGGATCCGGATCCTGAAGCGCAACGTCCGCAATCGCCGGGTCACCATCAAGTGGCGCGACATCAAGCTCTCGGAACTCGAGACCGCCTTCGCCCGGGGCGACCGGCGCCTGGGCGCGGTGCTGCTCGAAGCCCATCGCCGGGGCCTCCAGTTCGACGGCTGGACCGAGTGCTTCTCCTACCAGAAGTGGCTCGACTGTTTCGCGGCGGTGGGGATCGACCCCAACTGGTACGTGTACCGGGAGCGGGGCGCCGAGGAGGCCTTCCCCTGGGAGGTCGTCTCGGCCGATGTCTCCCGCCAGTTCCTGTGGCGCGACTGGGAGCGGGCCCAGAAGGAGATGACGGTCCCCAACTGCTTCCTCGAGGAGACCTGCATCGCCTGCGGTCTCCAGGCCATCGCATGCTAGGGGAAGGCGGGGAGCACCGCCCCGGGACCGTGATCGAGTCCCCCGGCTGCGACGATCTCCGGGGCAGCCTGGCGGCCGGGCCGGCGGCGGATCCTTCCCGGGCGTCGCCGCCCGCGTCCTCCCGACGCACCCTCCGCATCGCCTACGCCAAGACGGGCCTGCTCCGGCTGGTAGCGCACCGGGACATGGCGACCCAGCTCCGCCGGCTCTTCCAGCGGGCCCGGCTCCCGATCCAGTGGTCGGAGGGCTTCAGCCCCAAGCCGCGCTTCACCTTCGCCCCGCCGCTCCCGCTGGGCGTGACCTCCCGGGAGGAGTGGCTCGACCTCGATCTCGAGGAGCCGCTTCCCCCCGCCGAATTCCTGGCGCGCTGCCGGCCCCAGTGCTTCCCGGGCCTCGACTTCGTCGAGGTCTTCGAGCTCGCGACCGGCGACCCGTTGCTCCAGGACGTGCTCCAGTACTCCGAGTTCCGCTTCGAGCCCTGGGACCCGGTGGCGGGCGCCGACCTGGTGGCGCGGGCGGTGGCGGCCTCGACGGGTGCGAGCCTTCCGGCGAAGCGCACCAACAAGAAGGGCATCGAGGTCGAGTACGACGCCCGGGCCAAGATCCGGCGCTGCGAGGTCGACGGGGCCGGCTTCCGGGTGGTTCTCGGCGCCTCGCCGGTCGCCCAGGAAGGCCCGCTCGGGCTCTTCGACTACGTGGCGGCCGCTGTGCCGGACCTGGTGGAGCATCCGCTGGCCGCCTTCCAGGTGGAGCGGATCCGGTTCCTGCGCCAGGACGGCTCCGGCGCCCTGGTGCCTGCCGTGGCGGGGCGGTAGGCGGACGGATCGGGGCACGGGCCTCTGCCTGGCCCGCAGCTGCGGTGATCGGGGACGCTCGGACGAATCCCCCGAGGTTCCGATCTGAGCCTCCGGGGGCTCAGGATTGATCCGATCGGGGTAGCCCCAGGTCCTGGTCCCGGCGCAGCGGATCCTCCCTCGCTGCTCCTGGTGCGGGTGGCACCTGTTCGTCGGCGTTCCGGCGCGGGGTGGCACGAGTCTGGCGATGGACGGTCTCGCCCGCCTCGTCCCGAGGTGCCGAAAGGAACCGTCTGCCATGTTCGGTCTCGATCCCCGCTTCCTCTCCCCTTCGCCTGTGGCCTCGCCCAGGCCGTTCCGCGGTGTGCAAAGGACGGTCTCCCTGGTGCTGGCCCTGGCGATGACCGCCGGCCCGTCCCGGGCGCAGGAGTTCGTTCTCAGTCCCGGGAGAGCGGCCCAGCGCCAGCGCTGCTTCGCCCAGCAGGACGGGATCCTGCGCGCCGTGCGCGGCTACGAGCTCGACTTCAACACCCAGGTCACGAGCATCCCCTGGGATGGCCTGGTCCGCGGCGGGTACCTGGATTCCCTCCCGATCGATCCCGGGCAAGGGGTCGGGGCCGGAGGTGAACCCCAGGGCGGCTCCCATTCCAACTACCTGTTGACCGGCGACTCCGGGACCGGTCTCTGGTGCTCTGTCCACGGTCCGGCAACCGGCAGCGGCCCCGGTGCGCCTCCTGCCGCCCCGGCTTCCGACCCGATGGTGCTCGAGCGCTGCCGGGCCCAGCAGATGATGATCCTGGGTGCGATGACGCTGCTGAACCTGGAGGCCGACGCCAACTACACCTCGATCGTCTGGTCCCAGCTCCGGGATCGCGGGTACCTCTCCCGGATCCCCGAGGACCCGGGAGAAGGCGCCCACTCCCACATGAACTACGCGCTGGCCCGGCCGCAGGATGGCGGGATCACCTGCATGCGCCACGGCGCCCTCCTGAGGTCCGCCACACCCGGGAGCGTCCAGGGCGGGACGGCTCCCGCCGTCCCGGCCTCTCCGTCGGGTCGGACTGCGCTCCCCGAGCCCGAGCCCGAGATGGGGTTCCTCGGGAACTGATCCCCCTGCGGGCCCGGGCGGGACGACACCGCCGGACCCGCAGGTGTACCGTGACGGCGTGCCCACCATGTACGACGTCAAGCCGCGCTTCCAGGCGCTGCTCCGCCCCATGGTGGGCCGCCTCTTCGTCCGGGGGGTCACCGCCAACCAGGTGACCCTGGCCGCGGTCGCCCTCTCCGCCCTGGGAGGCCTGGCGATCGCGGTCTGGCCCGAGAGCCGCTGGCCCCTGGTGGCGATCGCTCCTCTCCTCCTGGTGCGGATGGCCCTGAACGCGATCGACGGGATGCTGGCCCGGGAGTTCGACCAGAAATCGCGCCTGGGCGCGGTCCTGAACGAGCTCGGCGACGTGGTCTCCGACGCCTGCCTCTACCTGCCGCTCGCCCTGGTGCCGGGTGTCCCGACGGCCCCCGTGGTCCTGGTGGTGCTGCTGGCGGCCCTGGTGGAGATGACCGGGGTGGTGGGGATCCAGATCGGTGCCAGTCGACGCTACGACGGCCCCATGGGCAAGAGCGACCGCGCCTTCTGGCTGGCCCTGCTGGCTCTCCTCCTCGGGCTCGGCCCGGGAGCCGGTGCCTGGGTCGGTCCCTACCTCTGGGTGTTGGCCGCGCTCTCGGTGGCGACCGTCGCCAACCGCGCCGCCGCGGCCCTGGCCGAGGCCGAGGCCGCCGGGAAGGGGTGAACGTGGATCCGGGACCCTGGCTCCGCGGCGAGGTCAAGCTCGCCATCCTGCTGGTCTACGCCCTGCTCGTCGCCGGCACCCTGGCGGTCCGGGCCATGGCGAAGCGGACCTCGGAGGACCAGTACCGGGAGCTGCGCCAGCGCGCCAAGACCTGGTGGCTCATGGTCACCCTCTTCCTGGGCTGCCTGGCCTGGTCCCGGGAGACCGCCCTCGGCTTCTTCGTGCTGGTCAGCTACCTGGCCTTGAAGGAGTACCTCTCGCTGATCCCCACCCGGCGGGCCGATCGCCGGGTGCTGTTCTGGGCCTATCTGGCGATCCTGCTCCAGTACTTCTGGGTCCTCCAGGGCTGGTACGGGATGTTCATCATCTTCATCCCGGTCTACATGTTCATGCTCCTGCCGCTGCGCATGGTGACGATCGGCGAGACCGAGGGCTTCCTCCGCTCGATCGGTGTCCTCCAGTGGGGCCTGATGCTCACGGTCTTCACCCTGAGCCATGCCGCCTACCTGCTCACCCTGCGCCTGCCCGATGCCCCCGAGGTCGCCTGGGGTCCCGGCCTGGTCCTCTTCCTGGTGGCGCTGACCCAGATGAACGACTGCTGGCAGTTCGTGTGGGGCAAGACCCTGGGGAAGAACCGGATCGTGCCGACGGTCAGTCCCAACAAGACGTGGGAAGGCTTCCTCGGTGGCCTGGCCACCACCACGGTGCTGGCCGGGATCGCCGGTCCCTGGCTGACACCCATGGGTTTCCTCCCGTCCCTGGGAGCGGGAGCCATCTTCGCCGTCGGGGGCTTCCTGGGCGATGTGAACCTCTCGGCCATGAAGCGCGACCTGGGGGTCAAGGACGCCGGCTCGATGCTCCCGGGCCACGGCGGGATCCTGGACCGGGTCAACAGCCTCACCTTCGCCTCGATGTGGTTCTTCCACTACCTCTACTGGCTCCTGCCCTGGACCCCGTGAACCACTTCCTGCGCCGTCTCTTCTTCAGCCTGGTGGTGCGCCCCTTCCTGGCCCTGGCGCTGGGAGTGAACGTGCGCCATCGTCGCCGCCTGCCTTCCCGAGGTCCGGCCCTGGTGGTCGCCAACCACAACAGCCACCTCGATGCCCTGGTGCTGATGAGCCTCTTCCCGACCCGACGGTTGCCGATGGTGCGTCCGGTCGGGGCCGCCGACTACTTCTTCCGGAATGCGTTGCTGTCCTGGTTCTCGCGCACGATCCTGGGGATCATCCCGCTGGACCGATCCGGCGGGAAGTCCCGCCAGGAGATCCTGGCCCCGGTGCTCGATGCCCTGGCCGAGGACCGCATCGTGATCTTCTTCCCGGAGGGGACCCGTGGGGATCCGGAGCGCGCCAAGCCGCTGAAGAGCGGAGTCGCCTTCCTGGCCGAGACCTTCCCCGAGGTCCCGGTCTATCCCGTCTTCATGCACGGGCTGGGGAAGGCCCTGCCCAAGGGAGAGGCCCTGTTGGTGCCGTTCTTCTGCGACGTCTTCGTGGGGGAACCATTCTCGTGGACCGGTACCAAGGAAGGCTTCATGGCCGAGCTCGGCGAGCGCATGGCCCGCCTGGCGGAAGAGGGCAAGTTCCCGGCCTGGGAGTGATCTCTCAGCGCCCCGAGGCAGCGATCTCGCGGAGTGCGTCCCAGGCCTCCGGTCGCACCACGATCGTGGGCCGCACCTCCCGGAGGCGGGCCACTGCGGCCTCGGCATCCCGGACCGCCCCGGAGCGGATCAGCCATGCGCCCACCATGGCGGCCGAGCGCGAGTAGCCGATCTTGCAGTGCACGTAGACGGTGCCCCGGGGCGCGTGTTCGGCGAGGAAGGCGAGCCCGGCCTCGAGCTCGGCGCGGGAGGGGCGAGTGAGGTCGAGGACCGGCAGGTCGAGCCGGGGAAGCGCCGCGAAGGGCCCCGGAGCCTGGAACTCGGCGGTGAGGTCGAGGACCGCGGTGACCCCCTGGGCCACTGCCGCGGCGGCCTCGGCGTCGTCGAGCTGGCGTCCGATCCAGATCCCCGGGGCGACCGGGTCCCAGGGCCGGCACTCCTTCGCGTACCAGCGTCGTGACAGCTCCTGTCCGAGGCGGCATGGTGCCATCACCAGTCGCGGTGCCAGGGG
Organism: uncultured bacterium; assembly: GCA_964403795.1. Classification (GTDB taxonomy): domain Bacteria; phylum Muiribacteriota; class UBA6191; order CAZXTJ01; family CAYOHP01; genus CAYOHP01. The sequence continues at coordinate 64,653 of CAYOHP010000017.1, read as the reverse complement.
GATCTCCGGGCCGGTCTTGCCGTAGACCCATGGACCGAGGCGCAGGTACCCGGCCACCAGGAGCCCGAAGCAGAGGGCCGGCCAGAGCAGCAGCAGGCCGACCGGTCCGCCCGTGGCTCGGGCGGCCCCGAGACAGGCGACGAGCGCCAGGCCGTACCAGAGGGCGATCCTGGGATTCGGCACCACCCCTGTCGAGGGCCGTTCCCTCACCGCGTAGAAGCACAGCGTCGCCAGTACGAACCCGCCGGCCACGTCGATCAGGTGGTGCTGCCAGGTGAGCAGCGTCGAGAACCCGATCAGCGAGAACCACAGATGGACCGCGACCCGGAGCGCTCCCCGGGTATGGCGGGCATAGGTGTCGGCGAGGAGGGTGCGGAGCGCGATGTGCAGCGAAGGGCAGAGGTTGAAGGGAGCGTCGAAGCTGCGGAGCAAGTCGAAGAGCATCCCGTAGAAGCCCTCGACCGGGGGTCTCGGGAAGCCGAGCCGGAGGGGGAAGAGGAGGAAGCCGACGGAGGCCGCCAGGGTCGCCAGGGCCAGTCGCTTGCCGAGCACCGCGACCTCGTCGCGGCTCCGGCACACGAAGAAGCCGGCCACGAACAGGAGGTCGAGCGACCAGTAGGGGACGATCATGGCCGGCACGAACGGGATCGAGAGTTCCCATTCGAAGAACCAGGTGCCGACGTCGCTCCGGCGCGACGTGATCCAGGTGCAGGCGTTGTAGGCCAGCATGAACCAGACGGAGCACGCCAGCATCCAGCCGGTGGCTGCCGGGAGCGACCGGGCCGGGCCGGGGGGCGGACTCACTGCGGCGAGCGGAGGACCGCCCGGGAGACGGTGAAGATCCCCCAGGGATCGACGTCCATTCCCTGCTTCTCGAAGCCGGCCTCCCGGACCAGGGCATCCATCTCCGCCTGGGTGCGCCGGCGCATGATCCAGGCCTTGCCCTCCCGGTTCACCAGCATCCGGGCGATGTCCTCCACCTGCGGGTGCCAGGGCTGGTTGGTGTAGACCAGCGTCCCGCCCTGGGGCAGGGCCCTGCGGAGTCCCGCCAGGCACCGGCGGATCGGGGCGTTCTCGGGGAAGAGTTCGAACAGCCCGGAGATCACGGCCACGTCGGGCCGGGGATCGAGGGCGGCCAGGGAGTCGGGGTCGAAGGCGTCGCCCCGGGCGTGGGCGACCCGGGTAGCGCCCTGCCGGCGGGCCAGGACACGGCCGGCCTGGACCGCGGTCTCGCTCCAGTCGCGACAGAGCATGGTGACCGGCGCCTCGCCGAGTTCCCGGGAGAGCTCGATCAGGTACCGGCCGGGACCGGCCGCCACGTCGACGACGTGGGCCTTGCCGCGTGCCGCCAGCGCCTCGTCGATGGCGGTCCTCACCCGGGCGGCCAGGTGTCGCCGGCGGATCCGGATCCCCTCCCACCCGATCTGGTCGAGGTAGACCCGGTCCAGAAGGCGGCCTGCGGTCCCGAGCCCCGAGGCCCGGTCCTCGTAGACGTAGTCCAGCATCTCGCCCGAATCGAAGCCGCTGGCCCATCCGATCCGGACCCCGTCGGAGAGCCGCCCCACGGTATCGAGGAAGAGCCGACCCAGGGCGAACCACCAGGCCTTGGGGTCGGTGGGACGGAGCTGGCGGTTCAGGCGCTCGAACTCGTCGCGGGTGTAGCCATGGCGGTCCGCCTCGAGCAGGTCGGACTCGTCCTCGGGAGGGGAGGCGAAGGCCTCGAACAGGAAGCGCCGGGTCCGCTCCACCGGGAGGTGGCGTTGCTTCTCGTGGAAGATGGCGTGGTGGAAGGAGGGATAGACCTCGTGCTCCTTGATGCGGGATCCCAAACCCTCGAACAGCCTGCGCTGGGGCTCGGTCTCCACCACCCAGTCGGAGCCCGCGGTCAGGAGCAGGGTCGGGACCCGGATGGCGCCGGCATCTGCCATCAGCCGGGTCGAGGTGTCGAAGAGGTCGATCAACAGGTTGGTGGCGATGGCCCGGGCGATCAGGGGATCGGCGTCGTACTCGCGGGCCTTCTCGGGGTCGCTGGTCAGCATCCGCGACTTCACGTAGCTGTCGACCCGGGCCGCAGGACCCAGGAGCCACCTCTGGAGGCGGAGCAGGGGCAGGGCGAAGGGCACGTAGAGCTTGACCCGTAGCGCCGGGGCGGCGAGCACCATGGCGCGGATCCGGGGTGCGTAGTCATGCACCCAGGCCGAGACGATCACGCTGGCCACGCTGTAGGCGACCACCGCCGTCTCCTCGATCGGGATGCCGTGGGTCGCGCCCACGTGGGCGACGAAGCGGTCGAGGTCGGCGACCACCTGGGACAGGCTGTCGGCGTAGCCCCGGTCGCCCGGAGAGCGGCCGTGGCCCCGCTGGTCCCAGGCGAAGATCCAGAACCCGTCCAGCTCCAGGTCCTCGGCCAGCTCCATCAGCCGACCCGAGTGCTCGTGCCCCCGATGGAACAGGAACACGGCCCGGTTGCTCGGCTCCCGGGGCTTCCACATGCGGTAGAAGAGGCGGGCCCCGTCGGATCCCTGGAACCAGGCCTCGCTCGTCTCGTGGGTCCTCATGCCATGCCCCCTCGGATTCGGCCTGGTCGAGCGTACACGCTCCGGAGACGACTCGGGCGGCCGCTGCCGCCGGCCGCTACCTCGATTCGGGGATGAGTCGGTGGAGCGCCCGCCGGCGCTCGCCGGAGCGCAGCTCGAAGCTGGGAAAGACCTCCCGGTGCCCGGGCAGTCGGAGTTCGAGCACGTGGAACCCGGGCTCCAGGGTCAGGACGAGGTGGGGGCCCGAGATGCCGAGCAGCTTCCCGCCTTCCTCTACCCGGGCGCCCTCGGGGAAGACCGAGAGCAGGAGGTGCGCCGGCCGTGCCGGTGCCAGGGAGGTCGTGACCACGGTCTCGCGCCCTGGCTCCACGGTGACCTGGCGACGCTCCGGATGGCGGTGGGGAGCGTCGATCACCAGGTGGTAGCTGCCCGCAGGAAGCTCGGTCACGGCCGCGGCCCCGATCATCATGCGCTCGCCCGGGAGGATCCGGGTACGGGCGTCGGGCTGCCCGGCCTCCACCCGGAGGCGACCTTCGCGGGCGCTGCCCGGGGAGGGAGCCGAGGAGTCTCCTGCCGGTGCCAGGACCTCGCGAGAGAGGGGAATGCAGACTCCCCCGGCCAGCTCGATCGCGCCCCGGAGCGCCAGTCCAGGCGACCAGGTCGCGACCGGGGGAGCAGGGGCCCTGGAGCGAACCCTCACCTCGAACTCTCCCACCAGCGCGTCGAAGACCGCGTTGCCCCGGGGAGGACGGGATCGGACCGGTTCCAACTCTATGGTCCCCCACTCGATGCCGGGTCCCGGTGCGGGTTGCACCACCAGGGGCGAGAGCTCCTCTCCCGGGGGACGCATGTAGGCCCCGGGAGGGAGGGTCACCTTGGCACGGGCCACCAGCTCGCCGGCCGCCGACCGCATGGTGGGGAGCGCCTCGACCGAGGGCTGGGGAAACACCGTGGGCGGGGCGAAGGTGCGTCCAGGGGCATTCGCCGGGTCTCCGGCCCATCCGGCCGACGCCAGCCCCAGCCCCGAAGCGAGGACCAGCACGAGGAACGAGGACGGGTGTCGCATGGAGCCTTCCTGGGTCGGGGGCCAGAGTACCCGGGGATCCGGGAGCCGGTGGTCCTCATCGGCAGATCCCCCTCGGCAGGTCGAAGACCGGCTACGAGCCCTGAGAAGGGTTCCCGGGGGGATCCCCGCGCGGACCCTCCGGATCCGCGGGTTCCGGAGCCTCCAATGCCAGGCGGTCCTCCAGGATCTCGGCCGCTTCGATCCGGTCTGCCCGGATCTTGGCGGCGCGGTGCTCGGCGTCCCCTTCGGGGCCCTGCTTGCGGTGGGCCAGGTCGGCGAGTTCCTGGGCCTTCCCGTAGACGATCAGGTGGTCTTCGGCCAGGACGGCGGTCGTCGGCACCGGGACCCCGAGATAGCGTCCGTCGGCCCGGCGGATCCCCAGGATCCAGACGCCTTCGTCGGCGAGGCGGAGCTGCAGCAGGGTCTTCCCGCAGGCCCAGTGGTCGGCGCCGATCCGCAGCTCGGCTACCCGGTAGCCGCCCTCGACCTGGAGCAGGTCCGCGTAGTCCTTGAGTTCGAGGTCCGTGAGCGCCTCGAGGGACTTCTGGATGGGAATCGAGATGGCCCGCCGCAACTTCGGGTGGAAACTGGTCGCCGAGATCAGGCCGAGGCCGCAGAGGAGCACCATCAGGGACTGCTCCCCCTGCTGGGAGCTTGCGAGCGAGCCCACCGTCAGGATCGCGGTCGAGACGGCCGAGACGACTCCCATGTTCCCGAGGATCATCAGGTCGCGGACGATCCTGCGACGCCCGGGATGGCTCATCATCGACTCGGCCTCGGAGGTCGTGAAGCCCGTCCCGGTGAAGGCCGAGAGTGCCTGGAAGGCAGCGAGGTCCTCCGAGAGGCCGGTCAGCATGAGGGCGATGGTCCCGACCCTGAGGATCAGGAGCGAGATGGCGACGACCGAGAGGAACGCGTAGATCGCGAGCATGGAGGTTCCGGTGCGGGGATCCGACCCCTCCGAGTGTATCCGGTGGGTGCCGCCGCCGGTGCCCGGCGTCTCCGGGAGCAGGGGCCGGGCTACCTTCGCAGGGACCGAGGGAGGCGCCTCGTGAGGATCCGCATCGTGGTCAGCTACCTGCCCCGCTACCTCCGGGGGCATGCCTGGCACATGGTTCCCCCGGTGACGGGCATGCACCTGGCAGCGCTGACGCCCCGCGAGCACGAAGTCGATCTGGTCCATGAACAGGTGCGCCCGGTACCCGTGGACGGCTGGCCCGATCTGGTGGCGATCAGCTTCTTCTCCGGTTTCGCCCGCCGGGCCTACGAGGTCGCCGACGCCTACCGGGCCCTGGGTGTCCCGGTGGTGGCCGGCGGCCCCCATGTCACCTACTGGGTGGACGAGGCCCTCCAGCACTTCGACGCGGTGGTGACCGGCGAGGCCGATGCGATCTGGCCTCGGGTGGTGGAGGACTTCTCGGCCGGGACCCCGGACCGGGTCTACCGGGGTGGTGCCCCGGAACTGGCCGGCCTCCCCACGCCCCGCTACGACCTGCTCGAGCCGGCCTTCATGGTGCCGCGGGTCCTGCAGGCGACCCGGGGCTGCCCCTTCACCTGCGGGTTCTGCACCGTGCCCGACCTGAACCCGGGCTTCCGGGTCCGGCCGGTCGAGGAGGTGGTGCGGGACGTCGCCGGGTCGCACTTCCCCCACTGGTGGCAGGAGCGACTGGTCTGGTTCTGGGACGACAACCTGCTGGTCCAGCGCGCCTGGGCCAAGGACCTCCTGCGCGAGCTCCGGGGCCTCGACCGGTGGTGGCTCACCCAGGCCAGCATCGACATCGTGAGGGATCCCGAGCTGCTCGATCTCATGGAGGCTTCCGGCTGTGCCGGCATCTTCCTCGGGATCGAGAGCTTCGAGGAGGATGCCCTCGAGAGCGTGACCAAGCGCCAGAACCGGGTGGCCGCCTACGGCGAGGCGGTGGAGCGCCTCCATGACCGGGGCATCTGCGTCATGGCCGGATTCATCGCGGGCTTCGACTGCCAGACGCCGGAGAGCATCGTGCGGATGGCGGACCAGCTCCAGGAGCTCGAGTTCGACGTGCCCTTCCTCAGCATCCTCACGCCCTTCCGGGGGACCCGCATCTACCAGGAATGGCTCGGTTCGGGTCGGCTCCGCCCGGAGCTCGGCTGGGACCACTACAACGGCTACAACGTGGCCTTCACGCCGGCGCGGATGACGCCGGACGAGCTGCTACGGGCCCACCGGGAACTGTGGGATCGGACGTTCTCGCCCGGGAGGGTGGCGGCGCGCCTGGTACGAGGGGCGAGGCAGCTTTCCCGTGGCGGCCAGGTGCTCTCGGCGGCCATGAACGGCTTCTACGGCTTGAAGCGCCTCACCCGGAACCTCCCGGCCGAGGCCGGATCGCTGGGGGACGGCCGGATCCTCCACCCCTCGCTGGAGGAACTGGCGGATCGACTCGATCTCGGCGTCGGGTAGCCGGCCGGCGACGACCCTTCAGCGTCCCGGAGCCTCCAGCCAGCCCGGCTCCTGCACTTGCCAGGTCCGGGCCAGGGAGCTGCGCTCGAGCACGAAGGTCCCGAAGCCGTCCCGGGCATTCCGGTCCGGATGCACCCAGACACCCTCGATCCGGTCAGGGGTCCGGAACGAGGCCTGGTAGTCGCCGAGGAGCACCAGCTCGGAGCCCTGCAGGAGTTCCGGTTCGGTGAAACGCAGCATGTTGCCGCGCCGGGATCCCGAGAGCGAGGTCACACCATCCCGCAGGGTGGGCCAGTGGAGGGTTCCCTCGATCCGCACCCGTCCATCGGGCTCGGTCCGGCTGGTGACCTCCATGCGCATCGGGTAGCCCATGAACCGTCCCGGGTCGAACTGGCGGAACTCACCGGTCCAGACCCCGTCGAGGGGGGCGGCAGCCTCCTCCATCAGGGCGAGGCGCTCGTCGGACGGCAGGGGCGGTTCGGCCCGGAGTGCGCCTGCAGGCACCATCAGGAGGCAGGCGAGGAACAGGCAGCGACCGGGATGCAGGGGCATCGTCACGACCTCCCCTTCGAGGGTAGCCCGCATCCGGGCGCGGTGCCAGGGAGGCCTCCGGAGTCGGGTCCGACCCTCCTGGTCGCCCCCGGATCACCTCCCGGTCGGGGACGCCTCCGGCCCGAGCAGCGAGAGGATGCGGGACCGCAGCGCCGCCACGGCCGGGTTGGTGGCGTTCGAGGCCGGCTGCCGCGGCCCCCACCAGCCTTCCTCAGGGAGGCGGTAGCCGAAGCGGGCGCGACCGCCATCCTGCTCGATCCGGTCCAGGAGCCGCTGGGCCAGCTCGGCGGCGCGTACCGCAGGGACCACGTCCCGGAACGCGCTCATGAAGACGTAGTGGGCCGCCAGGGCGAGGGTGTGGTCGAGGAACGAGACCCGGTGGCGATCCGGGCTCCCGGGACGGATCGCCAGGCCGACCAGGAGATCGAGGTGTTCCAGGGGCAGCGGCCGGCCGGGTCCCAGGGCGTCGGTCTGGGCCCGCTGGAGCGCGTGGTCGAGCAGCCGGGCGAGCGCGGTGCCGGCTGCGTCGACGCCTGCGACCTCCCCCCCGTCCCGGAGCCCGGCGGCCAGGCGCCGCGCCAGTAGCACGTCGTCGAACCCCGGGAGCAGATCGGTGCGCCGGGCCTCTGCGAGCATCGCCAGGTCGAGCAGGCCCGCCCGTTCCGAGAACCGCGGCACCAGGATCTCGGAAGCGAGCTGCCGATCCAGGTCCTGGACCTGCTCCAGGCGTTCGGTCATCGCCAGGAACTCGTCCCGACGGTCGAAGCGCTCCAGGTTCCATGTCCCGAGGTCCATGGTGAGCAGGCGCACCTGCTCGGCAGCCTCGAACCAGGGAGCCGAGGCTTCCAGGACCGGGGCCGTGGCGCCGTCACGGCCTCCGTCGAGGGCGCGGGCGAGGATCTCCCGGAGTTCCCCTCGTCTCTGGAAGCACTCCTGGTCGGCGACCCGCTCGATCCGGGCGGCGAGTCCCTCCAGGGCCGCCGGGTCGGTCCGGTCCCAGCTCTCGAGCAGACACCTGCGACGAGGCGCCATGGCCTTCGCCAGCGCTTCCGCGGCTCCCGGCCCGGGTGGCGGGGCAGGGACGTTCGTCGACCCGGGTCGGGGATCCCCGGAACCGGGATCGCCACCGAGGACGGGTCGGATCCTCGCCCATGACATCGCCAGCAGCGCCACCAGGGCGCCGACCGCCGCGCCTGCCGCCCGGCGGCGCACGGCAGACCACCCGGCTTCCTGCCCCGCGACCGCAGATGGCCTCCCGGGTGCCACCACCGTGGATCCGGGGACCTCGCTGGTCGCGTCCTCGAGGGTGGAGGTCGGGACGCGTCCCACGGGTGCGCCCGAGAGCTCGCTCCCGATCGCGTCCAGGCGTTCCGCGATTTCCCTGGCGCTGGCCGGTCTCCATCCCGGTTGGCTGTGGAGGAGGCTGCGGACCAGGGTCCGGAGCGACGCCGGCTCGAGGCTCCCCGCCAGGTCCTCGGATTCCCGATCCCGGTCGGGCGCCGAGACGCTCCGCCGCTGCCCGGTCCCCAGTTCCGCCAGGACCACACCCAGGGCGAAGAGGTCGGAGGCCGCCGAGTAGACCCCCTCGTGGGCGAGCTCGGGCGCCATGTAGCGGGGCGTCCCTACCAGGAATCCCGTCTTGGTCAGGGGCGCCATGCCCTCACCGGCGGCGAGGCCCAGGTCGGCGAGCGCGACCTCCCCGGCCTCGTCCCGCAGGACGTTCTCGAGCTTCACGTCCCGGTGCAGGATCCCGAGCCCGTGGAGGTGGGCGAGGGCGGAGGCCAGACGGGCACCGATCCGGACCACCTCGGCCGCCGGCAGGGCACCGCTCAGGCGCAGCAGGTCCGCCAGGTCTCCCCCCGGCATCCAGGCCAGCACCAGGAAGGGCGGATCCGACTCCATGTCCACATCGAGGACCGCGACGATCGCGGGGTGCGGGTGGGAACCGAGCAGCCTTGCCTCCCGGGTGAAGCGCTGCCGACCGGCGTCGAAGTCGGGGCTCGCCCCGAAGACCTTCACCGCCACCCTCCGTTCCAGGCGGGTGTCGAGGGCCTCGTAGACCTCGCCGTTGGCGCCCTTCCCGACCAGGCGGATCGCCTGGTAGCGACGTCCGTAGCGCGGGTCGGGATCGGGACCTGTCATCGGGACGAGTGTACGGGCGACCTGGGACGCGGCAGAGCGGAATTGCGATGGCACCGGCCCTCTGGTGCAATGGCGGGGTGAGCGAATCCACCACCCGCAGCATGCTGACCACCTCGGCCCAGGGGGTCGCCCTGCGGCTCGAACGGATGGTCCTGGTCGTGACCGAGGGGCCCGAGGCCGGACTCGAACGGGCCCTCACGGACCAGCCTGTGATCCTGGGACGTTCCGAGACCGCGGACCTGGTGTTCCGGGATCCTTCGGTCTCGCGCGAGCACCTGCGCCTCGAACCCTCCGGTACCGGATACCGGGTCGTCGATCTCGAGTCCCGGTCCGGGACCTTCGTCGAGAAGGTCAGGGTCCGCGATGCCGACCTGGCCCCGGATCAGACCGTGCGCCTTGGATCGAGTGCCTTCGTGCTGCGCTCCCGGACGGACCACCTCCCGGTCACGCCCCCCCGGAGGGAGAGCTTCGCGGGGGTGATCGGCAACAGCCGAGCGCTCGCCGACCTGCTCTCGCTGGTCGAGAAGGTGGCGCCGCTCGACCTCCCCCTGCTGCTCCAGGGCGAGACGGGGACCGGCAAGGAACTCCTGGCCCGCGCCATCCATCGCCTCGGGCGGGATCCCGAAGGTCCCTACCAGGTCGTGGACTGCACCCAGCTCTCGGATCCCGAGACCGCCCGGAGCGAGTTGTTCGGACACGTCGAGGGCGCCTACACGGGGGCGGGAGCGGCCCGCCAGGGAGCCTTCGTGGCGGCGGACGGCGGCACCCTCTTCCTGGACGAGATCGGGGAGCTGCCGGCGGCGATCCAGTCCCAGTTGCTGCGGGCCCTGCAGGAAGGGGAGGTGCGGCCCCTGGGCAGCACCGGGACGCTGCGGGTCCGGGTGAGGGTGGTGAGCGCCTCCCACCGGGACCTGGCGGCCCGGGTCGCCGAGGGGACGTTCCGGGCCGATCTCTTCTTCCGGCTGAGCGCGGTGGTCCTCGACGTCCCTCCCCTGCGGGCCCGGGGCGACGACCTCTTCCTCCTGGCCCGGGAGTTCCTGCCGGCCGGGATCTCGCTGGCCGACGATGCCAAGGACGCCATGCGGGCCCATGCCTGGCCCGGGAACATCCGGGAGCTGGCCTATGTGCTCCGGGGCGCGGCGGCGGTATCCCTCGATGGGATCCTCCGGGCGCGGGACCTCAGGATCGGTTCGGCCCCGAGGACCGGATGGAGTCGCGAGGCCGGGGAGATCATGCGTGCCCAGCGGGAACGGACGGCCTCGCTCACCGACGCCGAGATCGAGGTCGCCCTGGACCGCTGCGGCGGCAATCGCAACCGGGCTGCCCGGATGCTGGGGATCGGCAGGGCGACCTTGTACCGCCGGCTCACCGTCATGCGCGGCGGGGGAGAGGCCGAGCCGGAGGAATAGCGTCCGGGCGTGCCGCGGGCCGGTTCGCTGGAGTAACGCCCCCCTCAGCCCCAGGCCAACCTGTGGCCCAGCTGATAGGGCGCGCCGCAGATCGCTGCCGTGCATTCGAGATCCGGCATTGCGCCATGGAGCACGCAGGCCAGACCTATCGTTCCCACCGGGATGCAGGCCACGGAACTCGCTGCCACCACTGCGGCCTCGATGAGGAACCCGAGAAGCCAGGCGGCCCCATGGCGTTCGCCCTCCCCGGTCGAGTTCTCCGGGATGGCGAACCGGGACGAGTACCCGGCTGCGTACCCGATCGACGTCACGAGGAGGCCCACCGACCAGAGGGTCGGCTCCCGGATCGTCCCGATCTCCATCTGGATGGCCAGGACCAGGCCCAGCATCATGGCGAACCGGACGATCACGAGCACGCAGTCGCGTACCCAGACTCCCATGTCGGTCCAGTCGGGCACCCGCTGCCCAGGACCTCGATCCGCGGGAGCCGCGGTCACGGGGTGGGATGGGACTCCCGGGCCAGCCTCGATCCGCTCCCGCGACCGGCATCCGTAGACGGGGCAGACACCCGCGTAGCTCCAGCATTCCGGGTGGACCGGGGTCTCGCAGCGCCGGCATGCGACGGAGTCCCGGTGCCCGACGCCGGTACCGCAAACCAGACAGCGGCTCTGGCCTCGGCGAGTGGCGGAGCGGGGGGGAGACCTCGGAGGCACGCCCACCCCAGACACGGGCCTTGCCGTTGCACCGGCTCAGGGTCTCGGAGACTCGGGGCCGAATCCGTAGGCGCGGAGATCCGTCTCCAGCTCCTCGACCCAGCGCAGGGCGGTGCCCTCCTCGACGCTCCCCGCGGGGCTCGCTCCGTAGATCCGGCCTGCGGCCTCGTGCATGGGGAGCGCCGCGCTACGGGAAGGCGCCAGCCGGGCCCCGAGCGCCCGGAGGGCCACGATCTCGACATCCAGTTCTTCCACCCATCGTCTCCAGACGGCCTGGCGAGCCTCGGTATCCCGACCCTCCGCGGCGGCCAGGCCGTCGCGGGCAGCCGACCATTCGCACATGGCCCGGTACAGCGTGGAGACCAGCCGCTCGCCTCCGGCACGCCGGCGCGACAGGTCGGCCTCGACCTCTCCCAGCGAGGGACTGGCCTGCGAGTGGTCGTCCAGGCCGCGCAGGAAGCTCCAGTGGAGCAGGCCGCGATGGAAGCCCTGCGAGACCGCGGGCCTCGGCGATCCCCTCCAGGACTCGCCGCCTCCACCCGACCCGAGCGGGATACGCTTGGGCCACTCCGAAGAGAAGACGAAGCCGTCGGGATCCAGGTCCCCGGAGAGTGCCGGCGGCCCTGCCACGACCCGGAGCGCGGGAGAGGGGACTTCCCGCAGCGCCGGGAGGGGCGCCTCGCGGAGTTCGGGGCCGGAAGGCCCCGGGAGCGGTCCGGAAGGCAGACCCGGTCCCTCCTCCTGCCCGAGGAAACCGCTCTGGCCTCCGGGTTCCGGTCCGGCCGGGGCCGCCCGGAGGGAGCGGGGCGGCGTGGTCAGCCCGATCGAGACGAAGAGGACGGACAGGAGCATCGGCCGGCGGCGAAGGATGCGGGGAGTTCGGAACGACATGAGGCCTCCGCAGCTGGCCTTCGCACATACCGGGCCAGATCGATCCCCAGCCGCATCGCCCGGTGTGTCGGTCCCCGACGCGGTCTCGCGAGACCATGGGCTCCGAGACCGGGTGCGACCCCAGCGGGCCGTGGGGCGCGGTTTCTCACCCGGGTTGGCGAGCCCTCGCTCCGGACCTAGATTCCATGCGGAGCGAGGGGCTGAGGACCGTGTTCGAGTGGCAGTTGGCCGGCTTCGCCGTCTGCCTGGGCCAGTCGGCGATGTTCTCGGGAGCCAACCTGGCGTTCTTCGGGGTGAACCGGATCCGCCTCGAGGCTGATGCCGCGGAAGGCGACCCCAGGGCGGCGCGGGTGTTGGCCATCCGGCGTGATCCCCATGGGCTGCTCGCCACCATCCTCTGGGGCAATGTCACCGTGAACTGCGCACTCACCGTGCTCGCAGGCTCGCTGCTCGGCGGGGCCGGGGCCTTCGTCGTCTCGACGCTCGCCATCGCCTTCCTGGGGGAACTCCTGCCCCAGGCCTATGTCTCCCGGCATGCCCTGGGCGTGGCCTCCAGGCTGGCGCCGCTGGTGGACGTCTATGGCGTGCTGCTCTTCCCGGTGGTCCGTCCCACGGCCTGGCTGCTGGACCGGCTGCTGGGACCGGAGGAGGTGAAGACCTGGAGCGAGGGAGCACTCCGTCGCCTGCTCCACCACCACATGCATCACCCGGATTCGGAGGTGGGGCCGGTCGAGGGGCGGGGCGCCATGAACTTCCTGGACATCGACGACCTCCCCCTCCATGAACTGGGCACGCCCCTCGAGACCGGCAGCGTCCTGGCCCTCCCGATCCGCCGGGGGCGTCCTGTGCTCCCGAAGTGGAGCCCGGCTCCTGACGATCCCTTCCTGCAGAGCGTGGCGGCCCCCGGGGTGAAGTGGCTGGTGCTCACCGATCCCCAGGGCGAGCCGCGCCTGGCGCTCGACGCCCACCGCTTCCTGCGCGGGGTGCTCTTCGGCGGACCACGCGCCGACCTGGCGCGGTGCTTCCACGAGCCGATCCTGGTGAGGGATCCGGCGACGCCGCTCGGCAAGGTCCTGGAAAGGCTCCGGGCGCGCCGGCGCGGCGGGGGCGGCGACCTGGTCGATCAGGATCTGATCCTGCTCTGGGGTCCGATCCGACGGGTGGTCACCGGTGCCGACCTGCTGGGGCGCCTCACCCGGGGCATCGCTCGGCGCGACGAGCCGCACCGGGGAGCCCGCAGGAACCCGCATCGAAGAGCGGCCTGATCAGGGCCCGGTCCCCAACGGGTCCCGGAGCGGCAGGGCGTAGGCGTGGAGCGGCGAGACCGCGATCAGGGCGAACCAGGCGGCCGCCGCGGGAAGGAAGGCGACCTGGCCGGGCCGGGGAGGATCGTCGGGGAACCTGCCGGCCGCCTCGGTCGCCGCCCGGCCCAGCAGCGCGGGATCCGTGACGCCGAGGTCCCTCAGGTCCTGGCGGGGATTGCCGGATCCCTGGATCGTCCCGTGTCGGAGGCAGAAGACCCTGCCGTCGACGAGCAGGTAGTTCTCCCGGCTCCCGGGCCCCTCCCCGGGATCGTCGGGGATCGATTGGAGGTAGCCGTACTGCTTCAGGACCTCCCACGGGATCACGTCGACGGCCTGGTTGAAGTCGAGGTTGTACATCTCGATCGCGCCCGCGATCGTCTTCTGGTTGGCGAAGCACCCGCGGCGCACCGGGCGGCAGCAGGCCTCGACGGAGCCGGCACCGACCGAGAGCAGGAAGGCAACGATGGTGAGCAGTCGGCACAGCCTCAAGGGAACTCCTCCCGCGACCTTGCGGAGACGTAGGCGGCGGTCCAGACCAGGCTGGCCCAGACCGGGAGCAGCAGGGTGAGGGTGATGGCCGGGACCGTGGCGACCGGACCGAGTTGATTGGCGGTGGCGCTCCCCACGAAGCCGAGCAGGGCCCGGCACAACCCAGCCACCGTTCCGTAGAGCACCGCGGCCAGGAGGAGTCCGCTCGCCGAGGAGCGGGTCAGGCGCCACGAACCGGACAGGGCGGCGAGGGGCCCGGCTCCCCGCACCAGGATCTCGTGGAGCGCCATGGAACCCAGCCGGAACATCGCCACGGCACCTCCGGCCAGGACCAGCCAACCGGCGGGGCGGCTGCCCGTCAGGTGGAAGGCACCGAGGCCGGCGAGGTAGAGGACCCCACCGGAGAGAGCGAGGATCAGGGCGACCCCGAACATCGGGAGCCATCGGGAGAAGTCCGGCGCCATGGCCCGGGCCCGGCTCGCCCCCGGCCCCCAGGCCAGGGCCTCGTCCCCGAGGCGGATCCAGGTGCCGGTGACGGCGAGTGCCAGGAAGAAGCCCACCAGCGACGGCACGAAGGGGTCGGGGGAGCGGCAGATCGGGACCGAAAGGGCGAGGACGAAGCCCCATACCAGGGCGGATCCCGCCGCCACCACCAACCAGGTGAGCGGCCAACGGAGGAGTACCTGCAGGGCCATGCCCGGGAGTTCCACCGGTGACCACTCGCCGGGCGGGCGTCCCAGCCAGGCATAGGGAGGGATCGCGCTCTCGACCCCCGCGCTCTCCGGTTCGCCGTGTTTGCCCTCGGGTCGGCCCATCGGGGTCCTCCGTCTCCACAGGCAGAGACGGTCGGACCTGACCCGAGGTTCAAAGGTCCAGCTCGCATCGCGACCGCCCCTCATCCCCCGATCCGGGTCCGCCGATGGTCCGGATGGGACCCGCCGATGCGGAGCCCGGGGAACCTCCATGCGTTTCGTCCGGCTCGCCCTCGCCCTCGCCCTCTCCCTCGCCCTCGGGCCGTTGGCCGCGGGCCGCGCCCGGGCCTGCGCCTGCGACGCCCCCTTCGACCCGGCTCCCGACTTCGCCCGCGCCGACCTGGTGGTCGAGGGCTTCACCATGGAGAACCCCTCGGTACCCTCGGAACCGCTGGCGCCCTCCCGCTTCGTGGTCCGCCGGGTCTTCAAGGGGCCGAACCCTGCCCTCCCGTATCTCGACCTGGCTCCGCCCATCCCGGGAGCGGCCTGCCAGGCGCGTCCGTCCCCCGGCCGCCTCACCCTCCTCTTCGCCCGCACCCGCCCCGACGGGACGCATGAGCCGATCCCCTGCGGTCCCACCCGGGTCTCGGTGGCCTGGCTGCACGAGGCCCTCGAGCGGCTCTCCACTTCCGCGGGACTCCCGGGCGAAACGCTCCGGGACCCACCTTCCCGTCCTTCCCCTGCGGTACGCTGAAGCCGTGAGGTTTTCCCGGAGCGCCGCGCCCCGTCCGTGCGGCCGGCGGCCCGGTCGAGAGGATCGCGTGTCCCCGTGCCGACCACCCGTCCCGAGGTCCCTTCTGCCGTCCTGGTCGGGATCCGACTGCCCGGCCATAGCGACGCCGAGGTCGCCGAGTCGCTCGCCGAACTGACCCGCCTGGTCGAGACCCTGGGCCATCCCACCGTCGCCACCATGGTCCAGCCCCGCCCCAACCTGACCGGTCCGACCATCCTGGGCGAGGGCAAGCTCCGGGAGCTGGCGGAGCTGACGGGCGGCAGCGGCAAGGTGGCGCCCAAGGCCCGGCCGCGCCCCCACAAGGCCAAGCTCCGGGCCCAGGCCGAGGCCGCCGAAGTCGAAGCCGAAGCCGTCGGTCCGTCGGAGGAAGGCCGGGAGCCACCCCCCGAGGCCCGCCCCGAGGGCCCGGCCGGCTCGCCGCGCCCGGGCCTGGTGATCTTCGACTGCGAGCTCTCCCCGACCCAGATGCGGAACCTCGAGTCGGCCACCGGTGCCGAGGTCCTCGACCGGCCCGCGGTCATCATCCAGATCTTCGGCCGCCACGCCCGCAGCCGGGCCGCCAAGCTCCAGGTCGAGGCGGCGCGCCTGCGCTACCTGGCGCCCCGCATGCGGGAGACCGGGCGCAGCGAGCGCAGCGGCGGCGGGATCGGGGCCAAGGGCGTGGGCGAATCGAAGGCCGAGCTCGACCGGCGCCGGATCCGCGACCGGGTCCGCGAGATCGAGGTCGAGCTCGAGACCGTGGCCGCCGAGGACGGTCGGCGCCGGGAGCGGCGCGCCGACGGCGACACGGTAGCGCTGGTCGGCTACACCAACGCCGGCAAGTCCTCGATGATGCGGGCGCTGACCGGCAGCGAGGTCCTGGTCCAGGACAAGCTCTTCGCGACCCTCGACACCACGGTGCGACCGCTCCAGCCGGAATCGGTGCCGAGGATCCTGGTGACCGACACGGTGGGTTTCATCCGGAACCTCCCCCACGCGCTGGTGGCCTGTTTCCGGTCGACCCTCGAGGAGGCCAGGAACGCCTCGCTCCTCCTGGTCATGGCCGACGCCTCCGATCCGGCCTTCCGCAACCATCTCGAAGTGGTGCGGGAGACCCTCTCCGAGGTGGGCGCCGACTCCCTGCCGCGGATCCTGGTCCTGAACAAGGCGGACCGGCTCGATCCCGGGGCGCGGGCGGGGCTGGCCGCCGCCGACCCGGAGGCCGAGATCCTCTCGGTCTTCGTACCCGGCGACGTGGCCCGCCTCTCGGAGCGGATCCGCCGCCACTTCGAGCGCGACATGGTGGAGCGGCAGGTGTTCGTGCCCTTCGCCAGCCAGGGAGCGGTGGGCCGGGTGAGGGCCGCGGTGCGGGTGATCGCCGAGGCCTATGGGGCCGAGGGTGTGACCTTCACGGTCCGCACCAGTCCCGACAACCTGGCTCGCCTGACCGCCGTCCCGGAGGACGGGGTCCGCGTCCTCCCGGCGTGAGGACGGCGTCCGCCCCTTTCCCTGGACTCCGTCCTGCCGGAGCGCCACGCGCACACGAGTAGGCGTTCTCACCTTCCGGAGAAGGGACCAGAGGTGGACAATGTAGGGGACGAGGCCTCCGGGTCCCGCGATCCCGGAAGGACGGAAGATGAAAGACTCCGGGCACTTGGCGAGTGCCTTCTGCAGCCTTCGGGAGGGCGTCGCCGTGGTGGACCGGGAGAGCCGGATCCTGGTCACCAATCCGGCTCTCCAGAAGCTCTCCGGCCGGTCCGAGGTGGATCTCCAAGGAGTTCGGCTCCCCGAGATGCTGTCGAGCCAAGGGAGTCCCGGGGATCCAAAGGGAAGGGCCTACAAGGCCCGGACCTCCATGACCCGGTTGAGGGTCATCCACCTGAGGCACGCCTCGGGGGAACGGATCCCGGTGCGATGGTCGGCGAGCGTGATCGACGACGAGCGCACCGTGCACTCGTTCGCCGACCTCAGGACGGAGCTCGATCTCGAGGAGCGCCTCGCCGACACCGAGCGCCTGCGCCTCATCGGCCAGGTCCTCGGAGGGGTCGCCCATGACCTGAACAATCCGCTGGCCATCATCCTCGGATACACCGATGTGCTCCGGGGAACGGTCCTCGCCCATGCGGACCTGGAAGCGGTGGAGAAGATCGGGGCCGCTGCCGACCATTGCCGGGTGATCGTCGCCCGACTCCTGCACGCGGTCCGGCGTCCTGCCACCGACTTCGTGCCCGGGGACCTGCGGGAGCCGGTCTCGGATGCGGTCGGACTGATGGCTCCGATGTACCGCCGGGAGGGCGTGGAGATCGAGTGGGAAGAGCCGGTCCACAACGTGGTGCTGCCGATGGATCGCGATGCCCTGATGCAGATGGTCCTGAACCTGATGGCCAACGCCCGCGATGCGATCCAGGAGGTCGGAGGACTGGGACGGATCCGCGTCGAACTCTCGGTACTGCCGGATCGCCAGGCCCTCCTGTCGGTCTCGGACGACGGTCCGGGAATCGCTCCCGAGATCCGGGATCGGGTGACGGAGGCCTTCTTCACCACCAAGGCCCCCGGCAAGGGGACCGGGTTGGGCCTGGCCATGGCTGCGGCCACCGCAGCCGCCCACGGAGGCCGGCTCGAGGTCGGCGAGGGCGACCTGGGTGGCGCCAGGGTCCAGCTCCGGGTTCCCCTCCCGGTATCCGTGCCCGGCGCCGACTTCCCCAGGGAGTCCGAGGGACCGGCGCCCGGCTCCGGTGGGCGGGCGCCGCGCGGGTCGAGGGTCCTGGTGGTCGACGACCAGATCGAATTCCTCGACCTGGCCCGGAGGGCGCTCTCCGAGATGGGTCTGGAGCGCCTCGACGCGGTCCACGACGGGGTGGAGGCGTTCCGGAGGATCCTGGCGGTCCCCTACGACCTGGTGGTCTGCGACCTGCGCATGCCCAGGATGGATGGCCTGGGACTCTACCGTACCGTCGCCTCGGCGCTGGGTGACGGTACGCCCCGCTTCCTGTTCTCGACCGGGGGAGCCGATGATCCCGAGACGGAGCAGCTCATCCTGAGGACCTCCAGCCAGATCCTTCGGAAGCCCTACCGCCTGACCGAACTCTGCCAGTCCGTGATCGACTGCCTGGCTCGCCCAGGCGGTCGGCGCGACCCGGAGGTGCCGGCCGGGAAGTGAGCCCGGACCCCGCGCTACGACGACGCCGACGAGTAGGAGCGCAGTCCCCGGTCCCAGAGCCAGGCCACGAAGATCGAGAACCCGGCCACCACCACCGTGGTGTGCAGCAACACCGGCCACGGGTCGGACGAGAACAGCGCCCGGCACGGGAACGAGGCCATCAGCGCGAACGGCAGCAGCGAGACCACGATCCGCCGCATCCAGCCGGTGTAGATGCCGTCGGGGTACTGCGAGTAGCGGTTCAGGCTCCAGGCGATGTCGCGGAGACCCGTGCCCTGGTGGAGCCAGAAGACCGGGATCAGGAAGCAGAGCTCCACCAGCCAGTGGAGGATCACCCCGCCGGCCAGCATCACCGCCCAGATCGCCAGGTTCACGGCGCCCAGTTCGCCGGGATAGCGGGCCAGTGCCCAGGCCATGAACCCGAAGGTCATCAAGAGGTTCACGAACGAGTTGGCCGCGAAGTCGCGGAACGAAAGGAAGAACAGCGACGAGACCGGGCGCACCAGGTAGTAGTCGAGGTCGCCCTGGTTCACGAAGATCGGGAACCACCACATGTTGTTGGCGAAGATCGTCATGTTCAGGGCGTCGGCCAGGAACAGCGTGCCGAGGAAGACCAGCGACTGGTCCTCGTTCCAGCCCCCGAGCAGCGAGGTGTGCCGGTAGAGCACCCCGTAGAGGGCCAGGTTGTTCAGGTACCAGACCACGTCCATCACGATCCGGAATCCGAAGTCGAAGCGGAACTCCATGGCCCGGGAGAACGAGAAGCGCAGGAAGTGGAGGTAGAGCCGGAGGTAGCGCGTCATGGCTAGATCCCGACTCCGGTGTACTGGAGCGTCCCGCGTCGCCACACCGCCAGGGTGGTCAGGGCGAGCACCGCGATCCAGGCCGCTGCGAGCCCCAGCGAGGCGAGCCACTCCCCGGGCGTGATGCGACCCAGCAGGCAGGCCACCGGGACCTCGTAGACCAGGCGGAAGGGCAGCCACCAGAGGATGTCGGCGACCGCGCCCGGGAACATGGCGAGCGGCAGGGTGGCGCCTCCCAGGATGCGGCTCACGTTGCGCAGCAGCACCACCAGGCTCCAGACGTTGTCGTGCCAGAAAGCGACCATCTCCAGTGGCAGGCGCAGCAGGAAGTAGATGAGGTTCCCCAGCGCCAGCGAGAGGAGCGTCATGGCGAGGGCCGCGGGACCCGGCGGGGTCGCCCCGATCCGGTCGCCCACGGCGAAGAGCAGGATCCCGAAGATCGCGGCCTGGAACACCGCCGGGGTCTGGCCGCCGAGCTGCTGGGCGTACTTGAAGGGGACGTAGGCCCGGGGGAACATCAGGTAGCGGGTGAGGCCGCCGCCGTAGATGTCCTGGGACACGTCGCTCCCGAGGTCGGCCCCGGCGACCAGCTTGCCGAGCAGCATCACCGCCGCGTAGTAGAGGACCAGCCCGCCCTGGGTGAAGCCGCGGATCTCGCTGGCCCCGGTCTCGGCGAACAGCGCCCAGGCCAGGAACACGAAGGCTCCCAGCTCGGCCAGCAGTGCCAGCACCGTGCGCAGCCAGAAGTCGACCCGGTAGCTCATGCGGGTGCGGGCCTCCAGCGAGAGCACCGAGAAGAAGAGCGACGGCGTCATGACGCGCCCGGTCCGGCGGCCGCCGGCATCCCGCCCCGGGCCCCCATGATCCGCTCGATGATGGACCCCACGTCGTCCTCGGCGATCTGGAGGTCGACCACTGCGAGGCGCGCCAGGAGCGCCGAGGAGACCTCGGGCACCCGCTCCCGCGCCACCCGCAGGCGGAGCTGGTCGGCGTCCGAGGCCACCACCTCGCCGAAGGCTGCCAGGTCGAGCCCGGCCCGGCCGTCCTCCCGGTCGCGCGCCAGGTGGACCGTGACCAGCCGGTCCGGAGCGTAGCGCCGCACCACCTCGGAGAGCGCCCCGTCGTAGACCAGCTCGCCGTCGCGCAGGATGAGGATCCGCTTGCAGAGGCGCTGGATGTCCTCCATGTAGTGGCTGGTCAGGAGCATCGCCGGGCGGTGCTCCTCCCGGTAGGCGAGCAGGAAGTCCCGGATCGCCCGCTGGGCGGTGAGGTCGAGCCCGATGGTCGGCTCGTCGAGGTAGACCACCCGGGGCGCATGGAGCAGGGCCGCGATCAGCTCCATCTTCATGCGCTCGCCCAGCGACAGCCGCCGGATCTGGATGTTCAGTTCGGCGCCGACCCCGAGGACCTCGGTCAGGTAGGCGAGGGTCTCCCGGTAGCGGGTCTCGTCGATCCGGTAGACCTCCTTCAGCAGCAGGAACCCGTCGGCGGCCGGCAGGTCCCACCAGAGCTGGGCCTTCTGGCCCATGATCAGGGCGATCTGGTGGCGGAACTCGTCGTGCCGTTCCCAGGGCCTGTGCCCCAGCACCCGGGCGTCGCCTCCCGAGGGATGGATGATCCCGGCGAGCATCTTGACCAGGGTGGTCTTGCCCGCCCCGTTGGCGCCCACCAGCCCGACGATCTCGCCCTCCTCGACCCGGAACGAGACGTCCTTCACGGCCGGCTTCTCGATCGTCTCCCGGGAGAAGAGCGAGCGCACCGATCCCCAGAACCCCGGATCCTTGCGGTGGACCCGGAACGTCTTCCTCAGTGCCTCGACCTCGATCACGGGGACTCCTCGCGGTGGGGGGGCGATGCTACCAGTTGCACCGGGGGAAGGCCGGGAGCCGCGTCCCTGGCCCGGGATGGATCAGGCGGCCCGCCTCGCTCGACCGGTGCGGGGGTGTCCGGGAGTCGGACACTGGTTTGAGACTCCGCCGCGACGATCCCGGTCGGGGTGAGATCCGGGGAACACCCCGTGGTCGGAACCGGAGGCCAGGATCGGCTGCCGGAGCTGGTTTGGGCGGGAGGCTCCGAGGTACCTGGTCGGCTGGCACGGGGGTTGCATCTCCGGGTCCCGTCGGGGGCGGACCCGACGTCACGGAGGCAGGGACATGGCGGGACGCTACGGGTTGAATGCGGCGGTGCTGGGGATGGCGCTCGGGGTGTTGCCGTGGTCGCCGGTGTCGGGCGGGAACTTCGCCGACATGCCCCACGTGGAGGACGTCCGATTCGAGGCCTTCCAGAGGATCGGGGCGCTCGAGTCGGAGAGGATCCGCCTGGGAGGCGCTGCCGACCGGGTGAGGTCCTTGGCCGAGGCCTGCGCCATGGCTTCCGGCGAGGCGAATGCGTGCCGCGGCCTCGATGATGCGGTCGCCACCTATCGAAGAGCCGAGGAGAGCCACCAGGCGGCGGTGGCCTATGCCAGGGAGGCCGTGACCGAGCTCGGGGTCCGGGTGGAGCGGGCCCTCGCCGAGTCCTGCCAGGCCACGGACATCGTCGGGGCCTTCCTGAACGGCATCACCTTCGGAGTCCGGGAGTCGAACTGCGAAGCGAACAAGACCGGCTACCGGGGCTACGTCGGCGAGGTCGAGGCCGGCCTGGGAGATGCCCTCGACGAGCACCGTCGGCTGGTCTCCGGGGTCGACGCCGCGGTGACCCGGGCCCAGCAGGCCCGGGTGCGGGCCGCCGACGCGGCCTCGATGGCGGCCCTGGCCGCCCAGCGGGAGGCCGAGGCGGCCCTGGAGGCTCGCCGGAACTGGGCCCGGAGCGCCACTCCCACCCAGCTCGGCGATGCGATCGTGAAGTGCCGGAATTACCCGGACGACGCGACCTGCAAGGACGGCCTGACCGACTTCTATGTCGGCGTCTACCGCGAGAAGACCAACGTCGCCCTGCGCGCCGCCGAGATGCCCCCGGTGCTCACCTTCGAGGAGGCCTGCGCGGCCTGGGGGAACGACCCATCCAATGCGTTCCGCGCGATCTGCGATCCCGAGGTCCGGAGCGGCATGGAGCCCGCAGTGGTGCGACACGACATCGTGGGCTTCCTCCGCAACGGTCCCGGAAGGGCCACCGAATGCAATCGGTTCCAGGAGCGCTGTCTGGCGGGGAACATGAAGCCCGAGGACGAGGCCCTGCGGATCGCCCCGGATGTCGAGCCGGAGCGAGTCGTGACCGGGAATCCCGGCTTCGACGAGGTCGGCGAGATCGCCGATGGCATCGCCGACGACGTCGAGGCCCAGGGCCGCCGGCAGCGGGCCGTCGACAGCGTGCTGGCCGGGAACTCTGGGAGCATCCGCTGCCAGCAGGGCGATGCCAGCCTGCTCGGGATGGGCATCGATTGCGGCGAGGTGGGCCGCCTCGCCCACCACGTGCCGGATCGCACGGCTCCCGAGTTCGTGCCCACCTCCGCCCTGGCGACCACCGAGGCGCTCGGCAACGGCGCCACCGTGATGAAGGGCGACACGCTGGGCCACATCGCCCAGGCGGTGCGCCGCCAGCTCGGCCGCCCCGACCTGCCGCTCTGGGGCAACGGTGGCCTGGTCGACCTGCTGGCGGCCGCCAACGGGGTCACCAATCCGGATCGCCTGAACCCCAAGGACGGGATCCGGATCCCCACCAAGGAGTGCCTGGTCGAAGCCGCCGAGGCGGGGAGCCGTCAGGTCCTCTCGGAGTGCGAGGAGCTGGTGCGGGTCCAGGGCGTGCCCGAGAACCTCCAGGCCGCCATGCGGCGGGCCCGGGAGCGGATCGTCGAGGCCGAGGCCCGGCTGGGCCGCAAGCTCACCGACAAGGAGCGGGTCGAGATGCTCGAGGACGCCGCCAACGTGGCGGCCAGCCCGGCCAACGACTTCGCCGGGCTGAGCTCGGTACCCAAGGCCGACTTCATCCGGAACCAGACCGAGCGCTTCGGCGAAGCCTGGAAGGACCTGATCACCCAGGTCGCCGACGAGGCCGAGGCCCGGGGTTACAACGACGACGAGCGCTTCCTCCACTTGGAGCGCCGCATGCGGGAAGCCAGCACCGACTGAGAGGCCCCCGGGTTCGCTACCTCGATCCCTAGCCCTTCCCACCGATGCCGGAGAGAGGACCGGCACCTCCCATCGCCCGCACGCCCGCCGCCGCCCCCGGGTCCGCCCCCGGGGGCGGCGGTTTGCATGTCGGGGATACGTCGCGACGGAGTTTGAGACTCCGGTGCGCCGGGACCGCTCCTGCGTCTCACCGGCCAGGGCGCCTCCTGCATGCGGGGACGCTCTGCGTGGATCCGCTCCAGAAGCGGATCTTCATGGTCATGGTGGTGGCCCGTGGGTGCCTGGCACGGGCGTTGCTTTGTCCGATTACGTCGGGCCGATCCGACACCTCGGAGCAGGAAGGAACCCATCGTGCGAAACATCGAGACGGTCCGCAGCAATACCCTCCGGCTGGCCCGCCT
Source organism: uncultured bacterium (assembly GCA_964403795.1). Classification (GTDB taxonomy): domain Bacteria; phylum Muiribacteriota; class UBA6191; order CAZXTJ01; family CAYOHP01; genus CAYOHP01. The sequence goes on along the minus strand of CAYOHP010000017.1, from coordinate 41,218 downwards.
GGGCCTTGCCCTCGCCCTCTGGTCCGGCCCGGCCACCAGCGTCTGGGCGATCCGCACCGATCCCGGGAGGGCGGAGCGGGAACAGGTGGACGAGATGGTGACGGCCCTCGAAGCCGCCCGCAGCGACCAGATGGCGGCCGCGCTCGCCCTCCAGGAGGCAGCCAAGAGCTGTCTCCAGGGCCAGGGACGGGGCGACTCCTGCCGGGCTCTCGGGGCCAACGAGACGCGGTTCTCCGTTGCCACCCAGACCTACACGGCTACCAAGCGTCGGGCCGAGGCGCTCCGGGAGGAGATCGCTGCCAAGGTCCACGCGATCTGGTTCTGCAAGGAGATGGGCTGCCCGATGCAGAAGATCTACGAGCGACTCGACGGAGCGATCCAGAACCCGGCCACACCGGAAGAACTTCTTCGCGGCGACCGGTTCAAGAGCCTCGTCGAACGGGCCCGCAGCACCCGCAACGTGGCCTCGGCCCTGGCCGACGACGAGAGCAAGATCGAGTGCACGGAAGGCGACGCCAACCTGCTCGGGATGGGCATGGACTGCGGCCTGGGCACCGCCCCGGTCGATCCCGGACGCATCACTTCGGCTCCGGCCTTCGTGTCCTCCGACCAGATCGAGGGCGGAGAGGCCGTGGGCAACGGCGCCCTGGTGATGCGGGGCGACACCCTGGGCGAGATCGCCCAGAAGGTCCGCCGGGACATCGGCCGCACCGATCTGCCTCTCTGGGGCCAGGGTGGTCTGGTCGACCTGCTGGCGGCCGCCAACGGGTTCACCGACCCGGATCGCCTGAGCCCCAGGGACGGCGTCCGGATCCCCACCAAGGAGTGCCTGATCGAGGCCGCCGAGGCCGGCAGCCGCCAGGTGCTCTCGGAGTGCGAGGCCCTCGTCCGGGTCAACGGCGTGCCCGAGGACCTGCAGGGCGCGATGCGGCGTGCCCGGGAGCGGATCGCCGAGCGGGAGCGCCAGCTCGGCCGGTCGCTCACCGCCAAGGAGCGGGAGGAGATGCTCGAGGACATCACCAATGCCGCAGCCCGGGACACCGGACTCTCCGGGGCCGGCGAGACCGTCCCCAAGGCCGACTTCATCCGGTTCCAGACCGAGCGCTTCGGCGAGATGTACCGGCCGTTGATCCAGATGGTGGCCGACGAGGCCGAGCGGCTCGGCTACAACGACGAGGAGCGCTTCCAGCTCCTGTACCGCCGCCTCGAGGAGGTCCAGAACGAGAGGACCTGAGGCCCAAGGGTCTCCGCCCCCGACGCAGCGCCCCCGGATCCGGCCCCGAGCCGGGCCCCGGGGGCGCTGCGCGTCCGGAGGGCCGGCCCGCAACCCCGCTACGCCCTTCGGCGTATCCATGGAAGGGAGGTCCCGATGGTCTGGACGCGCCTGGTGTTCGGAGGGCTCGCCCTCCTGCTCGCCTCCCATCCGGCGAACCTCCCGGCCCAGGCCCTCGGCCAGGATCCCGACGACGGCCTGCCGGCCGCCCCGGCGCTCCGGGCCCAGGGTCCGGTCTGGCCGGGTCGCGACGCCCGGGCCTTCTGGCCCACCGGCAAGGCCCTCACCGACCAGGAAGTGGACGACGTCCTGCGCCGGTTCGTGCGCCTGGTCGCCTGGCAGCTCCGGAGCCAGGCCCCGGACCCCCAGGACATCACCATGGAGGACCTGCTGGGCGAGTTGACCCGGCGCTGGGTGAGCGACACCCCCTATGCCTCCAACGCAGGGTTCGTCCAGGGAGCCCGCCGGGCTCCCGGCGCCATCGCCCAGGGCTTCACCTCGAAGGAGAACGACTACCGGCTGATCGTGCGCCGGGGCTGGGGGATCTGCGGCGATCATCAGCAGCTCCTCCTGAAGCTCGTGGACCTGGCCCTGGCCGATCCCGCGCTCGTCCACCTCGCCGACCAGCGGATCCGGGTCCAGGACCTCTCGGTGGTGGGCGAGGGCGTGGTCGAGCTCGAGTGGCTGACGCCCAACCACGCGGGCGTGGGTCTCATCTCCAACGCCGCCTGGGCCGATCCCGCCAAGGTGCGCTGGATGGACCTGCGCCGTCCCGGCCAGCCCCCCCAGCGGACCCTGAACACCCTGGGGCTCGCGCCGGGCGACGTGCTGGTCTACGACCTCTGGGTGCGCCCGCCGCTCGCCGGCGGCCAGACCGCCGAGGCCTGGGGTCGCGAGTACGTCGACGGCCACTGGAAGCAGAACGCCCAGCTCGCCCGGGACGTCGCCCTCCTCCAGTTCGGGATCCTCGCCAACTGGCGCTTGGATCTGTAACCCGTCGCTATTCCCCCTGCCCGAGGAAGCCGCCCGAGTCGGCTCCCTCCGGGCCAGCCGGGAACGCGGCGGCCGACTTCCCCCCTGCGAACTGAAGCCGGGTCGACACCGCGTAGTGGTCCGAGAGGTCGGTCCGCGACCCGTCCCAGGGCGTCGGGGACCTGAGCCGGACCACCTCGGTCCGGGAGGCCGCGGGGTCGATGCCCCGGTGGCGGAGCGAGACCAGCAGGTAGTCCAGGCGGGCCGGCCGGTCCCCGTCGGCGACGAGCTCGTTGCCCGGATCCCAGGTCGGTCCCTCCCGGTCGCCCGCCGGCTCGACCGCCCCGAGGGTTCTGAGCATGGCCTCGAACTCCCGGGTCGAGGCCCTGGCCACGTTCAGGTCCCCGGCGATCACCAGGGGCTCGTCCTCCGGCAGGCCGAGGCCGGCCAGGAACGCCTCCAGCGACCGGAACTGGCGGTCCCGCACCGCGGCAGGCGCAGGCCGGGTGAAGACTCCGGGGAAGGCGATCCCGTCGATCACCGAATCGGCCCAGCCGTCGGCGTCGGACTGGGTGTGGGTCCCCACCAGGTGGAGGATCCCCTGTGGTCCTCGGATCGAAGCCACCATGGCGCCCTTGGCCGAGAGGGAATCGGTGCCCACTCCTCCCGTGTAGAAGTGCTCCGCCTGGTGGAGGATGGGCCAGCGGGAGACGATCACCACCCCGCCGTCCTGGGCCAGGGGATCGTCGTCCTCCAGCACCGAGGTCTGCCAGGGGTACTCGGGCGAGAGATCGCGGAGCAGCCGCTCCCGGGCGTCGTCGGCGAAGAGCTCCGAGAGCACCAGGGCGTCATGGCCACCGAGCACCTCGGCCAATCGGGCGGCGCGGGCCTCGACCCCGGTGCCCCCGGCCGGCAGCAGCGCGGCATTGAAGGCCAGCACCCGGAAGCCCTCGGGATCCGTCGTCGCCGGCACTGGCCGGACCGCTCCGAAGCGGTACTCGACCCGCCGCCCGTCCACCACCACCTCGATCGGCGCCGCCCCGTCCCGCCTCACCCAGGCGTGGGTCCGGGGGGCGTCGTCGTCGACCCAGGTCGAGCCTCCGACCCGGCGCCAGAGGTTGCTGCCGATGGTCTCGCCGTCCAGCTTGTGGGCGAGTTCGATCCGCTCGCCGTCGACGCTCCGGACCCGGGTCGAGAACCACGAGGAGGAGCCGTCGGGGACGCCCTGGTCCCAGTTGGTGCGCAGGAACTCGATCCGTTCCCCCGGCTCGACCAGGTAGCGGCATTCCAGGTCGGGCCGGGGGCGTCCCCCCGAGGGTTCCTGCCAGGCGCCGGGGGCGACGCCTCCCCGCACGCTCGTCCCCTCCACGCAGAGAGGTTCCCGACCCTGGTTGGCGAGCATGAGGTGGCGCTCGGCGGTGACCGGTCCCACGCAGGCCAGGAGCAGGGCCCCGACCCGCAGGGGAACGGTCCGGGGATGGAACGGACGAAACGGCACGGTGACCTCCGCGGGGCCTGGGCCCCTTCCGCCCTGGGGCCACGCACGGCCCGTGCCGACCGGGGAGAGCCGCTCCGGGCGCGGCTTGGCCGCCTTCCCCCTGGACTCGGGAATCAAGATGGAGTCCAGACTGCGCGTGATCCGCCAGGGAGCGGCCCGGAGGTATACCCTCCCATGGGAGGCGACGGTGGCGTGGCGACGCTTCATGCCGTGGCGCTGGCTGCTGCGGAAGCTGGCCGAGTCGCACGGGTTCCTGGATCCGGTGGCCCTGCTCGCCCGCCTCGAGGGCTTCGCCCAGCCGAGCGAGGTCCGCGAGCCGATCGAGCTGCTCCGGGCCGGGGTGGTGTTCCACGCCCGGGGCCTCGTGAACACCAAGGCGATCCAGCACAACCTCGACTGGGTCTGGCCGTACTGGGTCGAGCGCCAGTTCGATCCCGAGGACGAGTCGTTCGTGCCCCGGGCCTTCTCGATCACCCACGTGAACCTGACCCACCGCAACTGGACCGCGGTCGGCCTGCCCGACTGCCCGCTCTACCCGATCCTGGATCCCCGGGGCCTGGCGACCCCGCTCTACGACGGCTGGTCGCTCGACGCCTGGGTGCAGGACGATGCAGGGATCCTGCTCCCCTCCCGGGCCGCGGCGGCCGAGCAGCGGCTGGAGACCGACCCCGGGATGGCGGTGGTCACCCGCACCCATGACGCGACCCGCCGGCTCGCCACCCGGGGGTGGGTCGAGGCCTCCGGGACCGAAGCCAGGTTCCGGTTGCGCGTCACCGCGGGATCCGAAGCCGCCGGCTGGCTGGTGGTCGCGCTCCGGCCCGCCAATCCCGAGGGCGTGAGCTTCGTCCACTCGGTGCGGCTGGCCGACGACCGGCGCGCCTGGTCGGTCGACGACGCGGTCGAGGTCCGCTTCTCGGAGCCGGTCGAACGCCACGAGGCCTCCGACTACCGCTCCGGCGACGTCTACCTCCACCTCGCCGACCCGCGGGAGCGGACCTCGGTCGAGTGCCCGGTGGGCCTCGCCACCGCAGCTGCCATGTTCCGGCTGGCTCCGGGGTCCGAACGCAGCCTGGAGGCCTCGGTGGTGCTGCCCCGGGACGAGGCCCCCGAGCCCGGGTTCACCCTCGGATCCTGGGCCTCGCCCCGCCTCGGACGCTGTCGTCTCGAGGTCCCCGATCCCCGCTTCGTCGAGCTCTTCACCGCCGCCGAGCGGACCCTGGTGCTGCTCTCCCCGGGCGAGGCCTACCCGGGTCCCTACACCTACCGGCGCTTCTGGTTCCGCGACTCGGCCTTCCTGCTCCACGCCCTCGCGGTGCTCGGCCACGACGACCGGGTGGCCCGCGGCCTCAAGCGCTTCCCGGAGCGCCAGGGGCGGGACGGTTACTTCCTCTCCCAGGAGGGCGAGTGGGATTCGAACGGCGAGGCGCTGTGGATCCTGCGCCGCCACGTCGAACTCTCGGGTGCCCGGCTCGACGCCCCGCTCCTCGACTCGGTGCGGCAGGCCGGCGACTGGATCGTGGGCAAGCGCCTCCCCGACGACCTCCCCGAGCCCCACGCGGGGCTCCTCCCGGCCGGCTTCAGCGCCGAGCACCTGGGCCCCAACGACCACTACTTCTGGGACGACTTCTGGGGCGTGGCGGGTCTCGACGCCGCCGCCTGGTTGCTGGCGGTGCATGGGGACCGCACCGGCGCAGCCCGGTTCGCCGAGGAGGCGAGACGGTTCCGCTCGGCCGTCGATCGCGCCCTGGCCAAGGTCGCAGCCCGAGGGGGAAGGCCGGGAGTCCCCGCCGCACCGGGGCGGCGGATGGACGCGGGGGCCATCGGCTCCCTGGCCGCCTGGTATCCGCTCGGTCTCTATCCTCCCGACGACCCGCGCCTGATCGCCACCCTCGGGTACCTGCTCGACCACTGCATGGTGAAGGGTCTCTTCTTCCAGGACATGATCCACTCCGGTCTCAATGCCTACCTCACCCTGCACATGGCCGAGGCCCTGCTCCGGGCCGGAGATCTCCGCGCGCTTCCCCTGGTCGACGCGGTGGCGGCGCTGGCTTCGCCCACCGGGCAGTGGCCCGAGGCCGCCCATCCCCGGACCCTGGGGGGCTGCATGGGGGACGGCCACCACGCCTGGGCCTCGGCCGAGTGGGTGCTCATGATGCGGGCCCTGTTCGTGATCGAGGAGCCCGACGGGCTGCGGCTCGGCGCCGGCCTCCGCGAAGAGTGGACGCGGCCAGGGACCCGGCTCGCCTTCGGTCCCACCGCCACGCCCTACGGTGCCCTCTCGGTCGAGGTCGAGGCGGGGCTCGGGTCCACCCGGGTGCGCTGGTCCGGGCTCCGGGAGGCGGCCGGGGAGCGGGCCCGGGTGGTTCTCCCCGGGCACCACCCCCTCGAGGTCGAGCTGGCGGTCGGCGAGGTCGAGGCGATACGGGAGCCTGGCGGATGAACCTGCTCATGGTCACCAACACCTACCTTCCGCACGTCGGGGGGGTGGCGAACTCGGTCGACCGCTTCACCCGCGAGTACCGCCGGCGCGGGCACAGGGTCGTGGTACTGGCCCCCGAGTACCCCGGCGACCCGGGCGACGAGACCGACGTGATCCGCTTCCCGGCGATCCCCGACGTCTTCGACTCGAGCTTCTCGCTCTCGCTCCCGGTGCCCGGGTACCTGGACCTGGCGCTCGGGGACTTCGCGCCCGATCTGGTCCACTCCCACCACCCGTTCCTGCTCGGGGACGCGGCCCTGCGCCTGGCGGGCCGTCGCGACCTGCCGCTGGTCTTCACTCACCACACCCGTTTCGAGCACTACACCCACTACGCACCGGGCGACTCGGAGGCGCTGGGGGTCTTCGTGCGCGACCTGACCCGCGGCTACGCCAACCTCTCCGACCTGGTCTTCGCACCCAGCGCCAGCGTGGCCCGGGATCTCGCGGCAGGCGGCGTGCGGCGTCCCATCGAGGTGGTGCCGACGGGGGTCGACCTGTCCGTGTTCGGGGCCGGAGACCGGGCGCGGTTCCGGCGCGAGATGGGCCTGCCGGCGACCGTCCCGGTGATCGCCCATGTGGGGAGGTTGGCGCCCGAGAAGAACCTCGGCTTCCTGGCCAGGGCGGTGGCCGCCTGCCTGGCCCGGCGACGGGACGCCCGCTTCGTGCTCGTCGGGGAAGGATCCTCGCTCCCGGAGGTCGAGCGCATCCTGGGGGAGGCGGGCGTGGCGGACCGCTACCACCATCTCGGCGTGCTCCGCGGCGGGGAGCTGGCCGATGCCTACGCGGCTGCCGATGTCTTCGCGTTCTCCTCGTTCTCGGAGACCCAGGGCATGGTCCTGACCGAGGCGATGGCGGCCGGGACGCCGGTGGTGGCCCTCGACGCCCATGGGGTGCGCGAGGTGGTGCGGGATGGGGAGAACGGAAGGCTGCTCCCGGCGGCGAGCGCGCCCGAGGCCATGACCCAGGCGCTCCTGGCGATGCTGGCGGCTCCCGAGGAAGCCCGACAAGGGCTCCGGGAAGCGGCGCGGGCGACGGCCCGGGAGTTCTCGGTGGAGGCCACGGCCGACCGTGCCCTGGCCTGCTACGGGTCCTTGGTGGAGGCCCATCGCTTCCTGCGCGACCCCGAGGAGGAAGGCCTCTGGGACGTGCTCCTGCGCGGAGCGGAGGCCGAGTTCGAGCTCTGGGGGAACATGGCGGCGGCCACCGCCAGCGCCCTCTCGGGAGTCCTGGGGATCTCCGGTACGGACGCCGAGCGCGGCTCCCCCGGCGATGCCGGAACCGTCCCGGACCGGAGGGATTGAGCCATGCTCGCCCGGCTCGAGGCCCAGGTCCGCAGGCTGGTCCGGCTCCTCGATCCCAGCGAATGGATGGTGGCGCTCCTGGGATTGCCGCGCGATCCCGGCAGCGGGATCGAGCCGGGCCTGCTGGTGATCCAGATCGACGGACTCGGGAAGACGCATCTGGAAAGGGCGCTGGGAGAGGGACGGATGCCCTTCACGGCCCGCCTGCTCCAGCGCGACGGCTACCGCTTGCACAGCCTCTACAGCGGGTGCCCGGCCTCGACCCCGGCCTTCCAGGGCGAACTCTTCTACGGGGTCCGCACCGCGGTCCCGGGCTTCGGGTTCCGGGACCATGACACCGGGGCGCTGGAGAAGATGTACCTGCCGGCCACCGCGGCCCGGGTCGAGGTCCGACTCGCGGACGGCAGGGAAGGCCTGCTGGCGGGCGGATCCGCCTATGGCGACGTATTCACCGGCGGCGCCGCCGAGCCGCACCTGTGCGCGGCCTCCTTCGGCTTCGGGTCCCTGCTGACCGCGCTGTCCCCGCTGCGGCTGTTGGCCCTGGTCCTGGTCCATGGCCTGGTGGCGCTACGGACCGCGGGCATGGTCGTGGTGGAACTGCTGGTCGGGCTCTGGGATGCCCTGCACGGCGTCCGGGAGGGCCATGACGCGGGCGCCGAGCTGCGCTTCGTGCTGGCGAGGGCGCTCCTGTGCGTGGCGATGCGCGAGTTCACGGTGCGCTCGGCCCGGATGGACCTGGCTCGCGGTCTCCCGGTGGTCCACGTGAACCTGATCGGGTTCGACGAGCAGGCCCACCGACGCGGGCCCGGGTCGCGCTTCGCCCAGTGGAGCCTCGGGGCCATCGACCATGCGGTGGCACGCCTGGCCAAGAGCGCCTGGCGCTCGGCCCGGCGCGACTACGAGGTCTGGATCCACTCCGACCACGGCCAGGACGACGCCCGTCCCTACCCGCTGGTCGCCGGCCGGACCCTGGCCGAGGCCGTGGAGGAAGCGCTCTCCCAGGCCCCGAGGGCACCGGGTTCCGGGGTCCACCGGGGTTCCGAGACGGGGCGGGTGCTGTGGAGCGGGGTGGGTTGGATGGCCCGCCTCCTCGGCCAGGACGAGGACCAGGCCGAGACCGGCCCTGGGTTCACCCTGGCGGCCCTGGGGCCACTGGGACATGTCCACCCGGAGCCCTCGCTGGCCCCCGGGGCGCGGGAGCAGGTGGCGGCGCGGCTGGTGGAGGAGTTCGCGATCCCCCAGGTCCTCTGGCGGGATGGGGAGGACCGCATCCGGGTGCGATCCCGCGCCGGGGTCTTCGATCTCGAAGCTGATCCGCTCCCGGTACTGGGTGCCGACCACCCCTTCGGTACCGCGGTCCCGGGCGACCTGGCCGCGCTGGTGCGGCATCCCGATGCCGGGGAGCTGGTCCTCTCCGGGTGGGCTCCGGGCGTCGCACCCGTCACCTTCGCGGCCGAGCATGGTTCGCATGCCGGGTTCTCCCCGGAGGAGACCCTGGCCTTCGCGATGCTGCCCCCCGGGTGCCTGCTGCACCGGGATCCGGGGCGGGTCCTGCGCGCCGGTGACCTCCGGGAGGAGGCCCTGGCCCATCTCTCCCGCCTGGCTCCCTCCCGTCCGCCTCCGCCCCGGACCGGCGAGCGCAGACCCGAGACGCTGCGGATCGTCACCTACAACGCCCACGGCTGCCGCGGCAGCGACGGCAGGGTCTCCAGCGATCGCATCGCCCGGGTGCTCTCCTCGCTCGATCCCGATGTGATCGCCCTCCAGGAACTCGACGTGGGCCGGTCCCGCAGCAATGGCCTGCACCAGGCCCGGGAGATCGCCGACCGGCTGGCCATGTTCCATCACTTCCATGCCAGCTTCCGGATCGAGGAGGAGGAGTACGGCAATGCCGTGATCAGCCGCTTCCCGATGCGGCTGGTCCGGGCCGGTGCCCTGCCCCGACGTCGCCCCGGGGCGAGGAGCGAGCCGCGGGGTGCGGTCTGGGTGGAGCTCGACGTCGACGGGGCCAGGGTCCAGCTCCTGAACACCCACTTCGGGCTCCACCCCGAGGAGTGCCGGGTCCAGGCCGAGGCCCTGCTCGGCCCGGAGTGGCTGGGGGATCCGCAGGCCGAGGCACCCCTGGTCCTGGCCGGGGATTTCAACGCCATGAAGCCGGGAATGCTGGCGGGACGGCCTCCCCGCCGGCTCCGGGACGTCCAGGTCGGCCTCTCGGGTCACCGCCCGCTGCCGACCTGGACCGCGGCCCTGCCGGTGCGACGCATCGACCACGTCTTCGTGTCGCCGGAGGTCGAGGTGGTGGCCGTCGAGGTACCCAGGAACCGCCTGACCCGGCTGGCTTCGGACCACCTGCCCCTGCTGGTGGAGCTGCGCCTGGCCCGACGGTGAGTCGCCTCACGTCGGCGAACCCGTGATCGGATGCGGCCTCCGGAACGCTACACTCGCTGCGTCCCTCGGGAGGTCTCCATGGGTTCGCTCCGTCGGGTCCAGGCCTTGGTGTGTGCAGGACTCCTGGCCTTGGGTTCCGGTGCCAGGGCCGGCGACGAGGCCGATCCGGCCGAGTTCTACACCCGGCTCGAGTCGATCGGCTTGAAGACCGAGTACCTGAGACGCCTGGTAGCGAAGATCGAGCTCTTCTTCCAGGCGTCGTCCGACGTCGCCGAGGCCTCCTACGGATACCTCACAGACAATGTCTACATCCCCCCCACCATGCGGGTGGAAGGCACCCAGCGCATCAAGTTCGCCCTCGAGACGACCCAGATCGCGACCCTGATCCACGAGCTCACCCATGCCGACAACGACGTCATGGCCAGCGAGACGGCCGCCGCCGGCACCCCGGAACGGATCCACTACGACTCCATGCAGTCGATCTGGGCCGACCTCTACCACGATCCCAACCACCGCTTCCTGGGTCTGGCCCGCTATCCCCGGATGAAGGCCGACGAGGTCTGCGGCTACTTCATGGGCAAGTCGATCATGCAGGTCTTCGAGGCCGTCGACGACCTGGTGCTCTACAACACCGTGTTCGCAGGGGGGAAGCCGAGGGATGCCGCCGAGGCCGCCCGCTGGGGCAGCACCCTCTTCCTCCCCCCGGCCGATACCCAGAGCGGCTGGGACCAGCGGATCTTGAGGATCCGGTTCGGGTACGCCAGCGTCTACGACGAGGCCATGTTCCAGTCGAGCGGGATCAGTGGCCCGGCCTACGTCCACTGGCAGGAAGCAGGCCGGGACTGGCTGAAACTCCAGATGTACCGGGGGATCCTCGGACTCGATCCGCCCGCCGACCTGGCGGAGCTGCTCCGGCGCCTGAACACCCTGGACAACGAGTGGATCCGGAGGGTCCGGGCCAAGGTGGCCAAGGCTCGCCAGGACTGGCTCGCCAGGCAGGCGGCCGGGCTCCAGCCCGGCGGTGCGCCGGTGGGCACAGTGCCCGCGACCCGACCCGGGTCCCACGGGACCGACTCCGGCACGCTCGGTCAACGCTGAGACCCGGATCCGGCGCCATGGCGGACGACCTGCAACCTCTCCACGAGTACCTCGACCGCCACCATGTGCTCCACCTCTCGACCTGGAGCGGAGCCGGTCCCCATGCCGCGTCCCTGTTCTTCGCCCGGGCCGCCGGCAGTCTCGAACTCGTGTGGATCAGCGCCGACTCGACCCGGCACTCGCGCGATCTGGTCGGCGAGCCGCGTGCCGGGGTGGCGATCGCGGAGTCCGACCCGGGTGTCGCCTCGATCCGGGGGGTCCAGCTCTCCGGTCGCGCCGAGGCTCCGCCGGATCGGCAGGCGGAGCTGACGAGGCTCTACCTCTCGCGCTTCCCGATGGCCGCTCCCATGGTCGCGGCGGCTGCCGGGCACAGGTTCTGGGTGTTCCGTCCCGGCTGGGCGCGGCTCATCCGCATGGATGCGGGAGTGAAGCGCAACCTGGAGTGGGAGCTGGGCGCAGCGTCACCCGAACCGGGCTGATCCGGCCGCTCGGATCCGGTCCCGGGAGCCGGCCCTCGTGTACCCTCGCGGCATGCCTTCCGACCGGATCCAGCCGGCGGCTTCGCGGCCCGGGCCCGGATCCGCTCCCGTCGTCCTGGTGGTCCCGCCCTTCGGGAGCCTGGATCGCCCCTCGCTGGGAGTGCATGTCCTCCAGGCCTGTGCCCGGGCCGCCGGCCACCGGGTCCGGATCGAGTACGCCAACCTCTCCCTGGCCGCCCGTCTGGGCGAACGCCAGTACGCCAACTTCGAGCACATGGCGCTGGCCTGGCTGGCCGGCGAGCGGCTCTTCGCCCGGGCGGCCCATGACCTCCCGCCCCTGGGCGCCGACGGGGGCGAACGCATCCTGGCCGAGTTCGTGGCCTGGCTGGCCCGGGAGGGAGGCAGGGTGGTGGCTCCCGACCAGGCCCGGTCCCTGCTCCTTGACCTCGAGGCCCGGGCCCACGCCTGGATCCCGGGGGCGGTCGACGCGATCCTCGCCGGCGACCCCGAGGTGGTCGGCTGCACCTCGACCTTCGAACAGACCGGGGCCTCGCTGGCGCTGCTCCGGGAAGTGAAGCGACGCCGTCCCGGGATCCTCACCCTGATCGGGGGTGCCAACTGCGAAGCCGCCATGGGCGAGGGGATCGCGGCGGTGGCGCCCTGGGTCGATCACGTCTTCTCGGGGGAGAGCGAGGCCACCTTCACCGACTTCCTCGCCCGGCGCGCCCGGGGCGAGCCTTCGCCGAGGATCCTGGTCGGGGAGCCGTGCCGCGATCTCGAGGCCCTCCCCACCACCGACTTCTCGGAGTTCCACGGGGCCCTGGAGCGGCTCCTGCCCGGGAGCGAGGCGGCGAGGACCGGGCAGCTCTGGATCCCCTACGAATCGAGCCGGGGCTGCTGGTGGGGGCAGAAGCGCCACTGCACCTTCTGCGGACTGAACGGCGAGGGGATGGGGTTCCGCCAGAAGTCCCCCGACAAGGTCGTCCACGAACTCCGCACGCTGGTCTCCGCGAGCCCCACCCGGCGCATCGCCATGACCGACAACATCATGCCGCACCAGTACTTCCGCACCCTGTTGCCGCGCCTAGCCGGGGAGCTCCCGGGGCTCGAGATCGGGTACGAGCAGAAGTCGAACCTCACCCTGGAGAAGGTGCGGCTGCTCCGGGAGGCCGGGGTGACCGCGATCCAGCCGGGGATCGAGGCCATCTCCTCGGGCCTGCTCCGCCTCATGGACAAGGGGGTGACGGCCTCCCAGAACGTGGCGGCGCTGCGCTACGCCTCGGCCTACGGCATCGCCATGCACTGGAACCTGCTGGTCGCCTTCCCCAACGACCTCGTGGAGTTCTACCGGGAGACCCTCGCACTGGTGCCTCGGCTCCGGCACCTCCCGCCACCGGCCATCGTCCCGGTGATGGTCAGCCGCTTCTCGCCCTATTTCGACCGGGCCGAGGAGCATGGCGTGAGCGGCCTGGCTCCCCTGGCGTCGTACCGGGACGTGTTCCCGCCCGGTTCCCCGGTGGACCGGATCGCCTACCACTTCACCGGTACCTACCCGAGCGCGGCGCTGGATCCCGGCAACCGCCCGCTGATGCTGGAACTCGGCCAGGCCGTGGCCAGCTGGAGGGCGCTCTGGGCCCGGAGCCGGGCCGAGCCTCCGACGCTCCGGATCGAAGCGCAGGGAGCCGGCTTCCGGCTCCTCGACACCCGGGGCCTCGGCCTCGGACCCGAGCGGATCGACCTCTCGGCGGAAGAGGCCGGTCGGCTCCTGGTCCGGCGACCGGTGGCGCGGACCTCGCGCCAGGCCTACGCCGAGGCGGTCCGGCGGGGCTGGATGGCGGAACTGGACGGGAGCTGGGTGCCGCTCGCCCTGGCTTCCCCGGCCCTGCTCCATCGCTTCGAGGCCGCGGCCGAGGATGCGGTCCTGGCGGCCGCGGTCTGAGGCGGACGGCGGATCGGGAGCCTAACCATGCGATGCCGGAGGATCCTGGTGACCGGCGGGGCGGGCTTCGTGGGGAGCCACCTCTGCCTGCGCCTGCTGTCCGGCGGCGATCGGGTCGCCTGCCTGGACGCCTTCGATCCTCCCGGGGAGAGGCCGCGCCTCGAGTCCAACCTCGCGGACCTCCAGACCCATCCCCGATTCGAACTCGTCCGACTCGACATCCGTGACCGGGAGCCGCTCTTCGAGTGGTTCCGTCGCTGGCGGCCCGAGCGGGTGGTCCACCTGGCGGCGCGACCCGGGGTGGCGGCCAGCTTCCTCGATCCCGCTGGCTGCGCGGCGGTCAACCTGGAGGGCGCCCGCAACGTGTTCGAGGCGGCGGTCGAGGTCGGGGTGGAGCGCCTGGTCCATGCCTCGTCCTCGAGTGTCTACGGCGACGCCGGAGGTGCTCGGCTCGAGGAGGAGCTCCCGGTCGATCGGCCGCTCTCGCCGTACGCCGTTTCCAAGCGGGACGCCGAGCGGGTCGCCCGCGAGGTCTCGTCGCCGAGCGGGCTCTCCCTCTGCTGCGCCCGCCTGTTCACGGTCTACGGACCCCGCCAGCGTCCCGACATGGCGATCGCCCGCTTCACCGAGGCCATCGTCCGGGGCCAGGCGATCGAGCTCTTCGATCCCGGATCGGCGCGGGACTACACCTATGTGGACGACGCGGTCGACGGACTGTTGCGGATCCTGGACGGCTCCGGAGGGTTCGAGATCGTGAACCTCGGTGCGGGTCGGCCCATCGCCCTGGCCCGCGTGGTGGCCGTGCTCGAGGAGCTGCTCGGACGCAAGGCGACGGTGACGGCCTCGCCGGGACGTCCGTTCGAGCCCGGGATCACCTGGGCCTCGCTCGACCGGGCCGAGGCGCGCTACGGGTACCGGCCGAGGGTCGGGTTCGAGGAGGGGGTCCGGCGCTTCCTGGCCTGGTCGGGCCGGCTCCCCGGACCGGTGCCGCGGGAGGCACCGGCCTCCCGGCAGGGGATCCCGCCATGACCGGGGAATCCGGGTACGCCCTGGCCGAGGCGCAGCAGAGCGGGTTGCCGACCGGGATCCGGGGAAGGTACCTCGACCTGGTACCGGTGGGGACGGGGGCGGCATCCCGGGTCTATCGGGCCCGCCAGGCGAACCTCGACCGGTCCGTGATCCTGAAGGTCGTGAAGGTCTCCGAGGACCGCGAGACCCGGCTCGCCGCCCGGTTCCTGCGCGAGGCCAGGGTGCTCGCCCGTCTCCAGCACCCCAACATCGTGAGCATCCTCGACTACGGGGCGGAAGGAGCGGTCCTCTTCCTGGCCTACCCGGATTCGGGAGGACGATCGCTCGATACCCTCCTCGGGAACGGACCCTGGGAGATCGAGGCGGTCCGACGTCTGGCCGAGGAGCTGCTGTCCGGCCTCCGGGCTGCCCACCGCGAAGGAGTGGTCCACCGCGACCTGAAGCCGGCCAATGTCCTGGTGCTCCCCGACGGGTCGGTCCAGCTGATCGACTTCGGGCTCTCCCATGTCTCCGACGAGACCGGACTCACGGCCAGCGGCTGCTTCCTCGGGACCCCGGCCTACGCCTCCCCGGAGCAGGCCACCGGAGCCGAACCCGATCCCCGCGACGATCTCTATGCGCTGGGAGTGATCGTCTACGAGCTCCTGACCGGCGCCAATCCCTTCCGCAGCGATCGCATCGACCGGGTGTTCGAGAACCACGCCGTCCTGGTCCCGCCGCGTCTCGATCGGGTCGACCCCCGAATCCCTCCCGGTCTGGCCTCATGGGTGGCGACGCTCCTGGAGAAGGAGAGGGAGGACCGGCCCCGGGACGCCGGGATCGCCCGGGAGCTGTTGGAGAAAGCCTGTCGTGGCGACCGGGCATCCGACCACGGGACTCGGGATCCAGGCGACCTTCGATCGGCCCGCAGCGTCCCCATGCGCTCGGCCGGGCTCCGCACCACGCGCCGCGCCCCATGGCGTGCCCTCGAGGTCTCCTCGCTGCTGGCGGTCCTCGCGCTCGCCGGCCTGGTGGCCTGGTCGTGGGTGGACCCTGGCGCTCCGGGTACGGCCGCGGCGGCCCCTGATCCCAAGGCCCCGATCGACGCCCGGCATGAAGGCGAGGACAAGAGGATCCTCGAACTGGCGAGCGGGATCCGGGATTGGCTCTCGGCTACGCCCGGGCCCCCGGAACTCGATCCCGCCGAGCGGGAATCCATCCTGGCCGGTTCCCCCCCGATCGTCGCATTCCATGTCTGGCTCGGCGAGGGGGGACGCCCGGAACGGCTGGCCAGGGAGACCCGCGAACTCCTCCGGGAGGTGGACCAGGAGTTGGCCTGGGCGGGCCTCGGACATCCCCTGCTCGCCTTCGTCGAGCCGCTGCCGACCGGGGCCACCCTGGCCACCACCGACGACCAGGCCGGCCATCCCGGACTGGTGGCGGGAACCCTCCTCAGGGGTTGGTCCGGGGGTGCCCTCGACGCCCTGCAGAGATCCCGGGAGGAGCTGGCGGCGGTGGAGCGACGGCTCGCCGAGGGCTACGGACTCGACGCCGACCGGTGGCCGGGTCCCTCCTCGGTCGGGAGCGGGATCGGCAATCCCTTGACCTTGGGCTTGAGGGAGCACAGGACCCTGGCGGCCACCCGCCAGGGACGGATCGAACTGGCGCGAGCCCTGGAGCCGGTGAGTCGCTTCCTGGCGTCGGCCTGTTACCGGGCGGCGCGGGCGGTCGAGGCGGGCGAGACCGACGCATCCCGGGTGGCGACCCTGGTCGCCTCCGAGCTCGATCGTCGGCCCGAGCTGGTGCTGGGGGAGCTCGCCTACCTCGATCCCGTCCGGATCCTGGGCGCTCCCCCGGTGCGGGCCGAGCAGGCCGGGCTGGCCGTGGCCCTGCTCCGCGCCTCCCGGGGCTCGCGACTCAGGAGCGGAGCCTCGTCGGCCGATCTCGAGGCCCGGACCGCGCACTTCCTGGCGGTCCAGAGCGGCCAGGGGAAGTCGCGCCCGGCGCGCCGCGACCTCACTGCGTCCGGGAGTAGTCCTTGAGGCGGCGGCGCAGCGTGCCCATGGAGATTCCCAGCTCGGCGGCCACCTTCAGTTTGTCGCCGCGGTGACGCTCCATGGCGGCGAGGATCCGTTCCCGCTCCATGGCCTCGAGGGTGGGCGGGGGCGCATGGCTCTCGGCCGGCCGCGGCGCCGGGACCGGGGACACGCCCGGAGACCCCAAGCCTCCGGGAGGGGTCTCGAGCCCCAGGTGGTGCGCCTCGACCCGGCCTCCGCCCGAGAGCACCGCGGCCCGGGCGAGCACGTTGCGGAGTTCCCGCACGTTGCCGGGCCAGGGGTGGCGTTGCAGCGCCTCCATGGCCTCCGCCCCGATCGAAAGGCTCCGGCCCGACTCGGCGAGCAGGCGCTCGACCAGGAGCGGGAGATCCTCGGGACGCTCCCTCAGCGACGGCAATCGGACCGGCAGGACCGCCAGGCGATGGTAGAGGTCGTTGCGGAAGCTCCCGGCAGCCACCATGGCCGAGAGGTCGCGGTGGGTGGCCGCCACCACCCGCACGTCGACCGGGTGGGTGCGGTCCTCGCCCAGGGGCTGCACCTCCCGTCGCTCGAGCACACCCAGGAGCCGGGCCTGGAGATCGGGGGGCAGTTCGCCCACCTCGTCGAGGAAGAGCGTCCCCTTGTCGGCACTGCGGAAGGCCCCCAGGCGGTCCTGGTCGGCCCCGGTGAAGGCGCCCTTGCGGTGGCCGAAGAGCTCGCTGCGCACCAATGCCGCGTCGGCCGAGGCCGCGTCCACCACCACGAAGGCGCCCGGTCGACCCGAGAGGGCGTGCAGCGCCCGCGCCACCCGCTCCTTGCCGGTGCCGGATTCGCCCTGGACCAGCACCGTGACCTCGGTCGGGGCAGCCGCCCGGAGCACCCCGAAGAGCTCGCGCATCCTCGGGCTGGTGCCGTGCAGTCCCTCCAGGGTGTCGTCGAGCGACGCCGGGGCCGGACGGCGGCGGGTCCTCCGACTCACCCGGAGCGTGGTGGATCCCAAAGCGAACTCGCCCGGGAGCTCCAGGGGAGCCTCGTGGACCCGGACTCCCCGGACCAGCACGCCGTTGGTGGAGCCCAGGTCCCGGAGCACCAGCGTGTCGCCGTTCCACGACAGCTCGGCGTGGCGTCGCGACACGGTGGTGTCGGAGAGCCCCAGGTCGTTCTCGGGACCATTCCCGATGCGGACGGTGGGGTGCAGGCTGGCCAGGGTCCGGCCCCGATCCGGACCGGCCACGACCTCGATCTGGAGGGCCTCCAGCTCGATCGCGGCACCCTTGCCGGGGAGGTCGACGAGCCTCACCGTCCGGAGGGCTGCGGATTCGTCCTTCATGGTCGGGACCCAAGGTAGCAGAGGCCCCCGGGCCTGCCGGAGCCGGCCCAGGGGGTGGGGTCACGAGGTCACCTACCCGGCGCCAGCCGGCGGTGGACCAGGGTGGCGAGCATCCGGTCCCGCATCCGGGTCGCGCTCGCCTCGGAGCGCAGCGCCATGCCATGGTTCGGGAGGAAGAAGGCGAAGACCGGATGGGCGCCGGCGAGCTCGCTCCGCTCCATGGGGTTCCCTTGTGCGAACCGGTACCGGATGGTGGCGATCCGCCTGTTCGAGTCGCCCCAGTACCAGTCCCCGATCGGGGCGAAGGGTCCGAGCCAGCTCCCCACCAGCCGGATGGCGCGGCGCCGGAACTCGAGGTCACGATCCAGCCAGTGATGGGGCCGGACCCGGAGGGTGGCGTCGTCCTCCAGGATCGAGTGGAGGCGCCCCAGCTCGTCCTCCGCCACCAGGTCGGTGCGCAGCAGCACTTGCACCAGGCGATCGAGGTGGTGGGCGGCGTCGATCCCGCCCAGGACCAGCAGCATGTCGCGGGTGGAATGCTGGCCGCGACCCACGATCCGGGTGAAGCGATAGGCCACTTCGAGGGCGTCGAGTCCCTCCCGGCCGCGCCCGGCCAGGAACAAGGCGGCGGCCTCCGCACCCAGTTGCCAGGCGACACCGACCGGGCTGCGCCGGGTCGGGCTCGGCCAGGTCCAGAGGATCCCCGCCGGGATCGGGCGCGCCAGCACCGGGTCCCTGCCCGGCGGGTCGTCGCTCGGTCCTGACCTGTACCAGAGCCCCTCCCGCTCCCGCAGTTCCAGGTAGGACCGGGCCTCCGCGACCCGGACCGGACCGGCCTCGCCCTCGAGCAGGGCGGCGTGGAAACCCGGCATCGTGGACCCGTCCTCGGGCAGCGCCTTCCAGAAGGCCAGGAACTCCTGCTCTCCGTCCCAGTTCGGCTCCGGGACCGGCAGGCACTCGGCCTCCACGTGGGCGACCACGGCCGGGAAGGTGGCGATCCGCTGGATCGCGAGGGGAACCAGGGCGAGGGACAGGATCACGGCGCCGGCGCCGACGGCGGTGGACATGCGCATGGAGCCTCCAGGAGTACGTTCCCGCCGGTCGGGCAGGGAGCGAGGCCGTACCTGGCAAGGCGCGTGCCACCACGCATCGGGGCCCCGGACGCTGCGACCGAAGGGTCTCCCGAATCAATCTTGAGTCCGAACTGATTCGGCGCGTGCCCGCTTCGGCGCCTACCCGCCGGACCCCGGCGATTCCCCCGGCTCCACCAGGAGCGGGCCTACCGGGGGAGGCCACCCCGGGACCACCAGGTCGGAGCAGTCCCCCGGGTTCGGTCCGGCCTCGAACTCCGCGAAGCCGATCTCGGGTCCCCGATCGAAGCGCAGATCCCCGTAGACCCGGGAACCGTCGGGCCGGGTGTGCCAGTACGGGATCCGCACGAACTCGAGCATGGCCCGGAATCGGCAGTCGTCCCGGGCCAGTTCGCGCAGCGCGGCCCGCGACCCCGTGAACTCCCGGTCCCAGAGGAGATCGGGCGCGCCCGGGAGCGTCACCGGCGAGAGCGGCGCGGTCGAGGCCGTGGGAAGGCGGCCCGTGCAGCGCTCGACGCCGGAACCGAGGGAGGACCACAGGCCTCGCCGGACCCGGTACAGATCGGTGCCGGGACCGGCTTCCACCGCCATGACCATCCAGCATGTCGGATCCGCGGGTCCGGGCGAGACCAGGACGTCGTGGACCGGATCGGGGAGTACGCCCCGCACCCTCGCCTTGGCCCGCTCCGAAACCACACCGAGGCCGAGGACCAGGACCAGCGAGGCGGCCACCGCCACCGGCATGGCGGCCCGGCCCAGGCCAGGGAGGAAGCGCCACCACCCAGAGAGCGCCGCGACCAGCCCGAGGAGCAGGGGGAGGGGAACCAGGCCGGTCGCCAGCGCCACCGCCACGCCGCCTGCGAAGGCCGCCAGCAGCAGCCTCCGACCCCATCCCGCCATGGGCGGAGTGGCGGCCGCGGCCGGCATGAGGAAGACCCAGAGCCAGGGCTCGACCACGAAGACGCGGTCGCCGTACCTCCACGAAGGATCCCACGGCCACCAGGGGTGGACCCCGTAGAGGTTCCACCCGTCCATCCAGAGGTGGAGCTGGGGACCGACCAGGGCGAGCCCGAAGGCCGCCATCGGAACGGCCGCGCCGCGCCGGCGACCCCAGGCTGCCAGCCCCGCCACCAGCACCAACCCATGGAGCAGGCCGGCCACCACGGTATGCGTGTGCCCGCGATGGTGGAGCAGATAGCCGAGCCGCCCGCCCAGGAAGTGCGACCAGAACACGTCGTGGTCCGGGACGTTGTTCCCGAGGATCGAGGCTGCCCAGAGCCAGGGGCGATCACGACCCGCTGCCTCGGGGTCGCGACGGGCCAGCAACGCCAGTTCGGCGAGCGCGATCCCGGCCAGGCTGTGGGTCAGGTTGTCCACGGGGAAGGCCTCCATGCCACCACGCCGGACTGGTACTGTGGGGCCGTCGTCCGAGCGAAACGGAGCCCGCCTTGCGCCTCGCCCCGCCCGTCCCGGCACGCGGCCTCGCCGCCTTCCCCCTCGCCCTGGTCCTCGCCCTCTCGAGCCTCCGGGCCGCCGAGGTGGTGCCGGTCGACCTCCCCGCTCGCCGCGCCGAACTCGCCGGGCTCTCCGAGTCGGTCAAGGGTCTCCAGACCAAGGTCGGTCCCAAGGCCCTGGCGGTCATCCCCCGGCTCCCCGAGTTCGTGCGCCACATGCAGGACCTGCACCGGGTGCCCCTGGACCCCGGCGAGCGCCAAGCGCTGCTCGCCGGGGGCGCATCCGCCCTGCCCGAAGCCAAGCGGGCGGTGTTCGAGGCCGCGGCACCGAACTTCGCGGGCATGAAGAAGGCGCTCGCCGAGTACTTCGCGGCCTACGACGCCTACCAGCGGGACGAGATCCACCTCCGCACCTACGGCGCGATCCTGGGGGCGCTGGAGCGGCGCGAGGCGCTGCTCCCCCTGGTCACCAAGGAGAAGCACCGCCAGGAGTTCTCCAGGGCCTTCGCCCGCCTCGAGACCGAGGAGAGGACCTACCGGGAGCGGCTGGCCGATCCCGCCGACCCCTTCCACACCCGCTCCGAGGAGGCCAAGGAACTCTGGTTCCTGGCTGCCGATCTCGACGAGCTGCTGCTGCGCTACGAGCGGAAGTTCGGGCTCGCCCCCAAGCTGCCCTTCGGGCACCGGGTGGGGAACTTCTTCCGGGGCCTCAAGGACAAGGCCCGGGCGGTGAAGATCAACGCCCTCTCGCTGCCGGCCATGACGCGCCTCTTCGTGCACCTCTTCCTGCGCCCGTTCTGGGCCAAGGACCACGCTCCGGACCAGACCAACGACCTGGTGCGTTTCTTCTCGAAGTCCTACCGCTGGGCGGCGGGGCTGAAGCTCCGGGTCCACGGGCAAGAGGGGATCCCGACCGACGCTCCCATCGTCTTCGCCCTCTCCCATCGGGCGACCATCGAGGACGCCATGACCATGGCCGCGGTGGTCCCCGGCACCTATTCGTTCATGTGGGCGGTGCGGGCCATGCCGAAGTGGCTCCAGAAGAAGCTGGTCGCCGATCCCACGGTGATCGCGGTGGGCGGCAAGCATCCCGACGGCACCAAGGTCGACGCGGTGGCGGAGGCCATCGAGGCGATCCGTCAGGGTCGCAACCTGGCGCTCTTCCCCGAGGGCAACGTCCCCACCCCCCAGGGCGAGACCCGGCCGCTCAGGGTCGGGATCGACGTGATCACCGCCGAGGTCTCGGAGGAGCCGGTCTACATCGTCCCGATCACCATCGTGGACACCGCCATCGGGTGGGAGGCCACCGAGGACGAGCCCTCCAAGGACCGGCCCATGGCGGTCGACGTGTTCGTGGGCGCACCCATCGACCCGCTGCGCCTGAAGAGCGTGCCGGGCGCCGACCAGCAGTTCCTGCTCGACGTGATCCGGGGCATCTACCACCGCAACCTCTACCGTCGCGACCTGTCGCTCGACCCGCCGGCCTGCGAGACCCTGTGCCGGAGCGAGGACCTCGGGGTCATCCCCCATCCCGCCCAGGAGACCTTCGAGTCCCTGCACTCGCGCTGAGCTCGACCCCTACATCGCCTCCAGCACCAGCGAGATGCCCTGGCCTCCGCCGATGCACATGGTGACCAGGCCGTAGCGCTGGCGCCGGCGGCGCAGCCCGTAGGCGCAGGTCAGCGTCAGGATCGCACCGGTGGCGCCGAGCGGGTGTCCCAGGGCGATGGCCCCACCTTCCGGGTTCACCTTCTCGGGATCGATCCCCATGGTCTCGAAATCGCGGATGCAGGCCAGCGCCTGGGGGGCGAAAGCCTCGTTCAGTTCGACCCGGTCGATGTCCCCACCCGAGATCCCCGCCGAGGCCAGCGCGATCCGGGTGGCCGGCACCGGTCCCCAGCCCATGATCTTCGCCTCGCAGGCGGCGACCCCGATCCCGGCGATCCTCGCCAGGGGCTTGGCCCCGTCGCGGGTCGCATCCGACAGCCGTCCGATCACCATGGCGGCGGCGCCGTCGACCACTGCGCTGGCGTTGCCGGCGGTCACGATCCCGCCCGGCTCGAAGGCGGCCGGGAGCCGCCCCATCTTCGCCAGGCTCACGTCCTCGAGGATGTGGGTGTCGTGCACCACCGTGAACGGCTCGGAGGAGCCGTCGGGACGCACCTCGACCGGGACCGTCTCCTCCAGGAAGGCGCCCGAGTCGCGCGCCTGCTTGGCGCGCACCTGGGAGCGGTAGCCGAAGGCGTCGGCCTCTTCCCGGGTGATGCGGTACCGCCGCCCCAGTTCCTCCGCGGTGTTGGCCATGGCCATCCCCGAGGAAGGATCGTAGAGGCCCATGAGCAGCGAATCCTGGAGGTGGGTCCCGGCTTCGAGGCCCTTGGGGTCGACCGGCCCGTACTTCTGGGTGGTTCCGCCCACCTTCTTGCCCCGGAGCCCGTAGACCACGAACGGGTACTGCATGCTCTCGGCGCCGCCCACCACCATGTAGGGACGGGATCGGTCATGACGCAGGCCGGCCAGGATCATCTCGGACCCGACCGCCACCGCCTCGGCACCGGAGCCGCAGATCCGGGCCACGGTCAGGGCCGGCACGTCCTCCCCCAACCCGCCCCGCCAGCGCATGCCCTGGGCCCCGTAGATCGAATCGCGATGGCTATGGGACGCCATGCCCATGATCACGTGCCCGATGCGCCCCGGATCGAGCCGGGTCCCGGCCAGGGTGCCGGCGATCGCCATCCCGCCGAGCCGGGTGGCCGAGAACCCGGAGAACAGCCCCGGATCGCGGTTGTTCACCAGGATGTCGGCGCGGGGAGTGCGCTTCGCCCCCTCGAGGATCACGATCGTCTCGGCGACCGGGGATCGCGCCGCGGGCGCTGACCTGGGTGCCGGCTTCGCCGGGACCGCCTTGGCCTTGGGGGCGGGGGCAGGCTTCCTGGCCTTGGGGGCGGGCTTCGCCTTCCTCGCCTGCGCCTTGGCCTTGGCAGCCTTCCTCGCCGGTGGCTTCGCCTTGGGCGTCGCCTTCGCCTTGGTCCTGCTCTTCTGCTTGGTCTTCATGATGGGGGCGGCTCCTACTCGTTCAGGAAGACCGCGGGGACGCGCGGCCCGTTCGCCAGGAAGTTCTTCATCCCGATGTCCATGTCCACGGTGTCCTTGCAGCGGGCGAAACCCTCGGCCTCGATCTCGAGCCCGTCGGCGAGGTGCCGGGCCAGCCCGGTGCGCACCACGTCGACCAGGATGGCGTCGATCGCCCGCGAGTGGTGGCCGAGGTCGACCCCGGCGAGCTTGGCGGGGACCGCCACCGGTCTCGGGTCCACCGGGGCCAGCTTGGCGCGGCCGTCCAGGTGCTCCCTTACGAGCGCCTTGGCCGCGGCCACCGGGTCGTCGACCGGTTCCCCTGTGGCCCAGCCCCAGGCGCACGCCTCCTTGGCGCCCACCGACCTGGCGGTGCGCAGCAGGTCCAATGCCCTCTCCACCCCGACCAGGCGAGGCAGCCGCTGGGTGCCTCCGTACCCGGGGATGATCCCCAGGTTCACCTCGGGCTGGCCCAGCATCAGCGACTTGCCCACCACCCGGGCGTGGCAGGCCATCGAGATCTCGGCACCCCCGCCCAGGACCGGCCCGTCGACCGCAGCCACCACCGGCTTGCGGCACCCCTCGATCCGGGCCAGCACCGCGTAGCCTCGCCGGCACATCTGCCGGCAGGACTCCCGGTCGGGAAGGGCGGCCAGGCCCCCGATGTCGGCCCCGGCCAAGGCCCCGTCGGTGCTCGTCAGCACGATGCCGCGGATCTTCTTGTCGTCGGCCAAGGTGGCGACGGCGGCGTCGATCTCCGCCATGGTCTCGCCGGAGAGGGCGTTGCGCACCTCGGGCCGGAACACCCGGACCACCGCGAGTTCCCCGTCCTTCTCCACCCGGATGTTCCGGTGGAAGGCCGGGAGCCGGCGCCCGGCGATCGAAGCCGGGACCTCGAACCCCGGGTTGTTCCCGGCATACCGGGTACAGAGATCCGCCACCCTGGCGGCGCCGAGTTCCGCGGCCACCGAGAGCAGGCCCTTCCTGAACCCCAGCGCCATGCGGGTCAGCCAGTCGAGGTCGTCGGGCGCACAGATCCCCCGGTCCACCACGAACCCGGTGCGGCCCAGCAACACCGCCAGGATCCGGTCCATGACGCGCTCTGCCAAGTCCGCGTCATGGGTGCCGTCGGCGGGCTGCCCCTTGGGAAACCATGGCTTGTCGCCCTGCTTCGAGAGGATCGCCGGGGCCTTGAACCAGGGGGATCCGGTGGAGGCCTCGCGCATCAGTTCCTGGCAGTGGACCGTGAGCAGGTTGCCGCGGGTACCGTCCATCACCGCGAAGGGTCCGCCGCCCCCGATGGCCCCGTCGACGATGGCATCGACCTGGGCCGGGGTCGCCAGCCCCTCCTCGACGATGCGGGCCGCCTCGCAGATGTAGTTGCAGAAGATGTCGTCGGCCGCGAAGCACTCCACGTCGGCGGTCTCCACCGGGACCTTCCCGAGTCGGCGCAGGGTCGAGAGCATCCTTGCCCCGAGTGCGGCGTCGCCCGAGGGCACCACCTCGATCGGCAGCGAGCGCCAGGCCGGGAAGAAGGGGTGGTTCACGAAGCAGCGTTCCGGCTTCCGGGCGCCGGCTGCGATCTGTCGGCGGGGGATCCCCGAGGTGGCGAAGCCGATCAGGCAGTCGGGACCGACCACCGCCTCGAGGCTCGCCAGGATCTTCCGCTTCACGCCCAGGTCCTCGCTGGCGGCCTCGAGCACGTACTCGCATCCGGCCAGATCGCCGACCGCCAGGGTGGGGACCAGGGCGGCCTCCACCGCGGCCGCGGCTTTCGGCGAGAGCTTGCCCTTGGCCACGCCCTTCTGGACGTAGCCGCGGATCCTGGCCATCCCGGCGTCGAGTGCAGCCTGGGAGATGTCATGCAGGAAGACCTTGGCGCCGGGCTTCTGGCCCAGGGCGGAAGCGAAGCCGTAAGCCAGGTCCGGGCCGATCGACCCCGAACCGATCACGCCGACGATCATGGACCGTTCCTTCCCTCGGGACCGGAGCCTCCCCCAAGGGCGCGGCCGGAGACCGAGAGACTATCCCGAGGAAGTGGCCCTGGGCCAATCTAGGTGTACTCTCTACACGAAACTCCCTGGAGGCCCGAACCGGAAGGAGGCTCCGATGCTCCTCCCCAGCGACCATGCCGAGCGTCTGGCAAGGGCCAGGATCGCCCTGGACGGGCTCTCGGTCGGCGATGCCTTCGGCGAACGGTTCTTCGGCGATCGGGGCCAGGCCGAGGCCCGGGTGGCCCGGCGGGAACTCCCCGCAGGCACCTGGCGCTGGACCGACGACACCGCCATGGGCTGTGCCGTGTTCCAGGTGCTGGCCGCGAAGGGAAGGATCGATCCCGACGAACTCGCCGACCGCTTCGTGCGCATCTACCGGCGGGATCCCGCCCGCGGCTACGGGTCCGGTGCCCACCAGGTCCTCCAGGCGGTGGCCGTGTCCGGCGACTGGCGCCGCCACTCGACCGGACTGTTCCGCGGGGGAGGCTCCTACGGAAACGGAGGGGCGATGCGGGTGGCCCCGCTCGGCGCCTACTTCTGCGACGACCTGGATCGCCTGGTCCCGGAGGCCGAGGCCAGCGCCCGGGTGACCCACGCCCACCCCGAGGGCGTGGCCGGGGCCATCGCCGCGGCCGTGGCCACCGCCCTCGCCTGGCAGTGCCGGGAGGATCCCGAGGCCTTCCGGGCTCGGCTCTTCCCCGAGGTCCTGGCCCGGGTACCTCCCGGAGAGGTCCGGGACGGGATCGCCCGCGCCGCTACCGTTCCCCGCGACGCACCGGTGGCCTCGGCGGTCGCCCGGCTCGGGAACGGAGAACGGATCTCGGCTGCCGATACCGTTCCGATCACGCTCTGGGTCGCCCATCGCCACGCCGGGACGCTCGAGGACGGCCTCTGGACCATGGTCTCGGCCTGGGGCGACCGGGACACCACGACCGCCATCGTGGGCGGGATCCTGGCCGCCTTCCAACCTCCCTCCCCGGCCTGGCTGGCCCACCGGGAACCGCTCGCCGGCTGGATCCCGGAATCGGGCGGCTGACCGGCCGCGGTTCCCGGGAGCGCTTCCGCCGCTGGCGTCCACCGCCCTCCGGGAGCCACACTGCGGGGAGGGACGGGAGGGCCGGGATGTCCACGGCGGGAAGTCTCCCGCTCCTCGAGGAGGCCTGCCGGGTCGAGGCCGAGGTCGGTCGCGGTGCCTTCGGCGCGGTCTTCCGGGGCTTGCTCCGGGACACGGGCGCTCCGGTGGCCGTCAAGATCCCCCACGAGGTCTCCCCCGAACAGGCGGCGCGGATCGGGCGCGAAGCCGAGCTCCTCGCCGCGATCCGCCACCCGAGACTGGTCCGGTTCCTGGGTCTGTTCCGCAGGCGTTCCGGGGACCTGGCCCTGGTCTACGAGTTCGTGTCGGGATGGCCGCTCGAAGAGGTGCTCGCCCGGGGTCTTCCCGACTTCGGTCGGGTGGTGGCCTGGTGCCGCGATCTGGGCGAGGGGCTGGACGCCCTCCACGCCGCCGGCCTGGTCCACCGGGACCTGAAGCCGGCCAACGTCATGGTCGAGCGGGACGGCAGCCTCCGTCTGCTCGACTTCGGTCTGGCCCGGCCGGAGCAGGGTGGAACCCTCACGGAGGAAGGCTGGATCCTGGGTACTCCCGCCTACATGGCGCCGGAGTACCTGGGTGGAGGGAGGGCGACCCGGGCCTGCGACCTCCATGCGCTGGGGGCGGTCGCCTACGAGATGCTGACCGGGCGCCCGCCCCGGCTGGGTCCGCCCGACGAGACCCTGGAGGAGATGCTGCGGACGGACCCGGCTCCCGCCTCCCGGCTGCGGCCGGGTCTCCCGGGCCCGCTCGACGCCCTGCTGGCCCGGGCCCTGGCCCGTGACCCGGCCCGGCGCCCCGAGTCCGGTGCTTCGTTCGCAGCGAGCCTCGAGGCTGCCCTGGTTTCGGTCCCGCCTCTTCCCACCCCGGTAGCTGCCCCTCGGGACGACCCGGGCCGGACCATGCTGACCCCCGGTCAGACCCGTCCCGAGCGGGTGACGCCTCCCAAGCTGCCCGCCCCGCCTCCCCGGGGCCGGGGCACCGGCTCCTCGGGTCGGCGGGCTGCCCACCGGAGGCGCCTCGGCTTCTCGATGGTGCTGGTCGCGGTCGGAGGTGCGCTTGCTGCCCTGGCCCTGGTCCGGACCCCGGGTTCCCCGAAGGCGCCGAACCACCCCGTACCGGAGGGGCCGACGAGGCCGCCACCGGAGGCCGCCCAGGGGCGCGCGGGCGGCCTTCCCCCGGGCCTGGCGGAGCGGCTGGCGGAAGACCTCGACCGGGCCCAGGCCTCGCGGATCGATGGGACGGGCCGGGTCTACCAGCCTTCCACCGACCGGGAGGACGATCGGGATCCGCCGCTCCTCGATCCCGATCCCCTGCGTTTCGGGTTCACGGTCTCCCGGCTGCCGGCCCTGGCCGAGTACGTCGGCTGGGCGGCGACGGCCCGTCCGGTTCCTTCCCCCCGGAAGGAGGTCGAAGAGCTGGACCGGAGGCTGGTCGGAGAGGGTCTCCCCTCGCTGGCCGGGATCCTCGCCGCGGCGGGGCCCGCTCCGGCCCCGATCCGGGTGGGGGAAGGCCTGGCTCGAGCCCTCCGGAAGTCGGTGCGGGGCCGTGTCCTCGACCTTGACCGGCCCTTCGCGGGATGGTCCGGGCGGGTGGTGGAGGAGCTCGAGACGATCCGGGTCGAGGTCGAGGCCGTCGAGGCCAGGATCGCGGCCGATCCCGCACGATGGTTTCCGGAGGGAACCGGCCGGCTGCTCTCCTTCAGCGAGTCCGGGGCCCGGGAGCTGCTCCGGGCCCTCTCGATCGCGGCCCGGGCCCCCGAGTGGCGGGCCCGGGCGGCCGCCGACCTGGCCGTCGCCCACCGGGCGCAGGTCCGGACCGTGGTGGCCCTGGGAGCCGGACTACGGGCCGGGGAGCCGGACATGGAGCGTACCGTGGCGCTGTGGATGGTGGCTCACGAACAGCTCCCCGAGGGCTGGTTCGGGGCCTTCGCCACGGTGGATCCCGACACCCTCCTGGGTCCTCACCTCGCGGGCCGCCTCGGAGCCTGCCGCGAAGCCGAAACCATCGCCATGCAACTCTGGGTCCGGCGCATGTGCCTTCGGGATCGGAGCGAGACCGCCTGGCTGCGCGATTCCCTGGACCTCGAAGGGTTGTACTCCCGGGAGATCTCGATCTGGGATCGGGTTACCGGGTCCCGACCTGGGGAGCTCGACGACCTTCTCTCGGAACTCGCCCTGCTCCGGCGGCTGCACCGGATGGCTGCCGAACGGGACACCCGAGGTCTGCGCCCAGCGGTCCTGGAGAGGCTGGACCGGATCGAGACGCTGCGTCCGGCGTCGCGCGCCGAACTTGCGTCCAGGCTCCTGGGGTTCGCGGCCGATGCCCGCAACCTCGACCACGGATTCACCCCCGAGGAGCTGGCGCGCTTTCGCGCCTGGGCGCGCTGAACGACTAATCGCACGAATTCCGTCCCGTAGGGTGTTGACAGTCGCGAATGCATGACACAAACTCCCGCACCCGACGAAATGCTCGTCGCGAAAACGCCTCCGCCGGATGCGGAGCTCTCGATCTTTGGAGCGTCCAAGGTGCCATCCCCCGCCGATGTCGCTGCCCCCCAGAAGTCCCGTTCCGTCGAGGAGACCGAGCCTCCGGCTCCCGAGCCCCGCACCAGCGGGGCGACTCCCACCCCTCTCCGCCCTACCCACCGACGGACGGTTCCCCTCCTCCAGGAGCTGAGGGCCGACACCACCGAGCGGACCCGGCGATTCCGCCAGCGGCACTTCCCCCAGGTCGACGATGCCACCTGGAACGACTGGAAGTGGCAGGTCCGCAACCGCTACCAGCGCCTCGAACAGCTCGAAGCCGCGCTGACCCTCTCACCGGACGAACGGTCCGCCGCCGAGCGCGGCGCCACCAATCTCCCGGTCGCCATCACCCCCTATTACATGAGCCTGCTGGACCCCGAGGATCCTGCCCACCCAATCCGGCGCACCGTGGTGCCTTCCACCGGCGAGTTCCTGCATGCGGCCGGCGAGAGCATCGACCCGCTCTCCGAGGACCATGACAGCCCGGTGGATGGAATCGTCCATCGCTACCCCGACCGGGTGCTCTTCCTGGTGCTCGACTTCTGCAGCACCTACTGCCGCTACTGCACCCGCTCCCGGGTGGTCGGCCAGGGCGAGATGAGCGCCAGCAAGGACCGCCTCTCCAAGGCCATCGACTACATCCGCAACACCCCGACCATCCGGGACGTGCTGCTCTCGGGCGGCGACCCGCTCTCGCTGTCCGACGACAAGCTCGACTGGATCCTCACCGAGCTGCGCTCCATCCCGCACGTCGAGTTCGTCCGCATCGGCACCAAGATGCCTGCGGTCCTTCCGCAGCGGATCACCCCCGAGCTGGTGGCCATGCTGCGGAAGCACCATCCGCTGTGGATGAGCGTCCACTACCTCCATCCCGAGGAGTGCACCCCCGAGTCGTTCCGGGCCTGCCAGATGCTCGCCGACGCCGGGATCCCCATGGGGGCCCATGCGGTGCTCCTGAAGGGCGTCAACGACGACGTCGAGACCATCAAGCTGCTCAGCCACAAGCTGCTCCTGATGCGGGTCCGTCCCTACTACCTCTACCAGTGCGATCCGATCACCGGGTCGGCCCACTTCCGGACCTCGGTCTCCAAGGGGCTCGAGATCATCGAGGGGCTCCGGGGCCACACCACCGGGTACGCGGTCTGGACCTACGCGGTCGACGCCCCCGGCGGCGGCGGCAAGATCCCGGTCCAGCCCCGCTACGTCGAAGGCCGCGACGGGGACGACTGGGTGCTCCGGAACTTCGAGGGCAACACCTACCGCTACCGGGACCCGGTCGCCGAGGCCCCGCTCGACGTCTGATCCGGACCCCATCGGGAGGCCTGCCATGCGGATCGGGTTCACCTACGACCTGAAGAGCGAGTACCGGGCGCTCGGGTTCGACGAGGAGCGGATCGCCGAGTTCGACCGCGAGGACACCATCGACGGGATCGCCGGGGCTCTCGAGTCGCTCGGCCATGAGGTGGTGCGGATCGGGCGGGCTCCGGCGCTCGTCTCCCGGCTGGCCGCCGGCGAGCGCTGGGACCTCGTCTTCAACATCGCCGAAGGACTCGAGGGCGCGGCCCGGGAGTCCCAGGTGCCGGCGATCCTCGACGTCTACGAGATCCCCTACACCTTCGCCGACCCCCTGGCCCTGGCGATCTGCCTCGACAAGCGGCTCGCCAAGCATGTGGTGGCGGCCGGGGGAGTGCCGACCGCGGCCTTCGGCCTGGTCGCCCGCATGGAGGACCTGGCCCGGATCGACCTCCCGTGTCCGCTGTTCGTGAAGCCGGTGGCCGAGGGGACCAGCCGGGGGGTCTCGGCCCGGTCCCTGATCAAGGAGAGGAGCGGCCTGGCGCCGGTGGTCCAGGATCTCCTCGCCACCTACCGCCAGCCGGTGCTGGTGGAGCGCTATCTGCCCGGGCGCGAGTTCACGGTCGGGATCGTCGGCACCGGCGACCGGGCCGAGGTGGTGGGAGTCCTCGAGGTGTCCCTCACCGGCAAGGCGGAAGCCGAGGGCTATACCTACGAGAACAAGCAGAGCTTCGAGGGTCGGGTCGAGTACAAGCTGGCCCGCGACGCCGAGGCCATGGAGGCCGCCGACGTGGCGCTGCGGAGCTACCGCCTGCTCGACTGCCGGGACGGGGGCAGGGTCGACGTCCGCAGCGACGACCGGGGGCAGCCCTCGTTCATCGAGGCCAATCCCCTGGCAGGGCTGAACCCCACCATCAGCGACCTCTCGATCCTGGCCCGGCTGGCCGGGATGGAGTACCCGGAGCTGATCCGTCGCATCGTCGAGAGCGCGGCCCGGAGGGTCCGCTCCCACGGGTCGTGCCGGACCTCGGCATGCGCTGCTTCCTGACCCATCAGGCGATCGCCGCCGGCGCCAGCCCCGACGAGGCCGACGTCCTCGACCAGGTGGAGGCGGTGGGCGAAGCCCTCTCCGCCTCCGGCTGGGAGATCGAAGCCCTGCCCTGCGACCTCGACCTGGGAGCGCTCGCCGCCAGGCTGCGGGAGGACCGACCCGATCTGGTCTTCAACCTGGTGGAGTCGCTCTCCGGGAAGGGGTCCCTGGTCCACCTGGTCCCGGGTGTGCTCGAGAGCCTGGGGGTGCCGTTCACCGGCTCCGGGTCGGAGGCCACCTTCCTCTCCGCCAACAAGCGCCTGGCGAAGCGCTGGATGCAGGCCTCCGGGATCCCGACCCCCAGGCCGTGGACGCCGGGGACCCGGGACGGCCGCTTCATCGTGAAATCGGTCTGGGAGCATGCCTCGATCGGGCTCGACGCCGGGTCGGTGGTCGAGGCCGGGGACGTGCCGGGGACCCTGGCCGATCGGGAGGCGCGGTTCGGGGGCGAGTTCCTGGCCGAGGCCTATATCGAGGGGCGGGAGTTCAACGTGGCGGTGTTGGCGGGTCCGGCCGGTCCCGAGGTCCTCCCGATCGCCGAGATCGCCTTCGAGGACTTCGCACCGGGAGAACCCCGGATCGTCGACTACAAGGCCAAGTGGGATCCGGACAGCCCCGAGTACCAGCGGACCTGTCGGGTGCCTCCCCGGGAGTCGGCGGACCATCCCCTCCTGGTCCGGGTGGCCGAGCTGGCCCGGAAGACCTGGACGGCCTTCGGGGCGGGCGGCTACGTGCGGGTCGACTTCCGGGTGGACGAGGCGGGGAACCCGTGGGTGCTGGAACTGAACACCAACCCCTGTCTCTCCCCCGATGCCGGGTTCGCGGCGGCCCTGGAGAGGGCGGGAATCCCGTACCGGGATGCGGTGGGTCGGATCGTGGAGGCGGCGACCGCTCCGGGCGGAGCCGCGGAAGGATGGCGGACGTGCCCGGCGAGCTGAGGATCCGGAGAGGTGTCGAGACCCGGGACCTGGGACCGCTGCGCCGGCTGGTCGAGTCGAGCGGCTACTTCTCCCCCGAGGAGGTCGGGATCGCGCTGGAGCTGGCCGAGACCGCGTTGCGCACCGGGGAGGAGGCGAGCGGCTACTGGTTCCTGATGGCGGAGGACGAGACCGGAACCGTCGGCTATGCCTGCTATGGCCCCGTCCCGGCCACGCAGTCGAGCTGGGACCTCTACTGGATCGTGGTCGACGACTCGCGGCGGGGTACCGGCCTCGGCAAGCGGATCGTGGCGGCGGTCGAGGAGGACGTCCGGCGCCGGGGAGGAACCCGCCTCTACGCCGACACCGCGGGTCGACCCCAGTACCTCTCCACCCGCCAGTTCTATCTCCGGGCCGGTTACTCCGAGGCAGCCCACCTGGTCGACTACTATGCGCCGGGGGACGGCAAGGTGACCTATCTGAAGGTCCTGGTCTGAAGCGATCTATCCTTCCGTCCCGATCCGACGTCCTTACCATGTGGAGAGCGGTCGGAGGGTCATGAACGGTCGCGGCGCGAGCGGTTTCATCCCGGGACTCCCCGGGCTCCTGGGGCTCGGAATCCTGCTCCTGGCGCTGCCTGGCGCCTCCCTCTGGGCCCAGACGCCCAATCCCACCCCTTCGCCCGAGTCGAGCGGCGGCGCCCCCACGTCCTCCACGCCCACCACGGTGGCCCCCACGCCTTCCCCGACCCCGTCACCGGTGGCGTCACCCCAGCCGACCTCCTCCGTCCCCGCCTCGGGACCGGGCCCGGGTTCCACCACCCCGGGCTCGGCGGATCCGGGGACCACGGTCCGACCGGTCCACGATGCCTCCAACTGGGCGGCCGTGACCGGACCGCTCCGGGCCCTCTGGGATGCCTGGAAGGCCGAGGAAGCGTCCCGGGGGACGCAGTGGGACGACTCGGGTCACGTCGTCAGCCTCGAACCCGGCACCCAGATGGTGCGTTCGAGCCGGGCCGACTCGGTCCCGGCGTCCGCCATCGCCTACATGGTCGCCCACGGTGCCGAGGCGGGCCTGCTGGTGGCGGGCGATCCCGGCTCCGCCTCCACGATCGCGGCCCAGGAGGTCGAGCGGGTCCAGGCGGCCCAGCGAGCGGCCGACGAGGCTGCCAAGGCGGCCGCCGCGGCCGCGGCCGGAGCCAACGGTGGATCGACTTCGGGCGGAGGGGCTGGAGATCCGGGCTCTGCCTCCAATCCGAGGCCTGAGGGGGACGGAACGGGAACCGGTACCGGTACCGGTACTGGTACCGACGGGCAGGGCACCCCGGGAACCGGATCAGGATCGGGCGATCCCCAGGGCGATGCACCCCCGCCCTCGGGCGGTGGCGAGAACGTCCCGGACCTGACCAACCCCGACGGGACCACCCCGCCTCCGACCACCCCGCCGGCCAGCGATCCCGCCGCCAGCCTGGGCGATCGGGCCGACCTCAAGTACGGCACCGACCACGCCCGCCAGGTCCTCGACCTCTACCTTCCCTCGACCCCTCCGGCCGGTCCCATCCCGGTGATCGTGTTCTTCCACGGAGGCGGCTTCTACCGGGGCGACAAGAAGGACGTGAAGACCTTCTTCCCGGTGCTCGAAAAGGGCTACGCCCTGGCCAGCGCCAACTACTACCTGCTGGCCGGCGACGCCCTGGGCGGCTCGAACCCGATCGAGAAGGTCGCCGAGATCGCCAAGGCTGCCTATGACGCCCGCAAGGCGGTGCGCTGGCTCAAGGACAACGCCGGCAAGTGGAACCTCGATGCCGCCAAGTTCGCGGCGGTGGGCGCCTCGGCCGGAGGCTACCTCTCGGCCACGGTCGGCTCCACCGGCAACGTGGGCAAGCTCGGCAGCGAGGGCGGCGGCAGCGGGACCTCGCCTGCGGTGCAGGCGGTGGTCGACTGGGCCGGACCGACCAACTTCGCCACCTTCACCGAGCACCGGGGCGGCGGCGGCTTCCCCCCCGACCTGGCCTCCCAGTTCCTCCAGAGCCAGGGAGCCATCTCGCCCTTCGACTACGTCGACGGCGGCGATCCCCCGCACCTGATCCGCCACGGACAGCAGGATCCGGTGGTCCCCTACCAGCAGAGCACGACCTACGGCGACAAGCTGAAGGGCGCCGGGGTCACGGTGGACATCAAGATCTACCCGGATCTCGCCCACGAGCCCGACGAGAAGTTCATGGCGGACGAGGTGGCGGCCACCATCACGTTCCTCGACACCTACTTGAAGTAGTCGCTGCCGGGACGAGCGCTCCGCCCGGTCGCCGCGATCGGCCTCCTGGTCCGCCTCAGCGTCCGACCAGCAGGAACCCGACCAGGGCCAACACGATCGACACCAGGGCCACTGCCAATCCCTGGATGCTGCCGGATGCTCGAGGCACTGCCGGTGCGGGCTCGTCGATCCCCTTGCGGAGCCGGTTCTCGGCGCGAGGCGCCGCGGGTGCGGGCTTCGTCTCCGCCTGCCGGACCGGCGGTGAGGACGGGTTCCGGGCAGGGGGAAGGCTGCCAGCCTTGCCCGGCCCCTCGAGACCTCCCTGGGCTTCGATCAGGGGAATGTGCAGGGTGGGTTCGGGCTCCTTGCCCTGCGCCGCTCGGCCCGCCTCCGGCGACCGGACGAGGTCCCGCAGCACCGCGAGGACCGGCTCCATCGAAGGCAGGCGGTTCTCCGGACGCATCGCCAGGCATCCGTCCAGCAGGGTGTCGAGCCGCGGGTCGAGGCCCTCGATCTTCCGGCTGGGGGCCGCGTACTCGATCGAAGGGACGTGGCCGACCAGGGTCTCGTACAGGGTCACCCCGAAGGCGTACACGTCGGCCCGCTGGTCCACCGAGCGGGCGTCCTGCCGCTGTTCGATCGGCATGTAGTCGAGGGTGCCGAGTCCGACCCCGGTGCGGGTGAGGTTGTCGCGGAGCCGGTCGGAATCGACCACCAGGCCGAAGTCGGCGAGCTTGGCGATCCCGTCCTCGGTGACCAGCAGGTTGGCGGGCTTCACGTCCCGGTGGAGCGCGCCTTGGGAGTGGACGTAGGCCAGGGCCTCGGCGAGCTGCAGCATCAGGCCGAGGGCCTCGGCCGGGGGCAGCGGCCCCTGACGCGAGTCGAGGATCTCCCGCAGGCTCCGACCGTCGACCAGTTCCATGGCATAGAAGCAGCGGTCACCGGTGCGACCCCGGTCGAAGACCCGGACCACGTTCTTGTGGTCGAGGGCCGCCAGGATCTTCGCCTCCCGCTCGAATCGGCGGACGAAGGGTTCGTCCTCCCCCAGCAGCGGGGAGAGCACCTTCAGCGCTACCTGCCGGTCGAGCGAAGTCTGACGGGCCCGGAAGACCATCGCCATGCCGCCCCGCCCCAGCTCCTCGAGGACCTCGTAGCCGGGGATCGGCGAGCGGATCGGTCCCCGCGCCGGCGGTGCCGCGGGCTCGGGAGGCGGAGCCGGGCTCGGGGGCTCCGGGAGGGGAGCGGATCCGGATGTCGGTTCCGGGCTGGCGGCCTGGGCCGGAGCCGGGACCGGAGTCGGAATCGGGTCCTCCGCCACGGGCGTCGCCGGTTCGGGGGGATGCGAGCGAGCCGGGACCGGAGCCTCGGTGGCCGGAGGCGTCGACTTCCGGACCAGGGTCACGGAGGTCTCCATGTCCTCGTCCTCGAGGAGTTCGTCGAGCCGGGCCCCGCTCATGGCCGGGGGCGACGGATCCTGGGGGGGACGGGACACTCGAGCCTCTCGTTCCGGGTCGCTCCCAGGGTGCCATGGACCCGCTCGCACCC
This sequence comes from uncultured bacterium, assembly GCA_964403795.1. Taxonomy (GTDB): domain Bacteria; phylum Muiribacteriota; class UBA6191; order CAZXTJ01; family CAYOHP01; genus CAYOHP01. The sequence goes on along the minus strand of CAYOHP010000017.1, from coordinate 5,090 downwards.
GGGAGGCCCGGGAATGGCCCGGGGTACCCTGGGCCGGGATGATCGACTGCCATTCGCACGTCCACGGTCCGGCCTTCGAGGTCGACCGCACCGAGGTGCTGGTCCGGGCCAGGGAGGCCGGAGTGGCTGCCATCCTGGTGGTCGGCGAGGATGCCGGTGACGACGATCGGGTCGGATCGCTCGCCGGGCTCCGGGACGAGCGCTGGCCTCGCCTCCTCCCCTGTTTCGGATACCACCCCGACCGCCTCGCCGACTCGCTGCCTCTGCCCCCCCGGGGCGATCTCGAGGCGGTTTTCGAGCGGATCCGGGCCTCCGCCCCGGGTCTGGCGGCGATCGGCGAAGTGGGGCTCGACCACTGGTACACCAAGGATCCGGAGCGCCGGACCCGCCAGGAGGAGGTCCTCGCCGGGTTCGCGGCCCTGTCCCGGGAGCTCGGCCTGGCCCTGAACGTCCACTCCCGGGGGGCGGCCCGCCGGACCCTGGAGGTGCTGGCCGGGGCCGGAGCCGAACGGGTCCTCATGCACGCCTTCGACGGCAAGGTCTCGCTCGCCACCGAGGCCTGGGAGCGCCACGGCTACCGCTTCTCGATCACGCCTTCCTCGATCCGCTCGGAGCAGGCGGCCCGCCTGATCGAGCGTCTCCCCCTGGAGGCACTGTTGCTGGAGACCGATGCCCCGGTGCTCGGACCGGTCCGGGGCGAGCGCAACGAGCCCGCGAACCTCGGGCTCTCCCGCGACCTGATCGCCCGGTGCAAGGGCCTCGACCCCCGGGAGGTCGACCTCGCCACCACCCGCACCGCGATCTCCCTGTTCGGCCTGGAGCGGTTCGGGATCGACGCCACGGCCCGGCATGGGGGAGGATTCGATGGGTGAGGGGAGCGAGCTCGCCCTCGGGACGCAGGAGGAACGCGTGGTGGTCAAGGGAGCGAGGGCGATCGCCAGTGCCACCACCGGTCTGTCGGCCCTGCCTGCCGGCGCCTGGTACCTGTTCGGGCACCGCAACCTGTGGCCGTTCGCGGCCGCACCCCTGATCGTGAACCTGTTGCTCTACGTGTTCCTGGGCGGGCTGGCCGTGGCCTACGTCCTGCCGGTCCTGGTCGGCTGGCTCACGCCCACCACCTTCCCCTGGTGGTTGTCCTGGGTCGAACCGGTGCTCCGGCCCTTCCTGGGCTGGCTGGTCTGGCTCCTCTCGCTCCTGCTGTTGGCGGTCGTCGGGGCCCTCTCCTTCACCGCGGTCGGCAGCGTGATCGCGGCCCCCTTCCTCGATCTCCTCTCCGAGAAGGTCGAGAACCTGGAACTGGGGCGCAGCCTGGGGCGACCGTTCTCGCTGGGCGCGCTCATGGAGGACGCCACCCGCACGGTGGTCCAGGCCTGCCTCAAGCTCACGGTGGTGGCGACCCTGTTCGTGGCGACCCTGCCGCTCCTGATCGTCCCGGTGATCGGCGGCGTGGCGGTGACCGTGATCAACTCCTACTTCGCCATCTGGTACCTGGCCGCCGAGTTCCTGGACCTCCCGATGTCCAGGGCCGGCTGGAGCCTGACCCAGCGGCGGGCCTGGCTCCAGCGTCGCAGGGGAGCGGTCTTCGGCTTCGGGGCTGCCGTCTACCTGGTCTGCATGGTGCCGCTCATGGGGTTCCTGGTGCTGCCCGTGGCGGCCGTCTCGGGTACCCGCCTGTTCGTGACCCTCTGCGATCCCTCCGAGCTCCCGGCGCCCTCCGAGCCGCCGGTCCCGTCCGGGCTCCCGGCGACCGGCGAGCCTGGTTCCTGACCGGACCTCGACCGGCTCGGCGCCCGGTGCAGCGAGGGGGTACCCTGGCCCAGGCGCCTAGGAGGACCCCATGCGGGAGGGACCCGCCGCCCAAGATCCCCTGCCGGGCCAGCTGGTGGCCGGGCGGTTCCGGATCGAGAAGAAGGTCGGCCAGGGCGGCATGGCGGCGGTCTACCTGGCCCTGGACGAGGCCCGGGGCGAGCCGGTAGCGGTCAAGTTCCTCCCGGTCGAGGTCGCGACCCAGGCGGAGTTCCTGCGTCGCTTCGAGCGAGAAGTCCAGATCATGCGGGATCTGGATCATCCCCACGTGGTGAGGATGCACGGACACGGTACCCACGAGGACCGTCCCTGGTACGCCATGGACTTCCTCGCCCATCCCGACCTGGAGAAACTGCTCGAGGGGGGTCGCACCCTCCCGCTCCCCGAGGCGCTCATGATCGGTCTGGGGATCGCCAAGGCCCTCGACTACGTCCACACCCGCGACCTGGTGCACCGGGACCTGAAGCCCTCGAACGTGATCGTGAAGCCGGGTCCCCACCCGGTCCTCATGGATTTCGGCCTGGTACTCGCCTCCAACCGGACCCAGCTGACGGCCACCGGGGCCCTGGTCGGGACCCCGCTCTACATGTCGCCGGAGATGGTGCGGGGTTCCCAAGTGGGACCGGCCTCCGACCTCTACCAGACGGGCCTTATCCTCTACGAGGCCCTCTCCGGGAAGCAGGCCCAGCGGGGCAAGGACATCATGGAGGTGGCCACCCGTTGCCTCTCCGGGGATTTCCCGCCCATCGAGGATGCGGTCCCCGGCCTCCCGCCCGCCTGGGCCGCCACCCTCGGGAACCTGCTGGCCACCGAGCCGGAGGCACGCTATCCCCGGGCGGCCGACCTGGTGCGGGACCTGGAGAGGATCCGCCGGGGCCAGCCGGTGGCCCGCTCCACCGGCAGCGCACCCGGGCCGGGTTCCGGGGCCGAGACCACGGCACCGGTCGGCCCGATGGGGTCCCGGACCGATCCCGCCAGGGCCGCGACCCCGTCGCCGCGGCCCCTGGGGGCCAGCGAGCCGCGCCGGCTCCCCGGGCCCGGCTCGGTCACCGCCTCGGGGGCAGGCTTCCGGACCGGGGCGATCCCGGTGCAGACCGTGGATGGTCGTCCCTGGCGGGCGCCGCTGATCGCCCTGGGGCTGGCGGTGCTGGTGGCCGCCGGCTTCTTCATGCCGGGCTTCGGGAACTCGGTGCCCCAGGAGATCCGGGTGGTCCCTGGGCTGGCAGGCTTCGCGGTCGAGTGGACGACCACGGCCCGCTCGATCGGTCGCATCGAGGTGAGGGAGCCGGGCGGGGGGGAATGGCGGGAAGTGGCCGCGGCCTCCGACCGGCCGACCCGCACCCACAGGGTCGAGGCGGACGGGTTCGCACCGGGATCCCGGGTCGAGTTCCGTTTCCGACTCCCCGACGGCACGGTCTCGGAGCCGCGCCCGGTCGAGATCGACCGGCTCCGGCTGGTCGACCTCGAGGTGGCGGCGGGACCGGAGGGACCCGAACTCCGTGTCCGTCTCGACCGGCCTGCGGGTCTGGTGCTCCAGCTGGCCGGTCCCGGGGGCGGCGACGACCTGGCGTTCGAGGCGGGCGAGGGGAACCGGTTCTCGGTCCGCCTGCCTCCCCGCCTGCCGGTGAGCTTCGCCCCGGCCAGGGTCGTGGTCGAGACCCCGAGCGGCGAGATCGTGCCGATCCCCCTCCAGAAGGCATTGGAAGAGCGCCTGGGCTGGCTCCTCGACCAGGCCCGGAGCCTCGACCTGGCGGCCCTGGTCGGCGAGGCCCACATCTCCGATACCGATCTCTCCGCCGACCTGGCCAAGCTCACGGGCAACAAGCCGTCGGTCGACCAGGCGGGTCGCCTCCAGCAGGTGAAGACCAAGGCGCAGGCTTTCCGGGCCCGGCTGGAGACGGCTCTTGGGCGCGGTCCCGGCTACCCGGCCCTGCAGGAGATCGTGCGGCTCCTCCCCTGGGCGATCGAGTCCCCCGATCTCGGCTGGGAGCGGAAGTGCCGGGTCTACGAGGCCCTGTCCACCCTCTACGAGATCGCCTGGTGGGCCCGGGACCGGGGGATGTTCGAGATCGAGAGCGGCTTTCCCGAGGCCACCGGGGTCTTCTGGGAGCGGAGGACCACCGGGATCGCCGCCCCGGCCGAGGTGGCGATGGCGACACCGTCCGGACCCGTCCAGTTCGGCAGCGTCTCGTTGGAGGGACGCTCCGTCCAGCACGCCGACTACGAGATCCACCTGGTCGCGGAACCGGGGCCCGACGCGCGCTGCGAGTTGGAGATCGGGGTCGAGAAGAAGTTCAAGGACGACATGGGGCTTCGCTTCACCGTCAACGACCGCGTGACCCTGACTTCCTTCGGGGTCCGCCGGGACCTCAAGGTCGATCCCCCGTTCTTCCACGGACTCCCGGGATGGGCCCTGAAGAAGGGCGCCAACGCGGTCCGGGTCGAGGTCTTCAACATGCTGGGGACCTTCTCCGCCCGCGCCATCCGTCTCGACCGCCTCTCCGTCCGGGTCGGGAAGTGAAGCAAGTCCGGCCTCCGGCCCGGATCCGGGTCCTCTTCGGGCTGCTGGCGCCGATCCTGTCGCTGTCCCCGGTCCCGGCCGGTCCCCTCGGGCCGGGCGCGTCCCGCCCGCCTTGCCTGGCGGCTGGAGCCCGGGCCGACGCCCTGGTCCTCGACTGCGCGGCCTCCCCCGGCGGAGATCTGGTGGCCTGGGTCGGCAAGGCCCCGGGCCAGCCCGGCTACCCCACCCTCAGGCTTCGCACCCGCACCGGCCGGGCCCTCGACCTGCCCCCTCCGCTCGCCACCCGTCCGGCCCGGCGGCCGCGCTTCTCTCCGGACGGCGCCCGCCTGACCGTCGAACTCCACGGGGCCGCCCCCTCCGAGGCCGTCCTGTCCCTGGCACCCGACGCCGAGGGGGGCGACCCGGTCCCCGTCCTCCAGGCGACGACTCCGCTCCCCCCGGAGGCGGACCCGGCCCCCGGGACCTCGCTCCCGGAGCCGCCCCAGGATCCGCCCCCTCTGCTCCTCCGCGGCGTCCGCATCCCCGGCCTCGCCGGGGCCCGCACCCGTGTCCCGCAGGACGTGCGGATCCGCCACGGCCGCATCGAGCGGATCGCCCCCCGGCTCGCTCCCAGGCCCGGCGAGACCCTGCTCCCGGCCCACGGCTCGAGCCTGGTCCCCGGCCTCTGGGACTGCCACGTCCATCCTGCGCCCGGGATGGGTCCCGAGCTCCTCTCGGCCGGGATCACCTCCGTCGTCGACCTCGGATCCTCGGCGCTCACCCG